>CALJMO010000053.1 GCA_937982065.1 uncultured Collinsella sp.
GGCGCCCGCAACCTGAACCTCTTCGATAGGAGCTTTTCCCATATGGCAGACATCGCATTCGAGAAGGACCTCTCCGTCGCCGAGACCGGCATCGGGGGCCTGAAGGTCGTCGACCTCGCCGTCCACGGCGACTCGCGCGGCTGGTTCAAGGAGAACTGGCAGCGCGCCAAGATGACCGCCCTGGGCATCCCGGATCTCAGGGTCGTCCAGAACAACATCTCCTACAACGACAGCCGCGGCGTCACCCGCGGCATCCACGCCGAGCCCTGGGACAAGTTCATCTCCGTGGCCCGCGGCAGCGTATTCGGCGCATGGGTGGACCTGCGCGAGGGAAGCGCCACCTACGGGAAGGTGTTCACCTGCACGCTCGACCCGTCCAAGGCCATCTACGTCCCGCGCGGCGTGGGCAACTCCTTCCAGGCCCTGGAGGACGGCACCGCCTACACCTACCTGGTGGACGCCCACTGGTCCCTCGAGCTCAAGAAGACCTACACCTTCGTGAACCTGGCCGACCCCGAGCTCAACATTCAGTGGCCCATCCCGCTGGACCAGGCCACCGTCTCTGAGGCGGACCTGAACCACCCGTACCTCAAGGACGTCATCCCCATGGCGCCGAAGCGCACCCTCGTCACCGGCTGCAACGGCCAGCTGGGCCGTGCGGTCCGCGCGCTCGCCGAGGAGCGCGGCCTCGCCGGCAGCTTCGACTTCTGCGACATCGACACCTTCGACATGTCCGACCCGGCGGCCTACTCAAAATACGACTGGTCGCTCTACGGCACCGTGATCAACTGCGGCGCCTACACGGCCGTGGATAAAGCGGAGACCCTCGAGGGCCGCGCCATCGCCTGGAAGGCCAACGCCACCGGGCCGGCGCTCCTCGCCCGCGCCTGCGCCGGGCACGGGATCACCCTCGTCCACGTGTCCTCCGACTACGTCTTCGACGGCACGGCCGAGGTCCACGACGAGGACGAGCCGTTCAGCCCGCTGTCCGTCTACGGGCAGACCAAGGCGGCGGGGGACATCGCCGTGGCCGGGTGCCCGCGCCACTACGTCATGCGCAGCTCTTGGGTCATCGGCGAGGGCCGCAACTTCGTGAAGACCATGAAGGGGCTCTCCGACCGCGTCGCCGATCCGGAGGACAAGTTGGAGCGGGTCACCGTCGTGGACGACCAGCTGGGACGCCTGACCTTCACGCGCGACATGGCGCAGGCCATCTTCCACGTGCTGGGGACGCACGCCCCCTACGGCACCTATAACTGCACGGGCTCCGGCGCCGTGAGGTCCTGGGCCGACATCGCCCGCGCCGTCTTCGGGGCCGCCAACGGCAACGGCGACAGGGTCGTGCCGGTTTCGACCGCCGACTACTACGCGAGCGCCGCCGGTCCCGTCGCCCCGCGCCCGGTCCACTCCGCGCTCGACCTTTCCAGGCTCGAGTCGGTCGGGTTCCACATGCCCGACTGGGAGGAAGAGCTGGGGGAGTACCTCAAGACGCTCTAGCCGCTATTAACTTTTCGAGAGTAAAAGCCGCCGCTTGTTAACGGCGGCTTTTCTTGTTGGTGGCTATCTGCGCAGTGGTGCCAATAGTATTCTGCGGAAGATCTACCTCTCGCTTGTCTCGGTGGCGGACTTGCCGGGCTGGTCATCGTAGGCGTATTTGCTGTACACGTTGACCTCCCACTGCTTTTTTTCGACCTTTGCCACAGAATCCAGGATGAATCCGGTTGCAAGGCTCAGACCACAGAGGAACATACACGATGCAGCAAGCATGGCAGTGGGGAAACGCGGGACCAGGCCGGTCTGAAAGTACTCAACAAAGATAGGAATGCCCAAAACCAGGCCGATAATCGCGAATAGAAGCGCGACGAGGCTGAAGAACTTCAGCGGGCGGTAGTCCTTGAACAGCGTGCCGATCATCGCAACGACTTTAATGCCGTCGCTCACGGTATTGAGCTTGGACTCGGAGCCTTCCGGACGGTCGCGGTACTCGATGGGCACGTCTTTGATGCGCCAGCGGTGGTCGACGGCGTGGATCGAGAGCTCGGTTTCGATCTGGAAGCCCTCGGAAAGCACAGGGAAGGTTTTAACGAACGGACGGCTCATGGCGCGGTAGCCGGTCATGACATCATCGAAGCTGTAGCCATAGATCCACTTGATCATGGCGCGGACCAGATTATTGCCAAAGCCGTGGAAGGCACGCTTGTTCTCCTCGGCGTAGGTGCCGTTGGAAAGGCGATCGCCTACGGTCATGTCGGCCGTGTCGTTAAGGATGGGCTCGCAGAGGGCCTTGGCCGCCTCGGCGGGGTAGGTGTCGTCTCCGTCGACCATCAGGTAGCAATCGGCGTCGATATCGCGAAACATCTGGCGGCACACGTTGCCCTTTCCCTGACGGGGCTCAAAGCGGACTGTGGCGCCGTGCTCGGTGGCAATGCGTGAGGTATCGTCCGACGAGTTGTTGTCATAGACATAGACCGTCGCCTGCGGAAGCTCGCGGTGAAAGTCGTCGATGACTTTGCCGATCGTGAGCGCTTCGTTGTAGCAAGGGATGATGACGGCGATGGATTCAGAATTCACTTAATGCTCCTTATACATTCAATCCTAGAAAGTATAGCCGTTTGGGCCTGGCATCCTAAGATGTGGGTTAGTTCTCCAGTTTTGTTGCGCGAATCGTTTGCATGGCCGTCGGGTCTATACTGTTCGTTTGTCAACGATTACGAGTAAAGGAGTTGCATCCGTGTCGGATCAGACAAAGCAACAAGAAACTCGCAGTCTGCCTGCGACGTTTGCTAAGAACGAATTTGAGAAGGACGCGTTTATCCTTCGTCAGCTGGTTACCAAGGATTTTAAGATCAAGTATCGCCGTAGCGTTCTGGGCGTCGCATGGTCGGTGCTCAACCCGCTGCTGATGATGATCGTCATGGCCATCGTGTTCTCGACGATTTTTGGCCAGGGCCGCAATGGCTCAATGACGCCCGAGATGTACCCGCTGTACTTGATCGTGGGTAACATCACCTTTGCCGTCATGTCTGAGTCTACTAACCAGGCCCTGACGTCGATCGTGGGCGCTGCCCCTCTGCTCAAGAAGGTTAAGGTGCACCGCTGGGTTTTCCCGGTGCAGAAGGTGCTCTTCTCGCTGGTCAACTTTGCCTTCTCGCTGGTCGCCGTCGCCATCGTCATGCTGTGGTTCCGCGTTATGCCTTCTTGGCACCTGATTCTGTTGCCGGTTTGCCTGCTGCTGCTTATGTGCTTCTGCATGGGCCTGGGCATGATGCTCTCTGCCCTTACGGTCTTCTTCCGCGACGTTATGCATCTGTGGAGCGTCGTCATTACGGCGTGGACTTACATTACGCCCATCTTCTGGACGACTGACTATATTGCGCAAATGCCGCATCTCGTGCGTATCTTGATGTATGCGAACCCCATGTTCAACTACCTGCAGTTTATGCGCGATATCTTCCTGTTCCAGACTACGCCCTCGCTTATGACGTTTGGTATGTGCGTCGCTTGGGCGGTTCTTGCGCTTATTATTGGCTATACCGTGTTCCATAAGTCCGAGCGCAAATTTATCCTCTACATCTAAGGAGTGCTGTGATGACTGAATCTGTTGTTGATTACAGCGAGCAGCCTCTGGCTGTCGAGGTCGACGACGTCACCATGATCTTTAACATGGCGTCCGAGTCGCTGACCAACCTCAAGGAGTACTTCATTAAGCTTGCCAAGCACGAGCTGTTCTTTGAGGAGTTTAGGGCGCTTAAGCACATCTCGTTTGATATTCATCGCGGCGAGGTTGTGGGTCTGGTCGGCACCAATGGCTCCGGCAAGTCTACGATGCTCAAGATTATCGCTGGCGTTCTTGAGCCTAGCGAGGGCAGCGTTAAGGTGCACGGTAACATCGCGCCGCTGATTGAGCTTGGCGCCGGCTTTGACCCCGAGCTGACCGCCCGCGAGAACATCTATCTGAACGGCGCCCTGCTCGGCTATACCAAGGAGTTCATCGACGCCAACTTTGACGGCATTATCGAGTTCGCTGAGCTGCAGAACTTTGTCGATATGCCGCTTAAGAACTTCTCTTCGGGCATGGTGGCGCGTATCGCCTTTGCAATCGCGACGATTACCGAGCCCGATATTCTGATCGTTGACGAGACGCTGTCCGTCGGTGATGTGTTCTTCCAGCAAAAGTGTGAGGCCCGCATCCAGCACTTTATCCAGAGCGGCGACGTGACGGTTCTGTTCGTTTCGCACTCTATGGAGCAGGTTGAGCGCATCTGCCAGCGTGCCGTTTGGATTGAGAAGGGTGACCTTCGCATGGACGGCCCGGTCGATGAGGTCTGCAAGGCGTACCGCGAGCAGTTCAACTAGGTTATAATTACTTGCGCCTGACAGGCTTGTGCTTGCTTGGGCGTGCGGTTATTTGCTCCATTAGCTCAGTTGGATAGAGCAGGGGACTTCTAATCCCAAGGTCGACGGTTCGAATCCGCCATGGAGCACCATCGTTTATTAAGCCCAGACCGCTTGGTGGTCTGGGCTTTTTTCATCTTGTGTGTTGCTGGAGCCGAGCGCGAGCAAGCCGCTGCTGTTTGTTGGGGTTGGCATTTTACTTTTCGAGATGCTCTTTCAGCAGCTCCAACGCGTGGGCGTAGCCCTTCAGGCCCTCGCCGGTGATGGTGGCGAAGCAGGCCAGGCGGGCGTAGCTTACCTGGCGGAAGTCCTCGCGCGTCTCTACGGCGCTGATGTGGACCTCCACAGCCGGGATGGCGACGGCCTTGAGTGCGTCGAGGATCGCGACGCTTGTGTGCGTGTAGGCCGCCGGGTTGATGACGATGCCGTCGACCTTGCCGTAGGCCTCCTGGATCTTGTCGACGATGGTGCCCTCGTGGTTAGACTGGAAGACCTCGACTTCTTCGAAGCCCTGTGCGGCGCCCGCTTCCTGGCAGATCTGCACTAAGCGGTCGTAGTTGTCACTGCCGTAGATGCCCGGCTCGCGAATGCCGAGCATGTTGAGGTTGGGGCCGTTAATGACGAGTGCTTTCATGGTTGCTTCCTTTGCGGTTGAAAAACCACCACAAAGGTGCCTGTCTCCTTTGTGGTGGTTTTGGTTAGAGAGCGGGTGGGAGGGTGTCGAGGAGGGCATGGGCGGTGTTGGCGGCGCAGTCGCGTGAGTCGATGATGTAGTCGGCCCAGGCGCGGTAGCGCGGCATACGCTGCTCGGCCAGCTTGTCGATGCCGTCGCGCGCGGTGATGGGGCGGCCCTTGTGGGCGAGCTCGTCGAGCTTGCGGTTGAGCATCACGATTTGGCTGTTTTGGTGCAGCAGAGGGTAGTTCTCGTCGCGCGTAACCACGCCGCCGCCGGTGGAGAGAACCAAGCCGCTGCGCTTGGAGATGTCGGTCAGCGCTGCCGTCTCCTGCTCGCGGAAGGCCGCCTCGCCGCACTTGACGATAAAGTCGGCGCATGGCATGCCCAGGCGCTCCTCGAGGGCGCGATCGAGGTC
Organism: uncultured Collinsella sp.; assembly: GCA_937982065.1. GTDB lineage: Bacteria > Actinomycetota > Coriobacteriia > Coriobacteriales > Coriobacteriaceae > Collinsella. The sequence continues at coordinate 5,487 of CALJMO010000053.1, forward strand.
GATGTGCTCGCGGCCCGTGAGCTGAGCGATCTGCTCGCCCACGCGGGTCTTGCCCGAGCCAGGCATGCCAATCAGGGCGATGTTCTGCTCATGGCGCGACAGGCGCTCCGTTACGTCCAGGATGCGCTCGCGCGGGGTGACCTGGCCGGTATAGCGCTCGACGGCCTGTGCCGCCTGGGCCACGAGCATCAGCAGACCGCCGATGCAGGGGATACCGCGGCGCTCGGCCTCGAGCATGAGTCCCGTGCGGGCGGGGTTGTAGACAATGTCGATAACGCCTTCGAGCGCATCGAGCCCTTCGAGCGTGCAAGGCGCGTCGGGGCAGTGGGGGAACATGCCGGCAGGCGTGCAGTTGACGAGCAGGGCGGCGTCGGACTGCTGCGCGATATTGCCGTAGTTGACCTCGCTCGTGCGACCCACGGGCACAACGATGGCGCCCAGATCTCCCAGCACCATACTTGCCGTGGTGCCTGCACCGCCAGTGGCTCCGAGCACGAGAGTCTTCTTGCCGGCGACCTCAAGCCCCAGCTCCTCGACAAGGCACTGAAAACCAAAGTAGTCGGTGTTGTCGCCGCGCAGGCGACCGCCAGGTAGGCGTGTGATGGTGTTGACGTTGCCCATGCGCTCGGCGAGCGGGCTCAGCTCGTCCAGGTACTCCATGACGGCGCGCTTGTAGGGGATGGTCACGTTGGTACCCTCCCATTCGTCGCCCGTCATAAAGGCCGCGAGGTCCTCGGGCTCGCGCTCAAATCGCACGTAATCGAGCCCAGCGAGCTCTTTGTAGATGGTCGGGGTGTAGCTGTGGCCCAGCACGCGGCCCAGCACACCGTAGGGGCGGGTTGCGGCGGTATCGGTCATCTAGAGCACCTCCGTGTAGCTGCCAAAGTAGGTAAAGCTCTCGCACACGTCGTCGATGGAATCGAGCAGGTCGTCGAGGGCCTTGCTGCCAAAGGGGCAGTCCAGATCAAAGTAGAACATAAACTCAAAGTCGCGGCCGGGGATGGGGCGGCTCTCGAGCTTGATGAGGTTGATGTTGAGTGCGTAGAAGCGCTCGAGCACGCGATAGAGGGCGCCCGGCTCGTTGGCCGTGGTGATCATGAGCGAGGTGCGATTAGCGCCGGGGTAGACGCGCGGCTCGCGGCTGATGACGACAAAGCGCGTGTAGTTGTTGTCCGAGTCTTGGATATTGGGCTCCAGCACCTCGAGGCCATACAGCGTGGCACAGCTGCGCGAGGCGATGGCGGCGACGTCGGTGCGCTCGGAGTTGGCGACCATCTCGGCCGACATGGCAGTGTTGGGGTACTTGGTGGCGTGCAGGCCGTGGGACTCGATAAAGCCGGCACACTGGGCAATGGCTTGGCCGTGGCTGTAGACCTCGCGCACGTCCGCGAGCTTGGTGCCGGGCTTGACGAGCAAGTTGTGGTCGATCTTGAGGCGAAGCGAGCGCACGATGTGAAAGTCGAACTGGGCGAGCAGGTCGTAGACGGCGTTGACCGATCCGGCGGTGGAGTTCTCGATGGGCAGCACGCCAAACTCGCAGAACCCGTCGCGCACGGCTCGCATGACGCCCTCAAAGGTCTCAAAGAACGCGATGTCGGGCACGTCGAAGAGTTTGCACGCGGCGATCTGGCTATAGGCACCTTCCACGCCCTGGCAGGCAACGGTGGCCGTTTGAGGGAAGGGCGTGTCAAAGGCTGCAGCCGTGGCGTGGGCCTTTTGCGAGATGGTGATGCCCTTGAGCTCGTTGATGTAGCGCTGCTGCTCGGCCTTGCTCATGCTCATGAGGAGACGGAACAGGGCGATGGTCTGTGCCTCGTAGCGCTCGGGCGCGCGGCTGGCGAGGTTGTTGAGCTTGGAGCGCTCGCGGGCGGGGTCGAAGACGGCCTTGCCCATCTCGATTTTTGACTTGGCGACCTCGGTGGCAATGTCCATGCGCTCGATAAAACTGTTGAGGAGCGTGGTGTCGATGCCATCGATGGCCTGGCGGATGTCAGCAAGGTCCATGGAGGCCCCTTTCACGTAACGGCTGAGTTGACAGGCAACCCAGGTGAGTCGGGTTAGAGCTGGGCGGCGTCCTCGAGGAGGGCGTCCCAGATGGCGAGCGCCGCGGCTGCTTCGGCTACGGGGACGGCTCGGGGGACGATGCAGGGATCGTGACGGCCTTGGACCGAGAGCTCGGCATTTTCCATGGCGTCCATGTCTACGGTCTGCTGCTCGCGGCCAATTGAGGGCGTCGGCTTTACGGCCATGCGCCACATGACGGGCGCGCCGGTCGAAATACCGCCCAGGATGCCGCCGGCGTTGTTGGATTCGACCTCGATCTCGCCGGTCTCGGCGTCGATGCGATACGGATCGTTGTTCTCGCTGCCGCGCATGGCGGCCACGGCAAAGCCCATGCCAAACTCCACGCCCTTTACGGCGGGAATCCCGAACGCGATTTGAGCGATGCGGTTCTCGATGCCGTCGAACATGGGGTCGCCGATGCCCGCGGGAAGCCCGTAAATGCCGCACTCCACGATGCCGCCGATGCTGTCGAGCTCGTCGCGCGCGGCCAGAATCTCCTCGCGCATGCGGCCGGCTGCGGCGGCGTCAATGCACGGCAGATTGTTCGTAAGGATCGCCTTGCGGTCGGCCTCGCGATAGACCATATCGTCCATCGGCAGGTCGGAGATGCCGCCGATCTGCGCGACGTGCGCCATGACCTGAATGCCGCGGGCCTCGAGTACCTGCAGTGCAATGCCGCCGGCGATGCATAAGGGGGCCGTTAGGCGGCCGGAAAAATGCCCGCCACCAGCGACATCGTGCATGTTGTGATACTTCACGCGCGCAGGGAAGTCCGCGTGTCCGGGACGGGGCTTGCGGCGCAGCTCGGAGTAATCCTTGGAGCGCGTGTTGGTGTTCTCGATAATCGCGGCGATGGGCGCGCCGGTGGTATGTCCATCGACCACACCGGCGATGATATGCGCGGCGTCGGCCTCGCGGCGTTTGGTTGCGGTCTCGTCGCGACCGGGGGCGCGACGGTCGAGGAAGGCCTGCAGCTGCTCCTGGTCCACGGCGATGCCCGCCGGGATGCCATCGAGCGAGCAGCCGATAGCGGGAGAGTGCGACTGGCCGAAGATGCTTAAGTGCAAGACGTTGCCAAAGGTCGAGGACATGCTATTCCTCCTCGAGCGTGACCTTGCCGCCCAGTAGGCGGTAGTGGTCGAAGAAATCGGGATAGGACTTGTTGACGGCCTCGGCGCCGTGGATCACGACCTCGCCGGTGGCGCGGCTCGCGGCGATGGCGGCCATCATGGCGATGCGGTGGTCGTTGTGCGAATCGACCTCGCCGCCGGTGAAGGCATCGACACCCTTGATGATGAGGTCGTCACCGGCGATGCGCACCTGCGCTCCCAGCGCGGTGAGCTCGCGGGTGGTGGTGACCAGACGGTCAGATTCCTTGATGCGCAGGCGTGCGCAGTCACGGATGAACGTGCGGCCCTGAGCCAGCGATGCCACGGCCGAGATGACGGGCACCAGGTCCGGAATGTCGTGGGCGCTCATCTCAAAGCCGGCGAGCTTGTCGGACTGCACGGTGGCGGCGTTGGTGGAGCGCACGATGCGGGCACCAAAGCGCGAAAGCGCGGCGAGCACGTTGCGGTCGCCCTGTGCGGAGCTCAGCGACACGCCCTCGACGGTGATGGGGTCGGTGCCGATGGCGCCGGCGCACAGCCAAAAGGCGGCGTTGGACCAGTCTCCCTCGACGGCTACGCTGCCGGGCGTGCGGTACGATCCGCTGTTTACGCGGAAGTTCGTGACCTCGGGCTGGCCGTCCTTGGCCGGAATACGCTCGACGTTGACCTCGACACCAAAGGCCTTCATGGCCTGGATTGTCAGGTTGATGTAGGGGCGGCTCTCAATGAGGCCGGTCACCTGCACGCAGGAGGGCTGGGCGAGCAACGGGGCTGCCAGCAGCAGGCCCGAGATGTACTGCGAGCTTACGTTGCCCGGAAGCACAAAGGTGCCCGGGCGCATGCGGCCGCTCGTCTTGAGCGGAAAGCCGCCCAGGCCCTGCAGGTCACAACCGGCGGCAATGATCTCGTCCGAGAGCGGGGAGAGTGGGCGGGCGCCCAGGCGGCCCTTGCCCACGAAGGTGGCATTCGCACCCAGCGCGCAGGCGACGGGCAGCATAAAGCGCAGCGTGGAGCCGCTTTCGCCGCAGTCAAGCGTGCCGCCGGCAAGGGCCTTGAGCAGGCCAAACTCAACACTCTTCATGGTGGGGTGGACCTGGAAGCCGTCCTCGACGGTCTCGATGCGAGCGCCCAGGGCCGTGAGACAGCGCACCGTGGCCTCGATATCGGCGCAGGTGGTGTTGCAGGTGACGTGCGTCTCGCCGTTGGCAAGCGCAGCGCAGATGATCAGGCGATGCGCCATCGACTTGGACGCGATGGCGGGAACGGTGCCCTTGAGCGGGGACGGGGTGATGCGGGCTAGCATGCGGATGCGTCTCCCTTCTGGCCGAGGCCCTCGGCAATGAGTTCGTGGAAAGTGGAAAGCGGCGTGCGGTCGATGCTGCAACGGCCAATGTCGTGCGGAATTACCAGGTCGATAGTGTCACCGGCGCGCTTTTTGTCGTGGAGTGCCTCGGCAAAGACGGCGTCGGCCGAAAGCCTGCAGCGGGTCTTGAGGCCGTGGCGCGCGCAGAGCTCCTCGATGCGAGCGGGAAGTTCGGCGTCGCAAATGCCGTGCAAGGCCGCGGCGCGCGTGATGATGCCCATGCCGATCGAAACGCAGTTGCCGTGCCCCAGCTCAAAGTTCTCGCAGGCCTCGACGGCATGTCCGGCGCTGTGTCCAAAGTTGAGGAGCTTTCGCTGGTTGGTTTCGCGCTCGTCGGCGACGACCACGGCGCGTTTGATGTCGATATTGCGGGCGATGATGAGTGCTACGCGGGCCACATCGCGGTTGAGCAGCTCCAGCGTGAGCGGGGTTTTCTCCAACTCGGCGAAGAGCTCGGGGTCGGCGATCACGGCGTGCTTGACGACCTCGCCGCAGCCGTCGGCGAACTGCTCAGGCGTTAGGGTGGCAAGGCATCCCACGTCGGCGATAACCACGCTCGGCTGCCAAAAGGCACCGGCGAGATTTTTGCCGGCGGCCAGGTCGATGGCCGTCTTGCCGCCCACCGACGAGTCCACCATGGCGAGCAGGCTCGTGGGGATCTGCACAAACTTGCAGCCACGCATGTAGGTGGCGGCCACAAAGCCGGCCACGTCGCCCACGACGCCGCCGCCGAGCGCCACGATCATGTCGGAGCGCGAAAGCTCGTGCTCGGCCACAAACTCCAAAATGGCAACATAGGTTTCGGCGCGCTTATGGGCCTCGCCGGCCTCGAAGGTGCAGATGCTCACCTCGTAGCCTGATGCCTCCAGACTCTGCTTAACTGGCATCTGGTAGAGCGGGCCCACGTTAGTGTCCGTCACGATGACGGCCTTGGTGCCGCCGGCAGTGGCGCGCACGAGCGGTCCCGCCTGCTCCAGCAAAAACGTGCCTACATGCACCTGGTAGGGGCGTGCGGTGTCGATATCGATGGTAATCGCCATAAGCTTCGGTCCTTTCGACCTGGCGTGATAGGTGGTCTAGTGGGAGGCCTCGTCGTCGAGCGCGCGCTTAATGCGGTCGCCCTCGGCAAGGAGATTCTCCAGATAGCGCTGGTCGCGGTCCTTAAGGGCGCGGCTGTAGGCGCCAAGCGACTCGATCAGATGGTCGATCTCGAAGGCGAGCGCGTTGGCGTCGTCGATCATGAGCTCGGACCACATTTGCGGGTTGAGGTGCGCCACGCGGGTGAGATCGCGGTAGCTACCGGCCGAAAAGCCGTGGTGGACCTGGGCGGTCGGACTCTTTACGTAGGCGTTGGATACCACGTGCGCAAGCTGGCTCGTGAAGGCGATGACGCGGTCGTGCTCGGCGGCGCTGGTCACGCTGAACTTGCCAAAGCCCAAGGGGCGCACCATCTCGCGCACCTGGCCCAAAAGCTCCAGCTTGAGCGCATCGTCCACTGCGGGCGGCACGAGCACGAGCGGCGCGCCCTGGAACAGGTCGGCGCGGGAGTGCGCATAGCCCGAGTACTGCGTGCCCGCCATGGGGTGCGCGCCCACAAAGTAAAAGCCGTGCTCGCGGGCAAGCTCAAAGGCCCGCTCACACACAATGCCCTTGACGCCCACGGTGTCGATCACCACAGGACCCATGATGGCGTCGGTGTCGGTGGCGTCGGCGAGTGCCTGTGCATGCGCCTCGAGCCACTCGATGCAGGCCTCGGGGTAGCAGGCCAGGACGATGATGTCGCATTCGCCGAGTGTCTTGTTGTTGAGCTCTCCGGCGACAGTGCCCATGCTGGCGGCCGTCATGACATCGTCATCGGGGTCCCAGGCCAGCACGCGGACGCCCGCCTGTGCATAGCCGCGGGCAAAGCTACCGCCGATGAGGCCCAGGCCGACGATACCGGCGCACTTGGGGCCGCCCTGGTTAACGCGCGCGTTTCTCACCGTACCCATGGGTTACTCCATGGTCTCTTGGCAGACAACCTCGCGGATGGCTCGGATGCGGCGCATGGTGTCGTCGAATTGATCGGGGGTGAGGGCCTGGGCGCCGTCGGACCAGGCGCGGCTCGGCTCGTCGTGGACCTCGATCTCCAGGCCGTTGGCACCGCAGGCGGTCGCGGCGAGCGCCATGGGCTCAACGTAGCGGGTGTAGCCGGTGGCGTGGCTGGGGTCGGCGACGACGGGCAGGTGCGACAGGTGGTGCAGCACCGGCACGGCGTTGAGGTCGAAGGTATTGCGGGTACGGGTCTCGAAGGTGCGGATACCGCGCTCGCACAGGATGACGTTGTCGTTGCCCTCGCTCATGATGTACTCGGCTGCCATAAGCAGCTCATCGATCGTGCCGGACATGCCGCGCTTGAGCAGAATCGGGGTCTGGGTCTTGCCGACCTCCTTGAGCAGGGGGAAATTCTGGGCGTTGCGGGCGCCGATCTGCATGACGTCAATCTTCTTGTCCAAGAAGACCTGCACGTCGCGTGGGTCCATGATCTCGGTGACGATCGGCATGTCGAGCTCGACAGACGCCTCGCACAGCAGGTCGAGGCCGGCGGGGCCCATGCCCTGGTAGGCGTAGGGGGAGGTGCGGGGCTTGTAAGCACCGCCGCGCAGCATCGTGGCGCCGGCGGCCTTCACGCGGCGGGCGATGCGGATGAGGTTCTCGCCCTCGACGGAGCAGGGACCGGCGATGACCTGGAACTGGTCGCCGCCGATCTTGACGCCGTGGCCGCAGTCGATGACGGAGTCCTCGGGGTGGAACTTGCGGTTGGCGCGCTTGAACGGCTCGGAGACGCGCTGCACGCGCTCGACGACATCCATGGACTCGAGCAGGAACGGGTCGATCTTGGTCGTATCGCCCACCAGGCCGATGATCGTCTCGTTCTCGCCGCGCGAGACATCGGTCTTCAGGCCCTTTTTCTCAATCCAGCTGACGATATGGCCGACGGCCTCGTCGCTGGCGCTCTGCTTTAAAATTGCAATCATGGTGTGCCTCTCACCTCGATGGATAACTTTTGCAAAAACGGCCCGCATCGCGAGCCGTGTATATATGGTGCATGAGAGTTTATACTATCTGACTCGCTTTTGCCTTCTAAAGTGGGCCGTTGCGCCGCGTCTCCCACGTAATTGCAAAGCTTTTTCTTTTATTTTGATAGCCCGAGGTGCACTTGGGTATAATGCCAAACGTTGGCCCTATTAGCTCAGGGGATTAGAGCGTCTGCCTCCGGAGCAGAAGGCCGTTGGTTCGAATCCAACATGGGGCACCATTCCAATTTTGCTCGAACCCGCTGGATGTCCAATCTGGCGGGTTCGCCCTTCTTGTCGTAGTTCAGCGTGACCAGTATCTCGTCCTCCGAGACGACAGCCTGCCACACGAACGCCTTCAGCAGCGTCGCGTCGTCGAGCGCCGTCCCGCACTGCAGGAAGTCGGCGAAGCGCTCCGGGTCTATCCGCTCGTCCGTGATGGCCTCGAGGTCGTACCTCGCGCGCGCCTGCTGCTCCTCGAGCTCGGCTATGCGCTCGTTCACGCCCGGCGCTATCACGCCCTGCTCGATGGCGTTGAGGATGTTCCTCAGGCCCCTCTCCGCGGCCCTGAGCGAGTCCTCCGCCTGCCTGCGGCGCGCTCTCACCTCGGCAGTGTCCGCGCGCTCCGCTACCATGTTGGCTATCTGCAGCGCCTCGCCGCGGTCGCCCAGCAGCTCCCTCAGCGCCGAGGCTATGGAGCCCTCGAGCTCCTCGCGCCTGATGTTGCGGACGCACGACCCCGGGCAGCTGTAGTACTCGTACTTCACGTTGTTGCGGCCCCTGCCGCTCACGCCCTGCAGGTTCCTGCCGCATTCCGCGCACAGCGCCGCCCCCGCGAGGGCGAAGTCGCCCCAGTTCTCGCTCGAGCGCTGCTTGCGGCACTTGATTCCCTGGACCTCCATGAACGTCACCTCGTCCACGATCTGCGGCATCCCGCCCTCGCGGACGATGCCTCCCCACTCGTACCTGCCCGTGTACCTTCGGTCGCGCAGCATCTGCTGCACCATCGCCTGGCCGCACGGGTTGCCCTTGCGCGTCCTGAGGCCGCGCCGCGCGAACTCGCGCGCTATCGCGTTCATGGACATGCGCTCAAGCCTCAGCGCGAAGGCCTCGCGCACCCACGCCGCCTGCGCCTCGTCGACCTCGTACTCGTCGTCCCCGTTCCTGCGGTATCCGAAGATGCGCACGCCGTTCGTCTTGCACTTCAGGGCGTTGCCCTCCATGCCTCGCTTCGTGCGTATCGCCGTCTTCCTCGACTCGCAGGCGGCGAGCCCCTCGAGCAGCTTCTCGTAGATGATGCCCTCCGGGCTGTCGGGTATCTGCTCGAGCGCCGAGACCAGCTTGACGCCGTGCGTGGCGAGCTCGCGCTTGTATATCGGCGCGTCGTACTCGCCGCGGCTGAAGCGGTCCATCATGTAGACGAGCACGATCTCGCTCTCGCCGGCGTTGGCTATCATCCGCTGGAACTCGGGGCGGTCGTCGGTGCGGCCCGATATGGCGTAGTCGCAGTACTCGGCGGCGATGGCATAGCCCTCGCGTTTGCACCAGTCGCGGCACACGCGCAGCTGGTCGTCTATCGAGGCCTCGCGCTGCTTGTTGCATGAAAAGCGGGCGTATATCACCGCTGTTTTTGGCATAATATGAAACGGCCTCCTTTCAGAGGTTCTGTGGAAAGCCCCACGGGTAGCGCTGCAACGCTGTGACCCCGTGGGGCTTCTTTTTTTCTTTACCTATATAAGATGGTAAACGAGTACAGCATCATGTCGCTGTCGCGCGTGTTGGCGCTGACGGCCATCTTGACATCAACGACTTGACAACCTTTGTCCTGGATGCGCGACAACGTTCCGTCGATGCGCTCGGTAACCTTGTCCTCAAGCTGCGTGGCGGTCGAATACATGGCCTTGCCCGCGACCTGGAACACGAGGGCGTGAACCTTCCCGTCGCTCACGATGAACTCGTCCGCATCGCTAGCCATCTTCTTAGCGGCGCTTTTGTTGAACATTCCCATGTGTTATTCCTTCCGTTCGCCAGTATCCCAAGGCCCCGTACCCAATAGTTCGTCAACGGAGCATTCGTAATACCTTGCAAGCTTTATGAGCTTTGATCCATTGATTTCGCGTTGCCCGCTTTCCATCATCGAGTAAGCGGGAACACCTATACCGAGAACAGCGGCCACTTCGGGCTGCTTCTTCCCATACTTGAGTCTTGTTTCCTTGAGACGGAATTGCGTGCCCACTGTGCCCTCCTTGCTTCTATAGGCACATTGTACAAAAAAATTTACAAATAGTGAATTCCTTACTTGCAAAAGGTCAGAAGTTCTTCTATATTCACTATTTGTGAAGTTCACAAATAGTGAAATGGAGGTGCATATGAACCCGATCGCAAGCGAGCGAGTTCGAATCGGTCTTAGCCAAGAAGATTTGGCAACGAAGCTCGGACTCAAAAGCCGCGCCACTGTTGCTAGCTACGAAAGTGGCGGTGAAATCCCCGGCTCGAAGCTCGTAGCCATGACGAAGCTTTTCCATTGCTCCGCAGACTACCTGCTTGGACTTACGGAGAACAGGACGGTGGCCTAAATGGCCGAACAGCAGACGCCCACCAAGCAGCAGGCAGAAAAGCCCAAAACGCCGCGCGAGCTGGCATTCGACCACATGTGCGACGTGCTGGTCAAGGCGTACCGGGAAAGCGAGCAGAAAGGCGAGAAGCAGGCGCGATGAGGCAGTGGTCGACACGTGAACTCAAGTACCTCGAAGAGCACGCCGGCGACGGAGCCAGGGAGATAGCCAAGGCGCTGGGCCGCAGCACCGACGCGGTCAAGTGGCAGGCGCGCAGATGCGGAATATCGCTCCGCCAGCGCTGGATGTGCCCGAAGTGCGGGCGCACGACGTTCAAGCCGCTGAACAGGGCGAACGGCTGGTGCGCGGAGTGCACGAAGGAGGGCCACGTGGCAGACCTCAGGGAGCAGGCCAACGCGATGCGCGAGGAGGCGGCGAGGGCAAAGCGGAACGACAGGGAGCGGCAGAGGTGCTACAGCGCCAAGAGCCGCGCCAAAAAAGTCTCAAAATAGCCACCCTAAAAGCCACACCTGCATCTACCTGCGGAAACATCAGAAGGGAACACAAGATGTACACATACAAAGAAGCGAGCGCCCCCAGCTACCAACTTGTGAGCACTCGCCGAAACAGCCCCAGACAAGAGGCTCAGACCATCATAGCACCCAAGCCATACCGACCGACCGTCCGCGAGCAGCTCGACTCCGATGCGTTCAGGGCGGGGGCCATGGTCGGCTTCATCGCCGCCGCGGTACTGTTCGCGGCGGTCCTGACCGTCTTCGTCCTCCCGACGATGGACGGCGCGGTCCAGGCGGCCAAGGCCGCATGCGCTGCGGGGGCCGTCAATGCGTAACGACGAGAGATACCGCCAGAAGCCGATGAGCAGCCAGCTCGAGATATTCGGCCTCGGCGCGGACGGCGAGCAGGACATGGCGGACGCGCGCGCATGGATAGGCGAGCACCCGCGGGCGTGGGACTTCATGGTCGAGCAGGCCACCCGCCTCAACCGCAAGGGCTACGTGTCGATCAACTACCTCATCCACATGGTGCGCAACGAGCTGCACGTCGGCGTGAAGAACAGCCTCGCGCCGAGCCTCGCCCGCATCATGGAGGCGCGCTACCCGCACCTGAGGCACGCATTCAACAAGCACCGCTCGAAATCGGACGGTTTTGTCGATGAGTAGGAGCAGGAGGACCGCGAGGGACGCGGGCACGAAGTTCGAGCGACTGGTCGCCGACTACCTCGCCGGGAGGCTGGGGAGCGACATCGACAGGCAGGTCAAGACCGGCTCGCACGACACGGGAGACATCCGCGGCGTGTCGATGGCCGGGCGGGGCATCGCGATCGAGTGCAAGGACTACCAGGGAAGGCACGAGCTGCCCAAGTGGCTGCGCGAGGCGGAGACCGAGCGCAGGAACCGCGGGGCCGAATACGGCGTGGTCGTCTGGAAGCGCCGCGGGACCGCCATCCCCGGCGAGCAGTTCGTGACCATGACATTGGAGACGTTCGCGGCGATGCTCGCGGGCGCAGGCAGGGAGGAATAGCAATGGAGAGCACAAACATCCCGGTGGAGATCGAGGCCAAGTTCAAGCAGGCCACCGTTAAGGGCGGCGTCGCCGTCCTGCAGTTCGAGGTCGACACGGAGGACAGCGTGGCGTTCGAGGCCATCCGCAAGAGCGGCGAGGAGGTCTGGCTGTCCATCCAGAGCAAGCAGCCCCAGATCCTGTTCGTGAGCCACGACGGGGAGGTGACCGAGTGATGGCGGACTACAAGGGGATGCTCGCCGAGCTGGCCGAGCTCGCCACGGAGGAGCAGGCGATGTTCACCATCTATGGCATAACCAAGTCCGACGAGGCGTTCGACAGGTTCTTGGACGCGCGCGAGAGGCTCTCCAAGTGGATCGTCGGGCACGCGGCGGTCATCGACGAGGCGATAACCGAGAGGAAGTACAACAAGATGCTCAACGAGGAGGTCAGGTAATGGCAGGGGAGAGTAAGGCCGAGGAGGTCGTGGCGGAGGTCGTCGAGGAGCAGGAGGCGTCGTCGCTCATCGTGACCTACGCGCCCTCGTCCATCGAGGCGAACTTCGACGCCCTCGAGAAGCGCGTGCGCAAGACCGTCGAGCTCTATGAGGGCGCGACCTACGACCTCACCAAGGCCGACAAGATCAAGGAGGCCAAGAACGACCGCTCCTACCTCAACGGGCTCAAGTCCGAGATAGAGGAGCGCCGAAAGGCCGTGAAGCGCGAGTACAACAAGCCGCTCGCCGCCTTCGAGAAGCGCTGCAAGGAGATCACGTCCATCATCGACGGCGCGTCGGACGGCATCAAGGCGCAGCTCGACGAGGCGGAGGAGAGGCGCAGGGCGGGCGCGAGGGCCGCGCTCGAGGCCCACTACAGGGAGTTCGCCGAGCTCCTCGCGCCGGTCGTGCCCTACGAGCGCCTGCACGACGACAAGTGGCTCAACAAGTCCTTCGGCGAGGTCAAGGCGAAGAAGGCCCTCGAGGAGAAGGTCTCCGCCGTCGCGCGCGACTGGGACACGCTCAAGGCGCAGCGCGACTCCATGGCCCACTACGAGGTCGCCGAGCGCGAGCTGTTCCGCACGCTTGACCTCGGCTCGGCGCTCAACGCGGCCCGCGCCGCCGACGAGGAGGACGCCCGCATCGCCGCCATGCGCGAGGCGGTCGAGTCCAAGCCCGCGCCGCGTCCCGCGCCGAGGCGCCGGGCGGAACCCGCCGTCGCGGCGCGCCCCGAGCCGTCCTGCGCGTGGACGGTCGAGATCCCGTCCGCCACGCGCTCGCAGATGGAGCAGCTCGCCGCGGCGCTGCGCGAGCGCGGAATCACCGGCACCATCAGGTGCAAGGGGGTGTGCTAGATGGATGAGGAGAAGATGACGCTCTCCCAGGCGATAGCCAAGGTGCAGCGATCCGTGACCGTCCCCAAGGCGCGCTACAACGCCTTCGCGAAGTTCAGCTACCGCTCGTTCGAGGACATCGTCGCAGCGCTCAAGGAGCCCTGCAAGGAGGCCGGCGTGGCGTTCACGCTCCACGACAACATCTGCAAGGTGGGCGAGCGCTACTACGTCGAGGCCACGTGCACCCTGTTCTTCGTGGACGGGCACGGCGAGAAGAAGGAGTTCAAGGCCTACGCCCGCGAGGCGGAGCACAAGAGCGGCTCCGACGACGCGCAGGTGACCGGGATGGCGTCGAGCTACGCGCGCAAGTACGCGCTGAGCGGCCTGTTCGTCATCGACGGGCAGAGCGACCCGGACGCGCTGTCGGACAAGCCCGAGAAGGAGCCGCCCGAGAGCGGCGGCTTCACGGCGAAGTGCAAGGCCTGCGGCACGGCCTACACCTTCGAGTCGAAAAGGCAGTACGAGGAGTTCAAGAAGCATCCCGGTTGCTGCGCCACTCCGACGTGGAGGGTCGTGTAGGCCATGCAGGACATGTACGCGCAGCGCGAGGAGATGTTCGGGCGCCTCATGGCGGAGCCGGACACGCTCAGGCGGACGGGCCAACAGTACGCCGAGAACGAGGCGGACTACCGCAGGGCGCTGCGCATCGCCATCCTCGAGGAGCGCTCCAAGGGCACGCCGGTGACCATCATCGGCGACCTGTGCCGGGGTCGGGAGGAGATAGCCGAGAAGAAGCAGCTGCGCGACTGCGCGGAGGCGCTCTACAAGGCATCCTCCGAGGCGATCATGGCCCTCAAGCTGCGAATCAAGACAGTGGACGCCGACATCCAGAGGACATGGACGAGCGGCGGAGAGGAGACATACAGATGAGCATCAACAGAGTGGTCGTGTCCGGCAACCTGACCCGCGACCCCGAGCTGCGCGCCACGCCGGGCGGCACGCAGGTGCTGGGCTTCGGCGTGGCCGTCAACGACCGCCGCCGCAACCAGCAGACGGGGGAGTGGGAGGACTACCCCAACTTCATCGACTGCACCATGTTCGGCAACCGCGCCGAGGCGCTCTCGCGCATCCTGCGCAAGGGCATGAAGGTCGCCATCGAGGGGAAGCTGCGCTACAGCTCCTGGGAGGACAAGAACGGGGGCGGCAGGCGCTCGAAGGTCGAGATCATCCCCGACGAGGTCGTGCTCATGAGCCAGAACCCCAACGGCCAGCAGGCCCCGCAGCAGTGCGCGCCGCAGGGATACCAGCAGCAGGCGTACCCGCCGCAGCCCGCCCCGCAGGCATATGCCCCGCAGCCGGCGCGCCAGCAGCCCGCGCCGCAATGGAGCGCCCAGCAGGCCTACCAGCAGGCCCCGCAGGCGGCACCGCAGCGGCCACAGCAGGCCCCGCAGGCCGCGCCGCAGCCGGCGCGCCAGCAGCCCGCGCCGCAATGGAGCGCCCAGCAGGCCTACCAGCAGGCCCCGCAGGCGGCACCGCAGCGGCCACAGCAGGCCCCGCAGGCCGCGCCGCAGCCCGCGCCCGCCCAGCAGCAGCTGGACGTGTACGACGAGGACATCCCGTTCTGATGGGGCGCGTACCCGACATCATCCGCGACCACTGGGAGGCGGCCCTGTTCGCCGCCTCCTTCTCCGCGGGTTTCCTGTTCTTCTCTTCGCTTCTCTGGGGGTGGTTCTGATGGCATTCACCGTGTTCGACAGCTTCGCCGAGGTCTACGACGACTTCGACGAGAGTGACCCAGAGGACATGCGCGACCGCGCGGTGCTCGCCGACGCGATCATGATGTACGGCCTGCACGGAGTCGAACCCGACCTCCCGAAGCACCTCCGCCGCGTCTTCAAGGCGATGAAGAACGCCATCGACAACTCCAAGGACGCGCGCGGCAGGGGCGGCAAGGGCGGCCGCCCGCGCAAGAAACCAGTTTCAGACAAACCCGAAACAGAGGTTTCCGAAAGTGAAAACCTAGGTTTTCCAAACGTGAAACCAGTTTCAGACAAACCAGAAACGCAGGTTTCGGAAAGTGAAAACCCTAACCTAACCTACCCTAGCCTGTCCTGTCCTGAACTGGATTGTACTGAACTGGCCTGTGATGGGGGCGATGCCCCCGCCGCGCCGCCCGAGTTCGAGCCGCCGTCGCTGGAGGAGGCCCGCGGGTACTTCGGCGCCAACTGCCTGAGCGGCGACCCGGACGCCTTCTGGGCCTTTTTCGAGTCGCAGGGCTGGGTCAAGAGCAACGGCCAGCCGGTTAGCAACTGGGGCGCCCTGGCGCTCGACTGGTCAAGGCGCCAGAAGCGTATCGACGCCGACGACCGGGCGAGGGGCAAGCCCACCGCCTCGGAGGTCGAGGCCGCGACGTTCAGGCCGACCAGGACGCCCGAGGAGGCGCTGGCCGAGCAGGAGCGCCGGTGGGCGTCCGAGCACCCGGGCATCGACCCGGCCAAGGTCGAGGCCCCGCGGGGCACGACCGCGAGCAGGGACCGGTTCGGGCTGTACCAGGACGCGCAGAGGCTGCTGGCCGCCCGCGCCGCGTGCGAGAGGAGGCTCTCATGATCCTCGACGCGGGCCTGCTGAGGGGATGGCCGAAGGAGCGCGCCGAGCTGTACGGCAAGCCCCACCTCGGGGCGCGGTACACGCACGACACGGCATACGAGCCGACGCAGGCCCGGTGCGCGGTGTGCGGCAGGCGCGCCTCCAACTGCCACCACGTCGCCCGCAGGTCGTGGGGAAAGACGTTCAGGCTCGTCACGCCCAACGGGGTGTGGGAGCTGCGCAGCCCGCTGTTCGCCCTGTGCGGCTCCGGCACGACCGGGTGCCACGGGAAGTTCCACGACGGCGGCCTCAGGGCCGAGTGGGTATGGCGCACCGGGGCGGCCGAGGAGGCATGGTGGTCCGGCACGATGCTCAGGGAGTACCCGCCGCACAGCCCCGACCTCTACATGTTCGGTTACTGGGCCATCACCGACCGTTACGGAAACGAGATCATCCGAGAGGTGAAATGACGATGGAGATCACCAACTGCGAGCAGTACGTGCTCGCCGAGCTTGACTACGAGCAGCGCCGCAACGAGCGCCTCGCGGCCGAGAACAACAAGCTGTTCAAGCAGCTCGACGCTATGACAAAGAGGGCGAACGGCTACAGCCGGATTATCAACCGCCCCAAGACGCCCATCGAGGCGCTGGCCGACAAGGTCATGCGCGAGGAGATGCTGACCCGCTTCACCTACGCCGAGGTCACGGACGTCAAGAGCGCGTTCAGCGGAAGGCTGCTCGACTTCGACGAATGGTGCCACGATGCGATGCGATATGTGGCGCTGGCGGACGGCGTCGGCGAGGAGGAGTTCACCCGGTTCATGCGCCGGGACCTCAAGAAGATCTACGACAAGAAGGTGGCCAAGAGTGCCGAGTAGAGGCCGCCGTGCCCGACAGGAGCGGCAGGGCGGGCCGATGAATGACGAGAAGGCCATCGCCGCGGCCATCCACGCCGGGCTCCAGAGCGACGACGTGACCGACCTGTACTCGGGCGACTGCAGGGGCTGCGGCGAGTGCTGCTCGCGCTTCCTGCCCGTGAGCCCGTTCGACCGGGTGCGCCTCGAGGTGTACGTGCGCCGGAACGGAATCGAGCCCGCCGAGCCCAGGGCGGAGTACGACCTGCTGTGCCCGTACCTAACGGACGGGCGCGAGTGCGCGGTCTACGCCGCGAGGCCCGAGATCTGCCGGGCGTACCGGTGCGACAGGCACAAGAGGGGCGAGCTGGGCATGTTCTTCGGCGCGGAGTGCGCCGAGGTGACCGACATGCGCGCGCTCGCGGAATCAATGGCCCGCGATGTCTATGAATGCGAATAGGAACCGAATGGAAGGAATACCGATGACCGACGAGAAGAAGACCGGCGAGACGTCCGAGACGCCATACCCCGGGACGCTTAGCTGGGCGGCGACGCGGTTGCTGGAGGCAATCTGCGATGCCGCGAAGGCCGTCGCCGAGATGCTGTGGGAGAGCATCTCGCGCGTGTTCCGAGACGCCCGCCGTCTCATGAGGAAGCTCGCGAAGGCGCTCGACCCGAAGTGGCAGCGCCGCCGCCGTCGCGCACTCGCCCGCTCGCGCCGCAACAACCTGTACCTGAAGAGCATCGGGAGGTGCCGGTGATGGGCGGCAAGTACAGGAAGGAGCAGGGGAATGGCTAGGAACGTCTACGGCGGCTACTGCCGCGAGTGTGGCAGGTGGACGCCTCCCGGGTTCGGGCACTTCGAGCGCTACCGCGGCGGCTGGCGCGTCCACTGCGTCGAGTGCGCGAGCGGGCGGAAGCTGCCGCCCGAGGGAGACCAGGCGGCGCAGGACATGCGGCGCCACGTAAGGAACATGGTGAACGACGGAAGGTACGGGAAGAGGGGATACAGATGACGGGGAACGAGAGGCCGGACATCTATGCGGACGGACTCCGGGAGGAGCGCTGTGAGAACTGTCTGCACTGCTGCGCGACGGTGCTGCGCACCGTCCACGGCGTGGAGCGCACCGAGTACGAGTGCGGGCGGCGCCCGGAGTTCGTGCACCGCACGC
Source organism: uncultured Collinsella sp. (assembly GCA_937982065.1). Classification (GTDB taxonomy): domain Bacteria; phylum Actinomycetota; class Coriobacteriia; order Coriobacteriales; family Coriobacteriaceae; genus Collinsella. The sequence continues at coordinate 23,095 of CALJMO010000053.1, forward strand.
AGGGGCTCGCCAGGTGCAACTACTGGGAGTCGCGATGAGCGGATGGGATGAGCTCGGCCGCGAGCAAGACATGGCCGCGGCGAGGGCCGTCGGCTACCTCGAGGGCATGTGCGACGTGGCCGTTGTCAGGAAGAGGGTGGCGTAGATGCGAGTTCTTATCGCCTGCGAGGAGTCGCAGCGCGTGGCGCTTGAGTTCCGGAAGATGGGGCACGAGGCTTACAGCTGCGACCTTGAGGAAGCGGGGGGGGGTCACGACCTCATGCACCTCAACGTCGACGCTCTCCAGATGCTCAAGCTCAGGTGGGACCTGGTGATCGCGCACCCGCCATGCACGTATCTCACCGTCACCGGCAACCGCTGGTTCGACGAGGGGAAGTACGGCGACAGAGCGCGCGAGCGCAAGGCTAACCGTGAGGCCGCCGTCGAGTTCTTCATGGCGTTCGCCAAGTGCGATGCGCCGCACGTCGCAATCGAGAACCCCGTCGGCTGTATGAGCACAAGATGGCGCAAACCGGACCAAATCGTGCAGCCGTACATGTTCGGCGACCCGTTCGAAAAGAAGACGTGCCTGTGGCTGAAGGGGCTCGAGCCGCTCAAGCCGACTGATGAGGTCGAGCCTGAGCCGCGCAAGGTCTTCAAGTCAGGCAACTCCATGCCGGCATGGTACGCGGACGCCTGGCATCTGCCGCCACACGAACGCGCCAAGGTTCGCAGCCGCACGTTCCCGGGCATCGCAAAGGCGATGGCCAACCAGTGGTGCGAGCAGATCGGGATGGAGGGCGTATAACGCCAGATAAGGAGGAATGATGATTCAACTGCCAAAGGATGCCGACGGTCGAGAGATTCCGCTAGATACCAAGGTGCTGTACGGCAGCGGCGGCACGGCCCGAAACATCGTGTACTGGGTGTACACGGTCGATTCCGACCTCGAGAAAGAGTGGGGGAACTGCTGGCGCGCGGTCACGGACGCGGGCAGGAAACTCGACGCCGAGCTCATGTACCTCACCGAACCCGACAGCTGGGAGAAGCTGGAAGAGGACTTGGACAAATGCGTCGCAGAAGGCACCGCTTGCACGTACTTCAGCAAGGATGGAACCTGTCAAAGTTGTTCTCTCAGCAATATAACAACTGGTTGCTCTCCGAAAGTGATTGAGGACATCGTATCCCGCATCCGCAAGCTGAGGGGTGAGGCCTGATGGCGACTCACAGGCTCAAGATTCAAGAGCAATACGCCGACGCCGTCCTGAACGGCACCAAGACGTTCGAGATTCGCAAGAACGACCGGGGTTACAAGGTCGGCGATGAGATCGTATTCGACGTTCTCACGAACGAAGGCTACGCCGTCGGGGAAGCAGCCAGGCATCCGCTCAACGGTGAAGTCTACCGAATCGACTACATCCTCGACGACTTCGAGGGCCTTGCCCAGAAATACGTGGCGCTGGCCATATCCAAGGTGGACGAATGATTACCGATGAAAAGCGCCGCGAGGCGGCGGCGAGCCTGCGCGGGTCGAGGGGCTTCTTCAACAGCCTGCCGAGGACCGTCCTCGAGCCGTTCATATTCGACATCTTCGAGCGCGTGCTCGAGTGCGTCGGCTATACGGAGGGCAACGTATTCGACTATCTCGCCGACCTCGTCGACCGCGGCGAGTGCGAGAACGTCTACGACGGGAGCGTCCAGGACTCGTGCGACAACGGCTTCCTGTGCTCGGTCTGCGGCTGCAAGGTCGAGGACGAGGAGCACTACCGCGTGAGCGGCGTCTGGAACTATTGCCCGCAGTGCGGGAGGAAGGTGCGGCATGGCTGACGAGATGAGGCCGGCGCCGTCGCCGTCCGTCGACCTGTGGAGACCGGATGGCCCCGCCGCGAGGGCCGCGGCCGCCATCATGGCCAACGCGGTGGCGAGCTTCAACGAGGCCCTCGTGCCCGTGCTGCGCGGCGTGAGGCGCGAGGCGAGGGCGCTCTGCAAGAGGCTCGACCCGAAATGGAGGCGCGCCCGGATTCGCGCGCTCAAGAGGTCCCGCCGCAACGTGGAGACGCTCAAGCGCGAGGGGAGGTGCAGGTGATGGCGACCGAGTACGTTCTGGACGCCGACAAGATCGCCCATTGGCGTATCGACAACCACGTCCCGCTGAAGCAGCTGGCGCGCGCCGCCGGGGTGAACCTCAGCAGCCTGAGCCATGCCATCAGCAACGGCAGGGAAGTGAAGATGAACCTGCTGCTCAATCTGGCGGAGGCGATGGGCGAAGACCCGCGCGACGTCGTGAGGAAGAAGGTGGAGAGATGAGATTCGAGATAATCGAGCGCCACATCATCGACGTGCCTGACAGCGAGCTCACGGACGGCGAGCGCCCCTTGGGCAAGATGGCGCTCGTTGAGGTTCTCGACGTCATCGCGGAGAACCCGCGCAGGTTCATCGAACGGTACGAGATGTACCGCGAGGAGGTGATTCGCCTTGGGGGCAAGCTGTGATCCGGGCTACAACCTCCCGGACGGATGCACCGACGCGGCAATCGACAGGCGCTTCGGGGAGCGCGGCCCGACCTGCGCCGAGTGCACCAAGATGTACGAGTGCTGCTGCGACTACGGCATCTGCGAGATAGAGTTCGACGACGCCTTCCGGGAGAAGTTCGACGGGGCGGACGCGGAGCCGGGCGACGTCGCCTACTGGGCGCTCCCGTGGATAGCGGACCATATGAGGGACATGCAGGAGGCGGCGTGCGACATGTTCTGTGGCTGATGCCGCTGGCGGCGCTTACCGCGCTGCTGGCTTGGTCGGCGAGGTCCGCATGGGCGCTCGCCGTGGTTCTGACCGTTCTCGTGCGCATGGCGTGCGGGTGAGATTGGAGGATTGAATGGACTGGATCGTAAGGCTGGCCGGCAAGCTCATCGGGTGCCTCATCATGGCCGCGCTCGTGCTGCTGTGTGTCGCCGCCGTCGTGTGGTGCTGGCGGGTGCTCGCGGGGCTGGTCGCATGAGCGCCGGCGAGAGGGTTGCGCAACAGCTCCGCGACGCCGCTGCCCTGCTTGAGTCCATGGCGGACGACGTTGCGGGAGACATCGACGAGAGATTCGTGCTGCCTCCCATAACGCTCACCATCAAGATAGGAAGCACCGACGAGACCCCGACCCTGTCGGTGAAGAAGGACTACCTCGCGAGGAAGCGCCTGGCATGACGTGGAGCTCCAACGGCAACGCCGAGCGCAAGCTCAAGGCGAGGCTCCGCGCCGAGGGCAGGCCGTGCCACATATGCGGACAGCCCATAGACTACAGCCTGCCGCCCGGCACGCCGTGGAGCTTCGAGGCCGACCACGTTGTGCCGAGGGCGAGGGGCGGCGCGGTGCTGGACTACGCGAACCTCGACGCGGCGCACCGCATCTGCAACCAGAGGAAGGGCAAGCACATGCCGGGCGACGCGAGGCCCGTCGAGATAAGGCGCACGAGGCTGTTCTGAAGACTTGAGACGACTGAATAGACGGGGCTGAAAAGCCTAACTGGATGCGCGGTCGTTTGCTCGGCTGCGCCCCACTGCTTTTCCGGGGCGCTGAGCCGCCGATGGCGGGGGCATCGCCCCTCCCCGGGGGCGCACGGACACCCGCACGCCACAGGACCGATTTCCCCCCGCCCCATGACCCCAGGGCGGGGGTAGGCCGCGAATCTCATCCGCATCGCACAATGCGGGCATGAGAAAGGAGGCCGGGATGCTGGAGATGCCGGAATCGGTCGCAGCCGACGACTATCAATCGCAGATCTGGGCGAGCGTCACCGCATCGGGGCGCTTCTCCGACGAGGACGCGCCGAACCTCGCGCTGCTGTGCTACTGGCACGCCGTGGCTAAGGCCGCGGAGGACGCGATGAGCAGGGGCAAGTCCGTGAAGGTGCTCGACCCCGTCGGCTACAAGCCCATCAAGGCGAAGAACGGGCGGCACGCTATCATGGAGCGCCCGCACCCCGCCGTGTCCGTGCTCAAGCAGGCGACCGCCGAGATACGCGCGCTCAACGAGCTGCTCGGACTGTCGCGCAAGGCGGTGCCCATCCAGGTGCAGCAGGCGCGTCCGCAGAGCGACGGCGCTAGGGTGCTGAGCCTGATGTTCGCCGACCGCGAGCGCAAGGCCAAGGCGGCGGGTGCCTGATGGAGCCCAGGCAGACGCCGACATACGAGGCTAACGTCCCTGAGGACCTCAGCGGCGACGGCGAGATGGCCTGCGAGCTCGCGACCGCCTACTTCGGCGACCCGCTGCCGTGGCAGCCGCACCTGCTCGACGCGATGCTGGCCCGCGACGCGCGCGACAAGTACCTGCTGCGCACGCTGGGCATCTCCATCCCGCGCCAGAACGGAAAGAGCTGGGTGGTTCGAGCCCGCTGCTTCTACGGCGCGCTCAACGGCGAGAAGATCCTGTACACCTGCCAGCACGGCGACACCTCCGACCAGATGTTCAAGGAGCTGTCCCAGCCGTTCGAGGACGAGGACGAGACCGAGCTGCATGACCTCCTGCTCGCCGTGCGCAAGACGAACGGGCAGCAGGCCATCAGCCTCAAGAACGGCGGCCTCATCCGCTTCACCACCCGCACCAACTCGCTGGCTCGAGGCAAGACCTACGACGTGCTCATCTACGACGAGGCGCAGGAGCTCACGGACACGCAGCAGGCGGCGTCCCTGCCGGCAATCTCGGCGAGCGCGATGCACAACCCGCAGACCATCTACCTCGGAACGCCGCCAGGCCCCGACAACGTCGGCACGGTGTTCCGCGACCTCCACGACGACGTGCACGACGGCGAGTCCGAGATGGCGTGGATCGAGTGGGGCGCGGACGAGATAGGCGACGTCCACGACAAGTCCCGCTGGTACGAGTACAACCCGTCCATGGGCACCGTGCTCAACTACGAGGCCGTCAAGGGCGAGTCCGAGCAGATGCAGCCCGACGTGTTCGCGCGCGAGCGCCTCGGGTGGTGGGCGAAGACGGGAGGCTCGCTCCTCTACGCCCTGTCCTCCAAGAAGTGGGACGGGTGCCGACGCGACTCAGCGCCCACTGACGGAAAGCTCGCCTTCGGCGTGAAGTTCTCCGCAGACGGCTCCAACGCCGCGGTGTCCTGGGCGCTCGCCGACAGGGACGGACCGTCCTACGTCGAGCTGTACGACGTGATGGGCGCTTCGGGCGGAACGGTCGCGATCTCGGACATGCTCCTGCGCAACCGAGATGAGATCGCGTGCGCCTGCATCGACGGCAAGTCCGGAGCGGACGCGCTCAAGCGGCGGATGCTCGACGGCGGCTTCAGCAAGTGCGCGCTCGTGATGGGCACGCCCGCAATCGTGCAGGCTGCGGCGTCGATGCTCAAGGACGAGGTCGACTCGGGCACGCTGTCGCACATCGAGTCGCCGGCGCTCGACGACTCGGCGCGCAAGTCGCTCAAGCGCGACATCGGCAGGGACGGCTGGGGCTTCGCGGACGGCCCCGACTCCATCGCAGCCCCCATCGAGTCCGCATCCCTCGCCCTATGGGCGGCGAGAACCACGAAACGAGACCCGCGAAGGGAACAGGAGGCCAGCTTCTGATGGCAGCAGTGAATATGGAACTGGCGGGGCAGGTAGCATCCGCCGCAGGCTTGGAGCCGGGCGACGCGGCGCTCGTCCGCGAGCTCATGACCGTCTGGCGCGAGCACCGCACAAGCAACCTCGAGCGCGAGGACTACTACCTCGGGCACGTGTCGGTGAAGGACCTCGGCATCGCCATGCCGGCGAGCCTCGCCAAGAAGATCAACCCGCGCGTGGACTGGCCCCGCAAGGCCGTGCACGCACTGGCGGACCGCTCCATCTTCAACGGTTACACGTGCGCAGACGAGCAGACGGGCAAGGCCCTCCGCGCCATCTGCGAGTCGAACCAGCTGGAGCGCCTCTACCGTAAGAACCTCATCGGCGAGCTGAAGCACTGCTGCGGCTTCTGGACCGTGACGGACGGCGGCGGCTACCCGGTCATCTCGGCGTACCCCGCCACCGCGGCGGCGGCCCTGTGGGACGACGCCCGCAAGGCCATCAGGGCGGGCCTCGTCGTGGCGGAGTCCAAGAAGATGCCCGGCGACGCCGAGCGCGTGCCGACCGTGGTGCACCTGCTCACCGACGACAGCCTCGTGGTGCTCACGCGCGACGGCGGCTCGTGGGTAGCCGAGTACCGCGAGCACTCGATGGGGCGCTGCCTCATGGAGCCGATGGCCCACGGCGCGACGCTCGAGCGCCCCTTCGGCACCTCGCGCATCAGCCGCTCCGTGATGAGCATCACCGACGACGCGATCCGCCAGCGCGCCCGCATGGAGGTCGCCGCCGAGGCCGCGACCCTGCCGCAGACGTGGCTCCTGGGCACCTACAAGAAGATGCTCAACGACGGCAACAAGTACGACGCCTCGATGGGTGCGGTCAACGAGATAACGAAAGACCCGGACGGCGACAAGCCGACGGTCTGGCAGTCCGCGCAGCTGCAGATGGCCCCGCTCACCGAGTACCTGCGCCAGCTCGCCTGCCAGATGTCCGCCGTGACCAACGTGCCGGTGAGCTTCTTCGGAGTGTCCAACGACAACCCGTCCTCCTCGGACGCCATCGCTGCGTCCCTCGAGCCTCTTGTCATCGACGCCAAGAACCTCAACCGCGACAACGGCACGGCGCTGCGCAACGTGGCCTACATGGCGCTCGCCGTGGCGAACGGCACCGACTTCGCCACCGAGCGCGACGCGGGGCATGAGATCAACCCGCGATTCCTGTCCCCGGCGTACCCGTCCACGGTGAGCCTGTCCGATGCGCTGCTCAAGCAGGTGCAGGCGCTCCCCAAGCTCGCCAACTCCACGGTGGCCTACGAGATGCTCGACTACACGGACGAGCAGATCCAGCGCATCGAGTCGGACGCCCGCAAGTCGGAGGCGCGCCAGATCGTCAACGCCATGGTGGGCGGAGGCGAGGATGGTACTGACCAGGCAGGCGCTCAGTGAGTACGACGCGCGCATCCAGAAGCTGGGCGACGCCGCCTACGACACTGTGTACAGGCGCGTGACCCAATTCATGAAGAGGTTTCCCGGCGCATCCGTCGAGAGGGTGCGCGATTTCACAATCGAGTCCGTCTCATATGCCGTCTCGGTCTACGGGGACGCGGCGTCGACCTGCGCCGCCGACCTCTACGACGAGATGGCCGAGGCGTCTGGGGCGAAGCTGCCCCCAGCCATCCTCGACACCTCGGACGTGACGGGCTACATCGAGAAGGAGGTGCGCTACCAGGCGGGCAAGTACATCGCGGGCAAGGGCGAGGAGTTTGCATCGGCTGTCGCCGCCAAGGCGACGGACCAGGTGTCCCGCCGCGCCAACGAGACCATGCGCAGGAACGCCAAGCGCGACGGCCTGCGCTACGCGCGCGTGCCGATGGGCGGCGAGACGTGCACCTTCTGTATCATGCTCGCCAGCAGGGGCTTCGTCTACAAGAGCGCAAAGACCGCCGGCGAGGGGAGCCACTTCCACGCGCACTGCCGCTGCAAGGTCGTGCCGCAGTTCGACAAGAGGGGCCGCGAGACAAAGGTCGAGGGATACGACCCTGACGAGCTGCTCGACAGGTGGGATAAGTTCAAGCAGATCGACGAAATGAGGGGTGCGGACGGGAAGCCGGTCTCGGAGTTCGACAGGAGGGTGCTGAAGATAGCGTATGCGGACAAGCACATCGACTATGAGAAGGTCCTGAGCTCCGTCGAGACGCACAGCATAGCCGCGCCCAAACTCGAGAGGTATGCGCTATCGCAGAACGGCGACGCGAACAAGGCGAGGGCCTTCGAGGGCTATCTCGGATATACCGATAGGGACGCCGCGGTCGTCGGGGCGCTGGTGTATGAGCACGTCGCATCGAACCCTCCCGAGTACAGGGACTCGACCCCTCACGGGGACAGGTACACCACGAGGATGAGGATGGCGGGCAAGGACGGGAAGAGCGCCGACGTGAAGGTCGGCTGGATAAAGGAAGACGGAGCGGCTAAGATGAGACTGACGACGATATTTGTCGATGAATAGGGAGGCGGTCATGAGGGAGTACGACGAGGTCATCGTTCCGGATGGCCGCAGGGGACACATCATCGAGATATTCGAGAACGGTGACTGTCTGGTCGAGTTCGAGACGCCAGACGGTCCGGATAAGTATGACGACGAGTTCTTCGAGGCCGAAGACATAACGCCAACAGACTAACGACAGCAGCAAAGCCGCCCCCTCGCCGGACACTTGCGATTGTTCAGGCCGCAAGGAATCCGAGTCGAGAGGGCGGTGGTGGCGTATGGCCCAGAAGGCCTACAGCCTGTCGCACACGAAGTGGATGTGCAAGTACCACGTCGTGTTCACGCCGAAGTATAGGCGCAAAGTCATCTACAACCAAATAAGGTCCGACCTTGGGGAGATCTTCAGGAAGCTCTGCCAGTACAAGGGGATAGAGATCATCGAGGGGCACCTGATGCCTGACCACGTCCACATGCTGCTGGCGATACCGCCGAAGTACAGCGTATCGAGCGTGATGGGCTACCTGAAGGGGAAGAGCTCGCTGATGGTATTCGACAAGCACGCGAACATGAAGTACAAGTTCGGCAACAGGAAGTTCTGGGCCGAGGGCTACTACGTGTCCACGGTCGGCCTGAACGAGGCCACGATCGCGAAGTACATCCGGGAGCAGGAGAAGGCCGACATCGCGCTCGACCGGCTGAGCGTCAAGGAGTACGAGGACCCCTTCGGCAGGGGGCCGGGGCGTAAATAGCGCCGGTTTGACCGGCCCGCCACGGGTCAATCTGCAGTGCGGCCCGAACCCCGTGAGGGCCGGCGCCTTTAGACGCGTGCCGGAAATCCAAGGGTTATACCCTAAGAGCAAACCACCCCTTTTAGGGGTGGTTTTGATGCCGAAAAATGCCAAACAAGTCAAATCTCACGCCTGTCGGACACTTCCCGGGACAGGGGCCGCACGGCCCCGAAACGCACATCTACCGGGTTTGGCCGCACGGCCTGCCCAACGGGCCGCACGGTCCGGGAAAGGACGCGACATGGCAGAGGAACAGGCCGCTACCGCCGAGGTCGACGAGACGACCGAGACAGAGGAGCCTGACTACAAGGCGCTCTACGAGGCCGAGAAGGCGCACTCCCGCAAGTGGGAGAAGCAGGCCAAGGCCAACAAGAGCGCGGCAAGCGCACTCGACGAGGCCAATCAGGCGAAGAAAACCGCCGACGAGAAGGTCGCGGAGCTCGAGAAGCGACTCGACGCCAAGGAGAAGGCCGAGGCGCGAGCCAAGACCGCCGCCAAGGTCGCGCAGGAGAAGGGAGTCCCCGCCGAGCTCATCGTCGGCGAGGACGAGGAGAGCATGGCCGCATGGTGCGACAAGATGCTCGCCGCATTCAAGACAAAGCCCGCGCCGCGAGTGGAGAAGCCCGGCAGCTTCGACAAGGGCGGCAAGGGCGGGGACGAGGCGCTGCGAGACTTCGCCAAGCGCCTCCTGAAGTAAGCCAAACCCGAAGAAAGGCATAGAAATGGCTGCAAACGACACCCAGAAAATCAAGCTGCCGTCCAGCGTGGTATCCACCATCATCGGCAAGGTGAAGGACACCTCCACCATCGCCACGCTGACCCCCAGCACCCCGCAGAAGTTCGCGGACACGACCTACCTCGTGTTCAACCCGACCGCAGAGGCCGAGGTCGTCGCCGAGGGCGGCAAGAAGTCCGGCTCCGAGATCTCCACCGACCCCGTGGTCGCAAAGCGCGCCAAGATCGTCACGACCACGCGCGTCTCCGACGAGCTGAAGTGGGCCGACGAGGACAACCAGCTGGAGATCATCTCCAACATCATCGCCGACCAGACCGCCGCCGCGGGCCGCGCGCTCGACTACATCGTCTACCACGCCATCAACCCCAAGACCGGCCTCGGCCTCACGGGCTACACCGCCCTGACCGCTGACAAGGACGTCCACAGCGTCACCAAGACCGACTCCCCGGTCGACGACATCGACTCCCTCTCCGACGCCCTGCTCGACTACGGCATCAACGGCATCGCCATGAGCCGCCAGTTCGCCTCCGAGCTGCGCAAGCTGCGCGTTCCCGCGACCGGGCAGCGCCTGTACCCCGAGGTGCCGCTGTCCCTCAACGTGGGCAACCTCGACGGCATCCCCGCCTCCGTGTCCGGCACCGTGAACGGCCGCCTCGCAAAGACCCCGACCAAGGTCTCCGCCATCATGGGCGACTTCTCCGCCATCAAGTGGGGCATGGTCCGCGACATCACCGCCGAGGTCATCGAGTACGGCGACCCCGACAACACCGGTCAGGACCTGAAGGGCTACAACCAGATCGCCTACCGCACCGAGGCCGTGCTGGCCTACGCGGTACTCGACCCCAGGGCCTTCGCCGTCCTCAAGAGCGCCTAGGGGGTACCGAGATGGCTCAGCTAGTCCAGAAGTTCATCGTGGAGGACGCGGGCAAGGCGTCCAGCATCCTCCCGCAGCACGTGGCGCTCGTCTCGCCCGACGGCAAGCCGCTTGCCGTGCCCAAGAAGGTCGCCAACCCCGGCGCCAGCCCGACCGTCGCGAAGGTCGTCCAGGCCCTCGTCGACGCCGGAATCATGGAGGCCGAGTAGCCATGGCCGCGCTCGCCAGCGTGGACGACTACAAGGCCCGCTACGCCGAGCCCGCGGACTCGGCGCGCACCGGGGTGCTGCTGCAGGACGCATCCGACCTGATGCTCGCGGCGTTCGAGGACCGAATCGGCGAGTACACCGAGGGGGCGTGCCCGGCATTCGACCGCGCCGCCCCCGCCGTGTGCTGCCTGCTCGTCAACCGCGTGCTCACGGCACCGTCCGCGATGGCGGGCGCCACGCAGTACAGCCAAGGGGCCGGAATCTACACCGCATCGGTGACCTACGGCTCGGCTCTCGGCGAGATGTACCTCGGGAAGAGCGACCTCAGGCGCCTCGGCCTCACCGGTCAGGCGCTCGGGGCGCTCACGCCTCTGGAGAGGGGAGGGGTGACCGAATGATTTGCCTCATATCAGGAGAGACCGTGACCGTGCGCAATGCGGACCAGTCGTTCGACGAGCTGGGCGAGCCTACCGGCGAGACGGTGACCGAGACGACGGTCGACAACGTCGTGGTGTGCCCCGGCGCGACCGCCGACCTCGACTCTACGCGCCCGAACGGCGTGACGGTCGCCTATACGCTCTGCTTCCCGAAGGGCGTGGACGTTGGCCTCAAGGACGCGACGGTTACGGTGCGCGGCACCGACTACAAGGTGGTCGGCGACCCCAAGCGATACACCGCGGCCAATACGCCCGGCCCCTGGGACCTCACCTGCGAGGTGACCCGAACCGATGGCTAAGGCGAAGTGCGAGGTCAAGTTCAAGAACTTCAAGTGGAACCGCGGCGGATACGCCGAGGTCATGAACGGCGGCGGGGTGCAGGGCATTCTCGACCAGAAGGCCGACGCCGCGGTCGCGTCCGCCAACGCATCGCTGCCGCAGAAGTTCGGCGCGGACGGCTACGGGGTCAAGACCATCGGCGGAAAGCTCACGAAGGGCCGACTCATATACGCGGCGAGCAAGCACGCGCGCGCAAGTGAGCACAAACACAACCGCCTGCAATTCATCTTCGGGGGTGACTGATGGACATCGAGAGGATAGTGGCCCAGCGCCTCATGCACGCGACCGGCATCAAGTGCGTGCCGGACGTTCCGCGCGAGAGACCCGATGAGTTCGTCCAGGTCACCCTCGCCGCCACGAGCGCGACACGGTTCATCCAGTCCCCGCGCGTGCTCGCCACGTCGTGGGCGAAGACCCGAAGGCGCGCACGCGAGATCGCCGAGGCCGTCGAGCGGGCGTGCGCCGCCATCGAGGACGAGCCGAACGTGTTCTCGGCCGTGCCCGACGGCACGTACCGATGGGACGACCCCGACACGGGGACTCCCAGATACCAGACGAACATCAACCTGACCATCTGCGAATAAGGAGCAATCATGGCAGAAAGCAACAAAAACAACGTCGCCAACGTCTCCAGCGCCAAGGGAGTCAAGGGCGGCTACATCTTCACGGCGCCCGTCGGAACGGCGCTGCCGAACGACTACAAGACCGCGCTGCCCGAGGCGTGGAAATGCCTCGGCTACATCAGCGAGGACGGCTACGTCGAGACGCTCGACACCGACTCCGAGGACATCAAGGACATGAACGGCGACCTCATGGACTCGCCGCAGACCTCCCGCGTCGAGAGCGCGCAGCTCACGCTCGCCGAAATCAAGGCCGCGACCCTCAAGGTCATGTACGGCTCCGGCAACGTCAAGGACGAGGGCGGCATGATCACCGTCAAGCACAACGGCGACTCCACGGAGAAGTGGCCCGCCGTGCTCGAGCTCGTGCTCAAGGACGGCCGCCGCTGGCGCAAGGTCGTGCCGCTCGCCCAGTCTTCCGAGCTGGACGACCTCGCCCTCGCCGTGGGCGAGCTCGCCGCGCGCGCCCTCACGGTCAAGTACCTCACCGACGATGACGGCAACACCTGCTACGACTACATCCAGTCCACTGAGACCGCTGCCGCCAAGGCCGCCGAGACCGCGGAGGGCAAGTAATGACCGAGCTCACGTTCACCATCCCGGGCATCGAGGGGGAGTTCACCGCTGACTACGACGAGCTCACCTCCTACAAGACCAACAAGCAGTTCGCCAAGAGCGAGACCGAGCCCGCCGGCATGTTCGATGCATTCGAGCGCGTGTTTGCCGGACATGACGAGGAGTACATGGAGCGCCTCGGCGGCTCCGTCGAGTCCACGGGCGTGCTCATGCAGGCCGCATTCGAGGCGGCGAAGGCAAAAAACTCCCAGGGTTCGTCCTCGAGCTCGAAGGGCACCGCGCAGAAGTCGTAGCGGACTTCCGCCAGTACTACTGCATCGACCTCCCGCTCGAGGGCGGACCGGACGACCTCCGGCGCGCCGCCCTCCTGTGGGAGCAGCTTCCCGAGGGGTCGAGGTGTGCGCGCCGCATGTACCCGGAGCTCAAATGGAGCGAGGAGACGTACATGCTCTGGCGCATCGAGCACCAGCTCAGGAGCCTCGCTTGGGGGCTGAGCGACAAGAAGCACCGGCCGCCGCAGGAGCCGCAGCCGCTCAAGACGCCCGGGCAGCTCGCGGATCTCAAGAGGCACCAGCGCAACGCCCTCGCGAACAGGGCGGAAATCGACGAGATTCTAGGATTAGGAGGACGGGATGGCTAAGGGCGCTACCAGCGTAGGCTCGGCATGCATCACGCTCATGCCGTCCATGGACGGCTTCGCGGGCAAGATCTGCTCGGAGTTCGGCGACACGGGCTCCAAGGCCGGAAAGTCATTCGGCGACTCGATGACCTCCGGCGTGGACGGCGGGGTCAAGCGCTCGGGCGGGCTGCTGAGCGGGCTCGGCACCGTCGCAAGGGGCGTGGGTACCGTCGCCGCGGCTGGCATGGGCGCGCTCACGACCGCCGTGACCGCAATAGGCGGCGCGGCGGTCTCCGCATATGCCGACTACGAACAACTGGTCGGAGGCGTGGACACGCTCTTCGGGTCGGCATCGGGCACGCTGCAGGGCTACGCGGCGGACGCCTACAGGACGTGCGGCATGAGCGCCAACCAGTACATGGAGCAGGCGACGAGCTTCGCCGCCTCGCTCGTGAGCTCGTGCGGCGGCGACGTGGCGAAGGCGGCGGAGTCCGCCAACACGGCTATGGGCGACATGGCGGACAACGTCAACAAGATGGGCTCCAACATGTCGGACGTGCAGAACGCCTACCAGGGCTTCGCGAAGCAGAACTACACGATGCTGGACAACCTGAAGCTGGGCTACGGCGGCACGAAGTCCGAGATGGAGCGACTCATCGCGGACGCCAACAAGCTGCGCGCGGCGCAGGGCAAGACCGCCGACCTCACCATCGACAGCTACGCCGACGTGGTCGAGGCCATCCACACCGTGCAGTCCGAGATGGGCATCACCGGCACGACCTCCAAGGAGGCCGCGACGACCATCTCCGGCTCCATCGGCATGGCCAAGGCATCATGGGAGAACCTCCTCACCGGCCTTGGCCGAGACGACGTGGACTTCTCGCAGCTCACCGAGCAGCTGCTCACGTCCGTCGGCGCGGTCGCCAAGAACATCGCGCCGCGCGTCGCCCAGATCGGGCAGGGCATCATCAATGCGCTCCCCGCGGCGCTCTCCGGCATCGCGTCGGTGCTCACGCCCATCGTGTCCGAGGCGCTCGCCACGGCGTGGAACATCGCCGTCGGGGCGCTCGCCGGCATCGGGATCAAGCTGCCGAAGGTGGACTCCTCGCAGATCTGCTCGGCGCTTCAGGCCATCCTTGGCGTGGCCACGTCCGTCGGTAACGGCATCAAGGCGGCAATCGGGTTCATCGCGCCGCTCATCGCGCCAATCGGCACGGCGCTGCTCAACATCGCGCAGGCCGTGCTGCCGGTGCTCTCAACCGGCATACAGGTGGTGCTCGGCATCGTGCAGGCGCTGTCGCCGGTCATCGGCTTCCTGGTCACCGTCATCGCTGACGTGATGACGACCGTCTCGCAGCTCGTCGCCATCGCCATGCCCGCCGTGCAGTCCGTGCTGTCGGCGGTGCTGGCTGCGATGCCGCTCATCCAGGGCGCGATTCAGGTGGCGATGGGCATCATCTCCGCCGTCTGGAACGCGGTCTGGCCGGTGATCTCCGCTGTCCTGACCGGCGTGATGGATGCAATCTCCACTGCCGTCCAGGTCGCGATGGCCGTGGTGCAGACAGTCATCTCCACGGTCACCGCCGCGATAAGCGGAGACTGGGATACGGTCTGGAACACCATCAAGTCGGTAGCCGAGCTCGTCTGGTCTCAGATAGAGTTCGCCGTGCGAGCGGCCATCGGGGTCGTCGAGTCCGTGATAACGTCCACGCTCGATGGAATCAGCTCGATTTGGTCAAGCGTGTGGGACACCGTCCGCGACTTCGCCGAGGTGGTCTGGGGACGCATCAAGTTTGCCGTCAACTCGGCGATAAATCAGGTCAGCGGCGTGATCAGCTCCGTGCTCAACAGCATCAGCTCCACGTGGTCGAGCATGTGGGGGAGCATCAAGAGCGCCTGCTCGTCCATCTGGGAGGGCATCAAGAGCGCGGCGTCCAACGGAATCAACTCCGTCTACAGGACCGTCACGAGCATCAAGGGCAAGATCACCGGGTTCTTCTCGGGTGCGCGCAACTGGCTCTTCAACTCCGGCAAGTCGATACTCAACGGCCTGAAGGACGGCATCATGTCCGCTATCGGCTCGGTGACCTCGGCGGTCTCCGGCGCAGTATCCAGAATCCGCTCCTTCTTCCCGTTCTCGCCGGCAAAGGTCGGCCCCTTCTCCGGGCACGGCTACACGACCTTCTCGGGCAAGGCCCTCATGCAGGGCTGGGCGCAGGGCATCGGCTCCGGCACCGGCACCGTGGTCTCCGCCATCAGCGGCGCCATGGACACCGCGCAGGGGATGCTCTCGACGGGCCTGACCGTCGCTCCGTCCGCGGTCTACACTCCGGCGCGTCCCGAGGAGGATTCCGACGACGCCCTCGCCGGCATCCTGTCCGTCCTCGAGCAGATCCGGGACAAGGACGGAAACCTGTACATCGACTCGGAGCGCGTCTCCTCCGCCATCGCGATGCGCGGCAGGCACACGCTCGCCGCAAGGGGGTTCGCATGATATTCGGCGGAATCGACCTCACGCCGTACCTGCTGGTGACCAAGGTCACGAGACCGATTGTCCCCAAGGTGCGGCTCGATGAGACCGAGGTCCCGGGCATGGACGGCTCGCATATCCGCGCCACGGGCCTCGAGCCCGTCGAGATAGCGGTCGACTGCAACATCGTCGGCGGCTCCCTCGACGAGGTCGCCGAGGCAAGGGCCGTGCTCGCCTCGGCGCTGTCCGGCGGCGAGAAGGCCCTCGTGCTCGACGACGCTCCCGAGCGCTACATGCTTGCGCGCTACAGGGGAGGGGCGGAGCAGGGGCGCAACGCACACATGCCGAATCTCACGCTCGCGTTCTACTGTGCAGACCCCGCCGCTTACGGGCAGCGGCGCTCCGAGCAGGTGACGGCATCCCAGCGCGCCGTCGCCGCCGGGGGCAACTACAGGGCCTACCCTACGGTCACGTGCAAGCCCCCGGCAGGCTCGAGCTGGACAATCACCAACGTCTCGACCGGGCGGTTCGTCCGCGTCGAGGCGTCGTTCACGGGCGCACAGACCGTCGTGCTGGACATGCGTGCGGAGCGCTGCACGGTCAACGGCGCGGACTGGCCCGTGACCGTCGCGAGTGATTTCTTCTCGCTCGACGGCGTGCAGCAGATCAAGACGAGCGGCGGCACCGCGACGCTCGAATGGGAGGAGAGGTGGCTCTAGGTGCGAATTGACGTATACACGTGGCAGGACGCCTACGTATCGACAATCGGCCCCGAGGAGCTGCTCTCCCTCACCCATACCGACGAGCTCAACGGCGAGGACAGCGTGGACATCGTCACGACCTTCGCGCTCAAGCAGGGCTACCGCCTCGTGTGGGTCGACCGCCTCGGCAAGGTCCACGAGCACGTCTGCCAAGACCCCAAGGGCCTCCACGCCGGAGGCGATACGGTCTACACGGACACGGCGATCAACTCAATCTGCGAGACGTACGGCGACTATATCGAGGACAAGCGCCCCTACGGCTACGGCTTCTTGCAGGCGCTGAATGTCTGCCTTGGGCCGACCCGCTGGACCGCCGGAACGGTCGACCAGACCGGCACCGTCGACAAGGGCCTGACCTTCTACCACACCTCGGCGCGCGAGGCGCTCCAGTCAATCTTGAAATGCGGCGGTGAGCTTGAGACTGAAATCACCGTATCCGGCGGCAGGGTGACATCTCGCAGGGTGGGCATCCGCTCGCACCGAGGCGCGAAGGGCGGCCACCGCCGGTTCACCTACACCAAGGACCTGACATCGGTATCACGCACCGAGCACTACGGGGCGATCACTGC
Organism: uncultured Collinsella sp.; assembly: GCA_937982065.1. Classification (GTDB taxonomy): domain Bacteria; phylum Actinomycetota; class Coriobacteriia; order Coriobacteriales; family Coriobacteriaceae; genus Collinsella. Next base: position 40,105 of record CALJMO010000053.1, read on the forward strand.
CTGCTACGGCTACGGCAAGGGTATCGAGACCGACACGGGCGGCTACGGCCGCAAGCTGACCTTCGGTGACATCAACAACGGCAAGAACTACGTGGAGGACGCGACCGCGCTCAGGCTGTACGGGCGACCCGACGGCAGGGGCGGGCGCGCGCACGTGTTCGGACAATATGAAAATTCAAATTGCGAGGACGCGGCAACCCTGCTCGCCGAGACCCGCGCGTACCTCGACTCCCGCAAGGAGCCGGGAATGACCTACGAGGCCGACGTCGTCGACCTCGTGCAGTTCGGGCGCGAGTGGGAGGGCGTCGCCGTGGGCTACGACGTCCAGATCGTCGACACGTGCTTCTCCCCGGCGCTGCGCTGCGAGGGCCGCGTGACCAAGCTCGTGACCGACGAGCTCGGGGGCGCCATGCGCGTGACGCTCGGCAACATAACCGAGACCATGACGGACATGTGGCTGGCGCAGCAGAAGCAGGTGTCCAGCCTGTCGAAGCGCTCGTCCAGCTGGGACGTGGCGGCATCCACGCCGCCCGCATACCTCCAGCAGGTCGTGGACGCGATGAACACACAGTTCAACATGTCCGGCAGCAGCTACACCTTCACCAGCTTCGAGCAGGGGACAATCTACGCATCCGTACCCATGGACGCAAACGGCCGCTCGACCACGGGCAAGGGCAGCGCCATGCAGCTGTGCTCGCAGGGCTTCCGCATCGCCTCCGGCTGCAAGGCCGACGGCTCGTGGGACTGGCGCACCTTCGGCACCGGCGCGGGCTTCACCGCCGACCTCATCACGGTCGGCACGCTCATGGGCGACCTGATCAAGGCCGGAACCATCCAAGACAGGAGTGGCAAGAACTACTGGAACCTCGACGAGAGCGAGGTCCATCTAGGCCCCGGCGCGAAGCTCGGCGACAAGGACATCGCCACGACCGACGCCGTGGTGGCGTCGCGCGTGAAGCTGTACGCGATGAACCAGTCGGACAGCGTGCCGCCGATTAACATGCAGAACCCAGAGCTGGGATGGTCCGAGGACCTCCCGCAATGGTCGAACGGATACTTCGTCTGGTCGATGGAGCGCGTCACCTACGGCGACGGCAGCGTCACCCACACGGCGCCGGTGCTGGAGGCCGCGTACAACAAGGCCTACCAGAGCGCGCACGACCTGACGGGCTCGCTCAACGGCCTCGACACGACGGTGCAGGACCTCGCGAGGGATGGCATCGTGACCGAGGCCGAGGCGGCGGCGGTCAAGAAGGCCAAGCAGGACGTGGACAAGGAGCGCGAGGAGGCGACGAGCCAATTCAACGCGCTAAAGTCCAACAAGGCGTTGAGCGCCCAGTTTCTCTCGTCCGTCCTCGGCCCCCGCTACGCCAAGGCCTTCGGCACGACCGATGAGGGCGGCACGTACGGCGCCTACGCCGACAAGGTCGACAAGGTGCTCAAGTGCAAGACCGCCGAGGAGCTCAAGGTTGCAATGGACGAGTACGACGCGGCCTACGGCGCATACTCGACCGCCGTGAGGGACTATGCCGAGGCCGCGACCGGGGCGCGACATGCCATCGAGCAGAAGAACGCATCGGACTACGCCGACGGCATCCTGAGCGCCTACGACGAGCAGATGGACCAGAAGGCCATCTTCGACCGCCTGACGAACGGCGGCGCAGACCAGGGGCTCTACATGAGCAACAACAGGGTCTACGTCAACGCGACATACATCGCAACCGGGACTCTCGCGGACGCAAAGGGGCGCAACTCGTGGAACCTCAAGGAAGGCGTGCTGACGACCAACTACATGACGGCGAAGAACATCACAGCAACCGGAAGCTTCACCGGTGGAAACCGCAGCAGCGGGTACGCCATGGAGCTCGACTCGAGCGGGAAGTTGGCGGGATTCAAGGACGGCACGCAGTACGGATACATCGAATGCTCCTCAACGTCACATGACATCGACAATCCGTCGATTATCTACCACGGACTGCAACTGCAGGGACAGGGCGTCGTGCGAGTCTCGACCCCGAGGCTCAGCGTGAGCGGCAGTGCCGACACGAGCGTCACGACGTGGTCAGGCCTGTCAACCAAGGTCGGAGTGGCATACCACCCGCTTTACACGGAGAACGGCAAGAAATACTTCAACGACCAGTCCCAGACATCGTCGGTACTCGAGTTCCGGAACGGCCTGCTGATCGGCGTGTCGACCATGCCGTCCGGGTGGAGCGGATAAGAGATGAAAGGACAAGAAGGAATGGAAGCAAGCAAGAAAATCGTCGTGGGCTACGCCGTCCACGACATCATCGGCAACAACGAGCAGTGCCTGACGGAGTACGACCCGGACGTGCTCCAGCGCGCCGAGGACGCCGGCCTCGTTTTCGTCGCCCAGTACGACGACGGCACGCGCGAGGTCGTCAAGGCCACGGACGTCCGCAAGCCTGACCCCACGGTCAACGGCATCCCGCTGGCGACCGCCGGTTACGTCGATGAGCGCACCGCCGCCACCGTGGCGTGCTTCGACGCGCTCTCGGCCATCTTCGACCCGCAGCCGGCCACGGCCGACGAGACGGGGGAGGGGACCGAGGACGTCGACCCGGTCGGGGCCTTCAGGGCCGCGCTCGACGCGCTCAAGGCGCTGGAGGCCAAATGATCAACCACGCGATAGCGCTCGACATGCGCAAGCGCCCGGGTGCCGTCCCACAGCGTGTCACCGTGCGCAGGGGCGAGACGCAGACCCAGAAGGTGACCGCGGCGCTCTCCACGGACGGTACCGCCTACACGCCGACCTACCAGTCCGCGCGCCTGTGCGTGCTCCACGCCGACGGCACGTGGGCGCGCTGCTCGGCGACCGTGGGCACGGCCTCGGTGAGCGCCACGCTGGCGCCGGAGGCCGTCAACGGCACCGGCAAATGCCGCCTGGCCTACTTCGAGTTCTACGCCAACGGGGCCTCCGAGACTACCGAGGACTTCGCGCTCGTCATCCTGGGAAATGTGGACGGGACAACAGGGCCTGCCGTCAGCTACGACCAGGAGCTCGACGAGCTCTACAGGAAGTGGAGCACTGAGCTATCTCGGCTCGGTCAATCCGCGTTCGATGCGACATCCGCCGCTAGCGGTGCGGCGTCGAGGGCCGATGCGGCGGCAAGCGCGGCATTGCAGATCGCGAACGCGGCGGCGCAGGGCGCCGCCGGCGAGTCCGATATCGCGGAGCTGCGCCGTCAGAACGGCCAGCTCGCGACGATGCTCGCCGACGCGACGGGGAAGTTCATCTACATGGACGGGACCGTCTACTGCCCGGCATCCAAGGCGTCGGTGTCCGGCGACACGGTGTCGTTCGGCGGCACGTGCTCGGTCTCGGGCAGCACGGTAACCCTTGCCTAAGGAGGATAAATGGCAAATGCAAAGACACTGGTCGTCGGCGGCCAGTCGCTCAACGTCATCGACGATACCGCGCGCAGCAACGCGCAGACGGCGCTCAACAACGCCGAGTACAACCGCCAGGGCCAAATCGGCAAGTACGGCGGGCAGAACATCGCCGCCATCCTGGCGGGAGAGATCGGCAGCGGCAGCGTGTACGACGCGCTGCACAAGCGAGCGGCGGCCGGCAACTTCGCGGGCCTTCGCGTCGGGGACTACATCGACGTGCCTCTCGTGAGCGCGTCCGCCGTCACCACCCAGCAATCTGCGCGGTTCCTGCTTGCCCACATCGACCCGTACCTCTACTGCGGCGACAACAGCAAGGGACACCATATCGCGTTCGTGGCCTCCGCGCCCATCGCCGTGGCCAAGACCGCGACCGGCGTTGCCAACGACAGCTTCCTGATGTGGAACACGACCAACACGAACCAGGGCACCGCCGACCAGAAATGCCCCTACCCCAACAGCAACCTCAAGGCGTGGGAGACGGCCTTCGAGGCGTGCCTGCCCGAGAGCCTGACCAAGTACCTGCTGACCCAGCGCGTGCTGCTTGAGGAGCGGTACAGCGCCAGCGGCGCGCTCAACGACTCCAACTCGTGGAGCTGGCAGGATATCGGCAAGGTGTTCTCGCTGTCGGAGATGGAGGTGTACGGCTGCCCCGTGTGGGGGACGAAGGGCTACAGCGTCGGCTTCGACTGCCAGTGGGACCTGTTCCGCGACACCGCTCACCGAGTCAACGGAAATCGGTACTATTGGTGGTTGCGTTCCGTCATGGGTGGCTCGTCGTCCTACGTGTGCTACGTCAACGCCGGCGGCGGTGCCAACTGCTACTCCGCGACGCACGTCTGGGTTCGCCCCCGCCCCGGCTTCCTCGTCGGCTAGCCAGCCGAGTGCTCTATACTCTGCTTCTAGGCGACCGCCTTGCGCGGTCGCCTCCTGCCCGCGAAGCGGGCCGGGTTTTTCGCCAGTTTCCCCAGGAGGTGCACGTGAGCGGCGTCTACCAGCGCAACCGCGAGGTGTCCGAGTACAAGTTCTTCACGCAGGCCATCGCCATCCGCGTGGAGGTCAATAAGCTGATGGCGTCCTCCTCGGTAGTGCCCAAGGCCTACAGGCTGCTGAACGCGGTGCCGACCGTGGAGACGGCGCGCGGCATCGTGTACAACGTCAACCGCGCCGACTGCTTCTACCCCAACACCTCGTTCAACGCGCTGGAGAGGAAACGCTACCTGACGCTGGCCATAGCTGACTGCGAGCAGCTGATGCTGGACATGCAGTGCCTCATGGATATCGGCCTGCCCGTGAACGCCAACCGCTTCGAGGAGCTGGCGGCCATGGTCGAGGAGGAGATCAGGCTGCTGAAGGGCGCGCGCAAGAACGTGCGGGTGACCGGAAAGAAGTCCACCGAGGAGCGCATAGCCGAGGCCGAGGCCGAGCTAGAGCGCCTGCGTTCGCTATAATGGGCGGCGGTCGCGCCTTGTTTATCGGTACAATTGGTGGTTGCGTTCCGTCATGGGTGGCTCGTCGTCCAACGTGTGCTACGTCAACAACAACGGCAATGCCAACTACAACTCCGCGACGAACGTCTGGGTTCGCACCCGCCCCGGATTCCCTTATTGCCAGACCGAGTAGGCCCCAGGGCCGAAAGCAGAGCGCGAAGAGGAAGGAAGGCGCGACCGTCGGGCATGCGCCCGTAAATACGCACCCCGCGAGGGTGGCCGGACGCTGCTTGCATGGCGCGGCGCTCCGTGGCTTCGCCGCGTTTCATGGCCATACCTCAAGCGGCTGCCAGAGCCACACTGAGAGCCGTGCGGGGTGCCTTCGATGAACTCCGAGGAAAGAAGGGCCGCGCGCCGCAAGCGCCGCGAGGAGAGGCGCGCCAAGGCCAAGGCCGAGCGCGTGAAGCCGTGCACCCTTGAGGCCGTGGCCGACCTCAACAGCCTTTGCAAGGCCTCCAAGCAGGCGGCGGGCGGCGTGATGTGGAAGTCCTCCACGCAGCGTTATATGAAGGACTATCTGCGAAACGCGGTCAAATCGAGGAACGACCTTCTGGAGGGCCGCGACATATGCCGGGGCTTCATCCGCTTCGGCCTGTGGGAGCGCGGCAAGCTGCGCCACATCAGCGCCGTGCACTTCCCAGAGCGAGTGATTCAGAAGTCGCTTTCTCAGAACGCCCTCGTACCCGCGATAGTCCCGACACTCATAACGGCCAACTCCGCCAACATCAAGGGGCGCGGCACCGACTACGCCCTGAAGCTGCTCAAGCGCCACCTGGCCGACCACTGGCGGCGGCACAGGCGCGAGGGATACATCCTTTTGGGCGACTTCTCAGATTACTTCGCCCGCATAGCCCACGGACCCGTCAAGCGGCAGGTGGCCGACGCACTGCTCGATCCGCGCGTGGTCGCCCTCGAGCACCGCCTGATAGACGCGCAGGGCGAGGTGGGCCTGGGTCTGGGCAGCGAGCCGAACCAGATATGCGCGGTGGCCCACCCCAACCGCATCGACCACTACGTGACCGAGATGCTGCGCCCCGAGGCCTACGGTCGATATATGGACGACTTCTACCTGATCCACGAGAGCAAGGAGTACCTGCAGGTGTGCCTGCTGCTGATAGGGCGCAAGTGCGCCGAGCTGGGCATAGAGCTGAACCCGCGCAAGACCCGCGTGGTGAAGCTCACGCGCGGGTTCACGTGGCTGAAGAAGCGCATCTTCTACACGGACACGGGCCGCATAGTCGTGAAGCCGTGCCGCGACTCCATCACGCGCGAGCGCCGCAAGCTGAAGAAGATGGCCCGCATGGTCGCCGATGGCGTCATGACCCCCGAGCAGGTTGAGCGGAGCTACCAGAGCTGGCGCGGCGGCATGAAGCGGCTGGACGCGCACCGCAGCGTTTTGGCCATGGACGCGCTGTACCACAGCCTGTTCGAAAATCTCGCGCGGGAGGGGGGGGGTGCTCAATGCAGGCCAACCCGAGGGACGATTCAAGCGGAGGCAAGCCCTCGCAATAGCGGAGAACCGGCAACTCAAAGCAGCGGCCTAAGCGAAGCGGCCGCGAAATAACAGAAGCATCGAAGGCGTGCCGCGGCGCGCCTTCTTTCTTTGCGCCCATCGAAGCGGCCCGGCAATCTCACGGCGCCAATACGATGGCGACACATTCCCCGACAAGAGAGGAGTCCGCATGGACACTGAGGAAGACATGCCGCGCCCCAACGAGCTTCAAGACGGCACCATGGCCGAGGTCAACGCCCTGCGCGATCTGCTGTCGCAGATCGGCGACCCCGACGCGGCGCACGACGCGGGCGTTATCGACGATGACGAGTACGCTGAGCGGAAGGCGCGAAAGCTCGCCTACACCGCGGCGCTCGCCGCCTACGACAGTGGCGAGACGCTCGACGTGTCGGCGCTGATCGACCAGATGCGCGAGCGGGCGTCGCAGCCGACGCAGACCGAACAGAACACGGCGAACATCGACTACCTGCTCATGACGGTCGGAGGTGACCAGTAATGCCAACGAAGAAAACCGACGAGCATTCCGAGCACTTCGCGCTCGTCAAGAAGTACTACGACCGACCTCTTTGGAGTAAGGCGCGAGTGCATAAGGCCGTCGAGTGCAAGTGGATCACCGCCGACGAGTACAAGGAGATCACCGGCGAGGAGTACACGGCCGAATAGGCGGAAGGAGGGCGCCCAGGATGGAAGTGCTCAAACTTTTTGCGCCTTACGGACCGGCTTGGCTTGGCGGCGTGCTCCTGACGCTCGTTGCGTTCTACTTCGGGAAACAATTTCTTGAGGAGTACAAACGCCAAAACCAGCGGAAGGGCGAGCTCGACCTCAAGCGCGAGGAGCGCAAGCAGGCCGAAGTCGACGAGCGCGCGCAGCGGGACCGCGAGCGCTCGCAGATGGAGGGCCGCATCGCCGCGCAGATGGAGCGCAGCAACAGCCTCATGGAGGCGATGAAGACGCTCATGGAGTCCGTCGTGGCGTCCAACGAGGTCTTGCACGCGGACTTGGCGCACAGCCAGGCGAGGAGCCAGGGGATGGCCGAGAAGGTCGACCACATCTGCGACCGCGTCGACCTTATCTACAGCAAGGAATCCGACAGATAGGAGCAATCGAATGAATGAGATCCAGGCGGGCCTCACGGTGTGCACGGTCCTGGTTGTGCCGTACATCGTGCAGGCGATCAAGACGAAGGCGATGACGGGCAACGTCGCCCGCTGGACGGCAATCGCCGTCTCGGCGGGATGCGGCGCCCTCACGGCCATGTCGGGCGGCGTCCCGACCGAACCCTCGGCATGGGTTACGTCCATCTTCGCCGCGGTAGGCGGCGTTCAGGTGGCCTACGCGGCCTTCAAATCGGTCGGCATCACGGACAAATGGCTGGACGCCCTGCTGGCGCTCGGCGACATCAAGGAGGACTAATGGCAGACTTCGCAAACGTCCAGCCGGACGAGTACAAGCTTCTGGGGCGCAACTTCTCGGCGGGCCGTCCGTTCGGCATCAAGGGCGTCACGATCCACCACATGGCGGGCGACCTCAACGCCGGCCAGTGCAACGGCATCTGGGGCGCCAACGGCTGCTCGGCGCACTACTCGGTCGACCGCAACGGCTACATCGTGCAGCACGTCAACGATCTCGACCGCGCCTACGCCTGCGGCGACGGAATCGGCACTGGACGCGGCAACGATACGACCATCTCCATCGAGCACGCCAACAGCGGCAGCAACCCGTGGACGGTCCACGAGAAGGCAATCGAGAGCGGCGCACACCTTGTCGCGGCCCTGTGCCTGTACTACGGCCTCGGTCGCCCCGAGTGGTGCAAGAACGTGTTCCCGCACCGCTACTGGAGCGCCACGGCTTGCCCCGGCGAGCTTGCGGGCTCCCAGCGCGACCATTACATGCAGCGCGCCCAGGCGTGGTACGACGCGATGAAGGGCGGCAAGGCGCCCGCCCCCTCCGCCGCCGCTAAGCCTGCCGCGGCAAAGCCCTCTCAGGCGGCATCCGGCGGCTTCACGAAGGCATCTGGCAAGCGCATCCCCGTCCACTACTCCCTCCATCTCAAGGGCGGCGGCTGGCTGGACGAGGTGACCGACTTCGGCGCCGGGGACAACGGCTTCGCGGGCTACCCGTGCCGACAGCACGACCTCCTTTGCGCCCGAGTCGATCGCGGCACGCTCAAGTATCAGGTCCACACCATCGAGGACGGCTGGCTTGACTATGTTTCCAAGGGCGACCGCAACGATACCGTGAACGGTTGCGCCGGCATCGCCGGCCACACCATCGACGGTGTACGCATGTACTACATGACCCCGGGCGGCGAGGAGTACAAGCAGGCGTGGTATCGCTCGCAGACCACCGCGCGCGCCGGATGGCTCGACACCGTGTGCGACGACGGCTCCACCTACGGCGGCGACGACTACGCCGGTTTCTACGGCGAGCCGCTCGACCGACTCCAAGTCTGCGTCACCGACGGCAACCCGTACTAGCATGATCGCGCTGGCTTTCGTCCTCGGCGCGCTCTTCGGCGGCACCGTGGCGACAATCGGCCTGTGCCTCGTGAGCATCAACGGGCGCTAGCCGCGGCCCGCTCGGGTTATCCCGGGCGGGTTTTTTCTCGAGAAAAGGTGTTGCTACGCCGCCCGTGGTATCCTGAGCAGCACGACGGTCCCAACGGCGCAGATCTCGGTTCTAGAATCTAGGCAGACGGGGCACCATCGAACGTAAGACCGTCCGAACCTCGCATGGTCCGGGCGGTTTTTCTTATACCGACGCGACGTGATGGGACGTGGTATGGCAGCAACGGATATCGAGCGCGGACTTTCGACCGCCGAGGTCGAGGAGCGCATCGCCGCCGGTAAGATCAACCGCAACATGGAGCTCAAGACCAAGTCGGTCAAAGAGCTCATCATCGAGAACCTCTGCACGCTGTTCAATTTGATCAACGTGATCTTGGCGTTCCTGGTCATTTTGACCGGTTCGTTTAAGAATCTGACGTTCCTGTTCGTGGTGTTCCTTAATACCGCTATTGGCGTCATCCAGTCCATGCGTTCCAAGAAGATGGTCGATAAGCTCACACTGCTGACCTCCAAGAAGGCCATCGCGGTGCGCGACGGCGCCGAGGTGGAGCTCGACCTGGACCAGATCGTGCTCGACGACATCATCCGCCTGGGGCGCGGCGACCAGATTCCGGCCGACGCCGTGGTGGTATCGGGCGAGGCGCTCGTGAACGAGAGCCTGCTGACGGGCGAGAGTGACCTTATTAAGAAGCAGCCCGGTTCCGAGCTCATGAGCGGCAGCTTTATCGACTCGGGCCTGCTGCGCGCCCGCGTGATCCATGTCGGCGCCGACAACTACGTGACCAAAATTAATAACGAGGCCAAGTACGTCAAAAAGGTCAATTCCGAGATCATGAACGCGCTTAACGCCATCGTGCGCTTTGCGAGCATCATCATGATCCCGCTCGGTTTGGCGTTGTTTGCCTCGAGTGTGAGCGAGCTGTGGGATGCCGCGGGAACCCCGGGCGATAGCGCGCTTTCGTGGTGCTTCTCCGAGCTGTTGGCTGGTCATGTGCCTTCGTCGGCGCTGCTGTCCACGGTGGGCGCCCTGCTGGGCATGATCCCGCAGGGCCTGGTGCTGCTGACCTCGTCGGTGCTTGCCATCGCCACGGTGCGCCTGGCCCGCCGCAAGGTGCTGGCGCAGCAGCTCTACTGCATCGAGACGCTCGCTCGCGTCGATGTACTGTGCCTGGACAAGACGGGCACCATCACGTCGGGCCGCATGGAGGTCGAGGGCACGTATCCGCTGCCGGTTGAGGGCGTGAGCCTAGACGCCGGCTCGGACGAGGCGGCCGTTCCCGTCGATACCACGGTGCTCGATTTTGCGCTGGCTAACGTGGCGCGTGCGACTTCGGCCGATGCCAACGAGACCTGCCAGGCGCTGCTCAACTATTACGCCGATCGCCCGGTCGAGGTGTCTGAACCGCTGTCGGTCATTCCGTTCTCGTCCTCCAAAAAGTGGAGTGGCGCGTCGTTTGCGCAGGGCTCCTATGTGATGGGTGCGGCGCAGTTTGTGCTCTCTGATTGTGTGTTTTCGCAGGTCGAGAACCGTGTCGCCGAGCTTGCCGATACCTGCCGCGTGCTCGTGGTGGCGCGCGTGGACGGCTTTACGCCCGATGGCGATATGGTGGGCGAGGCCGAGCCCGTGGGCTTTGTGACCATCCGCGACGAGATTCGTACCTCGGCGGCCGAGACCATCGGCTACTTTAACGAGCAGGGCGTGACCCTCAACGTGATCAGTGGCGACGACCCGCGTACGGTGTCGTCGATCGCGCGCGTGGTGGGCGTGCCGGGGGCGGACGCTTATGTGGACGCCACGACGCTCGATACGCCGGCCAAGCTCGATGCCGCAGTGGACCGCTACCATGTCTTTGGTCGTGTGACCCCGCAGCAGAAGCGCGAGCTCGTGCAGGCGCTCAAGCGCCGCGAGCACACCGTGGCCATGACGGGCGACGGCGTCAACGACGTGCTGGCGCTCAAGGAGGCCGACTGCTCCGTGGCCATGGCGGCCGGCTCCGATGCCGCGCGCAACGTGGCCGAGATCGTACTCGTCGACAACGACTTTGCCTCGATGCCCGCCGTGGTGGCCGAGGGCCGTCGCTCCATCAACAACCTGCAGCGTTCGGCGTCGCTGTTTCTGACCAAGACGCTGTTCTCGATGGGCCTGGCGGCGCTGTGCATCGCGCTGCCGCCGTACCCCTTCGAGCCCATCCAGATGACACTCATCAACTTCTTCTGCATCGGCGCGCCGGGCTTTGTGTTGGGCCTGGAGCCCAACAATGCTCGCGTGAAGGGTGCGTTTTTGACGAACGTACTCAAGCGTGCACTGCCGGCGTCGATTGCGGTCATTATGGCTGCGGCGCTCGATATCTTTGTGACGCGCGTGTTTGGCTTTAGCCAGCTCACGCTGTCTACGATGTGCCTGCTTACGTCCTGCGCGGCGAGCGTCAGCCTGATCTGGCGCATCTCGCAGCCTCTCACGCCCTTACGTGTGGTGCTCTTTGTGTTTGTAGTCGCCGGCATCCTGGTGGGCGTTATCGGATTCCCGGAGCTGCTCTCTATTGCCAACCTGTCGATAGGCCAGATGGTTATCTTGGCTGTCATCGTGATCTTTACCTGCTCGGTGTTCTTTAAGCTCGCCACGATGATGGATTCGCTCAAGCCGCGTCGTCGTCATGCCGCAACTGGTTTTGGGCGTGGTGTGCGCGTTCACCTGGGTCGCGGTGGCGGCAAGGTGAGCTCGACGGGTTCGACGGCCGAGCGTTTTGCCAAGCGCGTCGCCGCCGACATGGCGCAGCGCCGCGAAGATCGCACCGCTCGCGAGGCCGAGGCCCGTGCACTCGAGGGCGTGGCCCAGGCCCAGCCCAAGAACAAGAAGGGTGCCGGAGCCAAGCGCTCTCGCGTGACCAAGTCCGCGCAAGGCATCAAAGTCTCGATGCCAAGTAAAAAGAAGAAGTAACCACACCTCACAGGGTAGCTAATTTGGGACGGGGCTTTTTTAGCTGCCCCGGCTGACAACGCGATCGGTTTGGTCGATTGACGGCCAGGACAGCTAAAAAAGCCCCGTCCCAAATTAGCTACCCTGCGATGTTTAATTGATGCTGAGCGCCTGTGGGAGCATAGCGATGTTATGCTCTAACCTCGATTGTTTGAATTGCTTCGAAAAGAGGATGCCGTGATCTGCCCGCATTGCCTTAAGACTATCGAGGACGGCGCCTCGTTCTGCCCCTACTGCAACGCCTATGTGGGTCCGGGCGATGGTCCCGAGCACACCGAGTTCGTGTTCTGTGAGGGCTGCGGTGCCCGTCTTTCTCCGCATGATCGTACGTGCCCCAAATGCGGACGCCCCGCTCCGGGTATCCTCTCCGAGGACGCGGCCGCATCCGACCTGGCAGCGGGCCGCACGGCAGGCTTTCCGCGCCTAACGCAAGAGCAGATCGATACTGAGGTGCCTCATGCGCCGGCCTCTGCCGCTGCGGTGCTTTCGGACGCCGCCGATCCTAACGAGACCTGCGTGCTGCCGGCTTTCGATAAGGATTTCGGTATCCCCAAGGTCGATATTCCCACGCCGGTTTCCTTGCATGACGATGCTCAAAAACCCAAGCGCAAGGTGCATCCCGACGAGGACGCCTATCACAAGCACAAGCGTCATATTCCCAAGCCGCTCATCGTCATCGCGGTCCTTGCCGTCGTTTGCGGCGGTGCCTATTGGTTCGTGACGGCCGATCCCATGGGTGTCATGCCTGGCTTCTATGACCAGTTTGGTCAGGCCGCGCAGACGACCTTCCCTACGCGCCAAAAGGGCGAGGCGACTGAGGACGATACCAAGCAAGACGATTCTGCCGAGGTGGTCCAGGAAGAAACCGTGCTCACCGATGACCAGCTCTATACCAGGCTCGACGGTCTGTATCAGACCATCGTGTCCTACGGTGACGAGGACCAGATCGGCGAGGTCATCGATTCCTTCAACAACGGCTATCTCCGATCGCCGCTGTCCACCCGTCAGGAGCTGTCGCAGAGTGCTTACGCCCTGCGCGACCAGATCAAAAAGACGCAAGATGAGCTTAACAACCTTAAGTATCAGGACGATACGGTCTATGCGGATGACATCGCCCACTTAAAGCAGCTTGCCGAGTGGATGTATGAGCGCGTCGACGTAATCTGCCAGAGCTGGGATATCTCGCTGGCCATTCCCGATGGCGAGTCGATGAGTTCCCACCAAAGCGAGATCCTGGCGCCCATCGCACAGGGCGGCAACAGCGCGCTGAATCAGTACGACGCCAACGTGGGCTCCTGGAAGCCGCAGCAGCGTTCCTAAAATTAGTTCGCCATAGTCGGCATAACCTACGTGCGCAATTGATGTAAGCGCATGCTTATTGCTACAATTCGTACAAATATGCTTTAAACGCACGAGGAAGGAACCACATGTTTGGTTTTAAGAAAGAGCTCTACACGCCCGAGTATCAGCTTGCCGGCGACGAGTGCGCCGTTATCGAGACGTCGAAGGGTACCATCAAGGTCAAGTTTGACGGTGAGGGCGCTCCCATTCATGTCGCGAACTTCTGTGAGCTTTCCACGATGGGTTTCTATGATGGCCTTAAGTTCCATCGCTATGTGCCCGGCTTTGTCATTCAGGGCGGCGACCCCAATACCCGCGATATGTCCGGCGCCGACGTCGCTGCCGGTCTTGAGGGCCCCGACGGCATGCCCGGTACCGGTGGCCCCGGCTACTGCATCAAGGGCGAGTTTGCCACCAATCCGCGCAACAGCCATGTCGATGGTGCCCTTGCCATGGCACGCTCCATGGACCCCGATTCCGCGGGTTCGCAGTTTTACTTCTGCCTGGGTGCCCAGCATAACCTCGATTCCGGTTACACCGTCTTTGGTACCACGGTCGAGGGTCTCGATGTGATTTCGCAGCTGCGTGCCGGCGACGAGATCGTCCATGTCGAGATCGTTCACGAGTAAAGGGGACTTCCTTGAATAGCCAGCTGATCCAACAGGGCCGCGCCGCTTACCGCGCGGGTGATTTTTCCGCTGCAGCCCAGATGCTTGGGGCGGCAAAAACTCCCGATGAGATTATGGGCGAGGCCGATCACCTTCGTGGTAACGCCTTGATGCACCTGGGCATGTATGCCGAGGCCGCCGAGGCCTATGCCGCCGCCCTCAACGACGGCACCTACGGCAAGCGCGGCGCACTGCTCACCAACCGCGGCAAGGCGCTCGCCGCCGTGGGCGACTACACGACGGCCGCCCAGGCGTTCTCTGCTGCTACGCAGGATGCTTCCTATGCCACGCCGTTCAAGGCCTATCTGGGCCTGGGTAACGCGCTGTTCCAGTCGGGCGACTATGCCAACGCGGGTACTGCCTTCCGTCAGGCTGCCATCGACGGCGCCAATCCGGCTCCTGCCGCCGCACTCGGCGAGCTCGGTCGTTGCTTCATTAAGCTCGGCCGTCCGGCGGATGCCGTGGAGACCTACCGCACGGCTATCGACTTTGCCGGCCCCCGCGACGACACGCGTGCGCTCAACGCCGGCATGGGTCAGGCGCTTTCTGCCGCCGGCCGTCCGTCCGACGCACTCGACGCCTTTAACGCTGCCACTGCCGATGGCATCTACCAGCTCACCTCCGAGCAGGCCGATGAGCTTGCCCGCGTGCACGATTCGCTTGCCGCGCTGTCTGCCCAGACGGCTATGGCCACGGCTCCGGCGCCCGCGATGGACGCTCCTGCCGTTGACCCGCTCGATCCTACGGGCGCGACCGGTCAGTTTATGCCCGATCCCTCGGACACCGGCTTCTTTACGCTGTCCGAGTCCGAGATGGTCCAGCAGGACCGTCAGGACCGTAAGCAGGCCAAGGTCCGTCGTCGCCATCGCCACACGGGTCTCAAAGTCTTCATCGTGCTGCTTCTGCTCATTTTGATCGCCGCGGGCGGTCTGGGCTTTGCCTACACGCGCGGCTTTGGCTTCCCGTCTCAGGAGTCTGTCGTTACCGATCTGTTCCAGGCTGCCGGCGACGGTGACACCGCAAAGGCCGAGTCTTGCCTGGCCTCGAGCCTGTCCGAGGACGCCAAGTCGATGATCATCTCTTCGATTCCGCAGGGTGCCACCGTGTCCGTCGAGGGCATGGATCAGTCCATGACCGAGACGACCGCTAAGGTGAAGGCATCGCTGTCCAAGGGCGGCGAGCAGGAGTACACCGTCAAATTCGTGCGCTCCGACAACCATATCGGCTGGGCCGTTTCCTCGCTCGATATGGATTTCTCGGCTGCTGACAACCAGTAGTGACCTTATGGGATTTAGCTTTGCCCGGCGCTTCACCGCAAGTGAGGTGCCGGGCTTGCGCTAGTATGATGAGCTAGTAGTTTTCCAGCAATCATCCAACACATCAGGAGTTGCGTTGTTTTCTTTGATGGATATGTTCTTCGGTAGCTATGCGGGCGATCTTGCCATCGACCTCGGCACCGCAAATACGCTTGTCTCCGTGCGTGGCAAGGGCATCGTCATTCGCGAGCCCTCTGTTGTCGCCATCGACAAGAACGACGAGCGCATCCTGGCGGTCGGTATCGAGGCAAAGCGCATGCTCGGCCGTACGCCCGGCAACATCGTGGCCGTTCGTCCCCTGAAGGACGGCGTCATCGCCGACTTCGATGTTACCGAGGCCATGCTCCGCTACTTTATCGACAAGGCGTCCGAGAAGCGCTATCCGTGGACCCCGCGTCCGCGCGTTGTCGTCTGCGTCCCCTCCGGTGTCACGTCGGTCGAGAAGCGTGCCGTCTTTGAGGCCACGATCCAGGCCGGCGCCCGCCAGGCCTATCTGATCGAAGAGCCCATGGCCGCCGCTATCGGCGCCGACCTGCCCGTCGAGGAACCCACCGGCTCCATGGTCATCGACATCGGTGGCGGTACCACCGAGGTCGCTGTTATCGCTATGGGCGGCATCGTCGTCTCGCAGTCCATCCGTATTGCCGGTGACGAGTTCGACCAGGCCATCCTCACGCATGTTCGTGATGCCTACAACCTGGCCATCGGCGAGCGTACAGCAGAGGACATCAAGATCAAGGTCGGCTCCGCCGTGCCGCTCAAGGACGAGCTCGATGTTGAGGTCAACGGCCGCGACGTGATCACCGGTCTGCCCAAGACCGTGCGCATCGAGAGCGAGGAGATTCGTCGCGCGCTCAACAAGCCACTCGACGAGATGGCCAAGGCCGTCAAGGACGCACTCGACGCTACGCCTCCCGATCTTGCCTCGGACCTTATGTACTACGGCATTTTGCTGACCGGTGGTGGCGCGCTGCTACGCGGTCTCGACGTGCGCCTGCGCGATGAGACCGGTGTTTCGGTCAACGTCAGCCCCACGGCGCTCGATAACGTCGTTAACGGCTGCGCCCGCGTGCTCGAGGCCAATGCGTTTGATGGCGGCTTCGTCCAGACCAATGCTTAATTTCCAAAAGGTGGATTCCATTTGGCACGATCTTCGGGTTTCTCCACAAATCTGAATACCAAGCGACAATCAACGGGTATGCGCCCGTTGATTGTTTTCAGCCTGATTTCGGTGTTGCTGCTCACGTTTTACATCCGCGAGGACGAGGCAGGGCCGATTCATGCCGTGCGTTCGGGCGTAACGACGATTACCTCTCCGGTGCGCTTTGTGGGCTCGGCTGTGGCGGCTCCCTTCAATGCGATTGGCAACGTGTTCTCTAACCTAACGGCGTCGCAGGACACGCTCGACGAGCTCAAGAAGCAAAATGAGGAGCTGACCTCTAAGGTCGCCGAGCTTTCTGAGGCTCAAAAGACTGCCGAGCGCCTGGAGGGCCTGGTCGGGCTGCAATCGACCTACAACCTCAAATCGACCGCAGCTCGTATCGTTGGTGCCTCCGGCGATGCCTGGACCTCGACCGTTACCATCGACAAGGGCTCTGCCGACGGCCTTACCATCAACATGCCCGTGACGAGTTCTGCCGGTGTTATCGGCCAGATTATCGAGGTATCGGCCAAGACCTCTACCGTGCGCCTGATTGGCGACGAGAACTCGGGCGTGTCCGCCATGGTGCAGGACACGCGCGCCCAGGGTATGCTGCAGGGTCAGGCTGACGGCACGCTGCGTCTTGAGTACGTGAGCGTCGACTCCGATGTTAAGGTTGGCGATATCATCGTGACCTCTGGCATCGGTGGCGTGTTCCCCAAGGGCCTTCCGCTTGGCACCGTCTCGTCGGTTGAGAAATCGGCAAACGACGTGTACTACACCATTGTGGTGCGCGCTCAGACCACGGCCGAGAACAACGAGGAAGTGCTGGTCATCACCTCGCTGACCGACGAACAGTCGGCCTCGGATGAGGACGTGAGCACGGCCAACAGCACGCCGCAGGGAACGTCGCGCGATGCTGCGACCAAGACGAAGGACGAGAGCTCGGATGACAGTTCCGACACGTCCGAGACGACCGATTCTGGCTCGAGCGAATAGGGGGCATGTCCATGGATCTACACGAGCAGGGGATGAGCTCCCGCACGTTTGTAATCGCCGCCATTGTGTGTGTGCTGCTGCAGGCAGGCCTGGCACCGCAGATCTCCATTGCGGGAGGTCGCGTCAACTTCATGATTATCCTGGTGTGCCTAAGCGTGTTCTCGGGCGACCCGACCCGTGCCGTCGTGTGCGGTTTTTGCAGCGGCTTGTTTTATGACCTGTCCGCTGCCGTGCCGGTGGGCGTTATGTCGCTCCTGCTGACCGTGGGTTCTTTTGCCCTGGTGCACAGCGCCGCCGGTCAGACGGGCGGTACCCCGAGTGCGCGCGGCGTCACCGTGGGCGCCTTTGCGCTCGTCATTAATGTGATCTACAGCATCATCTTGCTGTTTATGGGTTTGGAGACGAGCTTTGTTGTGGCGATCTTCGGCCATGCGCTGCCGTCCTCGATCCTGACGGGTCTGGTTGCCATTCCGTTTTTGATGTCCGGCGTCGTGCCGCATTCCGGCTATGGATTCTCCGCACGTGGCGGACGCCAGACGGGCATGCGCTTTAAGCCCAAGACCCGCAAGCTCAAATAGGGGAGGCCCGTAGATGTCTTCCCAGTTGACGGTTATTATCGCCGGTATCGTGCTGGTTGTGGCCATCGTGGTCGCGC
Organism: uncultured Collinsella sp.; assembly: GCA_937982065.1. Classification (GTDB taxonomy): domain Bacteria; phylum Actinomycetota; class Coriobacteriia; order Coriobacteriales; family Coriobacteriaceae; genus Collinsella. The sequence continues at coordinate 58,183 of CALJMO010000053.1, forward strand.
TGGTCATCATGCGTCGTGGCGATTCCCGTTTTACCTACGATACGCAGCATGGAACGGCCCCGCGCGCCACCGAGGGCGAGGGCAATACCGCGGCGACCGCCTTTAAGGGCCGCTTTTCCATCCTCACCACGGGTGTGGGCGCGATGTTTGCGGCGCTCGCCGTCAAGCTGTGGGGCATGCAGATGGTCTCGTCGGACTATTACGAGAAGCAGGCTAATAGCAATCAGACTCGCACCGTTACCACTCCCGCTGTGCGCGGCCGCATCCTCGACCGCAATGGCGTGGCGCTTGTCCAGAACCGTCCCTCACTTGCTGTCGTGGCCTACCGCGACCTTGCCGAGGATGAGGTTCTGGTTCGCCATCTTGCCAACGTGCTTGGAATGCCTTACGTGGCGGTCCTTCGCAATATTCAGGACAATACAGAGGGCGCCCAGAGCCTGCATACCATCGCGACGGACGTCCGTCGCTCCACGGTTGCCTATATTCAGGAGCATGCCGGCGAGTTCCCGGGCGTCAAGATTGCCGAGCGTACCGAGCGCCAGTATCCATATGGCGAGACGGCATGCCATATCTTGGGCTATACCGGCACCATTACCTCCGAGCAGCTCGAGGCTCAGAATAAGAAAACCTCTGGCGATGATGATGCTTCTGCTGGCAAGATCACGTACCAGTCGGGCGATATCGTGGGCCAGGCGGGCGTTGAGAGCTACTACGAAAACTTGCTGCAGGGTATTCGTGGCGAGCAGACCGTCAAGGTCGATGCCTCGGGCAATGTGACCGGTCAGGCCGGCGCCGTGCCCGCGAAGGCCGGCTCCGACATTAAGCTCACGCTCGACCTTAAGATTCAACAGGCCTGTGAGACGGCGCTGGCGAGCGCTATCGAGCTTGCCAAGACCACTGGCTACAGCAATGCCGGCAACGGCGCCGTGGTGTGTCTCGATCCCAACAATGGCGAGATCCTGGGCATGGCGAGCGAGCCCAAGTTCGATCCGTCCGTCTTTATCGGCGGCGTCTCAAATGACGTGTGGACCGAGCTCAATGATGACAAGGGTTCGCACCCGCTGCTCAACCGCGCCATTAGCGGACAGTACATGTCGGCCTCGACCATCAAGCCGCTCTCGGCACTAGCCGGTCTTGAGTTTGGAACCTACACGTCGGGGCAGACGACCAACTGCACGGGCTATTGGACGGGGCTGGGCAAGTCGTGGGGCAAGTACTGCTGGCTGCATTCCGGCCACGGCACCATGACGCTGCAGTCGGGTATCGCCAACTCGTGCGATCCCGTCTTCTACGACATGGGCAAGGCGTTCTTTTATGACGAGCAACATTCCGAGGGCCTGCAGGAGGTCTTTCGTCGCTGGGGCCTAGGTAAGACCTGCGGTATCGATCTGCCGAGTGAGGGTGCGGGCCGTATTCCCGATGCCGAGTGGAAAGAGTCGTACTTCACCGACGCCTCTGCCGAGGACCGCAAGTGGAATGCCGGCGATATGACCAACATCGCTATCGGCCAGGGCGACATCCTGGTGACGCCCCTGCAGATGGCGTGCGCCTATATGGGTCTTGCCAACGGCGGCAAACAGTACGTGCCTCACGTGTTTTTGTCTGCCGTGTCGCGCGATGGCGACGGCGATGCCTATAAGTACAATGGCAAGGGCAAGAAGAAGCGCCTGGAGGCCAAGATCAACAGCGATTCGGATTTGGCTCTTGTTCGCAACGGCATGCACGACGTGATTTACACGGCATCGACGTCCCTGGCGGCGCACTTTGGCACCCTGACGCCGCAGGTATACGGCAAGTCGGGCACGGGCGAGAAGAGCGGCGAGGACGAATACGCGTGGTTCTGCGCCTATGCACCGGCCGATGACCCCAAGTATGTCATCGCTACTGTCCTGGAGCAGGGCGGCGGCGGCTCGGATACCGCGATGCATGTCGTGCGCGACGTGCTCGGCGTGATTTATGACGAGCCCGATACCTCTTCGGCCTCGGGCGATTCTTCGGTTCGATAGGAGGTTGCGATGGATTTCTCTCCGGCGGATCTGTTCCGTTCAACCAAGAGCGGCTCTCGCAGCAGCCTGGACCGTGTCAATAAGCAACTTTCGGCCTCGCGCGGCACGTTTCGCCAAAAGGTGCATATCGGTGTGCTCGTGGCTACTGTGGCGCTCGTCGCCTACGGAGCCATCATCATCTGGTCGGCTTCGCAGTTTAAGGCCGATGCCTCGTTCTCACGCCATCTGCTGGGAATTGGCATCGGAGCGGTGCTGGCGGTGCTGGTCTGGCGTACCGATCTGCGCGGTATTTCCAATTTCTCGACGGCGTTGCTCGTCATCGACCTGATCGTGATCCTCTCGCCCAAGATTCCGGGTCTGTCCTATACGGGCGGTCTGGGCATGACGGGCTGGATCAAGATTCCCGGTATCGGCTTGACATTCCAGCCGGTTGAGCTTGCCAAGCTCATCACCATCTTCTTTATTGCTACGCTTGGCTCGCAGTATAACGGTCGCATCGATACCGTTCGCGACTACGTCAAGCTCTGCGGCATGCTGTCCATTCCGTTTTTGGCCGTCGTTGCCATGGGCGACCTGGGCTCGGGCCTGGTCGTGCTGGTTTCGGGCGCCATCGTCATCTGCATGAGCGGTGCACGCCGCGAATGGGTGCTGTCGACCCTGGCCCTGCTCGTGGGCCTGGTGGCCCTCGTCCTTGCGCTCGATTCGGTCTTTGATTCGTTGCTCGGCCACGATGTGCTCATCAAGCAGTATCAGATGAACCGTCTGACGGTCTTTATCGACCCCGATAATGCCGATTCGGACGATGCCTACAACCTGCAGCAGTCGCTTATCGCCGTTGGCTCGGGCGGCTTCTTTGGTAAGGGTTTGGGCCATGCGACGCAGTCGGCCGGCGGCTTTCTGCCTGAGTTCCACACCGACTTCGTCTTCGCCTTCCTGTCCGAGACCTTTGGTTTTTGCGGTTCCTTTTTGCTCCTGTGCCTCTACGTGCTGCTGATCTTTTCGACGATTCGCGTCGCCTTTAAGTGTGAGTCGCTGTTCCTGCGCCTATCGTGCGTGGGCATCGTTGGCATGTGGGCGTTCCAGACTTTCGAAAACATCGGCATGTGCATCGGCATGATGCCGATTACCGGTATTCCGCTACCGTTTATTAGCTTCGGTTCGTCTTCGATGATGATCCAGCTGCTGACGGTGGGTATCGTACAATCCATATGGCGGCATCGTTCGGGCGCCGCGTAACCGCTGGAGGGGTTTGCTATGAAAATTCCCGTAGATAAGCTGACTCGCGCTTTTAAGATGGGCGCGTCCGTTAAGAAGGATTCCGATACGCCGGTGCGCGTCTCGGTCTATCTGGATTCGTCCGCCTCGCGCTTTCTGGCCGAGACGGTGCGTGACGCCTTTGTGCCGCAGACGACCTCGGGCATTGTGCGCGTCGAGCGTCTGGGGGACGAGCGAATTGCTCCAAAGACCGATACCGATGTGGTGCTGGTGCTCTCGTGTGGTTCCGACCGCTTGGAGAGTGCCGTGCAGGAGCTCGTGATCGCCGGCGCGCCCGTGTGCGTGCTTGCCGAGTCTGCTGTGGAAGTGCCGTTTATCGAGGAGTCCACGCCCATGCTCGGCGTGGTGGCGGCAACCGATAAGACGTATCTGCTCGAGACGCTTGCCCGCTGGATTCTCGATCGCACCGACAAGGAAACGGCTTTTGCGGCGAACTTTGCCTTCATGCGCATCGCGGCCGCCAATCGTATCATCACCTCGTGCGCGCTCACCAATATGGCGACCGGTGCACTGGTGTTTTTGCCGGGCGCCGATTATCCCGTTATGGCGCTGGCGCAGGTGGGCATGCTCTTTGAGCTCGCTGCCGTCTTTGGACGCGGCATTAAGCCCGAGCGCGGCTACGAGGTCGCGGGCGTGCTTGCCGGCGGTCTTGTGATCCGCGCGGTTACCCGCGCGCTCGTCAAGCAGACGCCGCATATTGGGTTTGCCGTCAAGGCGCTCACTGCTGCCGCGGGCACCTATGGCATGGGCCGTGCGCTCGTTTCGCTCTACGAGCGCGATGTCGACTACAGCCGTGCCAACGAGGTGGTCACTGCCACGTTCTCTCGCGTTCGCGATCTGGTGACCACGGTCGCGGGCGCTACCCGTCCCATGGCGTCCTATCAGGACGCATCAGATCTCGCTGCTTAGGGGTTTTCCGTTGCGCGTTGCATACCAAGATTGTTTTCATTTAATTGAGCCGTTGCTCGCCAAGGTCGAGAAGCCGAGCCGCTATATCGATCACGAGTGGGGCACGCTTTCCAAGGCCGATGCCGACTACCGTTGCTGCCTGATCTACCCGGATGTGTACGAGGTTGGTCTGCCCAACCAGGGCATCGCCATCCTCTACAACATTCTTAACCAGGCCGAGGGCATCTCTTGCGAGCGTGGCTATGTGCCGTGGCCCGATATGGGTGACGCCATGCGCGAGGCGGGTATTCCGCTGCTCTCGCTCGAGGGTGCAGCGCCGGTCGCTTCGTTTGATATTGTCGGCTTGCATGTTCCGCACGAGATGGCGGTGACGAACTTCCTCGAGGCTCTCGACCTCGCTGGCATTCCGCTGTTAGCGGCCGACCGAGGCGAAGACGACCCCATCATCATCGCCGGTGGTCCCTCGGTGTACAACCCCGAGCCGTACGCGGCCTTCTTCGATGCCATCCTCATCGGTGAGGGCGAGGAATCGCTGCTCGAGACCTGCCAGCTGCATCGCCGCCTGCGTGACGAAGGGGTCCCGCGCGCGCAGATTGTTGAGCAGCTTGCATCCATTGCCGGCAACTACGTGCCGTCGCTCTATGAGGTTCGTCACGACGAGCCCTGCTCGCCGCATGGCTACACCGTGCCGCGTGAGGGCAAGGATGCGCCGACCGTGGTCTACAAGCGCGTCGTCGAGGATTTCGGCGCCACGAATCCGCTGTCGCAGTCGTGCGTGCCCTATGCGCAGTTGGTCCACGACCGTCTGTCTATCGAGATCCTGCGCGGCTGCGCCCGCGGCTGTCGTTTTTGCCAGGCCGGCATGACGTATCGCCCGGTGCGCGAGCGCTCGGCCGACCAGATCGTCTCGTCGGTGATTCAGGGTCTGGAAAAGACTGGCTATGACGAGGTGTCGCTGACCTCGCTCTCCACGACCGACCACTCCTGCATTCGCGACGTGCTCGGCAGGCTCAACCGTCGCCTGGAGGATACGGGTATTCGCGTGTCTATTCCATCGCAGCGCCTGGATTCGTTTGGCGTGGATATGGCCGAGTCGGTCGCCGGCGAAAAGAAGGGCGGCTTGACGTTCGCGCCCGAGGCCGGCAGCCAGCGCATGCGCGACATCATTAACAAGAACGTGACCGAGGAGGACCTGGACCGTGCGGCCAAGGCGGCCTTCGAGGCCGGCTGGAACCGCATGAAGCTCTACTTTATGATGGGCCTTCCCGGCGAGCGCGACGAGGACATCGTGGCCATCGCCAATCTGGCCGATCACGTGCTGGAGCTCGGTCGTTCCGTGGTGCCCAAGGCTCGTCGCGGCTCGATCTCGGTGTCGATCTCGGTTTCGGTCTTTATCCCCAAGGCTGCCACGCCGTTCCAGTGGTGCCCGCAGCTCGACTACGACGACGTCAAGCGTCGCCAGAAGTTGCTTATCACGAGCGTTCGCAACCGTGCCGTCCGCGTGCATTACCACGATGCCGAGACCTCGCTCATCGAGGCCGCGCTGTCCCGCGCCGGTCGTGACATGACGCCCGTCATCATCGACGCTTGGCGCTCGGGCTCTCGCTTTGACGCCTGGGTAGAGCATTTCTCGCTCGATAACTGGAAGGAGGCTGCTGCCAAAAACGGCATCGACCTCAATGAGCTCGTGCACCTGCCCTACGAGTTGGACTGGCGCCTGCCGTGGGAACACGTGAGCCCCGGCTGCACGCGCGGCTTCCTCGAGCGCGAGTACCGTCGCTCGCTCGAGGGCGTCACGACTCCCGACTGCACCCGCACGTCGTGCACCGGCTGCGGAATCTGCCCCACGCTCCACGCCAAGAATGTCTTGATGGGTGATCGCGCATGAGTGAGCGCCTGACCGATAACCCCACGCTCTTTAGACTTCGTGTTCGCTATGGCAAGCGCGATCGCCTTAAGTACCTGGGCCATCTCGAAGTAATCCATACCATTGAGCGCATCGTGCGCCGTGCGGGACTTCCCTATGCCGTCACGCAGGGCTTCTCCCCGCACATGCGCGTGGGCTTCTCTTCGGCGCTACCGGTGGGTACGTCGTCGACCTGCGAGTGGTATGACCTGTTTATGACCGAGTTCGTGGCGCTCGACGAGGCGTTTGGGCGCCTGGCTGCGGCGTCTCCGGCCGATCTGGCGCCCATCGAGGCGGCGTACATCGACGTGCGCACGCCGGCATTGACGGCGCAGCTCACGCGCCTGTCGTATCGCATCGACCTGCATCTGGACCCCGAGGCGCCCGTAAGCGCCGATGAGGTGCGTCGTGCGATCGACACGCTGCGCGCGGACCATGGCATCGACTACGCGCGCGGCAAAAAGAGCAAGCGCTTAGATTTGGATCACACGCTCGTGGGCTATGAGCTCACGGCGGGGGAGCGCCCGGACCATTTGGTGCTCATGCTCGACACCCATGCCGACAACGAGGGCTCCATGCGTCCGGAAATTTTGCTTTCTGCGGCTGATGTTTTGTTGCAGGGCTTGACCCCGGGCGTGGATGCACCTATTGTTTCCACCGGTATGCAAGACCTCGTGACCATCTGCTCCTACGATGTCGAGCGTCAGAATCAAGCATGCGAGGACGACGAGGGCCGACTCGTCAGCCCCATACCTGTGCGAACTTGTGGATTTGCTTCACATACTCGTTGACGGGGGTATTTTCGCCTGCTACTATATTCGGCTGTTGCACTAACTGATGCATGAAGGGCAAGTAAACATGTACGCAATCGTTAACACGGGCGGCAAGCAGTACAAGGTCGCCACCGACGATGTCATCACCGTCGAGAAGATCGAGGGCAATGAGGGCGACAAGGTCACCCTGCCGGTTATCTTCCTCAACGATGGTAAGAAGATCGTCACCGATCCCGACAAGCTGGCCAAGGCCAAGGTTACCGCTCAGATCGTTGAGCAGTTCAAGGGCGAGAAGCAGCTGGTCTTCAAGTTCCACAAGCGCAAGCGCTATCGTCGTCTGAAGGGTCACCGTCAGCAGCTCACCAAGCTGAAGATCGTGAAGGTTCAGGCTACCTCCCGCGCCAAGAAGGCTGTCAAGGCAGAGGCTGAGGCTGTTGCCGAGGCTCCCGTCGCCGAGTAGATTACACTCGTAACGAAAGAGTAGGTATACACAATGGCACACAAAAAAGGACTCGGTTCCTCCCGTAATGGCCGTGACTCCCGCGGTCAGCGCCTTGGCACGAAGCGCTATGCCGGCCAGACGGTAACCACGGGCACGATTCTCGTCCGTCAGCACGGCACGCACATCCACCCGGGTGAGAACGTTGGCCGTGGTAAGGACGACACGCTGTTCGCGCTGGTCGACGGTACCGTTGAGTTCCACAAGGGTATCAAGCACAGGGTCAGCGTACGCCCGCTCGCGAACGCGTAATTCACCCTTCATAGAGCACATATGTGGGAGGCACTTGAGTTTTAGGATTCAAGGGTCTCCCTCTTTTTTGTAGGAGGCGATTCTGTTGTCACAGTTCACCGATATCAGCCGCATTAACGTGTGCGGCGGCGACGGCGGAGCCGGATGCATGTCGTTTAGGCGTGAGGCATTTGTCCCCAAGGGCGGCCCCGATGGTGGCGACGGCGGTCGTGGCGGCAACGTCGTCATCCAGGCCGATGCTCAGCTGTCTTCGTTGATCGATTACCGCTTTAAGCATCACTTCCGCGCCGAGCGCGGCACGCACGGGCAGGGTGCCCGTCGTAACGGTAAAAGCGGCGAGGACCTGATCCTGAAGGTTCCCATGGGCACCGTGGTGCGCGAGCTCGACCCCGAGACGCAGACCCCGATGTTCGAGATTGCCGACCTGGTGCACGACGGCGAGCGCGTTGTCGTGGCGCCCGGTGGCGCCGGCGGTCTGGGCAATACGCACTTTGTGACGTCGGTGCGTCGCGCTCCGGCCTTTGCCCAGCTCGGCGAGCCTGCCGAGGAGCACTGGATCGAGCTCGAGATGAAGCTTATGGCTGATGCCGCGCTTGTGGGCTTTCCCTCGGTGGGTAAGTCATCGCTCATTGCGCGCATGAGTGCCGCCCGCCCCAAGATTGCTGACTACCCGTTTACCACGCTCGTGCCCAATCTGGGCATGGTGCGTGCCGGCGAGTACTCCTATGTCGTTGCCGATGTCCCCGGCCTCATCGAGGGTGCGAGCGAGGGCAAGGGCCTGGGCCATCAGTTCCTGCGCCACATCGAGCGCACGGCACTCATCATGCACGTCGTCGATATGACGGGTGGTTTTGAGGATCGCGATCCGGTCGAGGACTATCGCATCATCAACCGCGAGCTCGAGCAGTATGGCGCCGAGCTTTCGGAGCGTCCGCAGATCGTCGTCGCTAACAAGTGCGATGCGCCGGGCACGGCTGACAAGATTGCCGACCTTAAGCGTGCGGCGCTCGACGATGGCCATATGTTCTTTGCCGTGTCTGCTGTTACGGGCGCCGGTCTCAACACGCTGATGCTTGCCGTGGGCGAGCAGGTGGCTAAGCTCCGCGCCGAGCTGGCGGTTGCTGATGAGCCGGTCGATCTGCGCGACGAGGAGTGGGAGCGCCGCCGTCTGCAGCGCGAGAAGCGTTTCCGCATTGTCCAGGAAGAGCCCGGTGCCTTCCGCGTGGTCGGTCGTGCCATCGAGCGCATGGTCATTCAGACCGACTGGGAAAACGAGGAAGCCGTCATTTACTTGCAGCATAAGTTTGCGCGTATGGGTGTTGACGACGCGCTCGAGAAGGCTGGTTGCCGTGCGGGCGATGAGGTCCGCATTTGCCAGCGCGCCTTTGACTTTGAGGGCGCTGAGGACTTCTCGGAGTACGAGGAGCTCGAGGATGCTGACGAGGACGTTGCCGTTGAAGCCATTGGCGTGGCCGATGCTGCGGATGAGGGCGTCGAGGTTGTCGATGCGGCGGATGCCGCGGGCGATGCCGAGACCTCGGAGGGCGAGTAAGCCATGTCGCTGCGCGGTGGAATCGGTCTGCCCGAGCTTCCTCTAGAGGACGGGCGGGAGTTTAGGCTCGGCATTATGGGCGGCACCTTTGATCCCATTCATTACGGGCACCTGGTGACCGCCGAGCAGGCGCGCGAGTCCCTCGACTTGGACGCTGTGCTCTTTATGCCGGCGGGCTCTCCTGCTTTTAAGCTTGACAAGCCGGTGACGCCTGCCGAGGACCGTTATGCCATGACGGTCCTCGCCACCGCCGCGAACCCGGCCTTTTTGGCGAGTCGGTTCGAGATCGACCGTCCGGGCGTAACCTACACGGCCGATACGCTTCATGCCCTTCGCGACTTTTATCCGCCGCAGGTAAAGCTCTACTTTATTACGGGCGCCGACGCGATTATCGATATTGTGACTTGGCATGATGCCGAACGAATCGCCGAGCTTGCTACCTTTATTGCGGCGACGCGACCGGGCTTTGATATCGATACGGCGCGTGCCCGAATCAAAGAGTCGGGGCTGCCGTTCGACGTGCGCTATATTCAGATTCCGGCGCTGGCGATCAGCTCGACGAACATTCGTAAGCGAGTTGCCCGCGGCATGAGCGTGCGCTATCTTACGAGCGAGTCTGTGCTCGGCTACATTCGCAAGCGCGGTTTGTATGTCGATCTGGGCCAAGAAGATTTTGAGTGATGGGGGTCTACGTTGTCGGTAGAGGATCAGTTTGAGGGCGATGAGCGCGCGCTGCTCAAGCGCATTCAAGAGCTGCTCGATGTTCGCATGAAGGATAAGCGCAAGCGCTATGTGCATTCGCTGGGTGTTGCCGAGACCGCACTTCATCTGGCCGAGGTCTACGGCGTTGACCGCTTTGATGCCGCTGCTGCCGGTCTGATCCACGACTGGGACAAAGTGCTCTCCGACGACGAGCTGGTTACGCGCGCTCTGCATTACGGCATTAAGATTGCCGGCTCTCCTTCCGCCGCGACGCCGCTTTTGCATGGCCCTGTTGCCGCCTATGAGCTTCCGCAGCTTTTCCCCGAGTTGTCGCCGGCCGTTTTCCAGGCTGTCGACCGTCACACCGTGGGTGACTGCGACATGACACCGCTCGATATGGTGGTCTTTGTGGCCGATGCCATCGAGCCCAACCGCCACGGCGACTATGCGCATGCGCTGCGCAAGATGGTGGGGGAGTCGACGCTCGATGAGTTGTTCTTCTCCTGTTTTGCGCAGGGTCTGGTCTATGTGATCCAGTCCGGGCGCTATCTTTATCCCACGGCTATTACGATTTACAACCATTACGCCCAGCTGCGCTAGCTCGGGCTGTCTAGAAAGAGGTATTCCATGGCCGACGAGACCATGACCGACGAGCAGATTCTTGAAGGTGTGGAGCACAAGAGCTTCGCCGCCACGTCCGACCGCACCGCCGCCTCGCTGTCCGCGAGCGGTGTCGCCGCCGAGGATGTCGCCCGCGCCGCCGCGCAGGCCGCCTACGACAAGAAGGGCGAGGACGTTCAGGTGCTCGACCTGACCGAGCTTTCCGACGTATGCGACTACTTTGTGCTTGCCACCGGTACCAACAACCGCCAGGTCGATTCTATCGTCGACGAGATCGAGGAGAAGGTCGCCGAGGCTTGCGGCGAGCATCCGTTCTCCATCGAGGGCCGCGAGCAGAAGACCTGGATGCTCATGGACTATGGTTCGGTTGTCGTCCACGTCTTCACTCCCGAAGCCCGCGACTTCTACCGCCTCGAGAAACTCTGGGGAGACGCCCCCCAGCTCCCCCTCAACCTCCTCTAGTAGCTCATTTGAGACGGAGTTTAGCTACCCTCACGCATATCGCCGGGCAGTTGCACCATTTGCAGCTGCCCGTCTTTCTTTTGCCCAAAAGTAGCTAATTTGGGACGGGGCTTTTTTAGCTACCACCTACCGTTCGCCGAAGAACGCGATTTGTCGCACCCAGTACGTTTTTTTCTGCTCTGGCTCGGGTAACGTAATTCTTATCTGTAGAGGAGGGAATGCGTATGACTCGGACTGCGCGAGAAATCTCTGAATATGGCTTTTACCATGTCGTTCAAAAGGGGTGTGGTGGTCAGCTGATATTTGAGGATGAGGATGATCGACTCTATTTGATTCGGCTGATTGCTTCGAAATGCCAGAAGTTCAAAGTTGATGTCATCGCGTGGTGCCTTATGGATAACCATATTCATCTTCTGCTTGACGATGAGCATGCTCATTTGAGTGATTGCATGCATTCGATTACGACGGCGTATGCCATGTATTTCAATTCTAAGACAGGCAGAAAGGGTCCACTCTTCCAGGATCGATTTAAGAGCGTGCCGATTCTTGATGATGATCAGCTGCTCAACTGCGTTCGTTACATTCACGATAACCCTGCGAAAGCCAGAATTGACACTGCTTCGCTCTATCGCTGGAGCAGCTTTAGCGAGTATATGGGCTATCCGGGTATTTGTAAGACTGATTGCGTGCTCGAGTTGCTCGGGAATTCCCAGAGGTTTTTTGCATTTAGCACCTCGGGCGAGCCCAATGGCTATTGCTTCCGTTATGGCGCTCACGTGAGTGATGCTGACGCGCTTGAGTTTGCGCAGGCGTTGCTCAAACCTTACGAGCCTCACCATCTCAAAGCTCTGCCAAAGGGCGTGCGTGATGACTGTATCCGCAAGCTCAAAAGCGAGGGCTTTTCGATCAAGCAGATCGTGCGCCTCACGGGCATCGGCCACTGCACGATTCAAAAAGTCAAAATTGAAAAGTAGCTCATTTCAGGCGGGGTAATTTTGCTACGGCCACCAAACCGGGCATCCGGGGTAGTCAATTTGGGACGTGTCTCTATAGTTTTGTCAACCGCGTGCTTCGCGCCATTTCGGC
>CALJMO010000054.1 GCA_937982065.1 uncultured Collinsella sp.
CTTCGTTAAACGGGCGCTAGGGCGTCACCCTTACACCAACATTTTCGACGCGATCCCTAGGGGCGTTTTCGCTGACGTGTGCTCAACCTGCGGGGTAATGTCAGCAACCAAGCCGAAAACAAAAAAGGCCGAAGCACCATCGGAACTTCGGCCTTCCCTATCTCAGGGTTCCGTCGTATTCGACCATGGCGGGTTGCTTTGACAGGCGTCCTACGGCCGTCTTATAGACCTCGGAACGATCGCGCCGCCCTATTGCCACGATCTCGGCAATCTCAACCATTCCGTCCTCTCGGATTCGGAAAACCATTCTGAGTCCCGCATTCCGCCATTTAATCTTTTTGCAGCCGGCGAGCTCGCCGTGAAGCGGCGTTCCGATTTCATCAGCGCGCGTCTTTAATTTTGCGACGGCAATATTGACGAGTCTGCGCTGGGATCCATCTAGTTTTTGATATTCCTTCTCGACGTCTCGATTCAAAAAGCCGACAACAAAATGCCCGCTCATTCGAAAAGATCCTCGTCGGGAATCGCGTCCGGATCCATCGACTCAAGCTCCGCGAGCTCCTCGGCAGTTAAGGCGTCCTCAAATGGAACAAACTCATGCGGACCATGCTTGACTCGATCCGCAGCGATGCGATTTATCTCAAGTTCACGCAGATACTGCAGCGCGCCGTACATTTCCTCATAGGCAGCATAGTCGATAATCACGGTATCGATATCATTATGATCAGCAATGAACTGAGGTGCGCGTTTTGCGCGTTTACGAATGGCGGATAAGGACTTGCTTGCTTCGGTAGCAGAAACAACCTGGTCTTTTGTAAACACCGGTTTTTCCAGAACAAGTGGGGACATTTTGACCTCCAAAAAATAATCTGGATTATATTTCAAAGTATACTTCAAAATATAATCCAGACTTTTATTCAAAAGTAAAAGGCCTTATCGGTTCTCGATGCTGCCGATATTCTTGAGCTCGATGGAGATGAGGCCGTTGGGCTCGTTGACGAACTCGATGTATTTAGAGTTCGAACCCATCTCGGCCGGAAAGCTGATCTCGATACCCGTGTCGGTGCGGATCTTATGATTGCGCACCGCCGCGCGTTCGACCTGCTTGCGCTCCACGGGCACACGCTCAGGCACCTTCTCCTCGGTCAGTGCCGCGCGCACGCTTTCCTTGATGACCGGTTCGTCCTCAAAGACCTCATCGACGATATCCCAAGGCGGCAGCTCCTCGTCATCCTCAACCTTCTCGGCAACGGCAGCCTTAACCTTAGCGAGCGCTACGGCCGTGTTGGCACCGTGCTCCTCGGCGACTTCCTCGACCACACGCGTCACGGTGTCGATGACCTCCTTGCCCGACACGCCCGTGTCGCACTGCAGCAGGCCATCGGGGATAAGCATACGGTCCTCGCCGGCAATCTTGCGCTTCTTGTCCACGTAGCCGATCTCCATAGTGCTCGCGCGCACGATGGCATAGCTCGGCACCTTTTGCGAGGGGTTCGGCAGAATGGCGTAGTGGCGCGCGATGTCGTTGCGCACCTCTCCCTCCTCGCGGCCCACTTCGTGCATAAAAGCCTGCTTGGAGCCCAGCAGCATTACGGCAAACCAGCGGGCATCCTCATCATCGTCAAAATCGGCCACGAGCACGTCGGTGGACTCGGCTTTCTCGGCTTTGGTGAGCTCGGAGGAGATAAACTCCGCAATCTGCTGCGACAGGTCCACGAACTCGCGCTCGCCAAAGAAATAGCCCTTGAGCTCGCCGCCAAACGCTGAGTTCTCGGCAAACGTGGCGCGTTTATTGTCGGCCGAGGTACGCGCGCGGCGCAGATGCGTGGTCACGAAGTTGCGCACGGTACGGCTCTCGATATCGAGCTCGCGCTGGCTCATGACGTTGACGGCAGAGTCAAAGTCCAGGATATGCAGGATCGCGTGATTGATTTTCATATACGGCATTCCGTTCTAGATCGATTTCGGCACGAACCAGTATAGCGGTCGAGCCCGCCCCAGGCGCATCGAAGATTGGCGCATCGGGGACAGGCTGCTTTGCACCAATGGCTAGCGCAGGAGCTCGGACTGCCAAGCCTCGAGCTGTTCTGCCAAACTCTTGCCGGCAGCGGGCATGTCGATCTGAGGGCGTTTGGGCAGCAGTGCGCATTTAAGGATTGCCACGATGGTCTGCGAGACAAAACGTCGCGTATCCTTGTCAAAGTCTTGTGCAGCCTGGAGCATCACGGGCAGGCTCTCGCGCAGATTCCCAGCGATATCCGCAAACCGCTCGGCACCCGTAGCCTCAAACACGGAGAACAACGCATCTACAAAACGCTCGCGCTCGCTAGGCGACACTGCAAGCAGCATCTCGCGAATGGAACCATCAACGTATCGAGCACCGGCGGACAGGCGCTCACAGTACACGAAGTCGCGACCATCAACCACCCAGCTAAAGGGATTGTGCTGCAGCAGGCTGAACTCGGTGCTCTCAACGATGGCATAGTCCTCCTGTGTCTCGAACATCATGCCAAAGATCGACGACCGAGGAAGCGTCTTGTCGATTCGACCGGAAAGACCGGCAAAGGCGTTGCCGTTCAGAAACTCCTCGACGAAGCCCGGACCATCATGAGAATACGCCCGTTCGATTCGCTCACGGGCGACATCGGAGCACATCGCCGCACCGTACACCGCAAGGTTTCCACCCTTGGAATGACCTCCGCACAAAAGCGGCCCGTCAATCGCATCCGCCGCCTCGTCCACATAGCGCGCCGCGGATTCCTGGGCCGGCACAGGACACCGGAACGCCATGTTAAAGTCCTCTTTCCAGCCCACAATCGTACTGTCGGTCCCCCGGAAGGAAAGATAGCTAAACCCCGCCGGAAACCGGAACGCCATGGCTGCAAACTGCTCCGTCGCCACCACATCGCTCACGGCACGATAGCCGCAAACGTGCACGCCGCGGTAGCGAGGACTTGCTGCCACGGCCTCCAACAAGGCCCTGCTCCCTTCCGGGTCCCACAAGTCGTCAATCATGTCCCGGTAGCACTCGGCACGCAGCAGCTCGCGTACGTCTAGGCCCTGCCAGTTCGTCAGCTCCGCCATATCACCCGGCAAACGCAAATAGGATAACCACGCAAAGACCAGGCTATCCACCGCGCAGAACGGCCGCTCCTCAAGCGGATCAAACGCCGTCTGGGCATAGGTCAAAAAATTAGGCGAATCCGACATGGCCCTCCTATCAACTATGGTGCATTAGGATGGTGCATTGGGGTCAGGTTACTTTGCACCAAAAAGGCGCCCGGGCCGTGTGGACCCGGACGCCTTCATTGTAGCTTTTCGCTCTAGCGAGCTTGATTTAGCAGGAGAAATCGACGCTGTCGATGATGTCCTTGAGGGCCTTGGCGGAGACGGTGAGCTCATGCTGCTCGTCATCGTTCAGCGGCACGGGGACGCGGCAGACAACGCCGTCGCGGCCAACGACGGTCGGCATGGAGATGGCAAGATCGGACAGGCCATACTCGCCCACCATGAGCGAGGAGACAGGCAGAACGGTCTGCTCATCGCGCATGACGGCGGTGCAGATGCGCTTGACGGCCATGGCGACGCCATAGTAGGTGGCGTGCTTCTTCTCGATGATGGTGTAGGCGGAGTTCTTGACGTCCTCGGCGATGCGCTTCTCGGCAGCCTCATGCTCCAGGTGGCCGTGAAGCTCACAGAAGGTGTTCAGCGGAACACCGGCAACCTGAGCGCTGGACCAAGCGACAAACTCGGAGTCGCCGTGCTCACCCATGACGTAGGCCTGGACATCGCGCGGGTCAACCTCGACGTGGGCACCGAGCATCTGCTGCAGACGGCCGGTGTCGAGCACGGTGCCGGAGCCGATGACATGGCCCTCGGGCAAGCCGGACATCTTGATGGCGGCATAAGTCAGAACATCGACCGGGTTGGAGACGATGAGCAGTATGCCATCGAAGCCGGACTTCTTAATCTCGGGGATAATGGACTTAAAGATGCTGACGTTCTTGTTGACCAAGTCCAGGCGGGTCTCACCGGGCTTCTGGGCAGCGCCAGCGGTGACGACGATCATGGCGGCGTCGGCGACATCGGAATAATCGCCGGCGTAGATCTTCATCGGCTCGGCAAACGTCATGCCGTGCGCGATATCCAGGGCCTCACCCTCGGCGCGGTTCTTGTCCACGTCGATGAGGACCATCTCGGAGAACAGACCGCTCTGCATCAGAGCGAACGCCGAAGACGAACCGACGAAACCGCAGCCGACAATAGCGACCTTCTTCTCGTTAACCATTAGAAACTCCCATCTCTCTCCACAAACAAGCCGCCCGGGAACGACCCGAGCGGCTTGCCGTAATCCCAATACATCCAATCGGGACTTTGATTATGCTCCTATTCGCAGCCAAAAATCGACCGTTTACCGAAATTGTTTGCAGAATTCGTAAAATAACTGCACGAAATCGGTTTCGAGCTATTGACGAGTCGAAATAGGTTTCTAATACAGGCCCGCCTCGCGAATGGCCTCGACAGCCAAAGCGATCTGATCGGGCGGCAGGACCAGTGCCATACGCACGTGCCCCTCGCCCGAAGGGCCAAAGCTCGCGCCCGGCGTCACCACAACGCCGGCCTTCTCCATAAGCTCCTCGCAAAACGCCATGGAATCGGTGCGACCACCGGGAAGCTTGGCCCACACAAACATAGAGCCATGCGCGTTGGGACGCTCCCAGCCCAGGCCCTCAAGACCGTCGCACAGGGCATCGCGACGTTCCTGGTACTTCAGGCGCTGCGCCTCGACCTCATCGCGCGGACCGTTCAGGCAGGCGATAGCAGCCTTCTGGATCGGGAAAAACATACCGAAGTCGATCTGGCCGCGCAGCTTGGCAAAGGCCGAGACCACGTCCTCGCGACCGACCAAAAAGCCGATGCGGGCACCGGTGACGTTAAACGACTTGGAAAGCGAGAAGAACTCCACGCCCACCTCAAGCGCACCGGGATACTGCAAGAAGCTGCCGCCGGGCTCGCCGTCAAACACGATGTCGGAGTACGCGTTGTCGTGAACGATGAGCAGATCATGCTCGCGGGCGAAAGCGATAATCTCCTCGTAGACCTCGGGTGTGCCCACCGAGCCCACCGGGTTCGCAGGCAGCGACACGATCATATACTTGGCACGATCGGCCACCTCGGGATCGATACCCGCCACATAGGGCAGGTAATTATGCTCGGCAACCAGCGGATAGTATTCGAGCTTGGCATCGGCGATCTTGGCACCCGCCTCAAAGACCGGGTAGCACGGATCGGGAACCAGAATGGTGTCACCCGGATCGAGCAGGGCCAGGCCCAAATGGCCCACGCCCTCCTGCGTGCCATTGCACGACTGCACCATAGACGGCGTAATGCCCGAAACGCCAAAGCGACGCTCATAGTAATCGCACACGGCCTGCTTGAGTTCGGGCAGGTCGCGCAGGGCATACTTCCACATCTCGGGATCTTGGGCTGCCTGCGTGAGCGCCTCGACCACATGGTCGTACGGCTTAAAATCGGGCGTGCCCACGCTCATGTTGTAAATGGTCTTGCCCTGAGCCTTCAGCGCGAGAAGCTTGTTGTTGAGCGAGGCGAAGACCTCCGCGCCAAAGCGGTCGAGACGCTGCGATGCCTGCATGGTGCCACCTTTCGATATGAAAAACGCGGCGCTCCGACAAGAGCGCCGCGCGATACGGGCCATCAGATTGCAAAAGTGTAACGCTTGCAACCCCCGTATTGGTTCAATTTAGCCAACCTTAGTCAACCGGATTGAGCGCATCGATCTGCGCAAGCCACAGACGCGAGCTGGCGTCACTCGGCATACGCCAATCGCCGCGCGGGCTGAGCGTCACCGAGCCCACCTTGGGACCATCGGGCAGGCAGCTGCGCTTAAACTGCTGGGCAAAGAAGCGACGGTAGAACGTACGTAGCCACGTGTGGACGGTCTTGGCGTCGTAGACGCCCTCGAAGCTCTTGAGCGCCATGCGGTAGATCTTGCCCGGCTCAAAGCCAAAACGCAGCAGGTAGTAGAGGAAGTAGTCGTGCAACTCGTACGGGCCCACCAAATCCTCGGTCTTCTGCGCAATCTCGCCGTCGCCCGTGGGAGGCAGAAGCTCGGGGGACACCGGCGTATCGAGGATATCGAGCAAGACCTCGGCAATGCGCCCGCCAAAGACATCGGCGGCATAGCGTACCAGATGGCGCACAAGCGTCTTGGGCACGCTCGCGTTGACGGCGTACATGCTCATGTGGTCGCCGTTATAGGTAGCCCAGCCGAGCGCCAGCTCCGACAGGTCGCCCGTGCCAATGACAAAACCGCCAGCCTGGTTGGCCAAATCCATCAGAATCTGCGTACGCTCGCGCGCCTGGCTGTTCTCGTAGGTCACGTCCTGCACGGTCGGATCATGCTCGATATCCTTAAAGTGCTGCTCCACGGCAGCATGGATCGAGACCTCGCGAAAGCTCACGCCTAGGTCGCGAGCGAGCGACTCGGCATTGGACTTGGTGCGGTGCGTCGTGCCAAAGCCGGGCATGGACACGGCCGTGATACCGGTGCGCGGCAGGCCCAAGGCGTCGAACGCACGCACGGTCACGAGGAGCGCCAGCGTGGAATCGAGGCCGCCCGAAAGGCCGATGACGGCCGCCTTGGTGCCCGTATGGGCAAGGCGGGTCTTGAGGCCGGCGGTCTGCAGGTCGAGGATAGTCTCGCAACGCTCAGCCAGATCACCGTGGTCGGCCGGCACAAAGGGAGCGCGGGGGAAGACTCGGTCGATGTCGAGCGCATCGCGCAGGACAGGTTCTTCGGCCAGTACGCCCTCAAACGAAAACTCAACGGTCGCGGATTCCGGCGCATCGTCGGTGCGCGTCCACGTCGTCGAGCGACGGCGCTCGGCAACCAGGCGGTCAAGGTCAACGTCGGCGATGGCCATATCGCAGGTAAGCAGTTTGGTCGCGGCGAGCTTGGAGCCGTTTTCGTAGACGAGGTTCTCACCCGCAAAGACCATGTCGGTCGTGGACTCGCCCTCGCTCGCGTCCGCGTAGGCATAGGCGCAGTACAGGCGCGCGCTCTGATTGGAGATAAGGCTGCGGCGGTAATCTGCCTTACCGATAATCTCGTCCGAGGCCGACGGGTTGAGAATCACCGTCGCACCGGCAAGCGCCATCTCGGTCGAAGGGGGCGCCGGCACCCACAGGTCCTCGCAGACTTCAACGCCCAGCACCATATCCTCGGCACCCTCATCACAGCAGCGGTAGACAAGCCCCGAACCCAGCGGAACCGGACCCTGACCGGCAAACTCGACCCACACGGGATCCGCAGGCGACGGAGCAAACCAGCGACGCTCATAGAACTCGCCATAGTTGGGCAGATACTTCTTGGCCGTGAGGCCCAAAAGCTCGCCCGCGCAGCACACGGCGGCGCAGTTGTAGATGTTTTCTGCCACCGCAACGGGCAAGCCAACGGTAAAGACAATCGGCAGCTCACGAGTCTCATCGAGGATATGCACCAGAGCAGCCTCGCAGGCATGCAGCAGCGTGCGGTTATGGAACAGGTCGGCCGCGGTATAGCCGCACAAGTTGAGCTCGGGCAGCACCAGCGCGCGAACGCCGCGCCCGGCAGCATCGCGAACAGCCACCAGCGCAACCTCGGCATTGCCCTCGACATCGGCCACGCGAATCTGCGGCGACGCCGCCGCCACACGCAAAAAGCCATCAGACTGAGAAAGGTGAAGATTCATAAGAATGCTCCCGTGCGTAGACGCCATTCACAACAATTAGCAAGTCCTATTGTAGTTCAACCGCCGGGTGGAACCGCATCCCACCAACTTGGTGAGCAATTGATGAGTTGATGGTATCTGTTAAATGTCACGTACGATTCACATCTGGTGGGTACCCTGATGGCTACACGAAACGAAGCAGATTTACACCGGGAGGACCCCGTATGACAACCAAGTACACCGACGCGCCGCGCACGCGCGTCATGACGCCGGCATCGCTCAACAACGGCGTACACGAGAACCATTCCATTGGACAGACCATGGCCATCGCGCCCAAAAAGGGCCTGTTCGACGACATTTCCATTCCCCAGATCATCGCCGGCGCCGCAGCTGCCGCCACGAGCGTGGCGCTTGCTTCAAAGATCGGCATTGCCGGCTCGGTGATTGGTGCCGCTGTGAGCTCAGTCATCACTGTTGTGTCCTCGCAGGTCTATCGCCACTTTATCTCCGCCAGCGCCGAAGCAATCAAGGGCACGCATGCCGCTGTCGACTACCCTGCCGGCGCCTACGAGCCCGTTGAGCCCGATGTCGAGGAGCACCTAGGTGGCGCCGCGACCACGCAGGAGATGCGCCAGGTTGCGGGACGCGCGACCACGGCGCGCGTCGCCCCCAACAGTCTGCGCGCCAAGGCGGCGGCAGAGCGCAGCCAGACACAAAAGAAGGTCATCGTCTTCTCGATCGCCATCGCCATCGTCGCGGTCATCGCCTGCGCCGGCGCCATCCTTATCACCACTGCCGGTGAGGGTCTGGGCGAGCGTCCCGAGCCAATCCTGTCGTCGCGCACGACCGAGAGCGATGCAAATGGCAACACTCAGCCGCAGGATCAGCAGGCACAGACGGACGACACGCAAGACAGTCCTACCTCTGCCAATTCGTCCTCGAACACCCAAAACCAATCGCAGGGCACCGATTCCTCTACGGCCAACAGTGGCACGCCGTCCGGCACGACCGACTCAAGCCAAACGACTGACGGTTCACAGCCGAACACGGGAGGCCAGACGAGCGACACCACGTCGGGAACGGGCACGGCAGACAGTAACAACACCAACAGCTCGAGCGGAACCGCTTCCGGCACGGCATCTGACAACTCGAGCCAAGGCACGGCATCGGGCAACTAAGCACGTTTGCCTCTCATAGATAACCGACCTGTACAACGGGCGCGAATCGAAAGCGGTTCGCGCCCGTTTGCCTTGGGCGCCGCCATGGCGAACGCCATGCGATGGTAAGATGCTTTACATGTGTAAAGAGGAGATTTGCCATGAGCAAGACAATAGTTAGGCCCACGCTTTCGCTGGGCAACCACATCTATCTGTATCGCCTGCTGCGCGATGCGATTGGATGTGGCAAGCAAACGTTTATGACGCAGGTCGAGGAGGCGCTCGCCGCTGGCGACATGACCGCTTATGACCTGGGCTTCGAGTCCACGCGCGAGCTGCTCGAGGAGCTCGACGACTGCATTAAGCTGACCGTCTTTAAAGGCGGCCGCCTGTATGCCACGGTCATCGCCAACGAGGCCTGGGATGCTGCGCTTGCCAAGGGCGAGGACAAGCCCAAGACCGCCAAGGGCGCCAAGCAGTCCTACAAAAAGAAAAAGCGCGGTGAGAAGGACCTCAAGGCCGTGCGCCCCAAGCACGTTAAGCGTCCCGAGCCCGAAGCCATGGTTGAAGCCGCGCCGGAACCCGAGCCCGAGACAGAGATCGAAGTTGCTATTGAGGTAACGGCAGAAGCCGAAACCGAAATCGCCGCCACGACCGATTCCGAAGTCATATCCGAGCAGGAAGCCACTGTGGAGCTCAACGAAGCGCCCAAGTCGACAACCGAAGAAGCCGCTGACCAACCCGAGCCGTCTGCGTTCCAAAACAGCGATGTCTTTGGCGACGAGGCCGAGGACGATCAGTCCGACGAGCCCGCAGATCAAGACGCTACCGAGTCGACACCGGAGCCCGAGACGCCGCAGCCCGCCATCTCGCTCACGGTCGTCTATGACCCCGAGAACGCCAACGCCGGCATCACCACCATGGCATCCACGCCCATCGAGGCAAAGTCGAGCGTCGAGAATGAGAACGCGACGCAGGTTGAGGTTGAAACTGAAGCTGCAGACGCGCCCGTCACCGTGAAGCCCGCAGATTCCACAATCAAGCCGAAGACGACGCTGGAGTTCGCACCCGTCATCGAATCCGTGCCCGCCTCTGCTTGCGACCAAATTCCCGCACCGGCACCGGCTTCGGTACTCGCAGAGGCCCCAACCCCCGCACCCGTAGCGCCCGCCATCCCCGAGGACTTCCCCGTCGATTTCGCAACCGAGGTCTTCTGCCCCGGCCCGCTTCTGCACCAGCTGTCGACCTATCTCCCCTACGGCGCCGATACCCTCGGCATTGTCGGCGAGTACTACTGGATCGCCCGCGAGCGCGGTACCATCGAGGCCGCGCGAAACCGCGCAAGCCTCCCCCTGCGCTACACGCAGGCCGGCGAGCGCCGCGAGGTTGCCGTGCGCATCCGCCGCAATACCACCGGTGGCCTCGGATCCACCTGGGCCATCGATAAAGTCGAAGAACCCGAGCAGTAACGACAAACGGCTCAAATCCAAATCAGGATTTGAGCCGTTTTTATTTGTTGATGTTGCGTAACCAACAGCGAGCGGGCCGCAAGTGCCCCAGGTTGCCGTGAAAGAGGAGCGACGCGTACTTCGGTACGCGAGCGACGGCTTGAACGGCAAGATGGGCTGCTTGCGACCCGCGCAGCGTCGAGCAGTTACGCGGTTTGGAAAACCGCGTAACGATCTAGTCGCGCGTCAGCTTACGGTGGATACGATGCGGCTGGGCTGCGTCCTCGCCAAGGCGCTCGATGCGGTTGGCCTGATAGGCCTCGAAGTTGCCCTCAAACCAATACCAGTTGCCCGGATTCTCGTCGGTGCCCTCCCACGCTAGAATGTGCGTGGCGACGCGGTCCAGGAACATACGGTCGTGGCTAATGACCACCGAGCAGCCCGGGAACTCGAGCAGCGCCGCTTCGAGCGAGGACAGCGTCTCGACGTCGAGGTCATTCGTGGGCTCGTCGAGAAGCAGCAGGTTGCCGCCCTGCTTGAGCGTAAGCGCCAAGTTCAGACGGTTGCGCTCGCCACCGGAGAGTACGCCGGCGCGCTTCTGCTGGTCCTGGCCTTTAAAGCCAAAGCTCGCCACATAAGCACGGCTCGGAACCTCGGTCTCACCGACCATCATGTGGTCCAGGCCATCCGAGACGACCTCCCACAGGTTCTTATCGGGGTCGATGCCGGAACGGTTCTGATCGACATAGGAGATCTTGACGGTCTCGCCCACCTCGAGCTCGCCCGAAGTCAGCGGCTCCAGGCCCACGATGGTCTTGAACAGCGTGGTTTTGCCCACACCGTTGGGGCCGATGACACCCACGATACCGTTGCGCGGCAGGGTGAACGATAGGTCGTCGATGAGCACACGGCCATCGAACTCCTTGTGCAGGTGATGAGCCTCGAGCACCTTGTTGCCCAGACGCGGGCCCACGGGGATGCGGATGTCGGTCCAGTCGAGCTTCTGGCTTGCGCGGGCCTCGGCCTCCATCTCCTCGTAACGAGCCAGACGGGCCTTGTTCTTGGCCTGGCGAGCCTTGGGCGAGCTGCGTACCCACTCGAGCTCGGCCTCCATGCGCTTGGCGAGCTTGGCGTCGCGGTTGCCCTGCGCCTCGATACGGGCGGCCTTGGTCTCCAGATACGTGGAGTAGTTGCCCTTGTAGGGATAAAGGTGACCGCGGTCTACCTCGCAGATCCACTCGGCAACGTTATCCAGGAAGTAGCGATCGTGCGTGACGGCAAGCACCGCGCCCTGGTAGTTGTGCAGGAAGTGCTCGAGCCACAGGATCGATTCGGCGTCCAGGTGGTTCGTGGGCTCGTCGAGCAGCAGCAGGTCGGGAGCCTCGAGCAGCAGCTTGCACAGGGCCACGCGACGGCGCTCGCCGCCGGAAAGCACGTTGACCGGCATGTCGGAATCGGGCAGCTGCAGGGCGTCCATGGCCTGGCCGAGCTTGGAATCGATATCCCAGCCGTCGGCGGCGTCGATCTCGTCCTGGAGCTTGCCCATCTCGGCCATGAGGGCGTCCATGTCGCAATCCGGGTCGCACATCTCCTCGCCGATCTTGTTGAAGCGATCGACCTTGGCAATCATGTCGCCAAACGCCATGCGCACGTTCTCGATGACGGTCTTGTCATCGTCGAGCGGCGGCTCCTGCTGCAGGATGCCCACGGTGTAGCCGGGAGTGAGCCTGGCATCGCCGTTGGAGACCTCCTCGATGCCGGCCATAATCTTGAGCAGGGTCGACTTGCCCATACCGTTGGGGCCCACGACGCCGATCTTGGCACCGGGGTAGAAGCTCAGGGTCACGTCGTCAAGGATCACCTTGTCGCCATGGGCCTTGCGAGCCTGATACATCTGGTAGATAAACTCTGCCATTTGCCTGTTCTATCCTTTCTACCTGCTGTTTCCCTATTCTTGATTCGCTTTAGTGGAAACGAAATGAGGGAACCAGCTCTGAAACGTAACGAAAAAGGGGCATGGTTGCCCACACCCCCTAATACTACCTGGGAAAAGTCCCCCGGAACATACCATGAACTGCGTACGCTAGTTTTCCGCAACCTTAGCGAGCGGCTCGCTGCGATTTGCGCCACAGCAGATACGAGTAGACGTAGACGGCTCCGGCCGAACCAAACGCCAGCACCGCAATCACCGCGGCGACGACTTCACTCGAAAGCACCGCACCTGCCACGCCCATTACGATGAGGCCAGCACCCAGCACCATAAAGCAGGCGCCGCCAAAACGCTGCGTACGGCGCCAGTTCTCGGGATCGGCAAGCGCCCAGGGTGTCTTGATACCGAGCGTATAGTTCTGCTTCACACGCGGCAAGTAGTTGCCTACGCCGATGAACAGCAAACCGACAACACCGGAAATCAGCACGTTGACCGAACCGACCGCCGGCACCACGCCCCAGACCGTAAGCTCTCCCAGCCAGCTTATGGCGCACATGAACAAGGTGAAGGCGATTACGAAGCCCTGATAGAACTTGCCCGAGGTTCGATATGCCTCACCTTTGGGGTCGATGCGCGGCACCACGCAGAACATTGCGAGAAGCGCCAGAGGCAGCACGCCGAGCGCGGAGGCCATCCAGCTAGGACCCCAACCGTCGACGGCACCGTTCGCGCCCCAGTGCGTGGGAATCTGCGCAGGCAAGCTCGGCATCACCATGAGGTGCGCTACGACATTGGCGACGCACAGAGCGACCAGCACAATCCACACGCGCGACGATACCCCCGTGGGGTGAATGCCCTTGTTTTCGTTATTCATCCTTATCACCTTCCGTGTTTGTAAAGCCCATAAACCAGCCAATTAAATCCTGCATGACGGTGGTGTTTAAGCTGTATACGATGTTTTGGCCATGGCGCTCGTCGGTCACCAACCCGGCGTTTTTGAGCGTCGCCAAGTGATGGCTTAGCGACGGCTTACTGATATCGAAATGCTCGGCAAGCTCCCCCGCCGTGCAATTGCCCTCGCGCAGCAACTCCAAAATGCGCCGTCGCGTTGGATCGGCAAGCGCCTTAAAACCCTCTCCCGGCATAAGACCTCCTCTCATCATCTCTCATGACGTGCACACTATACTCGATATTTAGATGTTTGTCTAACTATCTAATCGCAATGCTTCAAACCACATCAAAGCAAACGCCATCGCAACCTATGGGCGATTACCTATAATGACGATAGCTAAAACACGATTCGCTTCCCCATCGGAGGATATCTATGACCGAAACCACAGCCGCAACTCCCATCGAGACACGCGATACCAAGCTCGAGATTATCATGGGCCGCGAGGCACTCGATAAGCTCGCCGATGCTACGGTACTAGTGCTCGGCTGCGGAGGCGTGGGCTCCAACTGCTGCGAGGCACTCGCCCGCGGCAGCATCGGTCATTTCGTCATTCTGGATAAGGACATCATCGCACCCAGCAATATCAATCGCCAGGCTATCGCCTTTCACAGCACCATCGGCAAGCGCAAGGTCGATGTTATGGAAGCCATGATCCACGACATCAATCCCGCCGCCACCGTTATCAAACGCACCGAATACCTGCTGAGCGACAACACCGACGAGTTCTTCGCGAGCGTTTTGGAGCAGACGGACGGCAAGCTCGACTACGTCGTCGACGCCATCGACACCATCTCGGCCAAGCTCACCATTGCCAAATATGCTCAGGACCACGACATTCGTTTGGTTAGCTCCATGGGCGGGGCCAACAAGCTCCATCCCGAGTGCCTCCGCTTTGCCGACATCTTCGATACGGTACGTGACCCCATGAGCCGCATTATGCGCAAAGAATGCAAGAAGCGCGGCATCAAGAGCCTGCACGTACTGTTTAGCTGCGAGGAATCGGTTAAGACACAGCCCCGCGACCCTTCCAACATCCACGAGCGCACCGAGCTGGGAACCGCCAGCTTTATGCCGCCCATCATGGGCCAGATGATCGCCGGCGAGGTTATCCGTCAGATCAGTGGTCGCGGCACCGAGCGCGTGCGCGCCGACGGCCAACGCCTGGACTAGCGGAGCGCGCCGAGATGGAGCCCCGGTTATTTGATGCACACTGCCATCTTGATTTAATGGCTCACCCGGACGTCGTTGCCGATGAGGCAACGGCGCTGGGCTTGGGTCTATTTGATTGCGGCGTCGATCCACGCGACTTCGCTAGCGCACACGGGCGAACCCGTCGCCTTCCTACCGTCATCAAGGGCATCGGCCTCCATCCCTGGTGGCTCGCCGACGGCCGCTGCGGTCCCGCCGAAGTCAATCTGCTTTGCGAAGTTGCTGCCCAAGAGCGCTACATCGGCGAAGTCGGGCTCGACTTTTCCGCGCGCTTTGCTGGAAGTGAGCCGCTACAAATACAGGCACTTAACCGGCTCTGCGATGCACTCGTGCAGCATCCTCTTACCGGGCGCGTGATATCAATTCACGCCGTTCGTTCGGCAGGAGCCGTACTGGACGTCCTCGAATCGCATGGATTACTCATCCCAAACCCCGACTCCCCCGCTATCATCTTCCACTGGTTTAGCGGCACTTCGGACGAACTCGCCCGCGCGCGCAATGCGGGCTGCTATTTTTCCGTGAACGAGCACATGCTCGCCACCAAGCGCGGTCGCGAATATGCCCGACAGATTCCACTCGACCGTCTACTGCTCGAGACCGATGCGCCAGCCGAACCAAACACAGAAACAAGCGCACAGTCGCTCATCAGATCGCTCGCAAGGACCTCGATGCGCATTGCCTCACTCAAAAACTGTGACGCAAAGCGCATCGAGTCGGTAGTTTTAGCAAATGCGCACTCTGTTTTTGACCTTCGCTAACCCCTGTGGGCAAAAATGCCAAGGGACATGCGAATCGCACAACGCAGTCCCTATTGGTAGGCGGTACAATTCGGCAGCATTACACCAATTCGTGCATGAGATCACGGTTACGTGCATACAATTCGTCAAAGATATGACGACGCGACGCATATAACTCGTGGGCAGCCATATCGGGCACGATTGTTTGCGCAACGCCAAGGACTTGGGCGAGCTCATCCCATGATGCATAGGCGCCACCTGCGAGAGCTGCCATGATGGCATCACCGAAACATGCGCCCACCGTAACCTTGGCAACCGAGACCTCGCGCCCGCATACGTCGGCGATAGCCTGCATCCAAACTGGATTCTTGGTTCCACCTCCGACAAGCATAATGCGCCCAATTGGCAGTCCATGCTCTCGCTCGATAATGTCGACATGGGATGCAACGGTATACGCGACGCCTTCCAAGGCGGCGCGAACCATATGGGCTCGCGTATGCCTTCCGGTCAGGCCAAAGAAGACGCCACGCGCCTCGGGATCGTTGAGCGGAGTACGCTCCCCCGCAAAGTACGGCAGACACAGGAGAGCATCGGCACCCGGCGCCACATCGGCGGCATCATGCGCCATAACCGAATAAGCATCGGGGCCACCGTGGCCCTCGGCCTCTACGGCGTCGCGATACAGCTCTTGGCGCAGCCACGATGTGAGCGCACCCGCCGTATTGGTCCCCGCGCAGATCCCGTAAGTTCCGGGAATGATAAACGTCCCTGGCCACAGGCGGGCATCATCGACCATATGATCAGCTAGGTAGATGAAATACGCCGTGCTCCCCAACTGAACCATCATATCGCCGGGACGGAATACACCCGTCGAAATGGCCTCGGCACCAGAGTCGCCCGTTCCCACTAAGACAGGCGTCCCTGCCGCGAGCCCCGTCGCCTCAGCCGCACGCTGAGTAATCACCCCGGCAATATCGGTAGCCGACATTACCTCCGCCATCTGGTCAGGCCGGCAGAAACGAGCACATTCCCGAGCATCAACCTTCCAAGTGAAGCGGTCGTATAGGGGAAGAAAATCCTCCGCCAAATAACGGTCCACCGTAAAACGCCCCGTCAACTTTGCGCACAGAAACGATGACGCCGTCAGGAACTTCGCGGCACGTTCGTGCACCTCGGGCATATTCTCCTTAAACCACAAGATCTTGGGAGCAATATCTGACGAACAGGGATCGTGCCCGAAAAGCTCGCGTGCGCGATCTGACCCATATTCGGAAAGAAGCTCGTCAATCTGCGGCTTCGAACGTGCATCGACTCCGTACAAAATCGCGGGCGCCAGCGCGTTGCACTCGGTATCGACCGGCACACAATCGCAACCCAATGCGGAAAGGCCCACACATCCGATCTGTGCCGCGTTAACCCCCGATCTCGCCACCAGCTCGCACGACAAGCGGCAAAAATCGCCCCACCAAACGGCCTCGGCATCATGCTGGTACCATCCGTCACACGGGTTGTCCGTCTCGTGTCCACAAGAGGCTTGGCAAACGATGTTGCATCGATCATCGATTAAAACGCCTTTAGAGGCGCTTGTCCCAATATCAATACCCAGATAGAGCGCCATAGGTGCCTACTCCCCTCGCGCCGTACGAGCGGCAGCCATAAAACGAGCTACCCGCTCAACATCAACCGGGGCATCCAGCTTTCCGTCGCGCTTTAAGCAGGTGCCGACAAACGCGCCATCGTAGTGAGCAAATACGTCAGCCACGGTATTTTCGCGACAACCGGTGCCACATACCACGGGCACTTCGCCAACACGCTCGCGGACCTCATCGGCAAGCTCGCCCGAAGCGCCACGACCGGCAGCCGAACCGCCGATGACCATCGCATCCGGTAGGCAATTAAAGAGAAGCGAATCGGCAATGTCCGCAGTCGTGCGGTCGTTGAGATAAACCTCCCCCTCGCTCGTGATGAAGTGAAAAAGCTTGAGGTCGTCCAAGCGCAGCGCCGCCTTGCGACGCATGGTGTGCGCGAAATCTCGGTTAATCAGCCCGAGATCACCGGCCCAGGCACCGCAAAAATTGCAGCGCGTGAACTGCGCGTCGACGGCAGCGCACAGCTCGATTGTGGCATCACCATCGTAAATTGCCTCAGCTCCCCAAGGAGTCGACAGATCATGGGATAGAGCCCCGATTACATAGCCCATCGATGCAAGGGTTGAGGGAGAAACGTGCTGCTCATAGGGCATCGAGAGCTCATTGGTAATCAAAATGCCATCGACACCGCCCTGCTGCAACGCTTCGAGATCGCGCTTGGCGGCTTCCACGACCTGCGACACGCTTCCGCCCGGGTAATACAGTGGATCGCCCGGCAGAGGACGCAGGTGCAGCATTCCGATAACCGGCTTTTCGGTCTTGAACATCGAGGTTAGAAACGACATAACGTGCTCCTTCTTAGGGTCATTGCAGGGACGTTACTCCCCCAGCACCTCGACGTACACTTTTCGCTTCTGCGGACCGTCAAACTCCGCAAGATAGATGTTCTGGGCACCTCCGCACACGATGTGGCCATCTTGGACGGGAAAGAAGCAACTGTTTCCACAAATCATGCTCTTGATATGCCCACAGGAGTTGTTACCGGTGGCTCCATAGCTTGGCAGGAAGTGCGCATGCGCATAGGGGGCATCGAGTGGGGCGATGCGATCAAGCGTCTCCATAAGATCCGTCTCCACGCAGGGCAGCCCCTCGTTTACCACGATTCCGCAGGTCGTATGCGACAAAATAATCGCCGCCAAGCCATTGGTCACCGAGCTGCGTTCGATGGCAGCGTGCACGTCCTCGGTAATATCGATGAACTGGTCCGGAGCAGTCGATAGATAGCTCAATGTCTCGAGCGTCACCATGTTCACTCATCCCCTTCAAGAAAACGCAGGGCATTACCCCAGTAGAGCCTTTCTCGCGCATCATCGCGCATGGGCACGGTATCGAGCGCCCGCTTGAGTTTGAATGCACGGAAACGCGGCGTATTGCTGGCGAACATCACTTGATGCGATAGCGCGCGCTCATACCACAGCGGCCCCATATCGACCGTGAAAAGACGCTGCATCATCTCCTCGGGCGAATCGATGTAAGTGATAGAGGTGTCCGTGTAGCAGTTGGGATACTTGAGCAGCATCGCCACGGTCTCGCGCACCCAGGGCCAGCCAAAGTGGGTCAAACTAAAGCGCACATTTGGATGCGTTGCGATTGTGTGCTCAAATGCAAGCGGGTTACTGCGCGAGAGCTCTGCGCCAGGCTCCCAAGACATACCGGCATGGAAAACCACCGGCTTGTTATAGCGCTCGCACAGCTCGTAAAGCGGCTCGGCCACAGCATCATCGGGGGCAAAACCCTGCTTTGCAGGATGCAGGCAAAGCCCCTTTGCCCCCAACTCGGTAAAGGCGCGCTCCAATTCGTCTGCGGCACCGCTCACCTGCGGGTCTACGCTCGCAAATCCCCACAGACGATCGGGATGCGCGGCAACCAGCATGGCAATCTGATCATTGGTGCCAAAGTGCCCTCCGCATGCCGTGGTTACATCGAGCGGCATGAGCACGCTCTTCTGCACATCGCAGACGTCCATCTCGACTTGAAGCTCATCCCAATCCATGGGGCCCATATGCCCCATACCAAATTCTCGTGACCAAAAACCGAATCCATCAGGCTCATCACCCGGCATACTGATCTCGCCGTAGAGCATAGGATGGACCAACATGTCGATAACCATTTCGTACTCCTTTCCAGGCATTTGACCCTAGTACGGCTCAAACGAACCAATCACTCGGGACGACAGCTCAGCGCCCGCCTTCATACACGCCGGAATATCAAGGCCATCGATCACGCCCTTGGTAAACCCGGCAATATACGAGTCGCCGGCACCCACGGTGTTAACGACCTTCTCCGCCGGTACGATCCCGCACTCATAGAAGCGCTCACCGTCATAGGCAATGCTTCCCTTCTCGCCAAGCGTGGCGACCGCAACGCGCGGTCCCAATTCCTGCACGTGGCGCACCCAGTCTCGTAACTCCGGAGTGTCCTCTTCAAACGACATGAACGCGTAGTCTACGTAAGGAAAATGAGTCTCACAGGCATATTCGGGATCCTGGCTGAACACCGAGAAGTCCATTACCACCGTCTTGCCCGCATCATGCCATTCGGGCAGGAGGTCCAAACAATTGCCAAACAGGTCGGTATGAATGATGTCATGCTCTAGGATAAACGCCCGGTCGTCTTCATTCGGACGATATGTCTCCATTACGCCATCGATTGCCTCGAGATGCACGCGATCGACGCCGTCTTTCAATGCCATGAGCATCACCGAGGTGTCGCCATCCTCCACCCGCAGATGAGAGATATCAAACCCCTCAGCGGCCAGCGCCTCTCTCATCTTGTCTCCGTACTCGTCCTTGCCGACAACCGACACGGCGGATACCGAAACGCCCATTCGTGCAAGATGGATACCCCAGTCAATGCCGTTACCAGTCGGATAGAACACGCCGATGTTTTGATAGACGTCCGCGCAGCAAAAACCAGCCGCACACGCTTTAATACCCATGGTCTTCTCCAATGTTCAAAAGGGGACCCACCACATGGCGAGCCCCCTTTTCGCATTCCGCTTATTGTTTTGCATCGGCTGTCCAAGGCCTCATAACCAGACCGCCATACGCTTTCTTAAGCTATTCGACGATCGGCGCTCCATGGCCCCAAGAACCTTCCATGCCGCACACGGTCGAGGCAAACCCGGCAGCAAAGTCGAGCGCGCGCTCGATGGCCTCGGCGCCATCCTCACCACGCTTGGCGGAATCGAGATAGCACATCAAAAACGAGGTGAGGAACGAGTCGCCCGCCCCCATGGTGTCCTTCATGTCCGTTACCGGTTTAGCCAGCTGGCGGTAATAACGCTCGCCGTCGTAAGCAATGCAGCCCTCGGCGCCCGCCGTAGCCGACACAAAACGCGGACCCAGGCCCTTCACCCATGCCAGACGCTCGCGAATCTCGTCCTCACTCGCGGCATCCGCCGCACTAAAGAAAGCAAAATCGACGTAGGGCGCAATCTGCTCGTAGTACTCGTCGGTGGAGTCGTCCGAAAAGTCAAAAGAGACCGTGACACCCGCAGCCTTCAACTTGGGAAGCTCGCGCTCGGTAAAGCAATAGTTGCCCGAATGAACCACATCGAACTGCTTCATGTACGCAAGGTCAAAGCGATTGAGGACATAGCGCGCATCGCCACGGATACCGCCCTCGTTGGAGCCGAGGAAGACACGGTCACCGTCGACGACGGTCACGCGAGCCGCTCCGTTCTCGCCAATCATCTGCTCGCACTTGTCAAGCTCGATACCTTCATCCTCGAGGCTTGCAATGACATGCTCGGCAGCGGCATCATTGCCAAAAATGCCCATGTATGCGGAGCGTGCGGCACCGCATTTCTTGGCATAAACGGCGAAGTTCACCGCATTGCCGCCGGGATACATGGTGTGGATATGCTCGTAGCGATCGACGACGTTGTCGCCAAATCCGAGCGCGTTAACGTTAAATGCCATGGCCTTTGCTCCTTCTAGTACTCGACAACACCCATATAGCGACGGAAATCGGGATCGTGATCAAACACCTTGCCGCGTGCGGCACGCAGCTCGCAGTTCATGGCGTAGAACAGCACCGGGTCCAGATAGGCACGGACGCTCGCCGGCACGGCTTCCATACCGTACTCCTTGGCATCGAGCACCATCAGCGTATCGGTATGCGTCTTAAGGAACGCCAGGGCGCGCTCGTCCATAGCACGGCACTCGCTGGAGCCCATCTGCAGGAAGTAAAAAACGCCATCCTGAGTAGCCTCGAAGGGGCCATGGAAGTACTCGGCAGAGTGGATGTAGCTGCAGTGCTGCCACTGCATCTCCATAAGAGAGCAGATAGCGAAACCGTAGGTCTGGCTAAAGTTGGGACCGCTGCCCAGAATATAGAAGAACTCGTGCTCCTGGCAAAGCTTGGCAAAGCGATCGCCCAGCTCGGCATTTACCTTCTCGCGTGCCGGGGGAAGAATCTTATCCATCTCGGCGATACCGGCATACATATCGGCAAGATCAGCGTAACCCTCCTGCTGATCAAGCAGCTCTGCCGCAAGCGACAGCGAAATGCCAGCGGGGACCTCGGCCTGCGGCACGCCCTCGCCCCACGGGTAGACCCACGTGGTCCATTTACCGGTGTCGATCTTAGATCCAGCGTTGTCGGTCTGGGCGATCACCGTAGCGCCGGCAGCAAGGGCAATCTCGCAGCCCTCGACGACCTCCGGGGTGTTGCCACTGTGGCTACAAGCGATGACCAGGGACTTCTCGCCCAGACGACGCGGACGCATGATATCGAACTCGCGAGCCGTATAGATATACGAAGTGAAGGTGGTTGCCTCGCGCTGCAGAAGCTCATGAGCCGGGATCAAATCGATCATGGAGCCACCGCAAGCAATCCAGTAGACGCTGTCGAACTTGCCCTTCTCGGCAATTGCCTCTTTGATCAGATCGTGTGCGTTCATTTCCAGTTCCTTTCTTATTTGGCCCGCAATCAATGACGTTGGTTGCGTGGCCGATAGTTGTTTTAGTCAATCAGATATTTCTCAAATGCGGCCATGTTCTTGGCATCTGCCGCCGCCGGGTCATCGTAGTAACGACCGTCCGTGATTTCCTGGCCCAGCATGCCGTCGAAACCATGGGCGTTGAGCGTGGCGACGAAGGCGTCCATATCGTGCTTGCCATCGCCCCACACCAGATGGCCATACGGGTCACCGTCGATAAAGTGCATCTCGTGAATTGCCCCATCACCAAAGGCGGCAAACCAGTCCTCGAGCGTCTCGCCTGCAACGCCCATCGCGGTTGTATCAACCATGGGCTGTAAGTACGGGCTCGCGACCTCGTCAATCATGCGCTTCGCATCGGAAACCGTCGTCACAAGGTTGCTCTCCTCGGGACGCAGGCTTTCCATCGTGAGCACCAGACCGTGCTCGCCGGCATACTCCGCCAGAATGGACAAGTGCTCGCGGCTGCGCTTCCAGGCTTCCTCGCGGTCCTCGTCCCAGTCGCCCCAGCCCGAGTTGATGGACATGCGGTCGCACCCAAGCACCTCAGCAAGCTCAATGCCGTGCTTAAAGTACGCCAGGCTGCGCTGCTCATGCAGCGGTTTGCGTGCGCAATACTGCCAAGGATAGACAACATTCTCGGGGCACAGAGTACGATACCTAA
This sequence comes from uncultured Collinsella sp., assembly GCA_937982065.1. Lineage (GTDB taxonomy): Bacteria > Actinomycetota > Coriobacteriia > Coriobacteriales > Coriobacteriaceae > Collinsella. Next base: position 22,422 of record CALJMO010000054.1, read on the forward strand.
GCCCACGGTCTGCAGCCTTTTTCGCCAGGACCTCAGCCTCAAAGTAGCCCGTGTGGTCGAGCGTCACATGCGGCTCTGCGCACCACAGCTCAATGGACTCAAAGCCCAAGCGCTGCTGCACATCAAGGAAGTAATCGAGCGACCACATGATGTAGTGGATATTCATGCCCGCAATCTGTTCGCGGTGCAGCGTCGGTTTGGATTCAGACATCTTATGCCTCCTTATTTCGATCGAACACGATTTGTCCATCCGACATCGTCATATCAACCGCAAGATCGCGTGCGTCGCGATAATCGAGGTCGAACACATCCCGATCGAGCACGCAGATATCGGCAAGCTTGCCAACCTCAAGCGTACCCAGCTCGTCTTCGCGCATCAGATCGTACGCGCCCCCGGCAGTCCAAGCGCGCAAGAGCTCGACAAGCGTCAGCGTGTTGACCTCATTCACGGGCAGTCCGTCGGCGAAGAATCCGCCGCACGCGCTGTAGATTGACTCGCCCAGGCTCGGAATCAGCAGCGGCAGATCCGTGCCACAGCACACTGTGCATCCGGAATCTTCCATGCCGCGGCGATTCCAGCTGTGCAAAAGTCGCGTCTCACCAATTTGTCGACGCATCATCGACAGGCAATCCTCGCGCCGGTCCAGCGTTAGAATCTGCGGATAGACCTCGCAAATTCCACCTAACTTGCCAAACTCGACAAGATCGGTCGGGTCAGAGTTCTCGAGATCGGTAATCGCATGGCGGCGAAGCATCCGTCCATACTCGTCTCGAGGCAGCGAGGCATAGAGCGCCACGGTGCGACGAACGGCGCCATCGCCCTGGCAATGCAAGGAATATCGGAAGCCGTCAGCATCAATTGCACGCAGCTCGTTCTCAATCAGATCCCACTCTGGCTCCTCGACGACCGTCTTGCCGGCAGCGCCCGCATCGGCCGAGTCCTCATAGGGGTCTATCATCTCGGCAAGCCCCACCCATACGCCGCGATCGGTCATACGGTTGAAGCCAGAAAAACGAACGAACGGTCCCCGGAAGCGCTCTCGCGCCTCGCGGGCATATGCCAGATTTGCACCGGCGCCCACCGGCTGCGACATCATAGAGACGCGAACCGTCAGCTCACCAGATTCCTCACGGCGAGCCATTTCGTCGGCAAAGCCGTAGTAGTCATCAAACGCCATTTCCTTGATGGCGGTAACGCCGCGCTCGTTAAGCATGCTCATGTAGTCCGAATACCCAGCACGCACCTCGGGCAGCGCGAGGAAATCGCTCATCATGCGCCAGATCTTCTCGGCATAGCACGCCTGGGGCGTAAAGCCGTATCGCGCACTGGCGGCAGCATTGAGAACGCAGGTCTCCGCTCCCGGTGTAAAGCAGACGACGGGGATATCGCCAAAACAATCGTCAAACACAGCTGCCGTATTTGCGTTCTCGGCATCCGATGCCAACGTTTCGGGTAGGTTGTGGCCAAAAACCGCCGCGCAATCCGGATGATCTTCTTTCCACGCACGCAAGAGCGACACAGCCTCTTTGGCATCAGCGATGCCGGACAGATCAGACCCCAACGTCCGCAGCGCCCAACCTGTATAGAAGGTATGCACATCGATCAGGCCAGGCATGACAGTGCGGTCGCCCAGGTCAACTACCTCGTCCGCCTGGGTCAAATACGAAGCTGCCTCACACTTGGTGCCGACAGCCTCAATTCGATTGCCACGGACCGCTACGAAACCTTCAAACGGCAGGTCCCCCGTACCGGTAAAGACGCTCTTAGACGTCAGGACCGTCAAACGATCAGACATCACAACCACCTACACCGGAAGCATGCCAGAGATTGCCGTTACAATCACGCCAAAGACGACCATGAAAATGAAGAACTTCCAAATGGTCTTCCACCATTGGCCAAACGAAATCCTAGCCACGGCAAGACCGGCGACCGTCATGCCCGCCACGGGGCTGATGGTGTTGATGGTCTGGTTGGCAAACTGGAGCGCGGTGACGGCCGCCTCGGGATTGAGGCCCATGAGCTCGGTCAGGGGGCCCATAACGGGCATGGTGAGCGCCGCCAGGCCAGAACTCGAGGGAACCAGCAAAGAGAGCAGGCCAAGGACGATATACATAAACGTGGTGTAGACGGCGGCGGGTGCACCGGCAAGCGCGGTAGCGAGCGCCTGGAGGATGGTGTCGATGATCATGCCGCCCTCGGCGATGACCAGAATACCGCGAGCGATACCGATAACGATGGCAGCGTACGCAAAGTCGGCGAGACCCTTAACGAACTCCTCTGCGATCGTCTGCTGGTCAAGGCCGCCCAGGATACCGGCAAGCAAGCCCATGCCAAGGAACACGGCGGAAATCTCATTCATGTACCAGCCCTGGGTAACAAGACCCCAGACGATAATGCCCATACCGCAAGCAAAATCGATAAGCACGAGCTTCTGACGGATAGTGAACTCTTCCTCGATGGAGGCATCGGTCACGGAAAACTCAATACGCTTGAGCTTATCGTCCTCGTACACAATGGACGACTCGGGGTTTTTCTTGACGCGCATGGCGTAGCGCATGGCCCATGCGATGCCGACGGCAGTGAAGATGACCCAAGAAACGGCGCGCAGCCACAGTTGCGGATTGCCCTCGATGCCAATGATGCCTTGGGCGATCAAAACATTAAACGGGTCGATGGTCGAAGCACAATATCCCAGGTTAGGACCAAGGAAGCAGATGATGAATGCCGTCATCGAGTCATAACCGATACCCATCATGATGGGAATGAAGATGGCATAGAACGGCAGGGCTTCCTCAGACATACCAAACGTAGTGCCGCAAATGGACAGCAACGTCATCGTGATGGGAATGATGAGGATGTCCTTGTTCTTGAGCTTTTTAATCACACGGCTCATGCCGGCATTCAAAGCGTTGGTCTTGGTGATGATCGCGAACGATCCGCCAATCAATAAGACGAACGCAACGACGTCGGCAGCCTCTTGGATACCCTTGGTGGGCGCTTGCAGAACCGCGAAGATATCCTGGCCCAGATTGATGGTCTCGCCGGTCTCGGAATCGGTGTAGTTCTTATCGACCTGTTCATAGGTTCCAGCAACGGCGACTTCACGCTCGCCCGCCGCTGTCGAAATCGTCTTGCGCTGATACTGACCAGAGGGAACGATCCAAGTCAGGACCGCAAAGACAATGATCAGCAAGAACATGATCGTATAGACATGCGGTAATTTGAACTTAAAACGTCTGTTTGTCTTCTTCGCCTTCGTATCTGACATAGATACCTCCAAAGAACTCGAGACTGCATCGCATCTCGCTTCAACGTTTGCACAATGCAAACGTTCTATGACGTCCCATAGATTACCAGCAGCTTTTTCCTTCATCAAGATAATTTCAAACTGATTGCCGCAACGCGGTTGAACGGTTGCGTTTGCGCCGTGAACGGTATGGAAATGCCCGGTGAGATAATCCACCGGGCGCTTCCATTCGCAATGTCCTAGATGTCAAAAACGTAGCGAGACCCAACGATTCGCTGACGACCGATGATAAACGGCCGCCGCTGCTCATCGAAAAAGAAGGCTTCCATATAAAACAAGGGTTCGCCAACGGGAACTGCCAACAGCCGAGCGACCTCGGGCGACGCGCACGCGATCTCGAGTGTGCACGGGTCGGTAAACGCGGGCGTACGGCCCGTCCGGTTACGCACGAACTCAAAAATGGATTGGTTAGATAGAGGTGCCGTTGATAGATAGGCGTTGTCCTCGTAAACATATATGTTGTTCTCGAGCATGACAGGGACGCCATCGGCAGTGCGCACGCGCTCAACGCAAATCAAGTCAGTTCCAACGGGAACACCAAAGAACTGCGCTTCGGTGGAATCCGCCGGCAGTATCTTTCTCGAAATGACACACGCCCCCGGTTCCATTCCGTTAACGCGGCATGCGTCCGAAAAACTCTGAACGTCATCCTTCTGGCGAATCTTGCGCTTGAGCTTGGGGGCATTGACAAACGTGCCTTTCCCCTGCCGCTTCGTTAGATAGCCCTGCTGGACGAGCTCCTCAATAGCGCGTCGCACGGTAACGCGGCCAACTTTATAGCTCTCAGCCAATTCGAATTCGTTGGGTATCCGCGCGCCCGCCTTGTAGGCACCGGAGTTAATTTCGTTTTTAATGATATCGATAACCTGTTGGTACAGCGGTATCGCTGCTTTACCGTCAGTTAGCCCTTCAGTCGGTGGCATATACCCTCTCCCAGCACAATTAAGTCTAAAGCGGGCTTAAGGGCATTCAACAAGCCCTTAAGCCCGCATTAGCTTAAAGTATGCTAGGTGTCGCACCAAAATGTTGACTATTTACTCATCAGACCCGAAAAACGCGCAACTACCGCGCTCCTAAGAAAGCGTGAGCAGCTCCGGCAGCTGGTCGATAATCTTGTCCGCGGCATCCTGGCTAAAGCCAAAGCGCTCCTCGCGCTTGGCAATGACCGTCAGGCCGGCTCGCTTACCCGCGGTAATGCCCGGAACGGAATCCTCAACGCAGCAGCAGCGATTCGCGGGCAGCCCCAGCAGGTCCAGCGCATGCAGGTAGATGTCGGGCTCGGGCTTGCTCTCCTTAAACTGCTCGCCGCTCACCACATACTCAAAGGCATCCGACAGCCCGCATGCGTTGAGCACTTCCTCGATGCTAACCATGGGCGACGAGCTGGCAAGCGCCACGCGAACGCCACGGCGCGGCAGCTCTCGAATCGTATCCACGGCGCCTGGGTTAATCAAAGCCTGATAGTCGCGCGGACGCTTATGAGCCCATTCGTCCCAACGGGCCAACGCTTCCTCGCCAGTGAAATGCCCCTTACCGGCACGCTCAAACCAATCGACCAGCATATGCAGGAAGAACTGATGCGAGGTACCGACCTGCCCATTCAACTCCTCTTGAGTCAGATTAAGCCCAAGCTCCTTGGCAAACGCGGCAGTCTCGCCCAGGTAGTAATACTCGGTATCGACAATGACGCCGTCCATGTCAAAGATAACGGCATCGAACGGAAATGCGGACACGGCACCCTCCCTAACAAAAGGACGCCCGCGAGCAGGCGCCCGAACCATGCATTAATCGGCGATTCTAACCCAGCAGCTTATCCAGCGCCACTGCAATACCATCTTCGTTGTTATTGGCGGTCACCATCTGGGCCACGGCCTTAACCTCATCGACGGCGTTGTCCATGGCAACACCGGTGCCGGCCCACTCAATCATGGACTTGTCGTTCTGGCCGTCGCCAAACGATACGACCTCGCTGGCATCGATGCCGAGCTTGGGCAGGGCACCCTCGAGCGCATGGGCTTTGTCGATACCGGGCGCCGTGTACTCAAAGTACCAGTCGGCCGTAAACATGCCCGAAAGCGTCTGGGTAAAGGGCGCATACATCTCCTCGTAATGCGCCTGCAGGTAGGCCGGATCGCCCGCAGTGAGTAGCTTGTCCACGGGATAAGCATCAGCGACCTCATGCAGGCTCTCCACCTCGCGAATCTTAAGATCGCACGCGTCGCGCTCATACTTGACGATATTCTTCTGCGAGCCGTCAGGCAGCGTGATCATGCAATGGTACGAGTCCTCGACATGCAAATCACGACCGAGCGAAATCATAGGGATCACGTCAAAATTACGCAGGTGATCAATCAGGCGATGCAATTCGTCGGCAGGCATAGCCTGGTCAAAAAGAACCTCATCGGTCTGAGCGTCGACCACATGCGCGCCATTAAAGGCAACTAGCAGACCGTCATGGTTTTGAAGGTCGAGCTCCTGCGCCAAGGCGTGCAGCCCCCATGCGGGACGACCCGAAGCCAAGATGAGCTTAATGCCCGACTCCTGCGCCGCGAGCAGCTTCTCGCGCGTACGCGGGCTAATGACCTTTTGATCGTTGGTGAGCGTACCGTCGATATCCATTGCGATGGCTTTGATTGCCATATGTGCCTCCTTGCATCGTTTTTATCGCGCACTATCTTATCCGAGCCGGGCACGTTCGCACAGCGCGCGTATGACGGTTGCAAAACCACCCCATTTGAAACAAAGGCAAAAAAGTACTTGCAAAGACGCGTTCCGACATATAAGTTGATAAAAGACCGCCGTTGCGGTTTTAAGTAGATCGAGCATATGAAGTTTGAGTTTTAGCGTGTAAGAGAAGGAAGATCGGCAAAGTACAACCCCAAACGCAATGACAACTTAATGAGGTAACTGCCACATGTGAGGCACCCAGGGCATTGCTGTCTCGATTTTGAGCACGATGCCTTCCGCCTTGCATGGGCCGTTCCATCCCGCCCCTGCAGCAACTGCCTCACGGGCTCATTGAAAACCGCATAGCACCCCAACGTCAGCACATCACCCACGGCAAGCACATCACTCACGACAACCAACACATCAACAAACAGCACGAACATCAACCGATTGGAGAAGCTATGACAAACCACCACGCTGAAGACGGCGATAAGAAAAGCATTCTGGATGCCCGAATTGAGCGAGCATATGCAAACGAATATGACGCCGCCTTTGCCGCCGCGACCATCAAGAACTACGCGTCGCTACCGCTCGCGACGATCTTGGCCGACCACCCTCAACTGCTGAAGCGCTGCACAAAGATCATGGGCGACCCCGACATTCGCAAGCTGACAGACCCCTATGCCCCAAAACGCGGCAACGATTCGTGCGTTCTTACCGTAGGCTGCCTAGCCCATATGCTTACGGCGCTCGACACGAAACTCAAGCTCGCATGGGAACCCGACGAGCGTCATGAACTCGAAAGCAAGCGGAACACCCTGCGCACCGCACTGTTCCTTCCGCTGGACGGCCTCAAGCGCTGCAACGTCGAGCTCAATACACAGGCGCGGCAAAAGCCCGGGACCACGGGGCAGAAAACTCCAAGACCCCATGCGGCCATCGTCGACCGCAACCGATATAACCGCATGACCGCGCACTTTTCCGCCGAGGGAGCAGCCATAAGGACGCTGATCGACCTGCTGTGCCTCCTGAGCATCAACGAGCTATTTGAGGGCTATCTCGCCCTTGTTCCCGCGACGGCACCCAAGTCGGTAGCAAAGATCATCGAGACCTGCAGACGCCAGTTTGAGCGCCATCGCAATGGCAGCGAGATGAACGCCAGCATCGCGCAGTACTACGCGGCTCATTACAAAAATGACGGATGTGCCCCTGTCGAGCATCAGCTGCGGCTCGCCTACACCACGCCCGCCGCAACGCTCCATCGCTTTGGAGCCTTTGGTGCTTGCGAGCCGCACGAACAGGCAGCCTGCCCCACAACCGAGCTCGATCTCAGGCTCGGACGAGCCCTGTAGCCCGCCAGCCCCTCCGCGGGCAACAATCCTATTCCACAACACAACCAACAGAAAGGAGTCCTCATGGACACCAATCATTCCCCCATCATCAGTCCCCTCACCATGCGTGAATCCGCCCGAGGTATCACGCTCACCAGCATTTACGATGAGATGCTCGCCCGTCGCGAGCTCTCCGTCATGGGAAACATCGAAACCCCGATGGCCCACGACCTATGCCAGCAGATCCGCCTGCTCGATGCCACCGACCCCAGCCGCCCCATCACCATATTTGTCGCCAGCGCCGGCGGAAGCGTGCGATCGGGCCTTGCGATCTATGACGCCATGCGCCTCGCATCGTGCCCCATCCGCACCGTCTGCCTGGAATTCGCCGCGTCCATGGGCGCCGTGATCTTTATGGGCGGCGACGATCGCCGTATGGCGCCCCATGCAGAGCTCATGATTCACGACCCGCTGATCCCCCAGGGGGCAGGCGGCTCGGCACTTGCGCTGCAGGAAACCAGCCGGCGTCTCATGCAGACCCGCAAGATCCTCACGCAAATCCTCTCGGACCGCAGCGGCCTCACGCCCAAGCGCATCCAGTCCCTCACTGCAAAAGACACCTACCTTTCGGCCGAGCGCGCCGTCGAGCTCGGCTTTGCCCACGAAATCCTCTCGGCCACCAAGGAGGTCGCCCATGTCTAACCTCGCCAGCCGCCTCGCCGCATCTGAGTCCGCATCGTCCACCATCCTCGCCAAGGATCGAACGCTTTCCTGCGACACCCGCCAAACGGGACTCAACAACAATGCACTTGTGATCGGCCCCTCGGGAGCCGGCAAGACCCGAAACGTCCTCAAGCCCAACCTGCTGCAAATGAACGCAAGCTACATCGTGCTCGACACCAAAGGCACGCTCTGTCGCGAAGTGGGACCCGTGCTGGCAGCCCACGGTTACCGCGTGCAATGTCTCAACTTCGCCGACCTCAACACCGTCCCGGCCCTTGCGCCCGGCATCGAGCGCTGCGGCTACAACCCCCTGAGGCACATTCGCCGCAAGGCGGACGGCAGGCCCAACCAGCAGGACATCCTCTCGGTGGCAAAGGCCATCTGCCCCATCGAGGACAACACCAGCCTTTTTGGGATCATGCGGCGGCAAACCTGCTGTCGTGTCTTATCGCCTACGTCACCGAACAGCTACCCGCCGACGAGCAGACGATCAGCTCGGTCATCAAGCTGATCGAGCACCTGCAGGACGGTGCCACGGGTCGATTGTTTGACGACCTGATCACGACCGACCCCCAAAGCTATGCCCTCTCGCTATGGCGGCGCTACGCCATTACGCAAAATGCCGAGCGCATGCACGCGAGCATCGTCGGCATCCTTGCCGAAAAGGTCATGTGCCTGGGATTCGACGGTGCGGCACAGCTCTATCGTGAGTACCATCAGGTGGACTTCGCTTCCATGGGACACACCCCCTGCGCCCTGTTTGTAACCGTGAGCGATATCGACCGCAATCTCGATCCGCTGACCGGCCTCTTTATTACGCAGGCGTTTATGGGCCTCATTCGCGAGGCCGATAGACAGCCCGACGGCAGCCTGCCCGTGCCCGTGCGCTTTATGCTCGATGACTTCGCAAATCTGCAGATCCCCCAGATCGACAACGTGCTCTCGATTATCCGAAGCCGCAACATCTGGGCAACGCTGCTGTTGCAGTCGACCAACCAGCTCGATGCGCTCTATGGCGAGGCACGCGCACGCTCCATCATGGGCAACTGCGACACGCATCTGGTGCTGGCGTTCCAGGATCCCGAGAGTGCCCGGGTGTTTTCTGACCGCGCCGACGCGCTGCCCAGCACGCTCATGGTGACGCCGATCGATCGCTCGTGGCTCTTTGTACGCGGTCGCATTCCCGAACAGGTCGAGCGCTTTAGGCTCGAAGACCATCCGCTCTACGGGGAGCTGCCCGAGGCGCAGCGAGGCCATGCGGAGACCGGGATCTAGGCGCAGGGTTCTCGCAGCGCGCGGCGCCCCGGCGATGTTCCACAAAGGCCGTGCGCCCCGGGACCACGGCAAAGCAAAGGGGCCCGCATCCGATAGGATACGGGCCCCTGACTATAAGACGCGATGCGTTAACAGCAGCGACTACTTGCGATGCGCGCGGTAGAACTCGATGAGCGCCTGGGTCGAAGCGTCCTGCTCGGCCTTTGCGGCGTCGTCGTGGAAGGCCGGGGTAATCTGCTTGGCAAGCTGCTTGCCCAGCTCAACGCCCCACTGGTCGTAGGAGTCGATGCCCCAGACCGTGCCCTCGACAAACGTGATGTGCTCGTACAGGGCGATGAGCTCGCCGAGCGCAAACGGGGTTAGCGTGTCGCCGAAGATCGAGGTCGTCGGGCGGTTGCCCTCAAAGCAACGGGCCGGGACGATCTGCTCGGGCGTGCCCTCGGCACGAACCTCGTCGGCCGTCTTACCAAAGGCGAGCGCCTTGGTCTGGGCCAGGAAGTTGCCCAGGAACAGCTCGTGGACATCCTGGCCGCTGTCGGTTGCGGGGTTAGCAGTGTTGGCGAAGGCGATAAAGTCGGCCGGAACCACCACAGTGCCCTGGTGCAGCAGCTGATAGAAGGCATGCTGGCCGTTGGTGCCGGGCTCACCCCAGAAGATCTCACCGGTGTCGGAGGTCACGGCGCTGCCGTCCCAACGGACATGCTTGCCGTTGGACTCCATGGTGAGCTGCTGCAGGTAGGCCGGGAAACGATGCAGGTACTGGCAGTACGGCAGCACGGCGTGGCTCTTGGAACCGAAGAAGTTGACGTACCAGACGTTGAGCAGGCCCATCAGCGCGACGGCATTGTTCTCGAGCGGCGTGTTGCAGAAGTACTCGTCGATGGCGTGGAAGCCCTCGAGGAACTGTTGGAAGCGCTCGGGGCCGAGCACGACGATCAGCGACAGGCCCACGGCGGAGTCAACGGAATAGCGGCCGCCAACCCAGTTCCAGAAACCGAAGGCGTTGGCGGGGTCGATACCGAAGGCCTCGACCTTCTCGAGTGCGGTGGAAACGGCGACGAAGTGCTTTGCCACGGCCTCGGCGTTCTGCTCATCGGAGCCGTCGATGGCGCCCTGAGCCTTGAGCTGCTCGAGCATCCAGGTCTTGACTTCGCGGGCGTTGGTGAGGGTCTCGAGCGTGGTGAAGGTCTTGGAGACGATGATCACGAGCGTGGTCTCGGGGTCCAGACCGCGGAGCTTCTCGGCCTGGTCGTTGGGGTCGATGTTGGAGATATAGCGGCAGTCGATACCGGCGTCGGCATAGGGGCGCAGAGCCTCGTAAGCCATGACCGGGCCCAGATCGGAGCCACCGATGCCGATGGACACCAGGTGCTCGATCTTCTTACCAGTTACGCCCTTCCACTCACCGGAGCGCACGCGCTCAGCGAAGGCATACATGCGGTCGAGGACCTCGTGCACGTCGGCGACGACATCCTGGCCGTCAACGATGAGCTGGCCTTTCTCGCTTGCCGGACGGCGAAGTGCGGTGTGCAGAACAGCGCGGTCCTCGGTGGTGTTGATGTGCTCGCCGGAGAACATGGCGTCGCGGCGCTCCTCGAGCTTCACCTCGCGGGCAAGATCGCACAGCAGCTTGACGGTCTCATCGGTCACCAGGTTCTTGGACAGATCGAAGTGCAGGTCGCCGGCGTCAAAGCTCAACTTATTCACGCGGTCGGCGTCAGCAGCGAACCAGGCCTTGAGGTCGATGCCCTCGGCCTCGAGCTTCTCCTGATGGGCCTCGAGCGCCTTCCAAGCGGCGGTCGACGTAGCGTCGATAGGTGCGGCAACAGTTGCCATAAAGTCCTCCTCAGCATACGGGCGCATTCCTCCATGCGCCCGGATAATCAGATGCCCCTATTCTAACGCAGGTCAAGACCGTAATCAGCGAGCGTTGCCAATCGGCCCCCGAACGGCGACCGACCAAAAAAGGGCAGGTTTATTTTGGCAGGTCAAACGCTTTACCTACCATAATTTACCTGCCCCTTCCTGGTGAGCCATTATGCCGCGGCGCATACGCTGCCGAGCAGCTCGCGCAGGGGAGAGCCGATGCCCTCCAACAGCTCGGGTGCGATAATGGCAAAAACGGGAACCTCGCCGGCACCCACAACGGCGGGCACTTTTCCCTCGGAGACGATACATCCGTAGGGAACAAAGCCGCCCTCGCCGGCATCGAGCACGGCCATGCGATGAGCGAGTTCGCGCACAAAGCTCGCCGTATCGGCATCGCCGATCGCCAGGACAAAGTCCACGCCCTCATCGGTCGCCAAGGCTACGGCCTCATCGACCAAATCGTCTCCCCCGTCGCCCCCGACCAAGCCGCAACGAAAGAGTATGCGTTCGAGCAGGGCGCGATCGAGCGAGCCCAGCGCCGCCGAAACAAGCTCATCACGCGTGTGCTTGTCGCCTCCCAGCACGACCAGTGCCTTGGTGCCGCCATAGTGGGCAACCAATCGTCCGCACCAGCGAGCCACATCCCCATCCGCAACCAAGCGCGTCGGCATACCAAACCCATAGTTGACCATTGTCCCCACAACCCTTCCGTGCTTTATGGTGGTATCGATTGTTAGGCTCATGCTACGAAGCGAGCTTTTCCGAGCTGTTTCGCGCTCTTTAGGGCTGCGTTAAAATCAGATTCGATCCGACATGGCGTCCAGTTGCGACAATTAGGCGGTCAAAATCCAAGGGCCAAGACGCACGAACAGGATGAGCCAGACAAAAGACAGGCAAAACCCGCCCAGCACATCCGAAACGTAGTGCACGCCCAGGTAGACACGGCTGACACCCACCGCAAGGATGACGCACGCAAGTGCAACCTCGATGGCGGCGCCGAACGGAAGGCCACACACGCCACACCGCACCAACCATATGCCATAGCCATAAAACGCCATGGCCGCCATCGAGTGGCCCGAGGGGAAGCTCAGCCCCGGTGCCTCGACAAGCCGAAATCCCTGTGGACGAGGTCGACGCACAAGGACCTTTAACAGCTGGTCGATTGCGCTGATAGCACCGACATTGAAGGCGGCCCAGACAACATGGGCCCAATTGGGCGCCCACAGCATCGCCGCGGCTAGCACACCGACGACAAACGGCAGCGACGCCAAACTCGAGGCGGCTTTCATCGCGGCCGTCAACACCGGCGACCGAAGCCTCTCGACAAGCAGCAAGTATCCCACCTCATCGATTCTTATAGCCCGTCCTTTGAGGACCTTGATCAGCAGGTAAACAAAGATCGCAAGGCACAGCACGAACAGTATCAAAAGTGCAAGATCACCCATACCTATGGTCATCCATACCCCCTCAGCGTATTTAACACATTAAGGCTACCGACCCACCGTAAGCACTCGGTAAACCGACCAAAAAACCTGTCCCTTTTTGGTAGGTTTTGACGGTGTCCGGTCGAGCGGGTATTATCGAACAGGTATTCGATAAGAACATGTGTTTGATGAAAGGGCACGGATGGCGCACGAGCAGCACACCTACATCTGTATCGACCTCAAGACGTTTTATGCCAGCGTCGAGTGCGTCGATCGTGGGCTCGATCCGCTCACCACCAACCTGGTCGTTGCCGACGAATCGCGCGGACGCACGACCATCTGTCTCGCTATCACGCAGGCCATGAAGGACCTAGGGATTCACAATCGCTGTCGCCTGTTCGAAATACCCGATGGCATCGACTACATCAAGGCCGTACCGCGCATGCAGCACTACATGGAGGTGTCGGCGCAGATCTACGGTATCTACCTGAAATACGTCAGTCCGCAAGACGTTCACGTCTACTCAATTGACGAGTGCTTTATCGACGTGACGCCCTATCTGGACCTCTATCACACCGATGCGGAAGGCTTCGCCTGCATACTGCGCGACGAGGTCCTGGCGCGCACCGGCATCACGGCGACGGTCGGCATCGGCCCCAACCTATTCCAGGCCAAGGTTGCACTCGATATTACCGCCAAGCACGTGCCCAGCCGTATCGGCATACTCGACGACGAGACCTTTCGCAAGGAGATCTGGCCCCATCGCCCCATCACCGACATCTGGGGCATCGGCCCCGGCGTGGCGGCCCGTCTCGAGAAATACGGCGTCTACGACCTAATGGGCGTCGCCGCACTCGACGAGAACCTGCTCTACGACGAGCTCGGCGTCAATGCCGAATATCTTATCGACCACGCCTTCGGGCGTGAGCCGACAACCATCGCCGATATCCAAGCTTATCGCCCACAAGCGACCTCGACCACCACGGGGCAGGTGCTCTCGAAGGGCTATGCCTACGAGCAGGCCTACACCGTCTTGCGCGAAATGGTCGATGCCGCCGTGCTGGATTTGATCGACAAGCACGTGGTGTGCAACAGCATCTCGCTCTTTGTGGGCTATGCAAGCGAGCACGCCGACATACGCCGGCTCAACGCCAGCGGCACGGCGCAGTATATAGACGGCTGCGGACACCTGCGCTCGAGCACTTCGGGCATCGAGCCCGCAGCGACCGACGGCCTCGAGCTCGCGCACCGCGCACCGAAACCCGTCCAGCGAGATGACGAACGCCGACGTTTGGTACGGGAGGCACAAGCGATTGACGGCATCTTTGTGGGCGAACACGGCGGCAAGCCGCGTGGTGGCTATGCCGCGTTCTTTGCGCACTCCAACGCCTCACGCAAGCTGCCCGAGAGCACTAATTCGTTTAAGAAGATCATGGGCTATTTCGATGACCTTTGGGCACAAACGGTCGACCCCAAGCGACCGGTCAAGCGTATCAATCTGGGCTTTGGCAATCTGGTGCCCGAGGAATTTGCCACCATCGATCTGTTCAGCGATGTTAAGGCCGATGAACGCGAGCGCGACCTGGCACGCGCCGTCTTGGCCGTGAAGGGCAAGTACGGCAAGAACGCGCTCGTCAAGGGATTAAGCTTTACCACCGGCGCCACCGCACGCGAACGCAACGATCAGGTAGGAGGACATCGTGCCTAAGTCCCAACAACAGCCGATACGGCCACCGACGCCTTTTGAACGTCTAGCGGACCCCGAGGGAAGACGCCGATCCGCCGACCCCAGACTCACCGCCAACGGCACCGTCCGTGCCGGCCGTGCCGCGCAGTTTATGCCCTTTGCCGCCCTCACGGGATACTACGAGCTCGTGCGTAAACAAGAGATCACCGCCGAGCCAAAATGCGAACTCACAGAAGAAAAAGCCCTCGAACTTTCGAAAAAGCTCGAGGGCCTCAAGCGTGGCGACTTGGTTCGTGTCACCTATTACGATACGTACGGCTATCGCGCTCGCACGGGCATCCTCGACGAGGTGCTCCCCGCTTTCAAGCTCCTCAAGCTCAAAGATATCGCCATCGACTTCGACGACATCCAGGACATTGAGTTACGCGGACGAGCCTAGACAAGGACGCGCATCCAGGGCGGCGCTTACAGCGTCATGACGTAGTAGCCCGCGTCTTTCACGGCCGTCTCGAGGACACCACGATCAACCGGCTGCTTAGAGCGCACGCGTGCCGTGTGGTCCGCATACGTCACCGTTGCCCACACGCCATCCAGCGCATTGAGGGCATTGGCTACGTTCTGAGCGCAGCCGTCACAGCTCATGCCGCCGATAAGCAGCTCATCGCTATAGGGATAGTGCGACGCATCGGTATCCACCACAACAACCTTTTTGGCCTTCTTGCCGCTCGTACCATCGCTGCAACAACTCTTCCCGTGTGTCGAAGCGGCAATGCGACGCAGTCCAAAAAACATGCCGGCGGCAATGACGGCCAGCACGATGATATTCGCAGGGTTGAGCAAGTCACTCATGCGTTCCCCTTTCAAGTAGCCCTATCTAGATACCCCCATGGGGTGTCCCCATCTTAACCCAAAATCATGTCAGTTCGGTCAATTAGTTTCCCTCTTCAAACTTTTTAGTTGACCAAGGTTTACTTTCGTGTATAAGTTTTCCTAGGCTAACAAGTGAGGGCTCGAAAGGGGCAACGTGACTCGAACCATTGACATCCCAACATACCAAACGGCTGTCGTGCGCAACTGCTCCCCTACGCTCGCAGGTATCAAGCCGGCTTCGCTCTTTACCTATCCCGGCGTTTACGCCAACCAAAACGGAAAACCCGGCGCCGCCCATATCGAAGAGCGACGCTCTCGCCTGCTCGCCGTCATAGCCGAATGCAACCGCGAGCTCCAACTGCTCGGGATCCATATGAGTGTTTTGGTCTGGCGCCCCTGCGGAGCGCTCATCTATGTGTACCGCCCTGCGGACCTCATGCGATACCTCTCCGACCCCCGCGCTGCGACGGCGCTTGTCGCCGAAGGCTACGATGTCCACAACCTGCCCGCATCCCTGGTGCATCTCGCCGCGCGCATCACGCTGGCAAGCAGCAATGCCGCAGAAAGCGCCTATGACGGCAGTGTCTGCGCACTCGCGCGAAATAGGCACTGCGATACGGGGTGCATGTGCGAGTTCCCCCACGAAATTGGCTATTTTTTGGGCTATCCCTACGAAGATGTCCATCAGTTTATCGTCCAGCACGGCGAAAACTATAAGGTCTTTGGCGCCTGGAAGGTATACACGAACGTCGAACAGGCGCTCACGACCTTCGATTCCTATCGCGCATGCACGCAATACCTTACCTATATCTATCAACAGGGATGCACCCTGGGACAACTTGTCCAGGCAACCCGATAGAGCATACAAAACGCGGCCGCACGCCGCACAACCGAAAGGAAGACATATGAGCAAGATCGCAGTCGTCTACTGGAGCGGCACGGGCAACACCGAAGCCATGGCAAACTTCGTTGCCGAGGGCGCAACCGGTGCCGGCGCCGAGGCAGAGGTCATCTCCTGCGCCGACTTCTCCGCAGACAAGGCCGCCGGCTATGACGCCATTGCCTTCGGCTGCCCCGCCATGGGTTCCGAGGAGCTTGAGTATGACGAGTTCCAGCCTATGTGGGACGAGGTCAAGGAGACCCTCGGCGATAAGAAGGTCGTCCTCTTTGGCTCCTACTCGTGGGCCGAGGGCGAGTGGATGGAAAACTGGAAGGCCGACGCAGACGAGGCCGGCGTCAACGTCGTGGACTCCACCATCTGCTACGATGCGCCCGACGATGAGGGCGAGGCGGCCTGCAAGGCTCTGGGAGCCGAGCTCGCGTAACGAACCCAGGGCCTCCAAAAGAGCCCGCATCAAAGCGCATCCCCATCCCTACAAAAGAGCGGGGGCTGGATTCAAGTCCAGCCCCCGCTCTTTTGTAACGGCAGTTACATCAACCGGCTACGAGATATTGCCCAAAAACGCCTTGGTGCGTTCGCTCTTGGGATGGTCGAAGACCTCGCTTGGCGTGCCCTCCTCCACGATAACGCCGCCATCCATAAAGACGACGCGGTCGGCGACGTCGCGGGCAAAGCCCATCTCGTGCGTCACGACGATCATGGTCATGCCATCGCGTGCCAGGTCGCGCATGACACCCAGAACGTCGCGAACCAGCTCGGGATCGAGCGCCGACGTGGCCTCGTCAAAGAGCATAACGTGAGGGTTCATCGACAGGGCGCGGGCGATGGCAACGCGCTGCTGCTGGCCGCCCGAGAGCTGGCTCGGCATAAAGTCGATACGCTCGGCAAGACCGACCTTGGTCAGCTCCTCGACGGCGATCTTCTCGGCCTCTTCCTTGCTGCGCTTGAGCACCTTTTGCTGCGCAAGCATGACGTTCTTTTTGACCGACAGGTGCGGGAACAGGTTGAACTGCTGAAACACCATGCCCAAGTGCGTACGCACCTTATTGAGGTCAACGCCCTTGGCGCACACATCCACGCCCTCGACGACAATCGAACCACTCGTAGGATGCTCCAGACGATTGATGCAGCGAAGCATCGTCGACTTGCCCGAGCCCGAAGGACCCAGAACTACGACGACCTCGCCCTTATGCACATCCAGATCGATATCGCGCAGGACCACGTTATCGCCAAAGGCCTTCTGGAGGTTCTTAATGCTGACGACGACCTCGTTCGAGTTATTGGTTTCGCTCATGATAGGACCTCCTTACAGACCGGCGATGTGATCGGCAGGCGTCGCGACAACCTGTCCGGCGCTCTTGGCGGGACGTTTCTTCTTGGTCTCGGTCGTACCCAAAAGCCTCGCCTCAAGACCGCTCACCAAGCGAGCGAGCGGCAGGGTGATGACCAGATAGAACAGGGCGGCAACCACGTACGGTGTAATGGAGCCCGTCGTGGCCACGATGGTACGGGCGTTCATGACGATTTCGACCACACCCACGGCGGCAAGCAGCGACGTATCCTTGTAAAGCAAGATAAACTCGCTGGTCAGCGTAGGCAAAACATTGCGGAACGTCTGCGGAATCATAACGTAGAGCAGCGTCTGGAAGGCATTCATGCCCAGAGAGCGAGCAGCCTCGTTTTGGCCCTTGGGGATCGATTGAATACCGGCACGGAAGATCTCGCACAGGTACGCAGACGAGTTCATGGCCATGACGATAACGCCCAAAACATAGTCGTCCACCTTGACGCCGGCCAACGGCAGACCGAAGAACGCGATATAGATCTGCAGGAACGCCGGCGTACCGCGAATGATATTCACGTAGATGCCGGCGAGGCAGCGCAGGATGCGCGACTTGGAGATGCGCATAAGCGACAGGGCAAAGCCAAAGGGAATTGCCAGCGGAAACGCCACGAGCACGATCGAAAGCGACATAAGGAAGCCCTTGAAGACGATCGGCAGGCTCTGGACCAAAATGACCGGGTTCAGGAACAGGCGCAGGAACATATTGGAGTTCCACGCCTCGACCCATGGCTGCTCCTTAAGGTCGGCCAGGAAGTTATCGAAGGCCGTCACGCCCTTGATCTCCACCGACGGAATCTTGGAGATCTTCTTGGTCGAACCGTCGGCGAGCGTATAGGTGCCGCTAAAGGCCTCATCGCCGCCCTCGACGGGGAAGGTCACGCCGTAAACCTCGACGCGGAAATAGCCGCCGGCAGGCGCCGTCTCGCCAAAGTCAATCTTGAGCGTCTGGCCGTCAGCCTTGCACGTGGGCTTCATGGGCGTACGATCCATGAGGTCCTCGCCCGAGAGCATCGTCAATCGCGTGTCATCGGTACCAAACGTCGTGCCGTCGACAAACGTCAGCGAAAGACCGCTCAGCTCCTCGTCGGCATCGGCCTGAACTTCCCAAGTGATGCGCGTCTCGGTGCCGCCGACCACATCGCTACCCGAACCGGTATTGGGTCGGGCGGTAATCTTTGCGGTCTCAAGCGCCTGGGCGGTCGTGGGCACGCAGGCCCCCGCGCATACCAGGGCGAGCGCCACAGCCAGGGCACAGGCCAGCTTTTGGAGCATCGAGGGCAGTGGAAAACGCTGCTCCGCGGCCCCTTTGTTCAGTCGAGACAAGGTGGCTCCTATCGTAGAAGTTGCCGGCAAAACGAGACGGAAACGCTCTCCGTCAAGAGAAGCGCAAAGGCCCTTTCCGCCAAAACGGAAAGGGCCCGCGCGCAATCAAGTAGTTATTTTACTTGATATTGTACTTAGCCATGAGGGCGTCGACGGTACCGTCGTCGGTCAGGTCCTTGATAGCCTGGTTGATGTCGTCCTTGAGCTTGGTGTTGCCCTGGTTGATGGCGATGGCGTACTCCTCGCCGGTGCTGATCTGCTTGATGGTCTGGCAGGTGTTGAACTGCTCGGCGGTCAGCTGGCTGGCAACGGAGCGGTTGGTGACTACGGCGTCGCCCTTATCGGACTGCAGGGCGCTGAAGCACTCGGTGGCGTCCTTGTAGGGGACGATCTTGGCCTTGGGGAAGTTCTCCTGGGCAAAGGCCTCGGCGGTCGAGCCAGACTGGACGATGATGGTAGCGTCGGCGTTGTTGAGCTTCTCGCTGTAGTTGTCGGCCGTGATGTCGGTGTTATCGACCTTGGTCACGATAGCCTGATCGTCCATGTAGTAGGAATCAGAGAAAGTGACTTCCTTCTCACGCTCGGGCGTGTCGGTGATAGCCGCGATGGAAACGTCATACTTGGCGCCCGAAGCGACGCCCGGAACCAGCGTGTCAAAGTCATTGTTGACGTACTCGACATCCAGACCCAGCTTGTCACCGATAGCCTTGATGAGCTCAAGGTCAAAGCCCTGGTAGTCGCCGTTGTCATCCTTGTACTCAAACGGCGCGTACTCGGCAGAGGTGCCGACGGTCAGCGTGCCGTCCTTGACGAGCGCGTACTCCTTGGAGCCGTCGACCTTCTCGACCTTAGCGTCGTCAGAGCTGCTGGAACCGGCATCAGAACCAGAGGTGGCGTTGGACGAACCGCAGCCCGTCAGAGCAAGGGCGAGTGCCATAGCACCCGTGGCGGCAAATGCGCCAAGCTTCTTCAGCTTCATAATCAGTCTCCTTCCGGTGACCTCGTTTGATTCAGAGGTCTGCAAAAACTGTTGGCTATTATGCACCCGGAATTACGAATCTGCAATGAGAAAACTGATTGAAACAAACCCATAACGTGAATGGAATACTCTACTTTGTGACAGTCATTACTGCTGCAATGACCTTAATAGTCTAATTTCAGCTGCATAACCTGCAAGTTCGTTCGGAGTCTCCAAAATAAACGGCAGCGAACGCAAGTGGCCATTCGATACAATATTCTGCATAACCTGCATACCGCCACCAAATTCCTCGCTGCCAAGGTATCCCTTGCCGATGCACTCGTGACGATCTTTATGGGCGCCACAAGGGTTCTTCGAATCGTTGATGTGTACGGCATGCAAGCGATCGATACCCACCACGCGGTCGAACTCGTCGAGTACGCCGTCCAGATCATGGATGATGTCGTAGCCGGCATCGCTCACATGGCAGGTGTCCAAACAAACGCCCAGCTTATCGGACAGCTCTGGGCACTTGGCGGCAACGCCCTCGATAATGCACGCCAGCTCCTCAAAGCTGCGGCCCACCTCGGTACCCTTGCCGGCCATGGTCTCGAGCAGCACCGTCGTCTGCTGGCCCTCAAACATCACCTGGCACAGGGTGTCGACAATCATCTGAATGCCGGCGTCGGAGCCCTGCCCCACATGCGCACCGGGATGGAAGTTGTAGTAGTTGCCGGGCAGCGCCTCCATGCGCCGCAGGTCCTCTGCCATGGCCTCCAGGGCAAACTCGCGCGCCCGCTCTTTGGCTGAGCAGGGGTTATAGGTATACGGGGCATGAGCCACGAGCGGGCCAAAGTCGTTTTGCTCCATAAGCTCGCGCAGGGCCGCCACGTCATCCATGTCAAGGTCTTTCGCCTTGCCGCCGCGCGGGTTGCGCGTAAAGAATGCAAAGGTATTGGCGCCAATGGACAACGCTGTCTCCCCCATTGCCCGATAGCCCTTCGTCGTCGAAAGATGGCACCCGATCGTCAGCATCTCCAGCTCCCTCCTCATCAGTTGCGGAAAAATACGGTCTATTGGTGCCTTATTTTGGCGCAAACAGACCGTATTCCACCGCAAGTTATAAAAGGGGCATCAAGAGCAAAGGCCTCCAGGCATTCCAAGCGCTGGCGCCATGCCCCCACGCCCTAAAGTTTCAAGCGAATCGCATCGATGATGTGCGCACAGCGCTGTGTGGCGGCTAGGCACATGATGGGGCTTTCGAGTTTCCCCGCCTGAATGAGCTGCGTCGCATGCGACGCCTCACCGTAAAAATCATCGACTTCAAATGGTGCATCGATTTCGAGTACTCGACCGTCGGAATACTTCACATGAGCGAGCTCGGGGCGATGGAGCCGCTCGATTTCCAACGAGCCCCGCTCACAGGCAATCGTTAAGCGACTTTCATATGTTGCTTCGCCGTCGCACACCATATGAATGGGTATACCGTCGACGCTCATATGGATCTCGTCGGCCCAATCGACGCGGCCGCCCGATACGTCACGCCAGCGAACTTCACGAGACGAAACCTCGCAAGCGCCCGCGAGCAAATCCTCAAACCAACCGACTGCATAGCAGCCCATGTCATATAGACAGCCGCCCTGCAACGGATCAAGCAGATAGCCTGAAGGAGACTCGCCGTAATCGAGCTTTTGCACGCTTTCAATCGAGACAATACGGCCAAGCTCACCCGACGCAAGCAAGTCCTTCACGCGAGTGCGCATCGGGCAAAACCGATTCTTCATCGCCTCCATAAACAGCACGCCGCGCTCGCGAGAGGTGGAGGCAATCGAGAGAGCCTCTTCCTCACTCAAAACGGCCGGCTTTTCGCACAGCACGGCCTTTCCGGCGCACAGCGCGCGACAGGCCCAACGCGTATGCATGCCATGCGGAAGAGCCAAGTAAATTGCGTCGATATCGGGGTCGGCAATCAGCGCGTCATAAGCCGCATCGCCGTTATCGTCGACCGAGGCATGGCCATGCGCAGCATCAATCGAAAACGCTCGGCAAAATTCCTCGACATGTGCAGGAGTGCGGCCGGCCGCAGCCACCAGCCGTGCCCCGTCGACCTTCTTGAGCGACGATGCAAATCGATGCGAAATGTGCCCGGCGCCCAAAATGCCCCAACGAACCTCACGCGAATCATTACGTAAACCTCGGTCACCCACGATAGCCTCCCATCAGTTGCGGTGAAATAGTTCCTGTTGATGCCTTATTCTGCCGCAAACAGGAACTATTCCATCACAAGATATAAAAGGGTCATGAGGAGCGTGTTTTGCCGAAGGCCTTAAGCACCGCCGTTACGGGGCCAGGCTGGAAACGTCGGCGCACATCGTCGAGACGCTCGGGAATATCGATGTGCTGCGGGCAGTGACGCGCGCATTTGCCGCATTTGATGCAATTGCTCACCAGCTTGGGCTCGTTCGTCCGCACCGCGCTCGCCGTAAAGTATTGAGACAGCCCCGTAAACCAACTATGCGCGTAGCTCGCGTTGTAGGCGCCAAAGCAACCGGGAATATTGATGCCCTTGGGGCACGGCATGCAGTAGCCGCACCCCGTACACGGCACGCGATTCGATTTCTCAAACTCTCCCAGCACACATGCGATGGTATCGAGCTGCTCTGTCGTCATCGAATCCGGCAGTGCGCGATCCGCCAATGCCGCGTTCTCGTCCACCTGCGCGGTATCGGTCATGCCCGAAAGCAGCATCGTGACTTGAGGATGGTTCCACACCCACGAAAGGCCCCAAGCAGCCGGCGTCTTCAGGTACGGATCGCGTACGCCATCGAACACGGCGCGGGCACGCGGAGGCAGTTTGCCCGCTAAACGTCCGCCCAACAGCGGCTCCATCACAAACACCGCGAGCCCGCGCTCGGCGGCCGCAATGAGTCCCGCCGTTCCCGCTTGGTAGCGCTCTCCAGCGTAGTTGTACTGGATCTGGCAAAAGTCCCAGTCATACGCGTCAAGCATCGTGAGAAAGTCCGCCGCACTGCCGTGGTACGAAAAACCTATCTGGCGAATACGCCCCGCAGCCTTTTGGTGCGCAATCCAGTCCTCGATACCCAACGCTGCCACGCGCTCCCACTGCGCGGGCGAGGTGATGTTGTGCATGAGGTAATAGTCGATATGGTCGGTCCGCAGGCGCCGCAGTTGCTCATCGAAGAACCGGTCGAAATCCTCCGCGCACTTGCACGAAGCATGCGGCAACTTGGTCGCCAGCAACACCCGGTCACGCAGCCCCAAGCGCTCAAGCGAGGCGCCCACGCACGCCTCGTTACCGGGATAGAGATACGCGGTGTCCAGATAATTAATCCCCTGCTCCACCGCACGGGAAATGATGGCATCGGCTGTCTTCGCATCGGGGTGTCCCGGCGCACCGGGAAACCTCATGCAGCCCAGACCCAACGCCGAGATACGGTTGCCGCTTTTGGGGTCAACGCGATATTGCACGGCCCCTCCCTTCGCCATCAGCGCCCCGGCAAGGCGAAACACAATGGTCACGCAGCCGAAACATCGTGGAATCGCAATCGAGAACGTATCGTAACGCAGCAGAAATCGAGCCGTCACGGCACCGCTTTAACATCAGCAAAAAGCCCGATGAAAGGAGCCGGGCATGACCACGCGCATGTCTTTGCGGTCTGCCCTGCAGCGTAGCGTCCAGGCAAACGTTTCTTTTTTATAACAGCCGCCCCGCGCACCCACCAATCACCCTGGCAGCATACAATCCATCAGGCGCCCCTTACGCGGGCGCCTTTTATATGGGGAGATAATTCACATGCAGATCAACAAGGTCACCTTTATCGGCAAGGGTGGCGTCGGGCTACTCTACGGCAGTATAATCGCCCAGGCACTCGGCAACGACGCCGTCGAATACGTTATGGATGACGTCCGTTTTGAGCGTCACGCGGGCGATGCGCTCACCGTCAATGGCAAGCCCTGTGCGCTCAAGTCCGTCCGCGCCAGCGAGGCAACGCCCGCCGATCTGGTCATCCTGACAGTCAAGACCACCGGTCTCGACCAAGCACTCAAGACTATGGAGCGCGTCGTGGGACCCAATACGCTCATCGCCTCGCTGTGTAACGGCATTACGAGCGAGCAGAAGATTGCCGAGCGCTTTGGCTGGGAGCATACCGTTCTTGGTATTTGCCAGGGCATGGACGCCGTGTTCCTCAACGGAGAGCTCACCTTTACCAATGCGGGCGAAATCCGCTTTGGCGCGGCGGCCGGCACCGAGCTCGCAACCGTCACCGCCATCGACGAGCTCTACACGCGCTGCGGCATCGCCCATACCGTCGAGAGCGACGTTGCGCACCGCATGTGGGCCAAACTCATGCTCAACGACGGCATCAACCAGACGTGCATGGCCTACGGCGGGACCTACGGAAGCGCCACGGAGCCGGGCTCCGAGCAGCGTCGCTGCTTTGTTTCTGCCATGCGCGAAACGCTTGCGGTCGCCAACGCCGAGGGCATTGAGCTGACCGAGGCAGATCTGACGCAGATGGTGCACCTCATTGAGGGAATCGACCCCACCGGTATGCCCTCGATGGCGCAGGACCGCATCGCGCAACGAAAAACCGAAGTCGAGGAGTTCGCGGGCACCATTTGCCGCCTGGCCGTCAAACACGATATCCAAGTGCCGCAAAACGATTGGCTCTATCAGCGCATCCGCGATATCGAGAAAAGCTGGTAGCGCCCGGCTCACCACGTCAACAGGCTCAACAGCAAAGCCGCCACAAGGAGCACTCCCCTTACGGCGGCTTTCATCTTCATCTATAACCAGTAGTCGATGTCCCGACGGTTAGAGCTGCGACTCCGACGCCTGGTCCTCATCGTCGCGACAAAGGACTGCACCCGCACTTCCCAGCAGTGCGGCCGCGACCAACGCACTGACCACGATAGAGGCAGCCCCACAAGACCCCTGCATGCCCGCAACGAGCGCGGCCGTAGGACCAAGGCAGCCAAGCACCAATGCGACGGCGGCAATGGCAATATCTCGAGCGTTCACAAGACCACTTCCTCCACGAGAAAGACCTTATTTCTCATGAACTAGTGTGCCCCGCGCCCATATGCGCGACGTACCGTCACGGTAAGGGCTCTGTTAGCTCAAGCGCACACATAGAACGGGCGTCCTTACGTTGCCCTAAAGCTCGGTAAAGACGCCCGTCCGCCAAATATCCGTGATGCAGAACAATTACCAGCCAGTGTAGTAGTCGGTGGTTCCGGCTGCGCAGCCGGAGTCATAGACCTTGCACTCGCCCTTGGATCCGGTAAACGTGGAGCCCTGAGCCTTATCGCCCGCGGCCACGACGTAGTAGCCATCGGAATCGCGCCAAAAGCCCTCGGAATCCTGCGTCCATTCGCCCGTGCGGTGGTGATACAACACGTTGCTGCTGTAATAAGTCTCGCGGCGGCCGTTATAGTTATTGACGCCGCTCGAGCGCGTCAGGCCCGAGCCGTTCGCGTAATACGCAGCAGACGCGTAAGACAAGCCGGAGCCGGCGTTGTAATACGAAGCCTGAACGGCCTCAGCGGCCTCGGCTTCGGCTGCGGCAGCCTCGAGCGCCTCGCGCTTGGCATCCTCGAGCGTGGAGCGAAGCTCGTCGAGCTCGGTCGACTTGGCGTCGACCTCCCCCATCGTCAACAGGCTACCCGCGCCGTCGATGCAACCCTGCAGCACAGCGCGCTCGTCATCGGTAGCATAGTCGCCATACATATTCATAATGATCTGAGCGCGCATCTCCAGGGAATCGCGCTTTGCCCCCATCGAGGCGTTCCACTCCTGCATGGAGCCATAACCGTCACCGCGGTAGTCGACGGGCTGCACCAGCGTCGCCTCGGACGGCGTAGATCCGACCGTATCAGACAGTGTTGCCGCGTGGGCATCAGTTGCGCCGGCGCCCGCCAAAAGTGCCACAGTCAGAGCGGCGGAAAGGGCGGCGGCTTTCGGTTTTCGTGAATCGATCCTCATGTAGCTGGAAACCTCCGTAGTGTGTTTTTGCTGCGTTTGAGCTGCGTGTGATTCGATCGCGCTGCATAGTACCCCGAGCAAATCGCGACCTGCGGTTTTACTCAAAAGGCGCACGTCAATTGCGTAAAACTCACATCCTCTTAACAGGAGTTTTCCACAACTCGAATGCATAAAGCGTGCCAAAAACCCTGTTTTTACACCCTCTCTATGCAAAAAAGCGCCTGTGCAACCATAGTTCACACAGGCGCCTTGAGCAGGCATTTTATGCAGTTATACCTATCGAGTCGCAAGGGGTCCTTGCACAAGTCGCCTTACTCGTCCAGCGCGGCGAAGGCCTGCTTCAGATCCCAAATGATATCCTCGGCGTTCTCGGTACCGATGGAAAGACGGATCGTGGAGGGCGTGATGTTCTGCTCGGCGAGCTCCTCGGCAGAGAGCTGGGAGTGCGTGGTGGTAGCCGGGTGCACGACGAGCGACTTGACGTCGGCCACGTTGGCGAGCAGCGAAAACACCTGCAGATGGTCGATGAACTTCCAAGCTGCCTCCTGGCCACCCTTAATCTCGAAGGTAAAAATCGAGGCACCGCCACGGGGGAAGTACTTCTGATAGAGCTCGTGATCGGGGTGCTCAGGCAGGCTCGGGTGGTTCACCTTGGCGACGTGGCTGTCACCAGCCAGGAACTCAACGACCTTCTTGGTGTTCTCGACATGACGGTCAACGCGCAGCGACAGAGTCTCGGTGCCCTGGAGCAGGACCCAGGCGTTGAACGGGCTGATGCAAGCGCCCTCGTCGCGCAGCAGGATAGCGCGGACATAGGTCGCGAAGGCGGCGGGACCGGCAGCCTCGGCAAACGAAACACCGTGGTAGGAGGGGTTGGGCTCAGCGATCTGGGCGTACTTTCCGCTCGCCTTCCAATCGAAGTTACCGCCGTCGACGATCACACCGCCCAGCGAGGTGCCGTGGCCACCGATGAACTTGGTTGCGGAGTGGACGACGATGTTGGCACCATGCTCCAGCGGACGGAACAGATACGGGGTGCCGAAGGTGTTATCGACGACAACCGGCAGACCGCGCTTCTTGGCGATCTCGGAGATGGCGTCGATGTTGGGGATGTCGGAGTTGGGGTTGCCGAGCGTCTCGAGATAGATGACCGTAGTGTTGTCCTTGATGGCCCCCTCGACCTCTTCCAGATTATGAGCGTCGACAAACGTGGTCTCGACGCCAAACTGGGAGAGCGTATGCTCCAGCAGGTTGTAGGAGCCACCGTAGATGGTCTTCTGGGCAACCACATGGTCACCGGCCTGGGCAAGTGCCTGCAGGGTATAGGTGATGGCGGCGGCGCCAGAGGCGACGGCGAGGCCAGCAACGCCACCCTCGAGCGCGGCGATACGGTCCTCGAAAACGCCCTGGGTGGAGTTGGTCAGACGGCCGTAGATGTTACCGGCGTCGGCAAGACCAAAGCGGTCAGCGGCGTGCTGGGAGTTGCGGAACACATAGCTCGTGGTCTGGTAGATAGGCACGGCACGGGAGTCGGATGCAGGATCGGCGCTCTCCTGGCCAACGTGCAGCTGCAGGGTATCGAAACCAAAGGTGTGCTCGGGGTTGTTGATGAACTGGCTCATGATGATCTCCTTGATCGAACAAAAGTAATAAGAGTGAGAGAAGTAAGTCGCTATCTCCTGATTACGCCAACGGGCGCAAACAGGAGCCCGGCATTCGTCTTGGTAAGCAATTCATATGCGGGCCTCCTTTCGCATCCCGGTTCCGTGGTTGGCTTAATTACCTACCGCCTTTGTGTGTTTTGAATAGTACGAGCATTGTTTCTCTCGGTCAATCACTTAAAAGCGCTAACCTGTTATCGGTTTTGTAGATAACACACGAAAGGACGGGCGCCGATGACCCTCCAGCAGCTTCGCTTTTTGATCGCCGTGGCAGAGTCCGGCTCAATCAACGCCGCGGCCCAGCGCCTCTATACCGCTCAGTCCAACATCTCAAACGCCGTCAAAAGCCTGGAACAGGAGCTCCATCTGGAAATCTTTACGCGCTCCAGCCGCGGCGTCACGCTCACCAACGATGGCACCGAGCTTTTGGGCTATGCGCGCCAGGTCGTTGAGCAGGCCGACATGCTCGAGGCCCGCTACGAAGACGGCGGCATCCCGCAAGCCCGCCTTGCCATCTCGGCCCAACACTACGCGTTTTCGGTCGAGGCCTTTGTCAACGTCGTCGAGCGCTGCCGCGACAGCAAGTTCGAGTTCATCATGCGCGAGACCACCACAGCGCAGATCATCGACGACGTGCGCGCGTTTCGCAGTGACATCGGCATCCTCTATCTGGATGACTTTAATACCCGTGTCTTGCAGAAGGCCTTTACCGATGCCCGGGCGAGCTTTCATCCCCTCTTTGATGCAAAAGTCCACGTCTTCGTTAGCGAGCGCCACCCGCTTGCCCGCCGCCCGCAGCTGTCCCTTGCCGACCTCACACCCTATACGCGCTACAGCTTTGAGCAGGGAACCTCAAACTCCTTCTATTACGCCGAGGAACCTTTTAGCTATATCCCTTGCGACCGCAACATACGAATCTCGGACCGCGGAACACTTACTAACTTACTTATCACGTCGAACGGTTACACCCTGTCGACCGGTGTCCTCTCCAATGAAATGCAATGGGGTATGGCATCGATCCCGTTAGCAGACGCCCCGACGATGCATGTGGGCTACATCATGCACGACGATCGCAAGCCCTCTCCCCTCTTGCAGCAATACCTCGACGAACTCAACCGCATCATCCATGCCAACCAACTGTCGGAAGACGGGGTAGAAATCGTAGATTGCTAGCCCCCGGCGGGCATGGCGCTACAATGGTCACTCACACGAAACGTACCCAACGAAAGGAACCATGTGAAGGTCATCATCTATACCGACGGCTCGGCCCGATCAAATCCGGGACGCGGCGGCTACGGCGCCGTGCTCAAATACACCAACCCCGCCGGCAAGACCTTCACCTCTGAGCTTTCGCGCGGCTACGCCAAGACCACCAACAACCGCATGGAGCTCATGGCCGTTATCGTGGCACTCGAGGCGCTCAACCGCCCCTGCGACGTCGAAGTCCATTCCGATTCGCAGTACGTCGTTAACGCCTTCAACAAGCACTGGATCGACGGCTGGAAAAAACGCGGCTGGAAGACCGCCAACAAGCAGCCTGTCAAGAACCGCGATCTGTGGGAGCGCCTGCTCACCGCAAAGAGCAAGCACAAGGTTGAGTTCATCTGGGTTAAGGGTCACGCCGGCCATGAGCTCAACGAGCGCTGCGACGAGCTTGCCACCAGGGCGGCCGACGGCAGCAACCTCGATATCGACACCGGCTTTAACGAGAGCGACCTGTAACGGCGTTTTCGCACGCTATTTCCTGCCCCTTCGCGCTACACTCATCCTGTAAACCGAACGGCACGAGGGGGATACATGCTGCGTATAGCGACCATCGGCACATCCATGATTACCGACGACTTTATCCAGGTCGTCAACGCCAACGACCAAGCTGCGTTTGTGGGCACGCTCTCGCGCGATGCTGATCGCGGCGCCGCCTTCACCGCTAAGCACGGCGGCGAGCGTAACTTCACCGCACTCGACGGGCTCGCTTCCGCCAACGACGTCGACGCCGTCTACATCGGCAGCCCCAATGCACTCCATCACGAACAGGCGCTCGCCTGCATCGCCGGCGGTAAGCACGTTATCGTCGAAAAGCCCTTCTGCGCCACCGAGGCGCAAGCGCTTGAGGTCTTCCGCGCTGCCGAGGCAGCAGGTGTCGTGGCCCTCGAGGCCATGCGTCCCCTCCACGATCCCGCCTTCCACGCCATCGAGGACGCCTTGGGTGAAATCGCCCCCATCCGCCGCGCCTCATTGCGCTTTGGCAAGTATTCCTCGCGCTACAACGAGATTCTCGCGGGACGCGCCACCAATATCTTCGACTGCAATATGGCATCGGGTTCCCTCATGGATATTGGCGTCTACACCGTCGAGCCCATGGTCGAGATTTTCGGCATGCCCTCCGGCCTTACGAGCATGGCTACTCTGCTCGACCCCACCACGCGACAGCTCACGCACGGCCCCATCGACGGCTGCGGTTCCATCCTCGCCAGCTACGGCGGTGGCCGAATCTCCGTCGAGCTCGCGCACTCCAAAATTACGAATGACCTACTGCCCTCGCAGATCGAAGGCGAGCGTGGCACTATCCAGATCGACCATCTGTCCACGCCCCGCAACGTCCGCATCGACTATCGCGGCGACGTCGTACGCGGCTCGGCGACCGAGGCGCCGCGCGAACAGGGCGATAACGGCCGCGTGCTCGACCTGCCCAAATCGAGCAACACTATGGAATACGAGCTCACGGACTTCATCACCGCCATCGGCGGCATCGATAACGTCAAGGAAGAGATTTGGGAGACCCCGGCGGGACGCCACGAGCTTGGCCACTACCGCGATGTCACGCTCGTCTCACTACGCATCATGGATGCCGTGCGTCAGCAGGCCGGCATAACCTTCCCGGCCGACGCAGGCAAGCAGGCATAGCGATGGGCCTCTTCGATACGTTCTTCTCCAGCGTCACCGGCGGCAGTCGAGAGCCTCAAAAACCATCAAACGTCGAGCTCGAGCTGCGCCGCAGGCTTACCGTGCTCGCAAGCGACGAGGCCACTCAAGACACTCCCCTGCGCTATTTCCTGCGCTGGGCGGGGCAAGTCCAAGGCGTTGGTTTTCGCTTTACCAACACCAACCTCGCGCAGGCACGCGCACTCACCGGCTGGGTGCGTAACATGGAAGACGGCTCAGTCGAGATGGAGATACAGGGAGCTCCGGCAAATATCCTATCTCATCTCGAGGCACTTCATGCCTCCTACGAGCGCATGGGAACGCGTTTTCGCCTCGTAGATGCCCAGGCCCGAGCCCCACTTGCCAATGAAGACGGTTTCACTCCTCATTATTAGTATTGTGTGCTAAATACGGTATCATTTACCTACGACCGTTAATAGAAAAGAGGCGAGGCGCATGGCGGTGCAAAGAAGGAATACCAAGCAGCGAAAGCTGGTTCTTGACGCCGTGCGCCAAAGCTATAACCATCCCACCGCCGACGAAATCTACAACGTCGTGCGCGCGCAGGATGACAAAATCAGCCGCGGTACGGTCTACCGCAATCTCAATCTCTTGGCCGACGCCGGCGAAATCCTCTCCATCAAGACGCCGGGCGGCAGCCGCTTCGATCGCACCGTCGAGCCGCATGCGCATATCATCTGCACCTCGTGCAGCCGCGTCATCGACGTACCACTCCCCTTCGATGCGCAGCTCGACGCCAAAGCGTCCGAGCAAATCGGCTGGCACGTCACGTCGCACTACACCATCTTCGAGGGTCTCTGCCCCGATTGCCGGTAGACGTTTGGAACATGCCTTAAAATCCACCTTTCCGCGCTTTGCAGCAAAAAATAGATTTCTAGACATGCCCCAAATGTTTACTCAGCAAGTAGACGGTGCAGTTCTTCTTCGACCGTGCGCACGTAACGGACGCGGTCGTTGACGCCACGCATGGTGGGGTTGCAGCTCTCCATCAGATAGGGATGGCCCACGACGTTGAGCATGTCGCGATCGTTCTCATTGTCGCCAAATGCCATCATCTCATCGGGCGAAATCCCCAGGACACGACCGTAATCGGCAAGCGCGGAGCCCTTGCCCGAACCGAAACCGATAAGGTCCGTCCATGCGGTTCCTGACGTCATCACATTGACACGGTCGCCAAAGAGGCGCTCGAAATACTCCCGGGCCGCCGGATATTCCACCTCGGGCGTCTGGAAGCCAATCTTAATGACATCCTCGTCGATGTCCTCGGGACGGTCGACCACCGCCACATCGCAGTGGACCACATAGCGCAAATGGTCGACGAACGCATCGTTGCCGCTCATGGTGTAGATGTGCCCCTCACACGAAAGGGTCATGTCGGTATGGGGATACGCAACCACGGTATTCGCGATAACCATAGCAAGGCTACGCTCCATGGAGCGCTTGACGACGGCACGCCCCTCGCTCATCACCAGGGTTCCGTTTTCGCATACATAGGCGAGCTCATCGGCCACCGGGGCAAACAGGTAGCGCAAGCTCGCATATTGACGGCCACTCGCCGGCATAAACACGATACCACGACGATGCAGCTCATCGATAAGCTCAAAGGCCTCGGAACGCAGCTCGCGCTCCCCCGGATGCAGCAACGTGCCGTCCAAATCGCATGCAATCAGTTTGATTCCCTCAAGACCCATATGCTTCCCCCAAAGCCTCATATCAACAGCAAGACGGACCTTGATCGGTCGCCCCTCAAAGCCCGTCTTGCGCATACGCGCGCTTAGCCGCGCGCCTTTTTTACGATGGTAAAGTCGGGAGCCATGCTCACGACGACCTCCGCCGCACTCGACGCAAAGCGCCGGTCCGCATCGAGTTCACGGGTAACCAGCGAGAGCCGAACACCCTCGACACCCCGGAGCATGCGGCCCAAAACAGGCTGCACCGGCGTATACATGCGCACAGTATGCTCGTCCGAGTCGCCCCGGAAGAGCGGCGCATGCATGTTGCCGATCTCCCAGCACGAATGCGCGAGCGCAATCGGGTCCATGCGGTCAACTTCGACCAAATAAACCTCGGCGCTGCGCAAGCGCACGACAACCGCCACGGGCACCATGCCCGAACGGTCAATGGCGAGCACGTCGCCGTCGGCAAGACGACCGCCGTCGGCAGTATCCAGCCGAACATCGACCGTGCGCCCCAGCTCCGTCACGCCCACAAACGCGTATACATCAGCCTGGTCCCAATCGAGCAGTAGCTCGTCAACTTCAAAGACGCCGCCCAACTTCCGGCGAAGCAGGAGTTCATAGGACGGATCGTTGAGATTTCCCAAGCATGTCGTCGAAACCAAGCGTTCAGGCATACTCTAACCCTCGACCTCGACGAGCTCGATGTCAAAGTTGAGATCCTTGCCGGCGAGCTCGTGGTTGGCGTCGAGCGTCACGGCCTCGGGCGTCACATCGATGACAACGGCAGGGACGGGCATGCCACTCGGCGTGGACAGGAAGAGCTTCATGCCCTTCTCGATCTGCTCGATGTTGGGAACCTGCTCGGCCGGGAAGGTCAGGACCATCTCGGGATTGTGCTCGCCGTAGGCATCGGCAGCCGGGATGCGCACGGTCTTCTTCTCGCCCACCTGCATGTCGACAACAGCGGCGTCGAAGCCCTTGATCATCTGACCGGCGCCGCAGGTGAACTCCAGCGGCTCGCCGCGATCGTAGGAGCTATCGAACTGCGTGCCGTCATCGAGCGTGCCGCGATAATGGGTCTTGACCTTCTTGCCCTGGTTGGACATGGTAACCTCCGTAATAAGGGCGGCGCACAACGCGGGCCGCCATGAACATATGGCGCTAACTATACCCTAGTCATACAATTCAATGACAGTTTGCAAAGAAACGCTGCAACCGGAGGAACCATGGCATATCCCGTATTTGACCTACACTGCGACACCGCTGACCGCATCGGCTGGGCCACGCTCGATCTCGACCTGCGCTTTACCGCCGGCACCGACGGTTATTTCCCCGGCGACGAAACGCATCCGCAAGATTTCGATCTCATCGAGGGCAACGCCTGCGCCATCTCGCTCGCAAAGATCGGCAACACGCCGTGGGCACAGTGCTTCGCCACGTTTGTCCCCGACGAGATTCCCGCCGCCCACGCCGCGCGCTTCCAGGCGCAAATCATGGCGCATATGAGCGGCCAGGCAATGCTCAACCACGACCGCATGGTCAACGTACGCAGCGCCGCAGACATTCGCCCTGCGCTCAAGGACGGCAAGGTCGCTTGCATCCACACCATCGAAAACGCCACGTTCTTTGCCGAGGACCCCGCGCTGATCGAGGTGCTCAAGAGCTTGGGCGTGCTTATGTCGTCACTCAGCTGGAACGCGCAGGGACCGCTCGCGAGCGGGCACGATACCCACGCCGGCCTCACCGCCGCCGGCATCGAGGCACTTACGCAGATGGAGCACGCCGGTATGGTACTCGACGTCTCCCACCTCAACGATGAGTGCTTTGACGAGGTTGTCGCCCACGCCACGCGCCCCTTCGTCGCCAGCCACTCCAACTCCCGCACCGTCTGCGGCGTCAAGCGCAATCTCACCGACGACCAGTTCCGCACCATTCGCGACATGGACGGTATCGTCGGCCTCAACTACTGCAGCGAGTTCCTTTCCAACGACGCAACCGACGAGACCGCTGCAGACGTCACCTTCGACCAGCTGGCGGCACATATCGAGCACTGGCTCGACCTGGGCGGCGAGGACGCCATCGCGCTCGGCGGCGACTGGGACGGTGCCACGGTGCCCGCTTTCCTCTCCGATGCCAGCAAGATGCCCGAGTTCCAGAACATGCTTTCCAAGCATTTTGGCAAGACCGTGATGCAAAAGCTCTGCAGCGACAACGCGCTTGCCTTCTTTGAGCGCTATTAATTTCACATCCCTTGAGCGGGCCGGCATGCCGAACGGTCGACATGCCGGCCCGTCCCCAATCTGAAGGACCGCTTTTGACGCAGCAGTTTACGATTTCCGCATCCCGACCGGATGGGACGCCCATCCCCGTCATCGTTACCAAAAAGCGCGTCAAGAACTTCAACCTACGCGTCACATCGAGCGGTGAGGTCAACGCCAGTGCACCGCTCGGCGCCAGCCGCGAGCGTATCGAAGCGTTTGTGAAGCGCAACAGCGCCTGGATTATCAGCCGACTTGCCCAGCGCGAGCAACGTCAGGCGACGGCGCGAGAGCCGCTCAGTCCCTCGTCCATCATTGCGCTTTGGGGCAAACCCATCACGGTACAGGATGCACTCGACCACAACTTTGAGCCACCCGCACCGCGGCCCAAGCAGGCTACCTTCGCAAGTTTTATGGGTACCGACGAGCCAAGTGGGTGCACGCAGGCAAAGCAGCGCACAGCCCTCGACGGCCTAACGCCCAAAGAACTCCAGATCCACATCGACCAGCTCTATACGTCCGAAGTCACATCGGCGCTGCGCGATATGGTGCACGCATACGAAATCGCAATGGGTGTCGCCATTTCCCGCGTTTCCGTACGCAGCATGAAAACGCGCTGGGGCTCATGCACGCCCAAAACCGGCACCATTCGCATTGCACGCGAACTTGCCGCCTACCCCGTCGAGTGCCTTGACATGGTTGTCGCCCACGAGCTCGTCCATTTGCTCGAGCCAAGCCACAATCAGCGGTTCCATGCCCTGCTCGACACGTACTGTCCCAACAACAGGGCTCTGTCGCAGCGGCTCAAGCAGCCACCCATAGAGACGTATTAGAACCGGTTAGCGCACACGCTCGATCTCGACGCCACAGCTTGCCAAGGGCAGGCCAACAGGCGCCCACGGCTTATCGAGCTTGATGCGCACACCAAGCAGCGAGGGATAACGACGCAGCAGCATCTGGGCCGTACCTTCAGCTGCCGCCTCGATGAGCTTAAACGTATGCTCGCGCAGATAGCCATCGACATCGTGGCACACCGAGCCGTAGTCAATCGAGGCGTCCAAGTTATCGTGCTCTCCCGCTGCACGCAGGTCAGCATAGAGCACCAAGGACACGATGAATTTCTGGCCCAGCGCGTTCTCTTCGGGATACACGCCGTGGTTAGCAAAAACCTCAAGACCTTCAACGGTGATGCGGTCGGCATGGCGCAGATCGTCATAGCTCACGTGGGGTACCGCCGTTGCGGTGGATATTTCGCCCCTTCCACGGCGGGCGAGCTCGGCACCTTCAGTCTTGGTTGCATTCTCGGGCAGTTTCTTATTGCTCATCGCGATCGTCTCCTTCGTTTAGAACCCCGACCGCGCAAACTAACTACACGCGAATCGACAGGTTCTTTTTATCATCGCTCCAGTTGCAAGCATTGCGCGCGGGGCATGCAAAGCAGGCGCGCGACGCTTTATCGGCCGCATAGAGCAGACGCTCAAGCGGTTGGCTGTTCACGCGCAGCTTTCGATGGCCCAGAATGGCCGTCTTAATGGCTGCGGCATCGGCCGGCTCAAACGCCACATCATCGGGCATGCCGCCGAGAATCGCATCAGCGACGCGTTCGCTTGCAACATCATGGGATATACCCGATTCATACTGTTCATCTTTGCCGATATCGTGAAGAAGTGCCGTGGCGTAGATGACCTCGCGGTCAAATTCGAGCTGTTCCTCGAAATTCTTGATCCACATAATGCGAGCGACATCGAGCAGATGGTCAATACCGTGGCGGCAGAAGATGCGCCCCGATTCCAACTGCGCAATGTTGCCCAGGTGCCGCCGAAACAGCCCGTTGGCACAAATGTAATCAATGCGAGGCATGGCATCAAAGGGGGCCAGGCCCGAAGCCATAAAGCCGCGACGCGGCGTCCCCTCATCGGTCTTCGATGTAAAGTCGTTGACGACCCTCATGCTAACGGCCCAGCATCCTAAAGAACCGCTCCTCGAGCGACGGATCGGTCTCAAAGACGCCGCGGCGAGCGAGCGTCACGGTCTTGGTGCCAGGCTTTTGCACGCCGCGCATGGTCATGCACATATGCTCAGCCTCCATGAGCACAATCGCTCCCTGGGGAGCGAGATACTCCATGAGGGCATCGGCAACCTGTGCGCACAGCTGCTCCTGCAGCTGCAGACGACGGGCGTAGACCTCAACCGTGCGGGCAAGCTTAGAGAGCCCTGCGACACGGCCGTTGGGGATATAACCAATGGCGGCCTTGCCATAAAACGGCAGCAGATGATGTTCGCACAGCGAGTAGAACGTGATGTCGCGCTCGATAACCAAATCGTTCGAAGCGACGGCAAAGGTTTTGGACAGGTGCTCCTCGGCACTCTGATCCATACCGCCGGCGATCTCACCATACATACGGGCAACGCGCGCCGGGGTCTCCAGCAGGCCCTCACGAGTTGGGTCCTCGCCTATGCCCTCAAGCAACAGCTTAATGGCGGCCTCGACTTTTTCCTGATCGACCATCTGGGCCTCACTTTTCCGATTTCACGTTCGCGCTATGGTACCACGCCCTTTGGCATCGGCCACAAGCTACATAGTATGGGTCGAATAGACCGGATCGTCCCGCCAAAGCTCCACAGCGTCGCAAAGCACAACACCCTCGCGCTCAGCACGGTCGCGCGTAGCGTTCATATCGATCACACGCTGGTTACTCGAGCCTCTAAAACGCAATGAGATATCGTACAGATCCTGAACAAACGGGCCATCCACCAACATATCGAGGCAGGCAAGGATACGGTCCGTCGCCTCGGTATGGTGGCGACCGCCCGGCATAAGCTCCTCGAGCACGTCGCCGGTAAAGCACCAAATGGTCTTGCCCGACCCCGCAGGATAGGCCGCACGCACGCGTTCGATAAAGTCAACGAGCCCCGCCTGATTCTCGGGCTCCATAGGCTCGCCGCCCAGAATCGTCAGGCCATCGATAAAGGGATGATCGAGACTCTCGATAATCTTGTCCTCGACGGCACGATCGAACGGCTCACCCGCAGCAAAGTCCCACGCGACAGAGTTAAAGCAATTCTTGCACCCACGACGGCACCCGCTCACAAACAGAGAAGTACGAACGCCTTCTCCATCAGCAATGTCGAAATATTTAATGTTCGCGTAGTTCATAGGTAACTCTCCCGGGAGGCCGGGACATATCATCCCGTCCTCAAACATTCTCGGCCTTCGGCCTGCGAAACTGCGGGCGGGACGATATGTCCCGGCCTCATGCAAAGGGTAACTCAATGAACGAAGCGAACATCGAGTATAGGGTTCGAGGTCCAATAAAAACTTTGTTGCAGCTCAACCGCCATCGCAAGCAAAGCGTTGTTGCAAGTCAACTCATTTCCGCTAAGAACTTCGAGGAGTGAGCAGGCCGCATGCTGCATCTCAGCTACATCAACTTGGCTGCCCCGTAGCGAGGCCCCGGGCCTTTGCTCGATATGAGTTCCGCACGAACAGGAGGCGCCAGTGGCGCCTCCGTCGTGAGCCAGGACTGTCCGAAATAGCGAGTAAAGGCCCGGGGCCTCGCTACGGAGCGGCCTGGGATGGTTATTAGAGATGCAGCACGCGGTCGCGGATCTCCTCGGTTCGACCCTGGTTCCAGAACTGGGTACCGATGTAACCGCACGTGCGACGGGCGACGTTCATCTTCTCCTGATCGCGGTTGCCGCAGTTGGGGCACTCCCACACCAGCTTGCCGTCATCCTCGACAATCTTGATCTCGCCGTCGTAGCCGCACACCTGGCAATAATCGCTCTTGGTGTTGAGCTCGGCGTACATGATGTTGTCATAGATGTACTGCATCACGCGAATGACAGCCTTGAGGTTGTCCTGCATGTTGGGAACCTCGACGTAGGAGATGGCACCGCCCGGCGAAAGCTGCTGGAACATACCCTCGAACTTGAGCTTGTCGAATGCGTCGATCTCCTCGGACACGTGGACGTGGTAGCTGTTGGTGATGTAGCCCTTGTCCGTCACGCCCGGGATGATGCCAAAACGACGTTGCAGGCACTTGGCGAACTTGTAGGTCGTCGACTCAAGCGGGGTACCGTACAGCGAGAAGTCAATATCGCTTTCGGCCTTCCACTCGGCGCACTTGTCGTTCATGCGCTGCATGACGGCCATGGCAAAGGGCGTGCCCTCCTTCTCGGTGTGGCTGTGGCCCGTCATGTACTTGACGCACTCATACAGGCCGGCATAACCCAAACTAATGGTGGAGTATCCGCCCACGAGCAGCTTGTCGATCGTCTCGCCCTTCTTCAGACGAGCGAGGGCGCCGTACTGCCACAGAATCGGTGCGGCGTCAGAAAGCGTACCCATCAGGCGCTCATGACGGCACAGCAGGGCACGGTGGCACAACTCAAGGCGCTCGTCGAAGATCTTCCAGAACTTATCCATATCCTGGTGCGAGCTCAGCGCGACATCGGGCAGGTTGATGGTCACGACGCCCTGGTTAAAGCGACCATAGTACTTGGGCTTGTTCGGGTCGTAGTTCAGCGCGTTGGCAACGTTGTTAAAGCCGTTGCCCGAGCGGTCGGGCGTCAAGAAGCTGCGGCAGCCCATGCAGGTATAGCAGTCGCCGTTACCCGCGGTCTCGCCCTTCGACAGCTTGAGCTCGCGCATCTTTTTCTCGGAGATGTAATCGGGCACCATACGCTTGGCAGTGCACTTGGCAGCCAGCTGGGTCAGGTAGAAGTACGGGGAATCCTCGTGAACGTTATCGTCCTCGAGTACATAGATAAGCTTGGGGAATGCCGGGGTGATCCATACGCCGGCCTCGTTCTTAACGCCCTCGTAGCGCTGGCGAAGCGTCTCCTCCACGATCATGGCAAGGTCGTGCTTCTCCTGAGGCGTACGGGCCTCGTTAAGATACATAAAGACCGTCACGAACGGCGCCTGGCCATTGGTGGTCATAAGGGTCACGACCTGATACTGAATCGTCTGGACGCCGCGACGGATCTCGTCACGCAGACGGTCCTCAACGACCTCACGGACCTTCTCGGCAGACGCAGAGACGCCGAGCTCC
The DNA here is from genome assembly GCA_937982065.1 of uncultured Collinsella sp. Lineage (GTDB taxonomy): Bacteria > Actinomycetota > Coriobacteriia > Coriobacteriales > Coriobacteriaceae > Collinsella. The sequence continues at coordinate 61,708 of CALJMO010000054.1, forward strand.
TCAAGCTCGCGAGCGACCTCGCCGCGAATCTTTTGACGGCTCACCTCGACGAACGGGGCAAGATGGGTCAGCGAAATCGACTGGCCACCGTACTGGGAGGAAGCAACCTGGGCGATGATCTGCGTCGCGATGTTGCAGGCGGTCGAGAAGCTGTGCGGCTTCTCGATCAGCGTACCCGAGATAACAGTGCCGTTCTGGAGCATGTCCTCCAGGTTCACCAGATCGCAGTTGTGCATGTGCTGGGCAAAGTAATCCGAATCGTGGAAATGGATCAGGCCCTCATTATGGGCATCCACGATCTCTTGAGGCAGCAGCACACGCTGAGTCAGGTCCTTGGAGATCTCGCCGGCCATGTAGTCACGCTGAACGGAATTGACGGTCGGGTTCTTGTTGGAGTTCTCCTGCTTGACCTCTTCGTTATTGCACTCGATCAGCGACAGGATCTTGTCATCGGTCGTGTTCTTCTGGCGCTTCAGGCTCTGAACATAGCGATAGATGATGTAGTGGCGGGCAACCTCGTAGCAGTCGAGACGCATGATCTCGTCCTCGACCAAATCCTGAATCTCCTCGACCGAAACAGTGTGGCCCGCGTTCTCGCATGCCTCGGCGACGTTTTGCGCCGCGTAAACCACCTGGCGGTCGGTAAGACGAGAGCTCTCCTCGACCTCCAAGTTTGCGGCACGGATGGCATTGACGATCTTATCGATGTCAAAGACAACCTCGGTGCCGCTGCGCTTGATGATCTTCATCCTCTTGCCTCTTTCGCATCGTAGCCTCATCGCGCTTCAGAGCCAAACGATACCCGGCAGGGCTTGCCCCTGTCTTGCGGCGCCGTCGCGCAATCTGTGTTCTCGATAAACCATAAGTCCTCATGCGGACAATCCTCGCGGCCGATCAAGCGGCTCAAAGACGTGTCCAAATGGGGCGAATAAGGTTCTCGTTCTCTGTCCGCCATCTATCATACGACAAAGAGGCATCTATATCCTGTATTCTTTTTTTAGGTCAAACACAACATATAGTGTTTCAGCAGGTCAAAGCAATTAGTCATTTTGCAGACGCATTAAAAATGAGGGGTTCTTGGGAAGTCGGTAAAACGTTACCAACACGGCTACCTGCATGGCAGTTATAAAACCCCCTTAGTCAAGCCGCTGACAAATCCTACCAAAACCAAGCCGCTCACGCCAAAAGAATCCAAAAGATTATGCTTGACCAACATGTTGCGGTCACGGTCGGCCAGGACGTATGCAATCTGCCGGCACCTCTACGGGGACCTTGGATCAATATTTGGTGGCATATTTGACGGCGTGCTTGGTAGCAAAACAAAACAGCCCAGAGGACATAGCCTCTGAGCTGCGAACATTTGGTGGGCGTTAGAAGATTTGAACTTCTGACCTCTTCCGTGTCAGGGAAGCGCTCTCCCCCTGAGCTAAACGCCCAAATGGAGCGGACAACGGGGCTCGAACCCGCGACCCCAACCTTGGCAAGGTTGTGCTCTACCAACTGAGCCATGTCCGCTTACGAGGATTAATCTTACGTGATGCCCGCATCCTATGCAAGAACTTTTTTTAAAAAGTTTTGCAACGCTCTCGCGAACCTCGCGAAGACATCAGCCACCACGGAAGGCGCGGGCAAACGCAATCTCGCCGCAAGAGACCCCTACATCTCACCGAGCATGATCCAGGCAGAGCTGTCCTGCGCGAGCCTGCCGTCTGCAAGCGGTGATGAGGTGAGCAGGACCCTGCCCGCCGGCAGCTCCACGGCTGCTGCGCCGAAGTTCGTCACACACGCCCAGCCGTTGTCGCGGCGATAGGCGATAACGCCGCCCTCGGCGCCCTCGGCACCATCCGCAAGACCGGTGCGCCCGTCAAGATCGAGCCACGCAAAATCGTTGGCGCAACCGCGCAGCTTGCGCCGAAGCCAGAGGGCGTCACGATAGAGCGCAAGCATCGATGTCGGGTCCGCTTCTTCCCTATCGGCAGCGTAATCGGAAAACCATGCAGGTTGCGGCAGATGGGGCGCCGCATCGGCGTCCGCCGGCGAAAACCCAAACGATCCGCCCTGCGCGGGATCGTCCGCCGCCACCCACGGCAGGGGCACACGGCAGCCGTCGCGCCCCTTCTCACGCTTCGGTCCGCGCGTATTGGTCGCAGTAGGATCTTCGAGTGCAGCCCACGGGATGTCAGCCACCTCAAAAAGGCCGAGCTCCTCACCCTGATACACGTATGCCGAGCCCGGAAGCGCCAGTTCAAGCAAAAGGGCCGCCCGCGCGCGGCGCTCGCCGAGTTCACGGTCCTCGTCATAAGACAACCCGTCGCGTAAGAGCCAGTCGAGCGCAATCTGGTGGTAGCGCGTCGCCTTGATTTGCGGCAGGGCATAGCGTGTCGCCACGCGCGGCACGTCGTGGTTGGAGAGTACCCAGGTCGAGGCGGAATCGGATTCGACGGCTGCCTTCAAGCCCTTCTCGATTGCAGTGTGCATGTCATCATAGGTCCAAGTGGCCTTGGCAAACTCAAAGTTGAATGTCTGGCCAAGCTCGCTGGGACGCGCATAGAGATACTGGCGCTCGGGCAGCACCCACGCCTCGGCAACGGCACTGCGCGGCGGATTATAGCGGTCGAACACGCGGCGCCACTCGCGATAGATCTCGTGGACCTCATTGCGGTCCCACAGCGGATGGGTGCCGTCGTCAACCATGTCATCGCCCTCGGCGAGATGCCACCGGTCGAGGTCATCGCGGTCGAGATCCTTGGCGAGACCCTGCGCCACATCAATGCGAAAGCCGTCGACGCCTCGATCGCTCCAAAACGCCAGGACGTCGCAAAAGAGCGCATGAACCTCGGGGCATGACCAGTCAAAGTCCGGTTGCTCGGGCGTAAACATGTGCAGATACCACTGACCGTCCGCAACACGCGTCCATGCGGGGCCGCCAAAGTTGGCATTCCAATTGGTGGGAGGCAGCTCGCCATGCTCGCCGCGACCATCGCGGAAGATATAACGGGCGCGCTCGGGCGATCCGGGGCCAGCGGCAAGAGCGGCTTTGAACCAGGGGTGCTGGTTGGATGAATGGTTGGGCACGATGTCGACGATGACCTTGATGCCGCGCGCGTGAGCCGCAGCGATCATGTCATCGAAGTCGTCAAGCGAGCCGAGACACGGGTCGACATCGCAGTAGTCCGCCACATCATAGCCGCCATCGACAAGAGGCGATGGATAAAACGGGCTCAGCCAGATGGCCTCGATACCCAGTCGCTCAAGATAGTCCATCTGCTGGGTAATGCCCGCGATATCGCCCAGACCCGAACCAGTCGAATCCTTAAACGAGCGCGGGTAGATCTGATAGATCGCGGCATCGGACATCCATGAGCGCGAAGAAGACTTTTCTGTAGCCATGGGGCGTATCTCCCTTGCAACGAGGTTATGCGAGATGCCCACGATGATACGCCCAAAGCGGACATTCGCGGCAAACAACGCCACAGCCACGACCCAAAACGCTCGCCCCCTCTCGGGTTCGAGCCCATGCGATGGATACAAAAAAGCCCGGCTACCGTGGTAGCCGGGCTGTTGCGTTTGGAGCGGACAACGGGGCTCGAACCCGCGACCCCAACCTTGGCAAGGTTGTGCTCTACCAACTGAGCCATGTCCGCATATGTAAAACAAAACGGGCGCCGGAGCGCCCGGATGTTGCCTGGAGGCGAAGCCCGGATTCGAACCGGGGGTAAAGGCTTTGCAGGCCTCTGCCTTACCACTTGGCCACTTCGCCGAAAAAGGACCGCCTAAACGGTCCGGAAATGCAATGGAGCGGACAACGGGGCTCGAACCCGCGACCCCAACCTTGGCAAGGTTGTGCTCTACCAACTGAGCCATGTCCGCTTGCGGGTTATTAATTTACGCGAGTTGTCCAAAAGACGCAAGTACTTTTTTCAAAAAACTTGTCTGCCGCATGTTCTTAGTAGCTAAACGCGCTAAAGCGATTGGCTAGGCACACGATTCCAGCGCTCCGCTAAACAGCTTCACCATCTGCACGCGCGTGCCGGCGCCGTCCGTACGACGAGCAACCTCCACGTTATCGACGAGCATACGCATAAGCTTGATGCCACGGCCGCGTTCCTCGGATGCGACCGGTTCGCTCGTTTCATCGATAGAATAGCCGGCACCTCGATCAAGCACCTCAACCACAACGCGATCGCCATAGGCCTGAACCGTCAGGACGCACCCGATACCGCCCGCATGGTCATAGGCATTACCCAGCGCCTCCCCCGACGCCAATGCGACATCGTAGCGCTCGTCACGGCGCAACGGAAGCGATTCAAGGAGTTCGGCGATGCGATGTCGGTAGTATGGAAGATTCTCGATACCCTGACGGACCTCAACGCTCTTACTCCAGCGAGGCAGCTCCCCCACCGGAATGGCAGGAATTGACTCCCGTGCCGGCCCCACGACATGAAGGATATCGACAAGACGAGCAATCTCCAAAAAGCGAACAACTTCACCCGATGCATTGACGAGCGAAAGCAGGCCTTCTCGCCTCATGAGCTCACGAGCGCGCGTAAGCAGGAATGCCAAGCCCGTCGAATCGATAAAGCTAACAGCCTGACAGTTGATGACAACACGACGCACGCCGCGGCCAATCAAAGCATCCAACCGCCGACGCAGCGCAGGCACCGTGGCGATGTCGATATCGCCTGGTGGCGTCAAAACCGCTATGTCATTCCACTCATTCATACGACCATGGTTCCCCAAAAAAAGCCCACTCGATGCATTCGTTTCCCCAACCGTACGGATTCAGCCCGCCCAGCGTCGTCTATGAACGACCCCGTAAAAACTCAAGGGACACCAATGCAATGTCATCGTCCAGCGCCGATTCGGTAAATCGGTCAAGCTCGCCCAAGACCTTGCCGCAGATTCCCGATACGCCCTCACCCGAGACAGAGAGCAGAAGGTCACGAAGGCGCTGCTCACCAAAGAACGCTCCGGTGTGGTCGCGGGCCTCAATCGTTCCGTCCGTATACATGAAGAGCATGTCGCCAGGAGCGAACGTAAACACGCCTGTCTCGTACACCATGCTCTCAAAGGCACCGATTACGCCCGATTGGCATCCAAGCAGCTCGACCTCTCCCCCACGGGCCTCGCCGCCACCCAGCGGCATCGACTCTGGCCTAATGACCATGGTCGGAGGATGGCCCGCCGAACAATACGTTGCGCGTCCGGCTTTAAGGTCAATCTTGGCGATAAAGGCCGTCACGAACGTCTCGACCCTCGAAAAGCCCATGAGCATACTGTTAAGAGAGCGTGCCATGCGGGCCGGTCCAGCGCCCTCCCACGCATATGCCGTCAGGGCCGTCTTGACGAGCGCGGACATCGATGCGGCCTCAATGCCTTTGCCAGACACATCACCCAGAATCATGACGGCGCAGTCGTCGGGAAGACGGATGAGCGTATAGAAATCGCCGCCGACCAACGCCGAGTTCGTGGCTGACAGGTACACCGAATCGGTTGCGATACCCGGAACATCCCCCAGGGAATTTCTCATGCCGATCTGAAGGGTCTGAGCGATATGGCGCTCCTCGCGCTTTTGAGATTCGCCTTCGTAGATCAGTTCAAAGTCATGCGCCAAGTGCACCAAGTAGTCATATTCAAGATCATCAATCGGCTCTTGGCTACCATCACGAAGCAGTAGCGCGCGCGTCGTCGGGCTCTTCGCAACAGAAGCAGGAACAATTGCGTCGTTACTGTGCTTGCCATCACCCTTAGAGCGTGGTCGCCCCGCCTCGATGCCGGAGTCGACGTAGAGACCTTGACAAGGCAGACCATGCGCCCTAAGCCAGCCTCCCATAGGCATCGATTCGTCAACGCGAGTTATACGGACGTGTTTAAGGTCCTCGGCACTCGTACCGCCCAAAACAGATGCCTCAAAGCCATCAGGGCCAGCCCCCAGACGTGCCGCTGGCGCCGTCGTGGAAAAGAAAAGCTTCTCGGGATCGTCCGGCAAAGCAACGCGACTGCCACCTTCAAAATCTATGACGTAGGAATCCAGACTGGCGTCATACTCAACAGGGCAAAAATGGCAGTTAAGCATATTGCAGATCTCGGACGATACCGCCTGGGTAGCCGCGGCGGAATCGTCTAGAAAGGTAAACAACTCATCACGCAAGACATTGAGCGAGCGGCCAAGCTCGGCCGTGCGACGGGAGCGAAGGCTCGATGCCATGCCGACCAGCTGGATAGACAGGTAATCGCAAATGACCTCGAGCACATTAACGTCATAGGCGAGCGGTGCCTGAGGGCGTTTCCAACCAACTTCCAGCACGCCAAGGATCTGCGTACCGTAAAAAACGGGAAGACAGATCTCGCTGCGGTACGGAGGCATATCCTGCATGCGCAACAGGTGCTTAGAACGATTGTCCAGGTCCATAAACATACCGGAGGCGGCCTTATCACCCTTAAGGTCCTGTTGAATCGACAAGCGACAGGCACGCGACTCACGAAGAACATACGTCGGAATGCCAGCGCCATACGGCAAAAACTCAGGCAGGTAGCTGTCGTACAGCTCCTTGGAAACACCGCGAAGTTTAAAACCGCCGCTCTCAGAAAAATAGATAGCGGCACCCGAAGCATCGAGCGTTCCTACAAGCTGGTTCAAAACGGTATCAAGTAGGCTGGGCAGCTCATCGGAGCCCACGGTACTCATAATGACCGAGAGCGTGCCAGAGAGGCGCTTGTTAGCCACTCTAAGCTCCGAAAGAGCACGCTTGAGCTGACGGTCGTGCGAATACTGTTCTTCGATGCTATGGAGCGCCACCAGGACACGTGGCGCGCGGCGCCCAAAGATGCGTGGAGGCGTTACGGAGCCCGCACGAACCAAGACGGGGATAAAGGAGCCGTCACTCAGCTTGAGCATCAGTTCGTTCTCGGAGCCATCAGTTTCAAATGGCAGACGATGTTCCGTCGCACGTTCAAAAGCGGACGAGTACAGGACGTCTTTAACATCTCCACTGATGACGTCGGCGCGTTCCTCGCACATCAAACCAAGTAAGCGATTATTCACATGCAGAATGGTTCCGTCGAGCTCGCAGATGATGACAGCATCGCTCGTGATCTCGACCAGTTGGGCAACGTCTGCCCACTCGTTGCGTTCAAGCGTTTCCATCGTGGACCTCACCGTCTATCGGTAACAAAAAAGCCTCCGAAGAGGCTTCTCAAATGCGATGGTGTCGGAGGCGGGACTTGAACCCGCATGACCAAAAAGCGGTCACTAGCACCTCAAGCTAGCGCGTCTGCCAATTCCGCCACTCCGACATGCTATGTTGTTGATTCGCGGTTCGTTTTGTTGGACCCGCGCGTTCAACGAGGAAGATAATAACCTATGATTCGAGAACTGTGCAAGCACTTTTTTCAAAAAAGTTTACGAATTTGTAGATGTGCAGGTAGACGGACCTGTTCGGGCCGGAATGAGGTTGCTTTCCAACGCGTCCTCGGGCATGCGGCATTATTTTGCTCCGCGCTTCGCGCTACAAAATAATGCCGCCCCCTGCGGAATGCGTTGGAAAGCAACCTCATTCCTGCCCTAGGGGCACATGCTTCAGGCACAGTTCTCAAACATGTGCTGGGGGCTGATTCAAATTTGGTGGCTCGGCTTTGCCGAGCCCTTATATAAGGAGGCCGGAGCCAAAGCTCCGGCCTCACTAACTTTCCTATTAGATTAAGTGAGCGATCGAGGAATCGCACTCCCCTCCTCTGCCGAGTTACCGCAGGGCCCGTGCTGGACTTAGTTTTCAGAACATTCCGCAGACCAGGAAACCCCCTTATCCGCGGCTCCGAAGGAGCACGATAAGGGGTTTCCATAGTCGAGGACGTTCTGAAAACTAAGTCCAGCGCGGGCCCGGACGATAACAACCGGCTACAGGTCGATGTGCGATTCCTTGATCGGGAACGGCTCCGCGAAGTGGCACGCGCAGCAGTGACCCGGTGCGACTTCCTTAAACTCGGGAAGCTTCTCAGAGCAGATGCCCTGCGCGATCGGGCAGCGAGTGTGGAAACGGCAGCCGGTCGGCGGATCCAGCGGTGACGGCGGATCGCCGGCGAGGATGATGCGCTTACGGGTCTTCTGGATATCCGGATCGGGAACCGGCACGGCAGACAGCAGCGACTGCGTGTACGGATGGTGAGGCTCGCTATAGAGCGTCTTCCAGTCCGAAACCTCGACCATCTTACCCAGATACATAACGGCAACGCGATCGGAAATGTGCTGCACGACGGACAGGTCGTGAGCGATAAACAGATACGCAGTACCGAACTTGTCCTGCAGTTCCTTGAGCAGGTTCAGAACCTGGGCCTGAATGGACACATCCAGAGCGGAAACCGGCTCGTCGCAGATAATCAGCTTAGGCTTCAGCGCAAATGCACGGGCAATGCCGACACGCTGACGCTGACCGCCGGAGAACTCATGAGGATAGCGGTTAATGTGCTCGGGGTTCAGTCCGACAACGTCGAGAAGCTCGCGGACGCGCTCAATGCGCTCCTCCTTGGTGCCCACGCCGTGAATGGTCATGGGCTCGGAGACGATCTCGCCGATGGTCATGCGGGGATTCAGCGAAGCATAGGGATCCTGGAAGATAAACTGCATCTCGCGACGCATGTCCTTGATCTCATGCTTGCTCATCTCGGCAACATCTTTACCCTGGAAGAACACTTTGCCTGCCGTCGGCTTGGTCAGGCGCATGATGGTACGGCCCGTGGTGGACTTACCGCAACCAGACTCGCCGACCAGGCCAAAGGTCTCCCCCGGATAAATCTCGAACGAAATGTCATTCACAGCAGAGACAACACGCTTGGAGAAGCGCTTGGCGAACATGCCGGACTCAGCGGGGAACTCCTTAGAGAGGTGCTCGACCTTCAGCAGCGGAGTACGCTCGTTGGTATCTGCCATTACGCCTCGCCTCCCTTCTTGGAATCCTTGCGCGTACGGGACGTCTCAGGAGCGTTCTTGAGGAACTCGGGGTCACCGGAGTAGTGGCACGCAGAGTAATGACCAGACTCGGTGACAACGCGCTCGGGGCGCTGCTTGCGGCACTTGTCCGTCGCATAGGGACAACGAGGCGAGAACACGCAGCCCTCAGGCAGGTTCATGAGCGAAGGCGGGTTGCCGTGAATCGGCGTAAGCGGCTTCTTCTCTTCGATGGCCTGCTCCGGGATGGAGCGGATAAGGCCCCAGGTGTAGGGGTGGCGACTCTCGTAGAAGATTTCCTCAGCAGTACCGAACTCGACGGGACGGCCGGCGTACATAACCATGATCTTATCGGCCATATCGGCAACGACGCCCAGGTCATGGGTAATCATGATGATGGCGTTGCCGTTCTTCTCCTGCATTTCCTGCATGAGCTCGATAATCTGAGCCTGAATGGTAACGTCCAGAGCCGTCGTGGGCTCGTCGGCAATCAGGATATCGGGATCGCAGGCAAGAGCCATAGCGATCATGACACGCTGACGCATACCGCCGGAGAACTGGTGCGGATACTCATTGACGCGCTTCTCGGGCTCGGGGATACCCACGAGGTCCAAAAGCTCGGTAGCGCGCTTGAGCGCCTCCTGCTTGGAGTAGCCACGGTGCAGACGAAGGCCCTCGCCCACCTGCTTGCCGATCTTATAGACCGGGTTCAAGGAGGTCATAGGATCCTGGAAGATCATCGCGATGTCGTTTCCGCGAATGTGCTGCATCTCTTCCTCGGTCATCTCGAGGATAGAACGACCGCGATAGCGAACGTCGCCGCCCTCGATCTTTCCCGGAGGCATCGAGATGAGGCCCATGATGGTCATGGCGGTCACGGACTTACCGGAGCCGGACTCACCGACGACACCCAGGGTCTCGCCGCGATCGAGCGTGTAGGACACACCGTCGACAGCGCGAACGACACCATCCTCGGTATGGAAATACATCTTAAGGTCATCGACCTCGAGCAGATGCTGGCCCTCGGGAACCGGCTGGTCCTTCAGGTCCACATAGTTCTTGTTCTTCTTCATCCTTATGCGTCCTTCATCTTGACGTCGAGGGCGTCGCGCAGACCGTCACCCAGCAGAGTGAAGGCGAGCACCGTCGAGAGAATTGCCAGACCGGGCATGATCATCATCCAGGGAGCAGTCAGAAGATACTGCTGACCGTCCTGAATCATGGAGCCCCACGAAGGCGTAGGCGGAATAACGCCCATGCCGAGGAAGGACAGAGCGGACTCGGTCAGGATGGCGCCACCAATGTTCATGGTCGCGTAGACCACGATGGAGGCGACGGAGTTCGGGAAGATGTGACGCACGACGATACGAGCGTCAGATGCACCCATCGCTCGCGCAGCGTCAACATAGTCGTTTTCCTTGACCGTCAAGATTGCAGAGCGAAAGACGCGCGCAATCGAAGGCCAGCCGAGAATACCGATGGCGATAAAGACGTTCTGAAGACCACGGCCGATAACGGCGATCATGGCGACGACGAACAACACGTACGGGAACGCCAGGAAAATATCCGCACAGCGCATGATGATCGTATCCCAGATGCCGCCGTAGAAACCGGCCAGAGCACCCATAACCAGACCGATCACCGTGGAGATCGCAGTGGCCATAATACCGACGGAAAGCGAAACACGTGCACCGTAGATAACGCGGACGAGAATGTCACGACCAAGGGCGTCGGTGCCAAACGGGTGCTCGGCACACGGAGCCAGCAGCGACGTCTCGGCCATGGTGGTCGAGTCGGAAGCCGTCGGCGAACCGAGCCAGGGCTTAGCCCACAGATCTGCGGTCAGGGCAACCACAACGACGATGATGATCCAGCAGACACCGATAACGGCGAGCTTGTTCTTGCGAAGACGCTTAAAAGCGTCGCCCCACAGCGTGCGGGACTTGGCGGGAGCAGAGGCGGCCTTGGTGGCGGTAGCCTGCTCCTGAGACTGAGAATCAGTTTCCTGCATGAGACGTACCTCCCTTAGGCCTTATCCGACGGACCGCCAAGGCGGATGCGCGGGTCGAGGAATGCATAGCTAATGTCGACGAGCAGGTTGATCACCATGACGACGACGACGATGAGCGTAACGCCGCCCATAACGATGGGCCAGTCACGCATGCTAATGGCGCGATAGACCTCATAGCCGATACCGGGCCAGTTAAAGACCGTCTCGGTCAGGATGGCGCCCGAAAGCATGCCACCAAAGTCGACACCAATATAGGTAACGACGGGGATGAGTGCATTCTTAAGCGCATGCTTGACGATGATCGCGCGATTGGAGAGACCCTTGGCCTTTGCCGTACGGATGTAATCCTGGTTCATGACGTCAAGCAGCTGCGAGCGCATAATGCGGGCGGCATAAGCGGTCGAAACCGAAGCCAGCGTAATGGTCGGAAGCACATAGTGCATCCAATCCTGATACTGAGAGCTGGAACCGCCGGCACCCGAGATCGGCATGGAGATTGCACCGCCCGTAGCGTCCTTGAGGATGACGCCAAAGAACAGCTGCAGCAACATACCGAGCCAGAAGGCCGGGACCGCAACGAGGATCGACGTGGTGAGCGTTACCAAAATATCCCAGAAGGAATAACGCTTTACCGCCGAAATGATACCCGCACCGATACCCATAATTGCCTCGAGCACGATGGCGCACGCGGCAAGTTTGACCGTATACGGATACTTCTGGGCAAAAATTTCCGTAACCGGCAGCTTGCGCTGATACGAATTGCCCAGATCGCCATGAAGCAGGCCGTTCATGTAATACAAGTAACGGTCCACGAGCGACGTTTGAACGGGGTCGCCGTTCTCGTCAAGGATCGCGTTGCCGTCCTCGTCCGACTGGACCAGGTGATAGCGGACGCGAAGCTGAAGCTCCACCTCGGGGGACAGAGCCTTGTCTCCACCGATCAGCTTGATCGGATCTCCCGGCACGATATTCTGAAGGGCGAACAGAATCAGCGTAACGCCCAAAAATACCGGGATGAACTGAAGCACACGTTTAACGATGTACTTACCCATACCACTCCCCTATCTAGGGATTAACCTAAATGGGATGCCGATCGCCAGACCGGCATCCCAAAATTACCATCAGCCAGTTTACCCCAGGTTAGGGAGAACTGTATGTTTCCCATGAGGTCTACGTAAATACTTGACCCTCACGGAAGCTGCAAACTCTTAGGCGAGCTCAGCGGTACCCAGCTCAGCGTGCTTCTGCGGATCGACATAGAGGTGCTTGATGCGATCGGAGCCGACGATGGTGTGCGTGTAGAACATCACCGGGATGACCGGGCAGTCGGCAGCGACCATAGCGTCGGCCTCCTGCATCTTAGCAACGCGCTCTTCGTCGTCAACCGTGGTGCGAGCCTCGTTGACCTTGGCGTCGAACTCGGGGTTGTTGTAACCGGAGCGGTTGTCGCCACCGAGGGAGTCGGAGTGGAACAGCGGATACAGGAAGTTGTCCATAATCGGGTAGTCGGCAATCCAACCCAGACGACCGAACTGATAGTTAAAGTTCTGGTACTGCTCGAGCAAGGCAGACCACTCAGGGGTATCGGAGACAGCGGTAACGCCAACCTTGGCGAGGTCACCGATGATGGACTCCATGATCTCCTTGTGGCCACCATCCTGGTTGTAGGAAAGGGTCACGTTAATGCCACGATCGCCGTTAGCGCCAGCGGGAGCAACCTTGTCCAGGTACTCGTTAGCCTTGTCGACGTCGTAGGCGCAGAACTCCCATGCGCCCTCCTTGTAGCCATCGATGCCCGGAGGAACAATGCCGTCGGCGGGGGTACGGGTACCCTTGAAGATAGTCTTGCAGATGGCCTCACGGTTGATGGCCAGGGAGATACCCCTGCGCAGGTCGGCGTTGTTGAACGGCTCGGCCGTGTTGTTGCAGGTCAGGTAGTAGGTGGAAGGCTCGGAGCCGAGCAGCATGCGCTCGCCGTCACCCATGGTGTAGCCGTCCTTGGACACGCCGCGATCCTTCTTGGCGGCGTCGATCTGAGCAACGGGAACGTCGCAGACATCGAGGTTACCGGCCTGGAACTCCTTGTAAGCGGTCTCCATGTCCTTGATGACCTGGAAGTGGATGCCATCGATCTTGGCCTTGTCGCCATAGTAATCGTCGAACTTCTTGAGGTTGATCTCCTGACCATCCTCCCACTTGCCGTCCATCATGAACGGGCCGTTACCGACCGGTGCAAGGTAGAAGCTCTTGGCATCGGACTCGGCGCACTCGGGAACCGGGGCCAGAGCCGGGTGAGAGGCGACGAAGGGGAAGTCGGCGTAAGCGGAAGACAGCTTGACGACGAGGGTCTCATCGTCGGGGCACGTAACGCCGCTGAGCTCGGTAGCGTTACCGGCAAGCAGGTCGTCATATCCCTCGACCATGGAAAGGTGATAGGAGACCTCGGAAGGGCCGTACTCGGTAGCAATGGCCGACTTGGTGTTGACCAGACGCTCCCAACCGAGCTTGAAGGACTTGGAGGTAACGTCGTCACCGTTGTGGAACTTGGCCTTCTTGATCTTGAAGGTAAACTCGGTGGCGTCGTCGTTGGACTCAAAGGACTCGCAAGCCAGCGGAACGATCTCGCCCTTCTCGGCGTCGTAAGAGGTCAGAGCGTCAAAGAGCTGATACTCGACCTGAGTGCCCTGGTCCTCCTGGACGTTGTAGGGGTCGATGCAGACCGGGTTGTTGATGTAGAAGTTCAGCGTCGAACCGGACTCAGAACCGGAAGCGTCGCCGCCCTTCTTGCCGCATGCGGCAAGAAAAGCCATGGAGCTCGCAGCAAGGGTACCGCCAACGAAGGCGCGACGACCCATAACGGGCTGGTGGAACATAGAATCAGCCATGCCATCCTCCTTATGAGATAGGACAAAGAAATGTTCAGTCGGACACATGTCGAGACAATCCGATCCGAACCATTAAAACGCCGCCCGTTGCTATGGCTGGTTATGCACAACGGACCAACGTTTCGCAATACAGTAGCGCATTTTATGCACGATTTGGGGCTAATTCCGGTCAACGGTCAAGAATTTCTTTAGTTGGGCGAAGTATGTGGGGATATTTTGACTCTGTTACAAATATGTAAACAAAAAGGGTCCCGCACCTGCGAGACCCATTACAAACGTATATACGCCGATGCTTAGTAGCCGACGATGCCCTGCGGGAAGAAGAACATGCACATGACGACGCACACGGCAAAAACAACGGCCATAATTACCGTCAGGCGATCGAGGTTCTGCTCCATGACGCCCGTGGCAGAGCTGGAGTTATACAGCGAGCTAGCGATCATATCCGAAACGCCGGTGCCCTTACCGGAATGCATCAGGACGAGAATCGTCAGCGCCACGGCAGAGACAGCCCAAACGACAAACAGAAGAATCTGGAACGGACCCATAGATAAGCTCCTTAATAGAACAGTTCAAACTCCAGTACTGTACCACAATCCCCCGCTCTCCCCTACCTGCCACTCAAGGACGGGGTGGAAATGGCAGAAATACCAAAAAGGGGGTTGTCCGGTTGTGGACAACCCCCCTTACTAGAAAACGGTATTTGTTTTCTATTAGGCCTCGGTGGCGAGCACGCGGCCCGTCATCTCGGCGGAAGGCTCAATACCAGCCATGGTGAGCATGGTCGGAGCGATATCGGAAAGACGGCCGTCCTCGATACCGGTGAGCTTGGCCTTCTCATCAACGATGATGAACGGCACGCGGTTGGTGGTGTGAGCCGTAAACGGATGCTTGGAACCGTCGGAAGCAACGTCAAACATGTGATCGGCGTTGCCGTGGTCGGCGGTAATCAGCGCAAAGCCGCCCTTGGCGAGAATCGCCGGGACAACCTTGGACAGGGCATCGTCAACAGCCTCGACGGCCTTAACGGCAGCGTCGAAGACACCGGTGTGACCAACCATGTCGCAGTTCGCGAAGTTCACGATGTAGAAATCAGCGCGATCCTCGTTGATGGCGACGACGAGCTTCTCGGTCACCTCGGGAGCGCTCATCTCGGGCTGCAGATCGTAGGTAGCGACCTTGGGGGAAGCGACGAGCACGCGCTCCTCGCCCTCCTTGGGCTCCTCGATGCCGCCGTTGAGGAAGAACGTCACGTGGGCGTACTTCTCGGTCTCGGCGGTGTGCAGCTGCTTCAGGCCATTGGCGGCGATAACGTCGGCCAGGACGTTCTCGGGGAACGTCTTGGGGAAGGCGACCTCGACGTCAAACGTCGGATCGTACTCGGTCATCGTCACAAAGTGAGAAAGCTTGATCTGCTCGCGCTCAAAGCCGTCGAATTCCTTGTCCGTGAACACGCGGGTCATCTGACGAGCGCGGTCGGGACGGAAGTTGAAGAAGATAGCCGCGTCGCCCTCGTGGATGCCCTCGTTGTGGGCAGCAAAGGGCTCGACGAACTCGTCGCCGCGCGGATCCTTCTCGTAGTAGGCCTTGATACCGGCAACGGGGTCGGTATCAGCATCGGACGCGTTGACCATGACGTCGTAGGCGCGCTGGATGCGCTCCCAACGATTATCGCGGTCCATGGCCCAATAACGGCCCGAGACGGTGGCAACGCGAGCGTCGCAACCGGTCTCCTCGGAGATCTTAGCCAGGAAGGCGCAGAACTCACTCATGTAACCGGCACCGGACTGCGGGTCAACGTCGCGGCCGTCCATAAAGGCGTGTACGCGAACGGTCTTGACACCGTGCTCGGCAGCCATCTTGACCAGAGCCTCGACGTGGTTCATGTGGGAGTGAACGCCGCCAGGGCTCATAAGGCCCATGAGGTGAAGAGTCTTGCCGTCAGCCTTGACGTCGTCCATAGCCTTGACGAAGACCTCGTTCTTGGCGATGGAGCCATCCTTGATGGCGTTGTTGATGCGCGAAAGCTCCTGGAACACGATGCGGCCGGCACCGATGTTGAGGTGGCCCACCTCGGAGTTACCCATCTGGCCATCGGGAAGACCCACGTCCTCGCCCGAAGCGCCGAGCGTGGTGTGGGGGTACTTCTCATACAGGCTGTCAAGGAAGGGCGTCTTGGCAGCAGCGACGGCGTTCTCGCCATCGGCCGGAGCCAGGCCGCAGCCGTCCATGATAATCAGGAGTGCAGGAAGATGACGCTGTGCCATATGTCCTACTCGCCTGCCTTGACGACCATAGAAGCGAAGTCGGCAGCCTTGAGCGAAGCGCCGCCCACGAGGGCGCCGTCAACGTCGGGCTTGGCGACGAGCTCGGCGATGTTGCCGGGCTTAGCGGAACCACCGTACAGGACGCGGATGCCGTTGGCGAGCTCCTCGCCGAACATCTCCTTGAGGGTCTCACGGATAGCGCCGCAGACCTCCTGAGCGTCCTCGGCGGTAGCGGTCTTGCCGGTGCCGATGGCCCAGATGGGCTCGTAGGCGACGACGACCTGCTTGGGGCAGGTGATCTCAAGGCCAGCAAGGCCTGCCTTGACCTGGTTCACGACGTGCTCGACATAGGTGCCGGCCTCGCGGACCTCAAGGGACTCGCCGCAGCAGAAGACGGGAACAAGACCGGCGGCAACGAGGGCCTTGGCCTTCTTGTTCTGGTCCTCGTCGGTCTCATGGAAGTAATCACGACGCTCGGAGTGACCGATGATGCAGTAGGTGCAGCCAGCGGACTTGAGCATGTCGCAAGAAGACTCACCGGTGAAGGCACCCTTGGCCTCCCAGTACACGTTCTGTGCACCGAGGGCGATGGGGGCAGCCTGAATGCGGTCATGAACCGTGGTGATGTCGATGGTCGGAGGGCAGACGAGCACCTCGACGCCAGCCGGAACCTCGGGCAGAGCCTGAGCCAGCTCGTCGGCGAGCTTGGCGGCCTCGGCGACGTCGTTGTTCATCTTCCAGTTACCAGCGATAAGAAGGGTGCGATTAGGCATCGAGAAGCGCCTCCACTCCGGGCAGGGCCTTACCCTCGACGAGCTCCATGGAAGCGCCACCACCGGTGGAGATCCAGCTCATCTTGTCGGCCAGGTTGAACTTGTTGACAGCTGCGACAGAGTCACCACCGCCGATGATCGAGGTGCAGTCAGCCTCGGCGACAGCCTCGGCGATAGCCTGGGTGCCGTGAGCAAAGTTGTCAAACTCGAAGACGCCCATGGGGCCGTTCCAGAACACGGTCTTGGCGCCCTTGACGGCCTCGGCGTAAAGCTCCTCGGTCTTGGGGCCGATGTCCATACCCTCACGATCGTCGGGGATAGCGTCGGAAGCGACAACCTCGGGGACAGCGTCCTCGCCAAAGTGATCGGCAACACGGTTGTCGATGGGGAGCAGGATCTTGACACCCTTCTCCTCGGCCTTCTTGAGCATCTCGCCGGCGCGCTCGACCCAGTCCTCTTCCTTGAGGGACTGACCAACGGACAGGCCCTGAGCCAGGAAGAAGGTGTAGGCCATGCCGCCACCGATGATCAGGGTGTCAGCGGAGTCGATGAGGTGATCGAGAACGCCGATCTTGGAGGAAACCTTGGAACCGCCGACGATGGCGACGAAGGGGCGCTCGGGCTCGGCGAAGATGCCGGTCAGCGTGTCGACCTCCTTCTCGAGCAAGAAGCCGGCGACGGCAGGCAGGTAAGCGGCGGGGCCCACGACGGAACCCTGGGCGCGGTGAGCGGTGCCGAAGGCATCGAGAACGAAGACGTCACCATAGGAAGCAAGCTTCTTGGCGATCTCGGGATCGTTCTTCTTCTCACGCTTGTCAAAACGGACGTTCTCGAGAACGAGGACCTTGCCCGGCTCGACGGCGGCGACAGCCTCAGCAGCCTTCTCGCCGTAGGTGTCGGCGACAAAGGCAACGTCGAGACCAGAGAGCTCAGCGAGCTTCTTGGCGACGGGCTCGAGGGACAGCTCGGGCTGGAAGCCGGTGCCCTCGGGACGGCCGAGGTGGCTCATGAGGATGACGCGAGCGTTGTGCTCAACGAGATAGTTGATGGTGGGCAGGGCAGCCTTGATACGGGTGGTGTCGCCAACGACGCCATCCTTGATAGGCACGTTAAAGTCAACGCGGACGAGAACGCGCTTGCCGTCGACATCGATGTCGCGGACGGTCTTCTTGGTAAAGGCCATGTTTGCTTCTACCTTTCGTACGTGTCTGCCTCCCATTACGGCAGACGATTTCTTATAAAAAGGGCGCGACCCTAGGGTGTAAGCCCTATAAGGCCGCGCCCTTCTTTAGACGCTCAACGAGCTATTCGTTAAAAGCTAAATTAAGCAACGAACTTCTCGAAGTACTTGATGGTGCGGACCATCTGAGAGGTGTAGGAGTTCTCGTTGTCGTACCAAGAGGTGACCTGAACGAGGGTCTGGCCGTTGCCGAGGTCAGAGCACATGGTCTGGGTGGCGTCGAAGATGGAGCCGTGGGTCTCGCCGATGATGTCGGTGGAGACGATATCGTCCTCGTTGTAACCGAAGGTCTCGGAGATGGTGGCAGCGTAGGCCTTCATAGCGGCGTTAACCTCGTCGACGGTGACCTTCTTGTCAACGACAGCGTAGAGGTTGGTGATAGAGCCGGTCGGCGTCGGGACGCGCTGGGCGGCACCGATGAGCTTACCGTTGAGCTCGGGGAGAACCAGGCCGATGGCCTTGGCAGCACCGGTGGTGTTGGGGACGATGTTGACGGCGCAGGCGCGGCTACGACGCTTGTTGCCCTTGCGCTGCGGGCCGTCGAGCGGCATCTGGTCGCCGGTCCAGGCGTGAATGGTGGTCATGATGCCGGACACGATGGGAGCGAAGTCGTTCAGACCCTTGGCCATCGGGGCGAGGCAGTTGGTGGTGCAGGAAGCAGCGGAGATGATGTTGTCCTCAGCGGTCAGCGTCTCATGGTTGACGTTGTACACGATGGTGGGCAGATCGCTGCCGGCCGGAGCGGAGATGACGACCTTCTTGGCGCCAGCGTTGATGTGGGCCTGAGCCTTAGCCTTGCTGGTGTAGAAGCCGGTGCACTCGAGAACGACGTCGACGTCGAGGTCGCCCCAAGGCAGGTTGTTGGCGTCGGCCTCCTTGTAGATCTTGATCTCCTTGCCGTCAACGGTGATGGAATCCTCGCCAGCAACGACCTCGTGATCGCGAGCGTAGTTGCCCTGCGTGGAGTCGTACTTCAGCAGGTAAGCGAGCATGTCGGGAGAGGTGAGGTCGTTGATAGCGACGATCTCGGAGCCCTCATGACCGAACATCTGACGGAAAGCCAGACGACCGATGCGACCGAAGCCGTTAATAGCAACCTTTACTGCCATTGTGTCTCCTTTCGTAAGGCCCCCGCGAGCTACAGCGCCCGCCGTTGAGGCCCACAAACTAACCACTCGCCTAATATACCTTTTTTTTGACTTGAATTTCACGAGAATGCTCGAAATTGAAAATCAAATTTTCGTTAAAGCGTTTTAAAGAGTAAAACAGCAGTTCAATCCCTATATAAGCAGTTTCGCTCAACTACCTGTTTGCTTCAATGAGCTTTTCAAGCCTCAAAACTCGATGGTAGAGGGCCGACTTCGACAAGGGAGGGTCAGCCATCTCCCCCAGATCGCGCAGTGACAGATCAGGATAGCGCTCGCGCAGGTCGCAAAAGACCGCCAAGGCGTCCGGAAGCGTGTCGCGCAAACCCCGCTGTTCGAGCTCATCGATCAACGTAAGCTGATGCTGGGCGGCACCCGCACTTCTGGTCTGATTGGCCAGCTCGGCATTCACGCGACGGTTTACGTCGTTCTTAACCAATTTGACCGCGCGCGCTTCCTCGATCTCGGCAACGCTGCGCTTGGCGCCGACCAGCTTTAGAAGCTGCTCGATCTCCTCGGCGCTCTTAATGTAGACGGCAAAGGATCCGCGCCGCGCGTTAACGCGCGCATGGACCCCAATCTGCTCCAATAGATCGCAAAGCCCCCGGGCATACTGCTCGCCCTGCACCGCAATCTCCAAATGAAAATCGCCGCGTGGATCGGCCACGAAACCGCCGGCGATGAGCGCGCCGCGGATGTAGGCAAGCCTGCAGCAGGGACGGGCAACGATGTGCCGGGGAACACCAGCGACGAGCCCTCCCCTGCGGTCGAGAATGCCCAGCAGCACCAGAGCCTTGTCCAGGTCGGGCTGATCGGGCAGGGTAATGAGATAGTTACGGACCTTATGCAAGACCGATTTACGAACGGTGAATTCCGTTTTGAGCTTAAGGATGCGATGCGTCAGTGTGATCATCGTGCGCGCGACGGCACCCGTCTCGGTCGCGACCGTCAAACGATACCGCCCGGAGCCGGCCAGCGAAAGTGTACCGCTCACACGCGTCAGGGCGGCAAGCGTCGACAAATCGCAGTATTCACATTCGGGTTCGCAGCGCGCGAGCTCGTCACGCACCTCGGCGGTAAACGACATGCAGACCTATGCTTTCGTGTTGGCGCGCGACAGGTCGCGATGGGAAATGCTCACGTGATATTGGGCGCCTTCCAAATAACGTGCCGTGGCCTCGGCGATGGCAACGCTGCGGTGTTGACCGCCCGTGCAGCCGATGGCAATAGAAAGCTGTGGCTTGCCCTCCGCGATATAGCCGGGCATGACCGTATCGAGCAGCTGCGTCCAAGCCTTCCAGAACTCCTGGGTCTTGGGATGGTCCAAAACAAAGTCAGAGACTTTCTTATCGAGACCGGTCATGGTGCGCATCTCGGGATCGTAGAACGGATTGGGCAGGAAGCGAACGTCGATCATAATGTCCGCCTCGACGGGCATACCGTGCTTAAAGCCAAACGAGAACACGTGAACGTCCATGAGCTGCTGGTCGGACAACTCGGAAAATGCCATACGCAGCTTGTTGCGCAGCGCAGAGGTGCGCAGACGGCTCGTGTCGATAATCATATCGGCTCGATCGCGCACACCCTGCAGCTGCAGGCGCTCGCGCTGAATCGCATCGGCCGTAGTCTCCCCCGGTTTGGCAATGGGATGACGGCGGCGATTTTCGCTGTAGCGACGAATCAGTACCTCGTCAGAAGCCTCCAGGAACACGATGTCGCAGCTCATCTCGTGCTCTTCGAGCGCGGCGACCGCATCGAGCAGCTCATCGAACAAGCCCTGGCTACGCAAATCGCAGGTGACGGCGAGATGCCTGCCCACGCCCGTATTGATGCCGACGAGCTCGGCAAGCTGGGCGATAAGACGCGGAGGCAGATTATCGATGCAAAAATAGCCCATGTCCTCGAACACGTGCATGGCCTGCGTGCGGCCCGATCCGGACATTCCGGTGATGATGACGATATCGGGGATGCGCTCCGAGCGCTCCGCCGCATCCATGGCATCTCCCTTTTGCATGTGTGCCTCCTAAAACAAGCGCGGGACCCGGCCAGCGGATCCCGCGCGATCAATTGCCTTTATTGAGTATACCGCCCCAAGCGGATACGAGGCCTGTCTTACGCCTCAAGCGCAGCCTTGAACCAACTTGTAATACTCGTGGGGTGCGTGATGGCGGTGCCGACGACAACGGCCCAGGCGCCCGCATCAATCGCGGCGCGGGCCTCCTCGGGCGTGTGCACGCGGCCCTCGCAGATGATGGGGAGACCGGGGAATTCCTCGGTCGCCTGACGCAGGAGCGGCAGATCGGGGCCATCGGCCATGGTGCAGTCGATGGCGGCGACACCGTGAGAAAGCGTGGTGGATACCAGGTCGAAGCCCATATCAACCGCGCGGCGAATGTCCTCAATGGTGGCACAGTCGGCCATCAGGAGCACACCCTCCTCGTGCAGCGGGCGGAAGGTGTCCTCGACGGTCTTGCCATCGGGACGTGGGCGATCAGTGGCGTCGATCGCCACGATATCGGCACCCGCAGCAACGCAGGCGCGAGCGTGGCGCAGCGTCGGCGTGATGTAAACGCCCTCGTGCCCATCCTTCCACAGGCCGATAACGGGGACCTCGCAGCGGCCCTTAATGGCGGCGATGTCGGCAAGGCCCTGGCAGCGAATGGCGGCGGCGCCGCCGAGCTCGCAAGCGCGAGACATTTGAGCCATGGTCTCGGGCGTGCGAAGCGGCTCGCCCATATACGCCTGAACGCTCACGACGAGCTTGCCCTTCAGGGATTGAATCAAAGGATCGACGGTCATGTTCGACTCAACCTTTCTAAAAACAGCCTTCTGAGACACCGCACCTTGACGTTCAAACCGTCGCTCGCGTACCGAAGTACGCTTCGCTCCTCTTTCACGTCAATCTGCGGCACCTCAGAAGGCGCACTTGGTAGTTATGTTTACCTCAACGATACAAGAAGGTGTTCGGCGGCACCGATGAGCGGAGCATCGCCCTCCAGAGAACCGATGAGGATCGGCGTATCCTGAAGCGGATCGAGCGCCTGGCTGGCATAGCCCTCGTGCACCGAATCCTTCCACGTCTGTGAACGCCAATCGGGACCTTGGTGAATCACGCCGCCCGAAAGCACGATGACCTCAGGATCCAGGATGTTAGCGAGCGAGCCCAAGCTGGCGCCCAGCGCAAAGCCGGCGTCATGGATGACCTCGGTCGCCTTTGCGTCGCCCGCACGGCACAGGTCGTTCACGTCGCGACCGACCGAAGGACGGCTGGGGTCGACGCGACCAAAGCGCTCATCGTACATACGACCAATGGAAGTGCCGGAAGCAACCGACTCAAGATGACCGGAACGTCCACAGGCGCAGGGAATGCCAGCGGCAGCCGAGCACTCGATGTGGCCCATATGACCGGCAGCACCATGGAAGCCCTGCATCACACGGCCGTTCTCGACATATGCGCCGCCGATGCCCGTGCCGATGCCCAAGCACAAAACGGAGAACTTGCCTTTGCCGACGCCCCAGTGGGCCTCGCCCAGAGCATGAGCCTGCACGTCGCCCACCACGGCAACGGGGAGACCAAGGTCCTCGCGCAGACGCGGCCCCAACTGAACGCCGGACCAGCCGGGCATGATCTCGTTGGCATACGCGATGGCGCCCGTCTTGGGATCGACGACGCCTGCGGCACCGATACCGACACCGAGAACCTCGACATCGGGATTCGCCTCAAGAGCGGCCTTGATGGACGCCTCGATACGCTGGAAGACGGCCTCGCCGCCCTCCTGGGCCTCAGTAGGAACCTCGGCCTCAAATACGGGATGGGGCACGCTGCCGTCAGCCGGGTACTCCATAATGGCGGTCGCGATCTTAGTTCCGCCGATGTCGACAGAGCAGACGTACTTGTTCTCCATGTCGTTCTCCTTAGGAGATAAAAACAACTACAGGAAATGAAGGCGGTGTTATCGCCGCAGCATGATAAAGGTTTCCCAGGTGCCCGAGGTTGGGGTGAAAGTGGTCGGGCGTTGACCTAATGGGTCACGCCCGACCACTTTCACCCCAAGATCGGGTGCCTGGGGAATCTTTACAGGAGACCGTTGTCCTGGAGGACCTTCTTAATCGCCTCGACGTTCTCGCCGGTCATGGCCTTCACCGGGCGCGGCATGGTCGGGCTGTCGAAGATGCCCATGAGGTTCATAGCGGTCTTGAAGGCGCCGACGCCACCGGCATAGCCCTGGACGCCCGAGGTGACGTCCCAGATGTGCGAAATCTCATTGAGACGATCCTGCTCAGCCTTGACGGTAGCCCAGTCACCAGCCTGAGCGGCCTTCCACTGACGCACGTAGCCCTCGGGCTCAACGTTAGCGAGACCCGGGACAGAGCCGTCGGCACCACCGAGGTAAGCGCCGTCGACAACAACCTCGTGACCGGTGAGGATGCTCATCGGATGGCCGTTCTTCTCGTTCTCCTGAACGAGGTAGCGGAACGAGATGTCATCACCCGAGGAATCCTTGACGCCGGCCAGGACGCCCTCGGCGCCGAGCTTGGCAAGGAGCTTCCAGGGGAGCTTGGTGTGGACGCACACGGGGATGTCATAGGCAAAGATGGGCAGGTCGAGTTCCTCGTGCAGGATGCGGAAGTGCTCCTCGACCTCGGTCATGCCCTGCAGGGCATAGAACGGGCAGGTGGCGACGAGAGCATCGGCGCCCAGCTCCTGAGCGACCTTACCGTGCTCGATCATGCGCTCGGTCTCGGTGTCGATGATGCCGACCAGAACGGGAACGCGGTGGTCGACGATACGGACGGCCTCGGCGATAATCTGGCGACGGCGCTCGTCGGTGGAGAAGACGACCTCGCCCGAGGAGCCCAGGAAGAACAAGCCATCGACGCCGGCATCGATCATGCGGTTGATGCTGCGCTCAAAGGAGGCAACGTCGAGCTGGTGATCTTCGGTATCGGGAACAACGACGGGAGGGATAACGCCGGTGAATTTCTGAGTTGCCACAAGAATCTCCTTAGTTGTCTGGCGGGCAGCCCTATGCCGCCCACTCTTGTTGGCAGTGTCCAGGCCGCCTAGGCCAAAGAACACGGGTAGAACGTTTGGTTAAAGAAGTCGACGACTTCGTTTTCGAACGCATTGATGCGCTCGTGAGCGTATTTGGCATAGACGATATGCCTCCGGTCACACTCAAGACCGTTGAATACGGCAAACTGGCCCTTGGGGTCGCTCGCGGCATCCATGAGCGATGTGCCCATGAGCACCGATCCGCGCACCCGAGACGACAGCGCCTCAAGGCCACCGGGAATTGGATTGGCAACCGCCGTGCAGGCGAAGCCCCGCTCGTCCAGAGCAGAAACCGCCAGCGCGACTCCGCCGCCAAGGCCCTCGCCCCATGCAAAGATGCGGTCGGGGTCCATGCCATCAAGATTGCGCGCCACCTTCGCCAACGCGCAACCCCAACGGACGCGCTCGACAAAAGCGGGCGAAGAAATCCCCCGCTGCAGGTCGTCCGCACCAGCAACATCGTCATCCAGCGCGAGGACGGCATACCCCATGGCGGCAAATCTCGTCATGTGATGCCAGCCGCGCACAGGCCGATCGATGTCGTGGAACATCAGGCACAGCGGCACGCGCTCAGATACTCGGGCACGACCGACAGGCTCGATCAAACGAGCGTGAATCGCATCGTCACCGAGCTCAAAGGAGACCTCCGAGTAACGGGCGCAGGGGTTAACAAAATCAATCGCCGTAATGGCCAGGCCTTGAATCTCAAGATTCGAAGCGCATGTCTCTAAATCAGAAACATCTGCTTGGACATCACCGCGCCAGTCCCGATATTCTGCGAGCCTTGACGAAACCGTTCCAGGAATTCCCACGAGCCCGGGGACAATCAGCTCATTGACATTGCTCTCGCACTTAGACATGAGACTCCCCTCCCTTGCAGAAAAACGGAATGATCAGATCGTCAAAATCCTGAATCTCCTCGTGGCCAAAGCCTTCAAAGAACTCATGACGCTTTTCACAGGTCAGGTTGTTATAGACCGCAAACTGCGTCGCTGGCGGACAGACAATATCGGCTGTGCCTGTGCCAAACAGCACGGGGCATTTGACCATGGGGGCAAAGTTCTTGGAATCGAAGTACGCCAGCTTGGCATAGGCTTCGTCAATACGAGTCGAGTCCTCGTCAAACCAGCGAGACCAATAGCGCAGGCCCTCGTAGGCAATGTCGTCGGCATCCAAATCCCAGACCAGGCGGAAATCTGACAGGAAGGGATAGAGGATGGCGGCGCGATTGATAAGCTCGCTGTTAAGTGCGCAGGTCGCAATGCCCAAACCGCCGCCCTGCGACGCGCCGTTCACAAACACACGGGCAAGATCGATGCCCTCGAGCTCGCGAACGATGCGGCACAGGATGCGAATATCTTGGTGCAAGCGGACATAGTAGAGGTTGGCCGGGTCGCCGTCGATACCGGCGACGATATGGCCCGCAACCGTTGTGCCCTCAAATCCGCCAATGTCCTCGGAGGGACCTCCTTGGCCGGGGCAGTCGAGGGCGATGAGTGCCATGCCCATGCCCGCAAACGATGCCTGCTCAAACCAGCTGCGGCTTGCACCTGGATACCCATGGAACTGAAGTACCAATGGCACGGGCTCGTCCGAGACGGGTTTAAGGTACTTGGCATGAAGGCGAGCGCCACACATGCCGGTATACCAGAGGTCGAAAAGCTGGCAGGTCACGGCGTCGGTGACCGATGCCGCCTCGATCGCATAGTCAAGCCCGACGGCGTCGGCCTCGGCCATGCGATCCTTCCAAAAGAGATCGAAATCTGATGGACGGGGCATGGCGCCTCGATATTCACCAAATTGATGTTGTAGCTCCTGAGCACTTGGCATGGCTCGTGAACCCAACCTTTCGAAATCGCAACGGAGGTGCGCCCGGCAAGGGAACCGGGCGCACGGGAGGGAAAGCGAGGCTACTCGCCGAGCTTGGGATGCAGCAGCGACGGCGCAGCGCCGAGCAGCATCTTGGTGTAGGGGTCCTGGGGGTGCTGGAAGACCTGCTTGGCCTCGCCCTGCTCGACGATCTTGCCGCCATTCATAACGATGATGTCGTCAGAGATATAGCGGACCGTCTGGATGTCATGGCTGATGAACACCATGGCCAGGCCGAGCTCCTTCTTAAGGTCGGTCAGCAGGTTCAGAATCTGCGCGCGGACCGAAACGTCCAGAGCCGAGGTGGGCTCGTCGGCGATGATGGCATCGGGGTTCAGCGACAGGGCACGGGCAATTGCGACGCGCTGACGCTGGCCGCCCGAAAGCTGGCCGGGAAGAACCTCGGCAGCGGAGCTGGGCAGACCGGTGAGCTCCAAGAGTTCCTTGACGCGCTTCTCCTGCTCGGCCTCGGTACCCAGGTTGTGGACGCGCATGGGGTCGAGCAGCTGCTCGCGAACGACCATGCGGGGGTTGAGCGCCGTGGCCGGGTTCTGGAACACGACCGAGATGACGCGACCCATGTGGCGACGGTCCTCGGCGGTACGTTTGGTAACGTCCTTGCCCTTAAAGTAGACCTTGCCGCTCGTGGGGGCCTGCAGGCCGCACATGACGTTAGCGGTGGTGGACTTACCGCAACCGGACTCGCCGACGATGCCAATCGTCTGACCGGGCATGAGCTTAATCGTTACACCCTGGACGGCGTGAACCAGGTTGGGGTGCAGAATCGAGCCGGTACGGGTCCTAAAGGTGACGTGGACGTCATCAAGGAAGATGATCGGCTCGACGCCGTTTACTGCGGTCTCGCTCATCTACATCACCTCCGCGTGAGGGGTCAAACCATTTGCCTTGAGCACCTCGTCGGGGAGCTCGGAATAGAAGTGCTCGGTGCCGGGCACGCGCTTGAAGACCGGACGGGTGTCCAGGCCAATACGCGGGTGGCTCGAGCGGGGCGCGAAGCGATCGCCCTTGGGGAAATCGCGCGGGCTCGGAACGGCGCCGGGCACCTGGTGCAGACGGCCCGAACCGCTCTCGATGGACAGAACGGAACCCAGAAGACCGCGGGTGTACTCGTGGATCGGGTTAGTGAGCAGCTCCTTGGTGGGTGCCTGCTCGATAACTTGACCGGCGTACATAACCGTGATGTTATGGGCGACCTCGGCGACCAGCGCCAGGTCGTGCGAAACGAAGATCATGGCAAAGCCGAGCTTGGCCTGAAGATCGTTGAGCAGCTTGATGACCTGCTTCTGGACGGTAACGTCCAGAGCGGTCGTGGGCTCGTCGCAGATGACCAGCTTGGGGTCGCGGGTAAGGGCCATAGCGATCAGGACACGCTGACGCTGGCCGCCGGAAAGCTCGTGCGGATAGCTCTCGAGCGTGCGCTTGGGATCGAGGCCGACGAGCTCCAGGAGCTCCTCGGCGCTGCGGGTTCCGCCGCGCTTGGTGAGCTGCTTCATCTGGGCAGAGATGAGCATGGAGGGGTTGAGCGAGGACAGGGCGTCCTGATAGACCATAGCGATATCGGTACCGCGCAGGCCGAACCACTCCTTCTTGCTCATCTTGAGCAGGTCACGGCCCTCCCAGAGGACCTCGCCGGAAAGATGCTCGTCCTCATCGGTCAGGCCCATGATGGCCAGCGTGGTGATGGACTTACCGCAACCGGACTCGCCCACCAGGCCCATGGTCTGACCAGGACGGACGTCAAAGTTGACATGGTCGACGACGTTGATATCACCGTGATGCTCAAACTGAATGCAGAAGTCACGGACCGAGAGAATCGGTTCGACAGACTCGTCGGGCACATGGCGATCGTCACGCTTGAGCTCGACATCGCGCAGGGCGCCAAGGCGAGCGGAGAGGGACTGGGCCTGCTCCTTGTAGGCGCGAACGGGGTCGGAGACCAGCAGGTCGGCCTCGCGACGCTTGGAGGAATCGGTCGGATCCAGGGCGGCAGAGGGAGCAGCGGCCATGGCGTCGGTAATGCCCTCGGAGAGGATGTTGAGCGCCAGGCAGGTGATCATGATGGCCAGGCCCGGGAACAGCGCCTGCCACCAACGGCCGGCGAGCACGCCGCCGCGGGCGTCGGCGAGGATGTTGCCCCAGGTAGCGGTGGGCTCCTGGATACCAGCGCCGATGAAGGTCAGCGAGGCCTCGAAGATGATAGCGTCGGCGACCAGGGTAACGGTGAAGACCATGATCGGGGCGATGCAGTTACGCAGAACATGCTTGATCAAAATCCACGGAGCCTTGGCGCCGGAAACGATGACCGCGCGGACATAGTCCTCGCCGTACTCGGACACGATGTTGGCGCGCACGATACGGGCAATCTGCGGAGTGTACATAAAGCCGATGGCGAAGATGATCGACGGCACGGAGTTGCCCAGGATGGAGACGAAGACGGCCGCGAGGGCGATGCCTGGGATGGACATGATGATGTCCAAGATACGCATGATCGTCTCGGAGACGGCCTTGCGCGAAACCGCTGCAAGGGCGCCAACGACCGAGCCGCAGACCAGAGCCATGGCAGTGGCGCCAAAGCCGATAATCAGCGAGTAACGACCACCGTAGAGCATACGCGACAGAATGTCGCGACCCTTATCGTCGGTACCGAAAATAAATCCGTTGCCGGGAGCCTGGCGAGCCGTAAAAATCTCGACCGGGCTATAGGGGGCAAGAAGGGGCGCCAGAATCGCAGTCAGGGCGACCAGCACCAGCACGACGGCTGCAATCTTAGAAGACAGCGTCATCTTCTTCCAGCCACCGAGCTTGAGCCCCTTGGAGGCAGCCTTCTCGAGCTGCTCGGTTTGCTTCTCTCGAATCTTTACCATAATCTACACCGTCCTGATGCGCGGGTTGATGAGCAGGTAGAGCATGTCAACCACGATGTTGATGATGATGAAGGCAAGAGCAACGACGATGACGACGCCCTGAACCAGGTTCGCCTCGTTGCCCTGAACGCCCTGCAGAATCGCGGTGCCCATGCCGGGGAGGTTGAAGATAACCTCGATGACGACGGCGCCGCCCATGAGGTAACCGATCTTAAGACCGAGGGTGGTGACCGGGGTGATCAGCGCATTGCGAAGAACGTTGATGCCGACGACGACCTTCTCGGGAACGCCGGCGCCGCGAGCCATACGGACATAATCCTTGTCGAGCTCCTCGACCATGGCGGTACGCACGATACGAGTCATCTGGCCCGTCAGCGGAAATGCCAAGGCGATAGCGGGCATGATCATACGTCCCAGATAGCCAACCGGATTCGTGGTGAAGTGAGGCAGAGCACCCGATGCCGGGAGCACCTTAAGGTAGGAAGAGAACAGCAGGATCAACAGAACGGCAAGCCAGAACGACGGGGTTGCCAAGCCGGCGATGGAAAAGACGCGGATCACTTGGTCCGGCCATTTGTCGCGATACAGTGCCGCGATGACGCCGAGCAAAAACGAAACGACCGCACCGATAGCAAGACCGATAAAGGTCAGCTGCATCGTGACGGGCAGGGCCGTGGAGATGCGCTTGGCAACGGAGTTGCGAGCAGCACCATAGGTGCCCATGTCGCCATGGATCAGATCGCCCATATAGCGCACGTAGCGCACGGGCCAGGGGTCGTCCAGACCATACTTCTCATGGTACTCGGCAACCGCCTCGGGCGAGGCACCGTCACCCAACGCCGTGTAGGCGGGGTCGGTCTTGGAGAACGACATAAGGAAGAACACCAGGACGGTGACGCCCAATGCCATGATCGGCAGCGCCACAAGACGCCTTCCAATCAAACGTAGCAAGTTGTTCACGTTCTCTCCCCTTTCTTTTGTCGGTAGGACCAACTGGTATATGAGTACGGATACTCATTACAAGACCCGAGCGACATCGTTGCCGCCCGGGTCTTTGTTTCAACTATGAGGATACGGTCCCAACGACCGACATCCTGCATACAGACTCAAGCGAGTCTTACGCCTTGACGGTCGCAACGCCCCTGAAGGACATGCTCGTCGTGCCGATGCCCTTGAAGCCATCGAGGGCCTCGCCGTTGGGTGCAGTGGACGGATCGTCCCAGGAAGCGGAGACGGTCTTGACGTGGACAACGGGGTACAGAACGGCGTTGTCGGCAATGATGTCGAAGCACTCGTTCCACTTCTTCTGCTGCTCGTCGCCCTCGGCGGCAAGAGCCTCGTCCATGAGGCCGTGGAGCTTCTGCCACTCAGCGGACTCCTTCCACGGGCAACGGGTCTGCATCCAGACGTTGTCGCCGTACCACCAGTTGAGCAGCAGGTCGGGGTCGGCGCCGAAGCAGGAAGGATCGCCAGGGGCAAGGAGGATATCGTAGGCCTCGCCGCCGTCGATGGCAGCGTAAGTGGCCGGCGAGGTATCGGTCTGGATGGTCACATCGAAGCCGAGAGCGTCGAGGTCGTTCTTGACCTGGGCGGCCATGCCCTTAATCTGCTCGTTGTCGGTGGTGCGCAGGGTGATGGCACCCGGGGTGATGCCAGACTCCTCGATGAGCTTCTTGGCCTTCTTGGCGTCGGTCTTGTACACCGTGGAAGCCTCATGATAGTTGGTGAAGCTCTTGGGCAGGTAGCAGCTGGCAGCGGTGGCAAGGCCGGCGAAGGTGTTGCTGACCATCTTCTCGGTGTCGAGCGCATACATGACAGCCTGACGGACCTTGACGTTGTTCCAAGGCTCCTTGGCGACGTTGAACATGATGAAGCGGGTGCCGAAACCCTGAACGTTATCGATCTTGCAGCCGGCGCTCTCGAGCTGGTCGACGGCGTCAGCGGTAACGAGCTCCATAACGAGCGTGGAGCCCTCCTGCTGAGCGGTAACGCGAGCGGTGGGGTCGGTCAGGATGCTGTACTGGATCTTCTTATCCTCGGCAGCATACTCACCGTTGTACTCGGGGTTGGGAACCAAGGTGATCTCGGTATCGGAGATAGAGTCGTACATCCAGGGGCCGGAACCGATCGGCTGCTTGGCGCGATCCTCCTCGGTCTGGGTGGCCGGGGTAACGCGGACGATGGCCAGACGATCCTTGAGCAGGGAGAAGTTGGGGACCTTAGTCTTGACCGTCACGGTGCTGGCGTCCTTGGCCTCGATGGACTCGAAGGGCTGGAAGAACGGAGCATAGGTAGCGGAAGCGGCGCAAGCGGTGTAGGAGGCAACGACATCGTCAGCGGTGACCTCGGTGCCATCGGAGAACTTGGCGCCCTTGCGGATGGTGACCTCGAAAGTGGTGTCGTCCACAGACTTGGGATCGTCGGTGGCGAGCTCGTTGAAGGTGCTGTAGTCGTGGTAATCGATGCCGTAGAGGCCCTCGACGACGTGCCAGTTAGCACCCAGGCCCACAGCGGAGCCAGTGCTGGCGGGATCGAAGCTGGACGGAGCGTAAGCGGAACCAGCGGTGATCACGCCGCCGCCACGGTTGGCGGAATCGGTGGAGCCGGAAGCGGAACCCTCGTCGCTAGAGCTGCCACCGCAGCCAGTGAGACCAAGGCCGGCGACAGCAGCGACGCTGCCGGTGAGGCCGAGGAACGAACGCCTGGACATACCCTTGTTGATGATGGCCATGTCTTCTCCTATCAATAGAGAATCTTACTCGGGAGCACCTAGACGTGCCCCCGCGCAACTTGCGGACGATATATACCTTACCTACCGACGAACCCAACTGAGGTGCCGCGCTCGGCGACCGATACATACATACGCTTGAACGGTATTTACTACCGTTCACCGAATTCATTGACAAATGATTCGCCAGACAGTATGTATCGGCGAGGTGAGATATCAGTCTTCGTCAACCCGCAGGATAGCAGGGTTTTCGCTTGGGTTAGTCAAACGTTTTAGCGTTAATAAAACCCGAAACCAGCAGGCAATCATGGCGAAATAAATGGTTGAAAATCGCGCAATCATGTATATCAGTTGTTTAGGCTCGTGTTTAGCTATCGGAATGGCCAGCCGCCGCCTCGGCGCGCTCGGCATTCCATGCAACGAGCGCCTCGTGGACCGCCTTGGCAACATCGGCAGGTATGCCGCGAACTTCCGCGATCTCTTGCTCGCTCGCCGCGCGCAAACGCTTCATCGAGCCAAAATGGCGCATAAGGGCACGTTTTCTGGTGGGTCCCACGCCCGGAACGTCATCGAGTACCGAAACCGTCATGGCTTTATCGCGCAACTCACGGTGGAACGTGATGGCAAATCGGTGGGACTCATCGCGTACCTGTTTAATTAGATAGAGCGAAGCAGACCCGGTCGGCAGCACGACAGGAGTCTCGTCCCAAGGCACAAAAACTTCCTCGTCGGCCTTCGCCAAGCCACAAACTGGTATATCGAGCCCAAGAGCCTCAAGTTGCTTGATCGCAGCGGTCAATTGCGGCTTACCGCCATCGACAACGAGCAAATCGGGGCGCGAGCCAAAGCGCTCGTCGGCCATGCGCTCGGGAGCATAGCGTCGTCCCAAAACCTCGGACATCGACACGAAGTCGTTTGCCTCGTCCAATTCGGCCTGAATTTTAAAACGACGGTACTGGCTCTTGTCGGCGCGCCCGTTGGTAAACACCACCATCGAGGCGACCGTAAAGGTGCCATGCAGTGTAGAGATATCGAAGCACTCGATACGCAACGGCGGCGATGGCAGCGCCAACGCACTTTCGAGCTCCAGGAGCGCTTGATTGGTGCGGTCGTCAGCGTACCCCGTTCGCATCATGTAGCGCATGAGGGCATGGCGCGCATTTTTGGATGCCATATCGAGCAGACGGTACTTTTCGCCACGCTGCGGCCTATGGAGATGGCAGGAACGCTCACGCTTGCCCGCAAGCCACTCCCCCAGCGCCTCCGCATCCTCAAGCTCGACGGAAAGGTTGACCTCAGCTGGAATATCAGCCGTCTCGTCGTAATAGCGCTTAAGAAAGCCCGACTGGAGCTCTTCCTCGTCAACATCAAGACCCTTGTCGAGAATGAACTCGCAGGTGCGAACTGTTCGGCCCTCGCGAACGACGAAGACGCAAGCGGCGGAGATGGTCTCCTCGCGATAGAACCCGATGACATCGATATCGACACTGGAGGGAAAAACGACTTGCTGACGATCGTCCAGACCCCTGATGACCTCCAAACGACGTTTGACGCGTGCCGCGCGCTCAAAGTCGAGCGCCTCGGCGGCATCCGTCATCTCGGAGGTCAGCTCATCGACGACATCCTTGCGATGGCCCGACAAAAAGCGCTCGACACGCTTGACGTTCTTGGCATAGTCTGCCGGGGAAATCGCGCCGACACACGCACCCGGGCCGCGCCCGACATGGTAGTCAAAGCAGGGACGCCCGTTTTGTGCGCAAATCATATTGACGATGTCTTCCTCGCCCTTGTGGGACTCGATGGTACGGCGACAACGACGCCACTCCGCACAGGATGCAGAGCAGATGGGGATAACCTTGCGCAGCGTATCTATCGTCTCACGTGCCGCACGGCTATCGGTATAGGGTCCAAAATAGCGCGTTCCCGGCTTATGACGCTCACGCGTGTATTTGATCGCGGGATACAGGTCGCCCTTTGTAATGGCGATAAAGGGGTAGCTCTTGTCATCCTTGAGGTCGACGTTAAAGTACGGATGGTACTGGCCGATCAGGTTGCGCTCGAGTACAAGCGCCTCATGCTCGGTTTCGACAACGATGTAGTCAAAGCTCGCCACCAGCTGCATCATCAGCGGGATCTTTTGACGCTCATCCTGCAGTGTCACGTATTGACGCATGCGGGCGCGCAGGTTTTTCGCCTTGCCCACGTAGATGACATCGCCCTTGGCATCCTTCCAAAGGTAGCATCCGGGCTGTGTGGGAACGCGCGAAACCTGCTCGGAAAGCGTTGGTATGTTGTCGTGACCGGCCACGCGCACCTACTTGCGACGAAGCAGCGCCGAGACCTCGGGCATCTTAAGGACGACGGCAAGGCCAAAGGTAACAACAAGCGAGGCGACACCCGCAACGCAAACGTAGCCAAGAGTAATCAGAATCGAGCCGCCAAGTGCCCCGACAAAGTGTTCAAGCGCCCACATGACGCCGGCGCCTGCGGCAGCACCTAGGCCACCGAGCAAAAGGCCAAAGAAACCGCCATGTAGGATAGATTTGACCTGAAGGCCACGCAGGCGACGACGCAGCCACCACAGCGAACAGCCGACCAAGATCACGTAGTCGACGACATACGAAAGCGCGATTGCCGGCATACCGAAGCCCAGCACAACGCCAAACAGCAGAACCGAGCCGGCCTGGCCGATGGCGGAATACAGGCAATAGCGGCTATAGGGCTTCATGTCGAGCAAGGCAGAGAAGCTCTTCTGCATCAACACGACCACGCCGTAGAGCGGCAGCGAGAGCGCCAGGTAGACAAGATACTCGGACACCAGCGCCACGCCGGATTCATCGAACTTGCCAGCACAGTAGATCATATTGAGCGGACGTGCGAAGACAATCAGGTACAGTGCGAACGGAATCAGGAAGAACAGCATCTGGGCGACGCCACGCGAAATGCCCGTGCGAACGCTGTCGTAATCCTTCTCCTGTGCGTCATGAGAGAGCTCGGTATAGAGCGCCGTCGAAAGCGAGGCGGCAATCAGCGCGTAGGGCAGCGTGTACCACAGGCGCGCATAGGCGATGACGGAAGGACCCGTCTCGGGCTGGACCACCAGCGCGGCAGCGTTGGTGATAGAAGTCGAGACAAACATGCACACCGTGGCGAGCAGCGTCGGGATACCGAGCGCAATCGTCTGGCGCAGCGCGGGGTCCTTAAAGTCGATATGGATATGGGGATGCACGCCGTGCTTGCCAAGCGCGGGAATCTGACATGCCATCTGAACAAAGACACCGAGGGTCGTACCGGCCGCAATCAAGATGATGCCGGCACGTTCGCCAAACTGTGCGGACACGGGCGCAAAACCCATAAAGCTCGCAATGACGATCACATTGTTGAGGACCGGGGCAAACGTCGACCAGAAGTAGTCGCGGTGTGCGTTGAGAACGCCCGAGAACACCGAGCCCAAACCATAAAACAGAATCTGGATGGCAAAGAAACGGAACATGAACGCAGCGGTATCCATGCTGCCACCGTCACCCGAAAGGAACGATTGCGTCCAGATAAAGCCCGGGGCGAACACGGTCCCCAGCAACGAAATGCCACCCAGCACTAAAAGCAGAATGCCGAGCAGGTTGCCCACGTACTCGTTCGAGGCCTCGCGACCCTGCTCACGCCTCACGCCCATGTACACGGGCAAAAACGCCGTCACGAGCATGCCACCCATCACGAGTTCGTAGAGCATATTGGGCAGGTTGTTGGCGACCTGATAGGAGGACGAGAGTAGCGACATGCCGATAGCGGCCGCCATTGCCCACGTGCGGATAAAACCGGTGACGCGAGACACGATAGTCAGGATGGTCATAAGCCCGGCGGAACGACCAACCGTGGAGTAGTCCGACGAGCCCATGTCGTCAGTGTCATCTCGCGACGAAGAAGCTTCGGATGAGGGTGTCTGAGGCGCAGATTCTTTTGCAAAATGAGCTCCGCGCTTCAATTCTTCCTGCGGCATCGCTCAGTCCTCTCTCGTAATCGCGGCAACCGTCGCCCCGCAAAATGCAATTAAATCATCGGGTGCAAGCTCGAGCTGATAACCACGCTTGCCTCCCGAAATAAAAATGGTATCCCAAAGGACACACGTCTCATCAATGAGCGTCCGGTAGCGTTTTTTCATACCGACCGGGCTGCAGCCGCCGCGAACGTAGCCAGTCGCCGCAAGCAAATCCTTCACATGCATCATAACCAAGGACTTCTCCCCCGCGGCACGCGCGGCGGACTTTAGATCGAGCTCATCGGCAACAGGGATGCAGCACACGACATGGTCGTTGGACGGCGTCACGCAGACCAAGGTCTTAAATCCTTGACCGGGCTCCTCGCCAAGCTGCTCCGAAATCGCGACCCCCAGGCCCACCGACTCATCACCATCGTCTTCGTACGTATGTAGAACATAGGAAATGCCGGCGCTTTCCAGCTCGCGCATCGCATTGGTTTTTGGCGTCTTTACAGCCTTTGCCATGACATATCCTTTCCCTCGCATTCGGACGCAAAGATTAAGTATATGTCCAATTCGGCTGCATACGTCACTTCGGCACAGCAAGCGCCATCGAATCACAAGGAGTCGATGGCGCCCATAAACTGAATCGCCTATTTATTGAGCATCAAGTTGAGCCTGACGCTCCCGGTCACGCCTGAGCAAAGGCGCCAAAAACTTGCCCGTATAACTCTGCGGACAGTCCGCAACCTGCTCCGGTGTGCCCGAAACCACGACGGTTCCGCCACCGTTACCGCCCTCGGGACCCATATCGATCAGGCGGTCGGCAACCTTGATGACATCAAGGTTGTGCTCAATCACCAGCACCGTGTTGCCCGCATCGACCAAACGCTGCAGCACATCGAGCAGCTGGCGGACGTCCTCAAAATGAAGACCGGTCGTCGGCTCGTCCAAAATATAGAACGTCTTGCCCGTCTGGCGTCGATGAAGCTCCTTGGCGAGCTTCACACGCTGCGCCTCGCCGCCCGAGAGCGTCGTGGCGGGCTGGCCCAGGCTCACGTAGCCCAAGCCTACATCGTACAGCGTCTGGAGCTTGCGCTTAATCTGCGGGATATTCCCAAAGAAGGCCAGCGCCTCGGTGACGCTCATGTCGAGCACGTCCGAGATGGTCTTGCCACGGTAGGTGACCTCGAGTGTCTCGCGGTTGTAGCGTTTACCGCCGCAAACTTCGCAGGGAACGTAGATATCGGGAAGGAAGTGCATCTCGATCTTGATCTGCCCGTCGCCCTTGCACGCCTCACAGCGCCCGCCACTCACATTAAAGGAGAAACGACCCGGCGAGTAGCCGCGCGCCTTCGACTCCGGCGTACTCGCAAACAGTGCGCGAAGATCATCCCACAGGCCGATATAGGTAGCAGGGTTGGAACGCGGCGTACGGCCAATCGGCGACTGGTCGATATCGATAACCTTATCGATACACTCAATGCCCTCGATTTTCTTATACGGACCCACAGGGCGCGTCGAGCGGTGAATGGCATTCGTAAGGGCAGGCGCAATGGTGTCGGTAACCAGGGAGCTCTTGCCCGATCCCGACACGCCGGTAACAACCGTAAGCGTACCAAACTCGATCTTGGCAGTAACGTTTTTGAGGTTGTTGGCTCGAGCGCCCGTAATTTTAAGGCAGCCGCGACCGGGCTTGCGCCGTTCATCAGGCACCCGAATCATTCGTTTGCCGGTCAGGTAAGCGCCCGTCATCGACTCAGGACACGCCATGATATCAGCAGGCGTTCCCGCCGCGACTACGTGCCCGCCGTTGACACCGGCGCCGGGCCCCATGTCGATCACGTAGTCGGCGGCACGGATTGTATCCTCGTCGTGTTCGACAACGATTACGGTATTGCCGATATCGCGCAGGCGCTCGAGCGTCTTGATCAGGCGCTCGTTGTCACGCTGATGAAGACCGATCGAGGGCTCGTCCAGAATATAGAGCACGCCCATGAGACCCGCGCCGATCTGCGTTGCCAGGCGAATACGCTGTGCCTCGCCACCGGAAAGCGTCGCCGAGGCACGATCGAGCGTCAGATAGTCGAGTCCAACATCGACCAGAAAACGCAGGCGCTCCAGAATTTCCTTGACGATACGGCCGCCGATAAACTGTTGGCGCTCGGTGAGTTCCAGGCCCTCAAAAAACTCGAGCGATTCACGGCACGACAGGCAACAAACTTCGTAAATGGACTTGCCGCCCACGGTGACGGCGAGCATCTCAGGGCGCAAACGAGCGCCGTGGCAGCTCGAGCACGGTTCCTCGCGAATGTACTTCTCCAGGCGCGTCTTGGTGTTCTCGTTCGTCGTCTCGGTATAGCGTTCGTACAGGATGTTGCGAACGCCCGAAAACTTGGTATCCCACTGGCTGCGACGTCCGTCGAGCTTTTGGTAGTCGACCGAGATCTTCGTATCGCCCAGGCCATCCAAGAATGCACAACGCACGCGAGGGGGCAAGTCCTCCCACGGCGTATCGGCGCTCACCTTAAAGTGTTTGCAGACCGCAGCAAAAATCTGCGGATAGTAGTTCGAATTGCCAAACAGGCTACCAAAGACTCCGTCGGCAATGGACTTCGAGGGATCCTCAATCAGCGCCTCGGCATCAACGGTTTTCTTAAAGCCCAGGCCGTCGCACTCAGGACATGCGCCATAGGGAGCGTTGAACGAAAAATCACGCGGCTGAAGATCGTCAATGGAGTGTCCATGCTCCGGGCACGCCAAGGCCAACGAATACTCCAGAAGCTCGCCCTCGGTCCCCTCGGGAGCATCACGATCGGGCAGCATGTACACGTTTACATTGCCGTGAGCCAGCGCGGTCGCCTGCTCAACAGACTCGGCGATACGGCCAAGAGAGTTCTCACGGATCACGATGCGATCGACCACGACCTCGATATCGTGCTTGAACTTCTTGTCCAGATCGATCGGATCGTCGAGCGAGCGCACTTCACCGTCGACACGCACGCGGCTAAAGCCCTCGGCGCGAAGGTCCTCAAACAGTTTGGAGTACTCGCCTTTTCGCCCGCGCACCACCGGTGCCAGCACAAACGCGCGGCGGCCCTCCCCCGCCGCCAAGACCTTGTCGGCAACCTGGTCGGTCGTCTGGCGCTCAATGACGCGGCCGCATTCGGGACAGTGCGGGGTGCCCACACGGGCGAACAGCAGGCGCAGATAGTCATAAATCTCGGTTACGGTGCCAACCGTCGAGCGAGGGTTTTTAGACGTCGTCTTTTGGTCGATCGACACCGCCGGCGAAAGGCCGTCGATTGAATCCAAGTCGGGTTTGTCCATCTGGCCCAAGAACTGGCGCGCATAGCTCGAAAGGCTCTCGACGTATCGACGCTGGCCCTCGGCATAGATAGTGTCAAATGCCAGCGAGCTCTTGCCCGAGCCAGAAAGACCGGTAATGACCACGAGTTGGTCACGCGGAATGGAAACATCGATATCGCGGAGGTTGTGCTCACGAGCGCCGCGAATAACGATAGAAGAATCAGACATGGAAGCTCCTTGCCTCCTATTGCATCGAATCATACTGCCGATGAGTTTAGCGCACTCGACGCGCACAGATGTTCGTAATACAAGATTCGCAGACCTTTAGCTTTGCGTATCGGGTGCTTTGTTTCTCGAAATACCGTGGAGAGGTTACAGTAATCTAATACTGAACTTAGTTTGCTGTAACAGAGGAACGTCCATGACCGAAGATATCCCCCTTGAAATCACTTCGAGCGACATGGCCAATCTGCCCATATTCATCGCCGTCCTTATCGTGGCCACCGTCGTCGTGCGCGTGTATTGTTCAATCAAACACAATGAAAAGCCGCCCATTGCCCGCGTCTTTTGGTGCGCGACGCTCCTCATCCCGCTCGGCGTGGTAGCTGCATGGATTACGAATCAATTGCTCGTAAATGAGGACAGTTCCCTATGGGTCCTTTCTTATTCGGCGCTCGGTGCTGCCGCCGTCATACTTCTTGTCGAACCCTTGGTTTCGGGACTTATCGACCAAACCGATCTTGCGACGGGAACGGTTGCCTGTATTTGCCGTGACATCCTTGTCATCGCCGCTGTTTCAGCGCTCTCGTTCGTTTCACTCGAAATTGCCTGTAACGAAACGTTCTATCGCATTCCCGCCAACTCATTCGGGTTTTCCGTCGGGCTGCTCGCGACGGTTCTGCTCTCCCTTTATTTGCTGGGACAGCGTCATGGAGGCGTCATGGCCCTCGTGCCCGTCGCCTGTTGCATCCTTGGCATTGCCGAGCACTTCGTCATAACGTTTAAAGGCGAAGCCATCCTGCCAAGCGATATCTTGGCCCTTGGCACCGCAATGGAAGTGAGCGAGGGATACGAGTTTACCTTTACCGCCGGAATCGTAACCTCTCTCGCCCTGCTGGAGATTTCCCTGGGGCTTCTTTCGCTTATCCGACCGCGAAAGCTCCGTACGCCCACCCATGTCTTCCCCGCAATCGCCGCTAACCTCTGCGCTTTTCTGCTAGTGACCGTTGTGGGGCTCTCAGGCTTTTCCAGCATCGACTTGGAGCAGGCGCTGGATTTTGGATTTGACCGTTGGCAGCCCATCACCACATATACGTCTCAGGGTTTTATCACTTCGTTCACCGAAATGGTCAACGAGTTGCCCATTGAGAAGCCCGAAGGCTATACGCCCGATGAGGCGCAGAGCATCGAGCAGGAGCTCGCCGCCGCCTACGACAGCACGTATGGCTCGAGCGAGCAGCGCGCGGCTGCCGTTGCCCAGTTCAATGAAATCAAGCCGACGATTGTTGCCGTCATGAACGAGAGTTTTAGCGACCTTTCGTGCTTTGAGCAGCTCCAGGCGGCCGGGTACACCGGCCCCGCATTCTACAACTCGCTTCCCGACACACTTGTTCGCGGCACCATGCTCGCTTCGGTCACCGGTGGCGGAACGGCAAACTCCGAATTCGAATTTTTGACCGGAGCGACAACGGCCTTTGTCGGATTAGGCAAGATCCCCTATCAGCTGTATCAGATGAATGGCGTCAACAGCCTGGCAAAGGACCTTAAAGAGCTTGGGTATACCGCTACCGCTATGCACCCGCAAAACCCCGTCAACTACCATCGAGATAAGATCTATCAGCAGCTGGGCTTTGGAGACTTTCTTTCAATCGGCGATTTCGAAGGTGCGCCCTGTTACCATGCCGGCGTATGCGACTACGCCACCTACGACAAGATACTCGACCTGCTTAGAACCGACGAAGCGCCGCAGTTCATCTTTGACGTCACGATGCAAAATCACGGCGGCTACGACTATGGCACCGTTCCCGCCGAAGAGCTGACAAACTATTGGGTCGAGGGAGCCAGCGAGGGCGCCAATAGCGCGCTCAACACCTATCTCACCTGCATCAACGCATCCGACCGGGACCTCGAGTACTTTATCAACGAGCTCCGCAATATCGGCAGACCGGTTGTTCTTGTCTTTTTTGGCGACCATCAGCCGAGCGCCGCAACGACTCTCAACGACGAGCTGTACCCTCAGGAAGATACGGCAAGCCACGCTTTCCGTGTCTATCAGTCAACCTATTTCGTCTGGGCTAACTATGAAATCGCCGGCAATACCGAGCTCAACGTCTACGACACCGTCGGGGCAA
The DNA here is from genome assembly GCA_937982065.1 of uncultured Collinsella sp. Classification (GTDB taxonomy): domain Bacteria; phylum Actinomycetota; class Coriobacteriia; order Coriobacteriales; family Coriobacteriaceae; genus Collinsella. Next base: position 103,147 of record CALJMO010000054.1, read on the forward strand.
ACGAGATTGCAGCCATTACCCTTAATAAGATCGGCGCCCCGCTCACCGACTATCAAAAGGCCCTGCTTGCAACAAGGTCAGATGTGCCCACCATCAATGTCGCCGGCTATCTCGGTGCCGACGGGCTGCGCTACAACTTGGAATCTGAAGACAGCCCATACACCTCGACGATCGACAAGCTGCAGCGCATGCAATACCTCGAGTTCGCCAGCAAAGTTCAGTAAGCCCGCCCATTCGCTTGGGCCCATCGTATTGCAAGCACGCTCGGCCCAAATGCATCGCAAATGACTCCCGCTCGCAAACGAGGGTACAATGACGCTCGTGTCACATCACGGGGCTCCGGCCCCAACATATACAAAGGAGTCATACATGGGTTGCGAGCACGCACAGGCCGCCGGCGGACAAACGTCGCCGTCGCAATTTGAGGAGAACACGCTGTCCGAGGTCAAACGCGTCATCGCCGTGCTTTCCGGCAAGGGCGGTGTCGGCAAGTCGTTTGTCACCGGTGCCATCGCCACCGAGCTTGCCCGTCACGGCCACAAGGTCGGCGTCCTCGATGCCGACATCACCGGTCCCTCTATCCCCAAGATGTTCGGCATGAGCGGACGCCACGTCCATGCCCTTGGCAACCTCATGCTGCCCGAAATCTCCGAGCACGGCGTCAAGGTCATGAGCTCCAACCTTCTGCTCCAAAACGAGACCGACCCCGTCCTTTGGCGCGGTCCGGTCATCGCAGGCGCCATTAGGCAGTTCTGGAGCGAGACCTCGTGGGGCCCCATCGACTACCTGCTGGTCGACATGCCTCCGGGAACAGGCGACGTCGCGCTCACCGTCTTCCAGTCGCTGCCCGTCGACGGCATCGTCATCGTCACGAGCCCGCAGGACCTGGTCTCGATGATCGTCGCCAAGGCGGTCAACATGGCCGAGAAGATGAACGTCCCCATTCTGGGCATCGTCGAGAACATGAGCTATATCGAGTGCCCCGACTGCGGCAAGAAGATCGAGGTCTTTGGCAAAAGCAAGCTCCCCGAGGTCGCAGAGCGCTATAACCTCGACATCTTGGGCACGCTTCCCATTAATCCGGCACTCGCCGAGGCCTGCGATAAGGGCGAGGTTGAGACCGCGCTGCCCGATGGCATGTTGCCCAAGGCAGTCTCTGCCGTCGAGGCTATTACCCCGCACGAGACCGACGAGGCCTAAGTGAACACGAGCGCCTTCTATGACGTCCTGGTAATCGGCGGCGGGGCTTCAGGCCTCGCCGCCGCCATTACGGCCGCACGTGCTGGCAAAAGCGTCTGCATCGTTGAGCGCGATGTCGCCTGCGGCCTAAAGCTCCTTGCGACCGGTAACGGCCGCTGCAACCTCTCCAACGAATCGATTGATCCTCAGCGGTATAACCACCCCGCATTCGTCGAATCTGTCATGGGCCCCCAACCCGAACAAGAGCTTATGGGTTTCTTCTCCTCGCTGGGCATCATGACAACCTCCGAGGAAGGCCGGCTATACCCGCGCTCCCTTCGCGCAGAATCGGTGCGCGACGCGCTTCTCAACGTTTGCGACCGCCTAGGTATTACCTTAATCTGCGGAGCCAACGTTGCCTCGGCGCACAAAGCTTCCGAAGGCTGGACACTCCAAATAGACCGTCCAGCGCGGGCGCTCAAGGCAAAAAAGCACGACGACCGAAAAACGGAGCTCCGCTCGCTTCGGAAAGCGCTCGCCGATGTCCCTCGCAAGAACGAGGCCCTGGAGGCACATGCCGTAATTATCGCCACGGGTGGCAACCCCACCGGTATCGCCGATACGTTTAGCCTCCCCCTCACTTCGCTGCGCCCCATCCTCTGCCCCGTATCGGCAACGGTCGTCGGCGATCGGGCGGCACTCAAGACGTTGGACGGCCTGCGCGTCCGCGCCCGCTTGACGCTCGCCCGCAATCATAATGAGCTCTGGCACGAAGACGGTGAAGTCCTGTTTCGAGCCTTCGGCATCTCGGGCGTCGCTGTCTTCAACCTCTCCCGTCGTATCCAGCGCGGTGATACGATCCTGCTCGACGTTTTCCCCGACCTCTCCAAAGACGAGCTGCTCGATATGCTCAACCGGCGCGTTGAGCTGCTCGGCGGCTTTTCGCCCCGCGATCCCCGTTGGCTCGACGGCATGCTCGCCCCGCAACTCTCCCGCGTCGTCTGCACGGCGTTCGAGCAGTGCCATCCAGGCTCCAACGATGTCATCCACCTGGTCTCGATCCTCAAGCACTTTAAGTTGCTCGTTGAGGGAACAGCCGAGGAGCGCTCGGCACAGGTCACGCGTGGTGGCGTATCTGTCGAGAGTATCTCAACACCCAGTCTACGCGCGCGCAGCGTTGTCGACGCCCCGCTTTACGTCTGCGGCGAAGCGCTCGACATCGACGCCGATTGCGGAGGCTTTAACCTTGCGTGGGCATGGCTCTCGGGCATTCGCGCTGCAAGCAGCCTGTAGCCGCGCAGTCTATAATCAAAATCGCATTCGGGCCGTCTGGGATACCGGACGGCCTCTTTCTTGCCTCTAAGGAGACCTCGATGATCGAAATCACCCAAGTCAACGCTTCGCTCGATGAAGCCGGCGATGAAAATGCCTGCCTCATTGTTGGCAAGCGAGTCGCCAAGCGCGTCCTACGTTGCAAAGACTCCGAGATCAAGTCCATCGAGCTCCACCGCAAGTCAATCGACGCTCGCAAAAAACGAGACGTCCATTTTATCCTGAGCTTTCGTGTTGAGCTGACCAGTCCCCACCTCGAGCGAGAAGCGGTCGACAGCGTTTCCGAACGTGACCGCTCGCTCGTACGCGCGATAGAAGACGATGAGCCTTCATTCCCCTCCCCCATTTCCGACGCATCCAAAGAGCGCCCCGTCGTTGTCGGCGCCGGATGCGCCGGCCTTTTCGCTGCGCTCACGCTCGCCGAAGCAGGTCTTAAGCCCTTGCTTATCGAGCGCGGCGACCCGGCATTTCGCCGCTCGCAGGCGATCGACCTCTTTCTAAAGGAGCGCATCCTCGACCCCGAGAGCAATATTCAGTTTGGTCTGGGCGGCGCGGGGACCTTCTCGGACGGCAAGCTCAATACGGGAACAAAAAATCCCGCCCATCGCCTTATCCTCGAAACCTTCGTCGAGGCGGGTGCGCCCCGCGATATTCTGTGGGATGCCAAGCCGCACATTGGCTCCGACATCCTTCCCAAGGTTGTCACCGCTATATCCCAGCGCACCGAGCAGCTCGGAGGTGTCGTCCGTTATCGAACGAAGCTCGTCGACATTCGCACCGACGCGTCTGGCGCCATCACCGGTATCGATGTCCAATCGTCCCAAGACGCCGCTTACGAGCCAATCGAAACAAAGCACCTCATCCTCGCCTGTGGGCATTCTGCTCGCGATATTTTTGAGCTCCTTAAGGACCACAACGTGGCCCTCGCACAAAAGACCTTTGCCATGGGCGTTCGCATCGAGCATCCGCAGCGCGACATCGACCGAGCCCAATATGGAGCCTTGGCGGGACATCCTGCCCTCGGAGCAGCCCCCTACAAGCTCGTCGCCCATCTTCCCAACGGCCGCAGCGTGTTCTCGTTTTGCATGTGCCCCGGCGGGCAGGTTGTCGCCGCCTCTTCCGAGCAGGGCCACCTGTGCGTCAACGGCGCCAGCCTCAATGCCCGCGACGGACGCAACGCAAACGCCGCCCTGCTCGTTAACGTCACGCCTGAGGACCTTCCCAACGATGACCCGCTCGCCGGCATCGAGCTCCAGCGCGCCTGCGAGGCGGCCGCCTATCGCCTGGGCGGTTCCAACTGGAACGCACCGGCACAACTCGTCGGAGATTTCCTCGCAGGACGCGCCAGCAAGGCGCCCGGAAAGGTAAAGCCCACCTATCCGCTCGGTGTGACCTGGACGACAATTGACGAAGCCCTGCCGCAGCATATCGTCGAGTCGCTCCGCCTGGGACTTCCCCTACTCGGAAAAAAGCTACGAGGCTACGACCGTCCCGATGCCGTTCTTACCGGCGTGGAGACTCGTTCGAGCTCACCGGTCACTGTCACCCGAGACCGAACGTGCCATGCCGTGTCGACCCCGGGCCTCTACCCTTGTGGTGAGGGAGCTGGATATGCCGGCGGCATCATGAGCGCGGCCACCGACGGCATCCGTTGTGCCGAAGCCCTGATCGCGGACCTCTAACGCACGAATTCCAGCGCGCAAAAGACACAGGCCCCGAGCTCCACAGGGAACTCGGGGCCTGTTCGCTATTTCTTAAACCGTGCACCCTGGCGTTTTCTGCCCGATGCGAACGTGGAACCCTTGCGGGCCTGCGAGCGTAAGCGCTCGATCGTCTCGTCCTCAGACGCACCCTCGAGCATCGCCCGAATCTGAACGACGGCATCGCGCAGGCGCGCCGCCTCCTCAAAGTCCATAGCGGCAGAAGCGTTACGCATATCCTCTTCCATGGTTTCGACGATCCGCACAAGCTCGTCATGCGGCAGTTCTTCCAACTGCTCCGCAAGTGTCTGCTCGGGCGCCACCGTTTCCGGCACACCGCCCTCGCCCGACTCATCGGGCGTATAGAATGCGCCATGGCCAAGAGAGTCGCCCTTCGAGCGTCCCTTGGAGCCCACAGTTTTTTCGGCCTCGACAATAAAACTTGAGATGTCGTTGATGGCCTTGCGCACTGTCTTGGGCACAATGCCATGTTCTTCGTTATATGCCATCTGAATCTCGCGACGGCGCTGCGTCTCCTCGATGGCCTCTTTCATCGAATCGGTCACAACGTCTGCATACATGATGACTTCACCATCGGCGTTACGGGCCGCACGGCCAATCGTCTGAATCAGCGAACGGCGGTTGCGCAAGAAGCCTTCCTTATCGGCATCGAGAATTGCCACCAGTGAGACCTCGGGGAGATCCAAGCCCTCGCGAAGCAGGTTGATGCCAACGAGAACATCGATCTTGCCCTCGCGCAGCGTTCGCAGGATCTCGACACGGTCCATTGTCGCCGTATCAGAGTGCATGTAATTGACCTTAATGCCTGCGTCGAGCAGATGGTCGGTCAGGTCCTCGGCCATGCGCTTGGTCAACGTGGTCACCAGCACGCGCTCCTTGCGGGCAACGCGCTCGCGAATCTCGTCCTCAAGATCGTCAATCTGGCCGCGAACTGGACGCACGTCAATCTTGGGGTCGAGCAGGCCAGTCGGACGAATAATCTGCTCCACATCGTTTTGGCTCACCCGCAGCTCGTAGTCGCCCGGCGTGGCCGAAACATAGATAAACTGGGGTATCCTTGCCTCAAACTCATCGAAACGAAGCGGGCGGTTATCGAGCGCCGAGGGCAGGCGAAAACCGTGTTCCACCAGCGTCACCTTACGCGAGCGGTCACCTTCGTGCATGCCGCGAATCTGCGGCACCGTCACATGGCTCTCATCGATGATGCAGAGCATATCCTTGGGAAAGTAATCGATTAGGGTAAACGGCGGCTCACCCGGCTTGCGACCGTCCAGATGACGCGAGTAGTTCTCGATGCCGTTGCAAAAGCCCATCGTCTCGAGCATCTCAAGATCATAATCGGTGCGCTGCTGCAGACGCTGCGCCTCGAGCAACTTGTCGGTCGCCTTGAGCTCCGCCACGCGCTTCTCGCACTCTTCGCTGATCGATTTCAGAGCCGCCTTGACCTTCGGCTTCTCGGTCACGTAGTGCGATGCCGGCCATACAGGGATGGCCTCGTACTCACGAAGCATCTCACCGGTGACCTCATCGATCTCGGCAATCAGCTCGACCTCGTCGCCAAAGAACTCAAGCCGCAACGGATGCTCGGCATAAGGCGGATACACGTCGACAACATCGCCGCGCACGCGGAACGTGCCGCGTGCCAGGTCATAGTCATTGCGATCATATTGAATGTCGATAAGTGCATGGATAAAGTCATCGCGCTCGAGCGGCACCTTCTTGTCGACGTTTGGAGCCAGACCTGCATAGTCCTCAGGAGAGCCAATGCCATAGATACACGAGACCGATGCGACAACGATCACATCGCGTCGAGAGAGCAGCGATGCGGTCGCCTGATGTCGCAGCATCTCAACCTCTTCGTTAATCGAGGAGTCTTTCTCGATATATGTATCGCTTTGCGGCACATACGCCTCGGGCTGATAGTAGTCGTAATACGAGACAAAGTAGACCACAGCGTTGTTGGGAAAGAACTCTTTGAGCTCGCTCGCAAGCTGAGCGGCGAGCGTTTTATTCGGAGCCATGACCAGCGTCGGCTTTCCCAGGGCCTCAATAGTCTTTGCCATCGTGAAGGTCTTGCCCGAACCAGTCACGCCCAGCAAAACCTGATAGCGGTCTCCGTCCCTCACACCCTGCACAAGCGACTCAATGGCTTTAGGCTGAGAGCCTGCAGGGTCATAGGGAGACACGACCTTAAACGGCACGTCAGAGCCTTCAACGCCAAAGCGCTTAAGTTCACCACCAACGCGTTCTACTTCAAATTCCGCCATGGATACTCCTAACTCATATATCTGCAGTATACGCAGGCGGCAGGCATAGTCCTATACGAACCGATCGGGATAGAGGGTTTTGTAGCGAACCCAGGCATTATTGACACGAATCAGATACGCCTGCGTCTCGGGAAAGGTGATTGCATTATGAAGCGACGTACTCTGCTGCGCCCATCCGTCGACATTGCCCATGCCGGCGTTATAGGCGGCAATGGCACTGTCAGTCGACCCGTTAAAATACGCTAGAAGATACGAAAGATACGCACAGCCAAACTCGATATTCGTAGCCGGATCGTTAAGGTTGTCGGCCGAATACTCGCCACCGTCGACAAGGCCCTTGGCGATCATATCCTGGGCAGTCTCGGGCATCAGCTGCATCAATCCCTGAGCACCCTGATTCGACTCGGCCTCGGGATCCCAATTCGATTCAGACTTAATGACAGCGCACACCAGATACGGATCCAGATTATGCGAAATACTGGATTGCTTTACATACGCCTCGTAGTCAATCGGATACAGCGGCTTAAAGAAAGCGGCAGGAGCATATGAGTAAACGAATGAGATAAGGCCGAAGGCAAAAACGGCAGCCAGCGGTATAAGGCGATACCACGTAAGGAAACGTGTCTTAGGCATCGGCCTCCTCCTTATCCGCTACATCCCCGAACCCATGGCGCGAAAGCCATGCGTCCAGTTGTTCAAAGAGCGAGTTATCGTCTGCCGCATTGTCAATCACAGTTGTAGCGAGATTGCACAGCGCAGACTCTTCGGGCTGGCAAGCAGAACGGGCATCAAAATCAGATGGCTCCATGCCACGTTGAATAGCGCGCTCGCGACGAACTGACAAAGGGGCGCTGATGACCAAAATTTCATCAGCCAAGCCAAATGCATCCTCAAAACCAGTCGGAGCAGAAACCTCGACCACCGCAAAAGGATAACGGGGAGATGAAACCGTACAACAAACCGGATCGAGAATCCTAAGCGAAAGCTGTTCAATCAGAATGGGATGCACGATGTCATTGAGCCGTGCGACCGAATCAGGAGAAGCGAAAGCTCGAGAAGCGAGGATGCCGCGGCGAATGCCGCCTTCCTCATCCAAAATGTCCCAACCGAATTCATCCGCGAGTGTATTGACGATATCAGAGCCCGGCACATACAGCGATTTTGCAAGCTCATCCAGATCGATAAGCATAGCGCCACGAGATTCGAAATAGCGGCAGGCAGTTGACTTACCCGAAGCAATATTGCCCAAGACAAATACGGTAAACATCAAGCCCTCCCTAACGCCAATGCGAGTAATTATGGTAGTGTCGAGAAAGTTGGTGTAGAGCCCCATCCGAAGCGAGTCGGCCCGGCG
>CALJMO010000055.1 GCA_937982065.1 uncultured Collinsella sp.
CGGGATTGGTCAATCTCGGCCGACTATATTTGGCTAAAATAATCCGACGCTAACAAGACATCAAAAGCGTGTCTAGATGTTACAGATCGAGACGTTTGCCTGGGTAGGTGCCCCGCCCCATTACATCCCTGTCAACAACACGACATCAAGAATCGTCACGATGACGCCGATCCCTACGAGCAGCGCGTTGAGCGGGCGCGAGTTGGCGTATTTGCCCATGACGCGGCGTGAGCTGGTGAGCCGTATGAGCACAAAGACCGTAATCGGCAGCTGAAGAGACAGCAGCGCCTGACTCCAAATGAGACCCTCAAAAGGATTCGGGACGACCAAGCACGCCGCCACTGCGCCGGCGAAACAGGCCGCCACCCCGATCGAGGAATGTCGGTCGTGGATGTCGTATTCCTCGTCGAACATGCCCGCGGTGATGGTGCCTGCCGCCATGCCTGCCGTCACACTACTCGATATGCCCGCAAACAGCAGTGCCACCGCAAAGATGGTCGAGCTTGCCGGGCCCAGAATGGGGGAGAGCGTGTCCGCTGCGACGGCGAGGTCGTCTACGACAATGCCATGCGCAAAGAAGGTCGTTGCGGCCAGGATGACCATGGCCGAGTTGATCGCCCAGCCCACGCCCATCGAAAAGAGCGTGTCGAAGAGCTCGTAGCGCAGACGTTCCTCGATAATCTGCTCGCCTTGGCCTTCGAAGTGCATGGATTGGATGACCTCGGAGTGTAGAAAGAGGTTGTGGGGCATAACGACCGCACCCAGGACACTCACGATAATCGCGGCAGAGCCAGTGGGCATACTGGGCGTGATCCAGCTTGCGGCGGCTTGCGGCCAGTCGACCTTGACTAGCGCAAGCTCGGCCAAAAACGAGAGTCCTACCACGCTCACGAAGGCGATGATCCATCGCTCGGCACGCTTGTAGGAGCTCGTCATGAGCATCGCCATCGATACTGCCGCCACGATGACGCAGCCCGCGCGCACGGGCAGCCCAAAGAGCATTTGAAGGGCAATCGCGCCACCCAGGACCTCGGCCATGGCGGTGGCGATGGTCGCGAGATAGGCGCTGCCGAGCACGGCGCGTCCCACGATGCGGGGGAGAAAGCGGGTCGTGGCCTCGGCGAGACAGGCGCCCGTGGCGATACCCAGGTGCGCCGCGTTGTGCTGCAGCACAATGAGCATAATCGTGGACAGCGTGACGATCCACAGCAGCGCGTAGCCAAACTGCGAGCCCGCGGCCATATTGGAGGCCCAGTTGCCCGGGTCGATAAAGCCGACGGTCACGAGCAGTCCGGGGCCAATATGCCGCGCAATGTCTAGGCCTCCGTGACCACCGGTGCGCCGGGAGCCAAAATGTTGTTTGAGATGGTTGAGCATGGCTGATTCCTACGTTGGGGTGGCGCGGCACTGCACTTGGGTTGCGCGGCGCCGCGCCCTGGGTTTGGGTTGAGGCTACTTGTGCGCTTTGCCCTGATTGGCCACGGCGTCGATCTTGGCGGCGATGGTCGCCGGATCGCCGATGTAGCGCTTGTCGAGGACGTTGAAATCGGTGTCGAAGGTGTAAACGAGCGGCACGCCGGTGGGGATGTTGACCTTGAGGATCTCCTCGGGCGTGAGGTGCTCGAGCTTCATGACGAGTGAGCGCAGGGAGTTGCCGTGTGCGGCGATGAGGACGCGCTTGCCGGCGAGCATCTGGGGGCGAATCTCGTCTTCGAAATAAGGCCAGGCGCGGGCTATCGTGTCCTTGAGGCACTCGGTATAGGGCAGCTGATCGGGCGCGACATCACGGTATTGCTCCTGGGTGTGGGGATCGCGACTGTCGCCCGGCTCGAGCGCCGGCGGGCAGACATCGAAGGAGCGGCGCCAGATGAGCACCTGCTCGTCGCCGTGCTCCGCTGCGGCATCGGCCTTGTTGAGACCCTGCAACGCTCCGTAGTGGCGCTCGTTGAGCTTCCAGGATTTGATGACGGGCAGCCACTCGCGATCCATCTGGCCGAGCACGATGTTGAGGGTGTGGATCGCGCGCTTGAGGCGCGAAGTGTAGCAGACGTCAAAGTCGAAGCCCGCTTCTTTGAGGGCGCGGCCGCCTGCCGCTGCCTCTTCGCGGCCCGTGTCGGTGAGCTCGACATCGGTCCAGCCGGTGAACAGGTTGAGTTTGTTCCACTCCGACTCTCCGTGGCGGATAAGGACGAGTTTCATCGTTTGCCGGTCTGTCTGGTTTGCCATAGAGGCCTCCTTAATGTGACACGACGCGCGTGCCGTTTGTTTGACTCCGCAAAGGATACCCGTTTTAGGCCAAAAAGTTAACCGAGACTAACAAAATAGTTGTATTTGAATAAGATGGTGAAAAGGGGGTTGCCGAAATGTCTTGATCTGTAACAACTAGGGATGGAAATTGGGTCTAGGTGTTACAGATCAAGACAGGAAGAAATGGTCCTATGGAATATCTCGATCTGTAACAGCTGGCCGTCAAAACCGACCCTCCGTGTTACAGATTGAGACATTCGGAGCCGTCTCTCAAAAACGTCTCAATCTGTAACACTTAGTCGTCGAAATTTGGTCTTCCTGTTACAGATTGAGATGTTTGAAGCGGTGAGCATACGGGCCGAACTTGGGGCCCTTGTTGCCGTCCTTGAGGTCGGCGGTGTCCACTCGTAGGGCGTGCGTTACGCGATTGTTTCGAAACGGGCGGGAAACACAACGGGCCGGTGATGCTTCTAGTATGCCTATTCAACTGACTGTCTAATATCTAGGGGAGGATCGCGATGCAGGCAGATTCCGCTCAGCAGCAGGGCCTTTATCGCCCCGAATTCGACCACGATGCATGTGGCATCGGCGCGCTTGCTGATATCAACGGTGAGCGCCGTCACCAGATCCTGGACGACGCACTGTCCATTCTGGTCAACTTGGAGCACCGCGGCGGCACAGGACTCGAGAAGAACACCGGCGACGGCGCCGGCATCCTGTTTCAGGTTCCGCATCACTTTTTCCGTAAAGAGGCCCAAAAGTGCGGCCAGATTCTGCCGGCAGAGGGCGACTATGGCGTGGCCATGCTGTTCTTCCCGCAGGACGACAAGGGCGTAGAGGATGCCCGTCGCGTGTTTGAGGAGGGCTGCGCCGAGGCCGGCGTGCCGCTGCTCTTTTGGCGCGAGGTGCCCGTCGACCCGCACGACCTGGGCGAGACGGCCCGCGCCTGCATGCCTACCATCCTGCAGGCCTTCCTGGGCCGTCCGGACGACACACCCGCCGGTGATGCCTTTGAGCGCCGCCTATACGTGTGCCGCCGCACCATCGAGAAAAAGGCCGACGCCGAGTTTGCCCTGCGCGACAAGATCTTCTACGTGTGCTCCATGAGCTCGCGCACCATCGTGTACAAGGGTATGCTGGTCGCCACGCAGATGCGCCGCTTCTTCATCGATCTCAACGACGCCGCCGTCAAGACGGCCGTGGCGCTCGTCCACTCGCGCTACTCCACCAACACCACGCCCAGCTGGGAGCGCGCGCACCCCAACCGTTTTATCATCCATAACGGCGAGATCAACACCCTCAAGGGTAACGTCAACTGGATCCGCGCCCGCGAACCCAACCTGTACAGCCCCGTGCTGCAGCACGATCTTGAGCGCGTGATGCCCATCATCAACCGCGAGGGTTCCGACTCCGCGATTCTGGACAATGTGCTTGAGTTTTTGGTTATGAACGGTCGCCCGCTTACGCGTGCCGCGTCCATGTTGCTGCCCGAGCCGTGGGACCACAACGATAGCCTGAGTGAGGAGCGCCGCGCCTACGACGCCTACCAGTCCATGCTCATGGAGCCGTGGGACGGTCCTGCGGCCATCGCCTTTACCGACGGCCGTACCTTGGGTGCCGCCCTCGACCGTAACGGCTTGCGTCCCGCCCGCTACTATGTGACGCGCGACGGTCGCTTTATGCTGGCAAGCGAGGTGGGCACCATCGAGGTGAGCCCCGAGAACATCCTGACGAGCGGCTGCCTGGGACCGGGCCAGATGCTCGAGGTCGACTTTGCCCGCGGTCGCGTCATCTACAACGATGAGCTGCGCGCCCGTTACGCCAAGGAAAAGCCCTACCGTGATTGGATTGCCGAGGAGACGCTGACCGTTGACGCGCTCGATGAGCCCGTTGCGCCCGCGCCCGCTGAGGATGCCGAGGTGCCCGCCGCCGTGCGCATGGCCAAGCTCGGCTATCACTGGGATGATGTTGACGAGGTCGTGCGCCCCATGGCCCAGCAGGGCAAGGCCCCGCTCGCCTCGATGGGTATCGATGCGCCGCTGGCCTGCCTGTCCAAGAAGACGCGCTCGTTCTTTGACTACTTCTACCAGCTGTTCGCTCAGGTTACGAATCCGCCGATTGATGCCCTGCGCGAGCATATGGTCACCTCGACCACGCTCTACCTGGGCAACCACGGCAACCTGCTCGAGGACTCCCGCACGGCCTGCCAGCTGGTGCGCCTGGAGCGTCCGCTGCTGAGCGAGGAGGAGTTCGACCGTATCTGCGCCATCGACCGCGTGGGCTTTAAGACCCGTCGCTTCCGTGCCGTCTACCGCCGCGATGCCGGCGAGGGCGCGCTGCAGGCTGCGCTCAAGCAGCTTGCAGAGGACGTTGAGGCTGCGGTCCGCGACGGCGTGAACATCGTGGTGTTGAGCGATCGTGCCGCTGCGGGCGAGGTGCCCGTGCCGTCGCTGCTCGCCGTGGGCTGCGTGCACAACCACCTGATCCGCGCCGGCGTGCGTACCTTTGCCGACATCGTGGTGGAGTGCGGCGACGCTGTGTCCCCGCACGACTTTGCGGCACTGGTGGGCTACTCCGCGAGCGGCATCTATCCGTACAACGCGCACGCGTGCATTCGCGACTTGGCGGTGCACGGCGATTTGGACGTGACAGCCGGGCAGGGCATCGCCAACTACAACAAGGCTGCGACCGCCGGCATCGTTTCCATCATGTCCAAGATGGGCATCTCCACGGTGCAGAGCTACCACTCCGCGCAGATCTTCGAGGCCGTTGGCTTTACGCCGGAGTTCGTCAACGCGTATTTCGCCGGCACGGTGAGCCGTGTGGGCGGTATGGGTGTCGAGGACGTCGAGCGCGAGCAGAATGAGCGCTATGACGCCGCGCTCGCCATCCTTAAGAGCCCGGCTCCCGATCAGCTGCCCACGCTGGGCCTGACCAAGTGGCGCCCGCTCGGCGGCGAGGATCACCTGATTGACCCCCAGACCGTCTACCTACTGCAGACCGCCTGCCGCGAGGACAGCTACGATACCTTTAAGGAGTACAGCGCCCGCCTGCACTGCACCGGTCGTGCCGTGCGCCTACGCGACCTGCTCGACTTTAATGCCAACGGTCGCACGCCGGTTTCGCTCGACGAGGTGGAGCCCGCGCTCAACATCGTCCGTCGCTTTAACACCGGCGCCATGTCGTACGGTTCCATCAGCAAAGAGGCACACGAGTGCATGGCCATCGCCATGAACCGCCTGCACGGTCGTTCCAACTCGGGCGAGGGCGGCGAGGATCCGCGTCGCGAGACCCCGCTGGCCAACGGTGACTCCAAGAATTCCGCCATCAAGCAGGTGGCAAGCGCGCGCTTTGGCGTGACGAGCCGCTACCTGTGCAGCGCCTTCGAGATTCAGATCAAGATGGCCCAGGGCGCCAAGCCCGGTGAGGGCGGTCACCTGCCCGGCAAGAAGGTCTACCCCTGGATTGCCGAGGTCCGTCAGTCCACGCCCGGCATCGGCCTGATTTCGCCTCCGCCGCACCACGACATCTACTCCATCGAGGACTTGGCAGAGCTGATCTTCGATCTTAAGAACGCCAACCCCGGCGCGCGCGTGTCGGTCAAGCTGGTCAGCGAGGCCGGCGTCGGCACCATCGCCACCGGCGTGGCCAAGGGCGCTGCCGACAAGATTTTGATCAGCGGCCACAATGGCGGCTCGGGTGCCGCTGCGCGCGACTCTATCTGGCACGCGGGTCTGCCGCTGGAGCTTGGCCTTGCCGAGGCCCAGCAGACGCTGCTGCAAAACGGTTTGCGCTCACGCGTGGTGCTCGAGGCCGATGGCAAGCTCATGGACGGCACCGACGTCGCCGTTGCCTGCCTGCTGGGTGCCGAGGAGTTTGGCTTTGCGACCATGCCGCTCATCTCCATGGGCTGCCTCATGCAGCGCGACTGCCAGCAGGATACCTGCCCGGCCGGCATCGCTACGCAAAACTGCCGCCTGCGTCGCGGCTTCCGCGGCAAGCCAGAGCACGTCGAGCACTTTATGCTCTTTGTTGCCGAGCAGCTGCGCGAGGTCATGGCGAGCCTGGGCTTCCGCACCGTCGACGAGATGGTCGGCCATCCCGAGTGCCTGCGCCAGATCGAGGTCCCGGGCAACCGCAAGGCCAACCTGCTCGATCTGTCGCCCGTGCTGGCAAGCGCGACCTGTGAGTTTGGTGCCCACATCCCGGGCGCCGACGGCCGTCACTTCCTGCCACAGATGGCTGCGGACAGCGAGCTCGATAAGACGCTCGACTCCACGTTGTTTGTGCCCTATACGGCCGATGCCCGTGCGCACCTGCGTCCGATTCGCTTTCGCGCCGATATCGCCAACGTCAACCGCTGCGTGGGCACCATCTTGGGCAACGCGGTGACCAAGGCGCATCCCGAGGGCCTGCCCGCCGGCTCCATCACCATCGATTGCGATGGTTCGGCCGGTCAGAGCTTTGGCGCCTTCCTGCCGCGCGGCATTACGCTCAACGTGTGCGGCGACGCCAACGACTACTTTGGCAAGGGCCTTTCGGGCGGCGAGGTGTCGGTGCGCCCCAACCCGCATGCGACCTACAAGTTCGACGAGAACATCATCGTGGGCAACGTTGCGTTCTTTGGCGCTACGAGCGGTCGCGGCTTCATTAACGGCCTGGCCGGCCAGCGCTTTGGCGTACGCAACTCCGGCGCCACCGTGGTGGTCGAGGGCTGCGGCAACCATGGCTGCGAGTACATGACGGGAGGTCTGGCGCTCATCCTGGGCGAGGTCGGGCAGAACTTCGCCGCCGGCATGACGGGCGGCGTGGCTTACGTCTTTGACCAGTACGGCACGCTCGATGCCCGTGTGAACCACGAGAGCGTTGAGCTTAAAGCCCCGACGGCCGGTGAGCTGGCGCAGATTCGCGAGCTCATCCAGGAGCACGTGGACGCGACGCAGAGCCCGCGCGGCATTAAGCTGCTCTACAGCTTTGAGACGATGAGCAAGCACTTTGTGAAGGTCATTCCGACCGAGTACGAGCGCGTGCTGGCGATTGTCGCCGCCGCCGAGGCCATCGGTAAGACGCATGCGCAGGCCGAGGAGCTGGCGTTTGACATTGTGACCGGTCGCGCCGACGCCGCCGATGTCGCTCGCTTTGATGTGGCGGGTGGTGTCGCTGGCGCGGGCGCTGCGCCCGTGGCCGCTACCGGTTCTGTTGCTTCGACCAAGAAGGAGGCGTAAGTGCCATGGGTAAGCCCGGTGCTTTTCTTGATATCGATCGCGTGACCCACGAGCTTCGTCCCGTGGAGGAGCGCAGCCATGATTTTGATCCGCTGTACGTGGAGCTCGATGACGATGCACGTCGCGCCCAGGCGAGCCGTTGCATGATGTGCGGCGTGGCGTTTTGCCAGATGGGCGCGAGCTTTGGCAAGGCGCGTCCGAGTGGCTGCCCGCTGCACAATCTGATTCCCGAGTGGAACGAGCTAGTGTATCGCGGCCGCTGGGACGAGGCTGCCGAGCGCCTGTCGCTCACCTCGCCCATGCCCGAGTTTACGAGCCGCGTGTGCCCGGCGCTGTGCGAGGCCGCGTGTAACCTGGGCTCGGTCGACGGCCAGCCCACGACGATTCACGACAACGAGCGCGCGATCAGCGACCATGAGTGGGCAAATGGCGGTCCGCGCCGCTTTGAGCCGGCAGGGGAGGGCGCGCCCACGGTTGCCGTGGTGGGTTCCGGCCCGGCTGGCCTGGTGGCAGCATGGGAGCTTGCGCGTCGCGGTGCCCGCGTGACGGTGTTTGAGCGTGACGACCGCCCGGGCGGCCTGCTCATGTACGGCATTCCCAACATGAAGCTCGAGAAGTCCGTGGTCGAGCGTCGCGTGGCACTTATGCGCGAGCTGGGTATCGTCTTTGAGCTGGGCGCTGACGTTACGAACCCTGCGGTGGCGGCCAAGCTCGATGGCTTTGACGCCGTCGTGGTGGCTGCCGGCGCCCGCGCCCCGCGTGGGCTTTCTGCTGCGAACATCGATGCGCCCGGCGTGGTGTATGCCGTGGACTACCTGACGGCTTCGACCATCTCGGTGCTCGATGGCGGCGAGCCCGCGGTGAACGCGCGCGGCCTGGACGTTGTGGTCGTTGGCGGCGGCGATACCGGCAACGACTGCGTGGGTACCGCGGTGCGTCAGGGCGCGCGCAGCGTGCGCCAGTTTGAGTTCTTGCCGGCGGCGCCCGATAAGCGTGCAGCGAGCAACCCTTGGCCGCAGTGGCCCAACGTTAAGAAGACCGACTACGGCCAGCAGGAGGCCATCGCTGCCATGGGCGGCGAGATGCGCGCTTGGGGCGTGGATACGCTCGAGGTGCTGCTGGATAAGAAGGGCGCTGCCGCGGGCCTGCGCGTGGCCGATCTGGATTGGTCGGCTGGCAAGCCCGAGCGTATCGCGGGCTCCGAGCACGAGGTGCCGGCCCAGCTGGTGCTCATCGCCTGCGGCTTTACGGGTCCCGAGCATAGCGTGTTCGACGCCGTTGGCGTGCCTGTTGCCACCGCTGGTCGTCCGCTGCCGGTGATGGCTGCCGAGGGCTCGCACCTTGCGGCTCGTGTCGACGGCGTCGCCGCGGATGCCGCGCCGGTGTATGTGGCGGGTGATGCTCGCAACGGCAGCTCGCTTGTGGTGAACGCTATGGCCGACGCCCTGGCCTGCGCTGCCGAAGTCGCCGACGCGCTGGAGCTGTAAAGTAGTCATTTAAGAACGTCCCCAATGACTGGTCATTTTTGTCTAGTCGTTGGGGACACTCTTTGCGAGCGGTTCGTTCGTTTGTCGACGCGCGAGTGTCCATTCGGCGTCTTCTTGAGCTGTGGTGCTCTGCTGTTTCTGTGGTGGCCGGGGGCGCTTGGCTCAAAAGGGCGGGTTGGCCGCCTATGTTTACCTGCGGTTTTGTTGCGGTGCGCATTTTCGGTCAAGCTTTTCGTCAAGTGTTTGGTCAGCATCTGGTTTGCAGCCGGAGGCCTATTTTGCCCGCGCTGGTCGTGGCCGACCACCCTCCTCGTAAGCTCAAATTGAGGTCTATCAGTTTGAGGAGGATGCCATGACTGACCACGCTTTAGACCGAGCGCAGCTAGCCGAAGCCGTCGGCAACGATATTGCCGACATAGCCCATTTTTGGATGCTGCGGAAGTTCCAGTTTTTGGAGCCGGCGCGCGAACAGTTCGAGATCATTGTCGACCCGTGGCTCAGCTATTGCACCGAGCCTTCGCAAAACGAAATCATGGCCTACAACATGGCGTTTACCGATTGGCTGCTCTTCGAGCGCTCCTATCGCCATGGCAAGACGCTGCTCGAGCTGTATGTTGACGAGCCGCCGGCATCGCTTTCGCCTGCCTCGCTCAAGCGGCTCGAGCAGGTACGCGACACGCAGTATTTCTCGCGCTTTGGCATTTTGGACAAGGATCCTGCGAACGGCATAGTTGCGCTGAAGGATACGCGCACCGACCGTCGCTTTGATGTCTACGACCCGCATATCGTGCAAAAGGAGCATTGGAGCGACGGCGCGATTGCGGTGCGCCTCGCTTGCGTCGACGATGTCTGGCTGACGGCGGGACAGCTCTATCTGTACGACATCGCGCGCCTGAGTGACACGGCCGTCGATGGGCCGGGTGCGGTGCATCCGGAGGACCTGCAGGATGGCTTTGACGCCTCGTGCATCAGCTTCTTTTTGCGCCTGGTCCGCGACATCATGGGCGCCCAGGGGCGCTACGTAAAGTCCCTCAACATCTACGAACAAGAATGGGAGTAGGGGATGTGACTGGTGTCGCCCTACAGCCCTGACTTTGTCTCAATCTGTAACGTTTAGCGGCTGTTTGAGCCCGTAACTGTTACAGATTGAGACGGAAGGTTGGCGGCTGTCGAAAGATCTTGTTCTGTAACAACTAGAGGCTCAAAGACTGTCTTCCTGTTACAGATCAAGACATTTGTCAGCGGAGGCAACGGTGACGATGGTCCATTTGTCTGACGTGGTGGTGACGAAAGTGTCTAATACCGTTCTCAAACACAAACATGCGACTCGCAACACGTTGGCGCGGAATAGAATGCTCGCGCGGCTCACGGAGACGGCCAAGCAAGGTGCGCTGCTCGCAACGCATGACAATACCGAGCTCATGTGGCTGCGACGCCATGTTGGAACCGACGATATCGCGGAGCCCGAGCCGTACCTGTTCTGTTTTCAGCATGATTGGGATGCATTGACGCCGGCGGAGCGAGCGCTGAGGACTATCAAAGGGCTTGCGGAATTTCATCCCGATTGGGCGTTTTGGGGCTATGACGCGGCGCTTTTGTGGGGTCTGGAGGTGCCGAATGATCTGCTCGGGCCGCGCTTTCTTGTTAAGACGGGTTGTTCGGTGACGTTGAGCGGCGGGTGCAGGTTGTTGCGTCCGCAGATGGCGGGCGCGCTCGAGCGTGTTGATGGCGTGCGGGTGACGTCGTTTTGGCGCACGGTGGAGGATTGCTTACTGCGTGCGCCGTTCTCCTACGGGTTGGCGATTGCCGATTCTGCACTGCGGGCGAAAGGCGCATCACGTTGGGATTTGTGCGAGCGCCTCCGCGCCGATTGCGAGGGCAGGCGAGGGTATCGCAGAGCACAGGTGATTGCGTCGTATGCGGACGGGCTGTCCGAAAACGGCGGCGAGTCTCGGTTCCGAGCGTTCTTTATTGCGTACGGCTTTCCAGTTCCGGAGCTGCAGGTGGAGTTTCGCGACCCGCTCGATTCGAGCCAGGTGTTTCGCGTCGACTATTTTTGGCGGCTCGAGAACGGGACGTGTGTCATCGGCGAGCTCGACGGGAAGGGAAAGTATACCCTGCAGGATGGTGGGGATCGGGGGTCGGTCGACCCATTCGTGGCAGAACGTCAGCGAGAGTCTCATCTGACGATGCTCGGGCACAAGGTGCTTCGGTTTACGTTTGATGGACTCAAGAACCCGGGGAAGCTGGCTGAAAAGATGAGACTGGCGGGAATTCAACAGCGGGCCGATCTGGCTGAGGAATGGAGACGCCAGTGGTATGGGCGCTGAGAGGTTTTGTCTCGATCTGTAACGTTTAGAAGTTGTTTGAGTTCGTAATTGTTACAGATCGAGACAAACCGGTGAAACGTCGACCGAATGTCTTGATCTGTAACATCAAGGGGCCCAATAACCCTGTACCTGTTACAGATCGAGACATTCCCCTGATGTTGCTGGGGTGGGGCTGCAACGTATTCCGTCCCCCCCCACATCCCCTCTTCCCTCCGTTAACCGATATGTCCGCAGCAATCCTGCCGCGCTGGATAATAATGGACAGATGTTCAAGTTTTCTGAGGGGGAGGAGCTCGATATGGCGTCTGCCGATCGTTCCACGTTGTTTATCAATGCGACCGTCCTGGATGGCTCGAAACATATGGAGCCACAGCCCGATATGGCCGTGGCCGTTGAGCGCGGTGTCATCACGTGGATGGGGCCGAGTGCTGTGGCGCAGGCGCCTGCAGGTGCCGAGGTCATCGATCTGGCAGGGGCGTATCTCATGCCAGGCCTCATCAATATGCATGTGCATCTGTGCGGTTCGGGCAAGCCGGTTTCGGCGGGCGATGCGGGTGCGCTGATGAAAAAGCTCGATAATCCCGTGGGGCGCGCCATCGTGCGCCACATTCTTAAGGGCAGCGCCCAACAACAGCTGGCAAGTGGCGTGACCACGGTGCGCGGCGCGGGCGACCCGCTGTTTGCCGATCTTGCCGTGCGCGATGCTATCGATGCCAGCAAGTATCAAGGTCCTCGCCTGGTGGCGCCGGGAACGGGCGTCACGGTGCCGGGCGGCCATGGTGCAGGCTTGTTCGCCCAGGTGGCCAACAGTCCCGCCGAGGCAGCCGAACAGGTGCGTGACCTGTATGCGCGCGGTGCCGACGTCATTAAGCTGTTCGTAACGGGCGGTGTGTTCGACGCGACCGAGGTGGGCGAGCCGGGCGTGCTGCGTATGCCGGTGGAGGTTGCCGCGGCGGCGTGCAAGGCGGCGCACGAGGTTGGCCTTCCTGTCATGGCCCATGTCGAGAGCACCGAAGGTGTGAAGGCCGCGCTTGAGGCCGGCGTCGACACGATTGAGCACGGCGCTCCGTTGACGCCCGAGATCCTGGAACTGTACCGCGGCGCCGCGGGTACGCAGCTCGAGGGACGTGCGCCGAGTGTGACCTGCACCATCAGCCCGGCGCTGCCGTTTGTATTGCTCGACCCGGAAAAGACCCATTCGACCGATACGCAAAAGAAGAACGGCGATATCGTGTGCTCGGGCATTATCGAGAGCGCTCGTGCCGCATTGGAAGCTGGCGTTAAGGTGGGCCTGGGCACAGATTCGAGCTGTCCGTTCGTGACGCAGTACGACATGTGGCGCGAGGTGGCCTATTTTGCCAAGTACGTGGGCGTGAGCAACGCCTTCGCGCTGCATACGGCTACGCAGATCAATGCCGAGCTGCTGGGGCTGGGCGACGAGACCGGCACGATCGAGTGCGGTAAGGCTGCCGATATCCTGGTGACGTGCGAGAACCCGCTCGATGACCTGTGCGCACTGCGTGAGCCGACGCATGTGATGTGTCGCGGTGATCTGGTGCGCAAGCTCAAGGTGAAGCGTATTCCCGAGGTGGACGCCGAGCTCGACACGATTATGGCAATGCCGGCCGAGGCGCTGGCCGAGGAGCTCGCCCGCGACGGCGTGGCGTAAGCGCGCGATATGGCGATGTGACAAAGGGGCAATCCCTTTGTCATAATCAAAAAAGCCGAGGTCTCAGTGCGAGGCCTCGGCTTTTTATGCCCCATGGTGTTGCGGCTATGAGCGCGTTTCCATCTTGGCGTGGCACTTGGGGCAGGTGACGCGAATCTTGCCTTTGCCCTTGGGGACGGAGAGCATTTGGCCGCAGTTGGGGCACTTGAGGTATGCCGTGGTCTTGCGGCCCTTCCACATCTTCTTTGCCGTGCGCTTGGCACGCTCAAAGTCTTCCTTGCTGGTGCCGGCCGCGCGTGAGGTGCTGGCCGCTGCGGCCCCGCCGCCCAAGCTGGTGACGAACTTGCCCAAGCCGGGGACATTGGCGGTCGCGGCGACAAAGGCCTCGTTCTCCTTGCGACGTGCATCGGTATTTTTGGACAGGCCGCGCAGCACGCCAAGCACGATGACGGCGATGGCAATCCAGCTGAGCCACTGGATGCGGGCAATCGATCCGATCATCGCGATGACGATGCCGGCAAAACCCATCACGATGGTGAGCTCATCGGCGCCATTGCGACCCTTCATAAAGTCATTCATGCAAATTGCCTTTCGTTCGATATGCTGCACGCCTTTATACCCGATTTAGAGCAAGGGGGACAGGTCAATCTGCACCAAGGTGGTGCAAACGTACCTGTCCCCAATGCACTAATTACTTGGAGAGCTTGTCGACGACGCGTTCGATCTCGGCGAGCTTGGCGGCTTTGAGATCTTCGTCGCCCGATTCGATTGCCGAAGTCACGCAGCCTTCGATATGCGCCTTGAGCACGTCGGCGTTGATGCGGGCGAGGAGCGCCTGTGTGGCCATGAGCTGCGTAGAAATATCGACGCAGTAGCGGTCCTCATCGACCATCCGCAGGATGCCGTCGATTTGCCCGCGTGCCGTTTTGAGCATGCGGGTCACCGATTTATGGTCTGCCATCATGGCGGGTCCTCGTTTCTGGTCGATCTTCCGGTTGCCCCCGTCAGTTGCGGTGAAATAGTTCTTGTTTGCAGGATTGAAGCGCTAAAACAGGAACTATTTCACCGCAATTTCTGAGGATTGAGTAGGCGGCGTCTGCTACGCGGCGGTTACGGACAGGGCGTGGAACTTCTCCCCGGCGCCCTCGACGGCGGCGGCGAGCTGCTCGGCGGTCACGGTGTCGGCGCACTCCACCTGGACGGTCTGGGTCTCGTGATCGGCGTCGGCGTCGGTCACGCCGGCAACGTTGAGCAGTGCCGTCTCGACAGTAGCGTCGCAGTGGCCGCACATAAGGCCCGAAGTCTTGATTGTGTAACGCATGGGTGTACTCCTTATCGATCGAGATTATCTGACAGTTTAGTCGTGAACAGCGTCATCTTAAAGGCGCGCTGAGGTGCCCGAGATTGCCCCGAAAGAGGAGCGAAGCGTACTTGGGTACGCGAGCGACGGTTTGAGGGGCAAGGTCGGGTGCTTCAGCGCGCCGTCTTAGGCTTAAAGGATTTCAGGCGCAGTGCGTTGCTTACGACGCACACGCTCGACAGGCTCATGGCCGCGGCACCAAACATCGGCGAGAGTTGCCAACCGGTGAGGGGGAAGAACACGCCCGCGGCGAGCGGAATACCGATGCCGTTGTAGAACAGCGCCCAGAATAGGTCCTGCTTGATGTTGCGGATCGTGGCGCGCGAAAGCTCGATGGCGCGGGCAACGTCCATGAGGTCACTGCGCATGAGCACTACGTCTGCCCCTTCCTTGGCGATGTCGGAGCCGGTGCCGATAGCAAGGCCCACGTCGGCGCGCGCCAGGGCGGGGGAGTCGTTGATGCCGTCGCCCACCATGGCGACCTTGCCGCCCGCATTCTGCAGCTCGCGCACGTGGCGCTCCTTGTCGGCGGGGAGGACGTCGGCGATGACCTGCTTGCTGTTCAGTCCCACGCGGCGGGCGATTGCTTCGGCCGTCACGCGGTTGTCGCCGGTGAGCATGCGCACATCGACGCCGAGCTTGCGGAGCGCGACGATTGCCTCGGCACTCGTTTCCTTGACTTCGTCAGCCACGGCAATGGTGCCGACAAGCTCTCCATTCTTGGTAAAGAACAACGGCGTCTTGCCCTCGGCGGCGAGCTGTTCGGCAAGGCCAGCGGGCACCACCACGCCCAGCTCGTCCATCAGGCGCACGTTGCCGGCGGCGATGACATTTTGTCCCTCGCGCGCCGTAACGCCACGACCGGGCACAGCGGCAAAGTCCTCGACGGTGCGGGCGACAATTCCGCGTGTCTCGCACTCGGCCATAATCGCCTCGGCCAGCGGGTGCTCGCTTGAGCGTTCCAATGCGGCGGCCAGCTTGAGCAGTGCCTTTTCGCTCATGGCAGGCGAGCCGTCGGCGTGCGCGGCAACCACAATGTCGGTCACGGCCGGCTTGCCGCGAGTGACGGTACCTGTCTTGTCGAGCACCACGGTGCCCACGCTGCGCAGGTTCTCCAGCGCCTCGGCGCTCTTAAACAGAATGCCCATCTCGGCGCCCTTGCCGGTGCCCACCATAATGGCGACGGGCGTAGCCAGGCCGAGCGCGCACGGGCAACTGATCACCAGCACGGCCACGGCGGAGGTGAGCGCCTCGTTTATGCTGCCGGTCAGTGCCATCCACACCACAAAGGTCGCGGCCGAGATTGCAAACACCACGGGCACGAACACGCCGGCGACCTTGTCGGCCATGCGGGCGATGGGCGCCTTGGTGGCGTTGGCATCCTCGACGAGCTTGATGATCTTGGCGAGCGATGTCTCGGCACCCACGCGTGTGGCACGGAAGGTAAACGAGCCGGTGCGGTTGACAGTAGCGGCGTTGACGGTGTCGCCGGCGGTCTTTTCTACGGGGATGGACTCGCCGGTGAGCGCACTCTCGTCCACGGCCGAGCTGCCCTCGAGCACCACGCCATCGACAGGGATGGACTCTCCGGGGCGCACACGCAGGACCTGGCCGGGAAGGATGCTGTCGACGTCGACGGTGGCCTCGCTGCCGTCCTCTGCCACGACGGTCGCGGTCTTGGGCGCCAGGTCGATCAGCGCCTCGATGGCGCCGCCGGTCTTGGACTTGCTGCGCGTCTCGAGGTATTTGCCCACGGTAACGAGCGACAAAATCGTGCCGGCGCTCTCAAAATACAGATTGTCCATGCTCGTCATCATTGCCTCGTGCACCTGACCTGTGGCCAGCTGGTCGGCCATGATGAACATGGCGTAGAGCGACCAGGCGATGGAGGCGGTGGCGCCCACGGCAATAAGGGCGTCCATGGTGGGCGCGCCGTGCACGAGCGATTTAAACCCGTTTATAAAGTACGCGTCGTTGACATAGACGATGGGGATGAGCAGGACGAGCTCAGTGAGGGCGAGCGTCATGCTGTGGGTATGGTCGGTGAAGACGCCGGGCAGCGGCCAGCCGAGCATGTGCCCCATGCCTATGTAGAACAGTGGGATGAGAAATACGATCGAGATGATGAGGCGGGTGCGCATGGCAGAGGCGGCGGCCTCCAGCTTTTTGGTTGGCGACTCCATGTGGGCGGCGCCGGACCTGGCTTGCGTGCTGCCGTTTGAGCCGGCGGCACCGGTGCCCGCATCGACGGGCGAGGCCGAGTAGCCGGCACGGTCGACGGCGGTGCAGATATCGTCGGGGGAGACCTGCGCGGGGTCATAGTCGACCATCATGGAACCGGCGAGCAGGTTGACCGCGACGCTCTCGACGCCGTCGAGCTTGCTCACGGCGCGGTCCACATGCGCCTGGCAGGCGGCGCATGTCATGCCGCCCACGTCGAACTTATCTTGAGCCATGGCTTCTCCTTTCCGTGATTCGGTGTTGGAATTGTTAACCTGCCGATACTATACACCCATACCCCCTGGGGGTGTCCAGTAATAGTTGGAATGTATGACTTTTCGTTACAGATGAGGGTGGCTGCTCAATCGGTGACCGTCTCTGCCAAACATCTCAATCTGTAACGTCTGGACCGGTTTTTGAACCATAGCTGTTACAGATTTAGACAAATATTTCAGCCGAAAACTAACGTCTCGATCTGTAACAACTAGACCCCGTTTTGCCGAGTATTTGTTACAGATTGAGACAAACAGTTGGCAGGAAACTCAATGTCTCAATCTGTAACATCTAGCAGGGAAATATGACCTCTAACTGTTACAGATCGAGACAATTGCCGGGGAGGGGTCCCGTCGCGGCAAGACGCCCGCTGCCTAGATACAGAATCCGGGGATCACGCAGGTTCGCTTGTTTGGCTTTTCCGCAGGCGTGGCGTACGTAAAGACGTCGCCGTCGTGTCCCACGCGATTCATATAGAGTGTGCCTTCGCTCTCCGATGTGTCAGGACTCGCAGTTCGTTCCCACCAACAGGTGTCCTTGCCCTTCCACTGGCGAACCAACGTCTCGTTCGTGGTATACGGACTCACCTTGAGCTCGCGGAAGAGCTGGTACTCCTTGCCCTCGCCGTTATAGATGTCGGCCAGGTAGCGAAAGTCCTCGGCAAATGACTCGGGCGGCTGCGCTCCGCACAGCTCGACCATGGCGGGCAGCCATAGGGTTGAGGGCAGCTCGCTCAGACACGATGCGCTTCTGGCGGCGCCAACGTTATTCGAGATCTTTTTGACAGATTTGATGAGTGCGCGTAACTCGTTGGGCAGCAGCTTAAGGCCGTCGCCGTCGAGCCATTCCCGCAGCTCGCAATCTGCCCAGCCGGCGCTCAACGGTTGGGCCGCGGCGTCGCGCTCGGCAATGCCGGCGTCGAACATAAACGTTAGCCCTGCCTTGCCCGTACCGTCTAGAAGCTCGTCGTGGCGAATGCCCACAAGCTGCGCGCCAACCTGCAGCCCGTTGGTGAGCGTGACGCGCTTGGTGCATGGATAGGGGATATGCCCGTTGTCATCGAGCAGATGATAGCGCTTGGCAATCTCGCGTGCCTCGCTACGGGTCTCGGCGGCCTTAATTTTGAGCGAAATCTCCTGCAGCTGATCCCAGGTGTAGTCGTCAAGTGAACCGCGGATGCCGTCCAGGTAGTCGGGGATGCCAAAGCCATGGGTTGCCGCCCCGATAACGCCGAGCCCCGCAACGGCCGCGACAACGCCACCGATAATAAAGCGGCGGCGGGTCATGGCATCGTGCCGGGCCTGCTCCAAGATCTCTCGTGCGCGCTCGCCGGCGACGTCGACCTTAAGGTGCGTGCCAGAATCGATATCAATCGCGACCTCGTCTCCTGCGCCTTCGCGGCCCTCGGATTCGGCATCGGTGAGGTATGCCGAGAGCACCTCGAACATCTGCTGTTCGGTGGGACGATCGCACTGCTCGACCGAGATGCCTTTCATGATGATCTGGACAAGTGCTTTGTCGCCCTCGCAGCGCGGCTCGAGCGGTGCCGGCTTGGTCTTGGTCTTTATGAGGTAGAACGAGCCGGTTGCCGCGGCACCCGTCGACTCGACATCGAACGGTTTGCGACCGCTGTAGAGCTGGTACAGAATGCTCGAAAGCGCATAGACGTCGATTGCCGGCGAACGGCGAAGGGCCGCGATGCCTTCGATATCCTGCGTGAGCATCTCGGGCGCGGCGTATGCGGGCGTGGCAAAGCGCCAGATGTCGGCGCGCCGGGTGATTGTGTCATCGCCGAGGGCCATGGTCGCGGAACCCATGTCGATGAGACAGGGGTCAAAGGAGCAATCGGCAATCTGCTGCTCGAGCGTTCGGCTGGTGGTACGGAACATGATATTGGCGGGCGACAGGTCGCGATGGACGACCGGATTCACGAGCCCCTGGGTCATCAGGAGTGCGCGAAGCACGGCGTTTCCAACGGCGGCTACCATCTGGGTGGTTAGCCCGCCCGAGACATCGTGCGGAAGCAAGGGCAGCGCCTGCTTGAGCGAGGTACCCTCGACCCACTCCATGAGGATGAGCGGGTCGTCCTCGCACGATCCATAGCCATAGACGCGCGGAAATCCGCGCAGGTACGAGACAGTGCACAGATGACGGTACTCCTCGAACAGCGCGGCGGTGTTGGCCAGGTGCGCGGCCGATTGCTCGGCGGAGCGGTCGGGGCTTGGTCGGAAAGGATGGCGTTGTCCTTGAGTAGCTTGACGGCAAAGACCTCGCCGCTCGTGTTGGTCGCGCGCAGCACGTGTCCGATGTTGCCGTTGTTGCGGTGGGCCGTCTGGAGAATAAGCGTCATAAACCGACGCTTGGCGTCGTCCTCGGCGCTGGGGTCGACCGCCACGGCGGTGTCGAACGTGTCAAGACGGATGAGTTTGTCGCCATAGGCGCTATCGGTAGTATCCATGGCGTTCCTTTGTCTGGCATGGGTTGCCGCGCGTATACGTGAGCAGTGCGGATATCGGTAAAGTACCATGATAGCCGCACTGCCCACGTATACCGCTGAGTATTGTCGTTTACGACGCAGAAGGTAGAAGACGAAAGACGGGCGATGACCGTCTTTCGATCACCGCCCGCGCTAGTCCACAATAACGAGAAACGTTGTATAGAGACCCAGGTGAAGTCTGTCGCTGTTTTCGATTTCCACGGGGGGATAGACTTTGCCGGGCTCTCGTTGGTCGCGGGGCGGCTCGATTACGATATCGCCGTCGCCTGCACCCGATTCGAGCACCGTGCCGTTGGTCGATCCAAGGCCCTGGGCGTACCAGTGCTCACCCTCAAGCCAAATGCGAAGATGCTCGCGCGATGCATCGGCGCCCACATCGGTGATGCTGGGCGAGGTTTTGGGCAAAGAACCAATCACGGTGCCGCGCGGATCGCGTGTGAGGGGATGGATTTGCATGTCGACGCAGTTGTCGGCATGTGTCCTGAGCAGACCAAGGTTGGGGGCGATGGCGCGCGGCTGCTCCAGGCTGCTCATAAAGCCACGTCCGACGGTAGTTTCGGTGGTGCCAAAGTGCTCGCCCGTCTTGCTGTCGCAAAAGCGCTCGACGGTGGCCACGCCCTGAACGGGATCGGCGAGCGCCCCCGTTGCCACAAAGAGCATAAGGTAAAGCGTGCTTTTCTCGCGCACGGCATTGCCGTCAAAGTTGTCGATGCGATTGAGGGCATTTGCATATAGGCGGCTGTCCAGCTTGTAGCTGGTGAGAGCCGACATCATTTCGTTGGCGGCCGGACCGCGATAGTGCTCGGCGATTGCCCGATAGGCGGACTCGCCGCCGCCGAGCTTGCTGCAGATTGCCGAGGAAAGGTTGAGCGTGGTGACGGTAAAGTCGCTGTAGATGGAGGGCGCGCACTGGTCAGGCTTGCGATGGACGATGTAACGGGTGAGATACGAGCGGTTGGAAGAGCATTTCTCGAGCAGGGTACTGCCGAGATAAGAGTTTCCATTGATGAGCATTCGGGCGATCTCGAGATGTTTAAGACCGCCGAACGAGCGAATATCGTTATAGAGGACCGAGCAAGGCGTCTCTGCTGCCACGGATACCTCCTTTGATTGCTTCCTAGCCAATATGGCGATAGGAATTAATGGCCCCCGGTGGGCGACGTATTAAATGGCTGCGCAATATATAGCGTAACCAAAGCAACATTATAGGCCACATGTTCGAAATTGCAGGAAGACCGAGAGATTTGGTTTGGACTGGACGGAAATCCCCCTCTGTCTTGATCTATAACAATTAGGACCGATTTTACTCGGTAATTGTTACAGATTGAGACGCTTGTGAACCGTGTCGACCGTTTGTCTCGATCTGTAACACGTAGAGGAAGATTCGCCCTGTAGATGTTACAGATTGAGACAATCAGCCGGGCCCACCTCGTCCGCCTCGTCATCTGTGGTTTACGTGGGGGCATGCGAAGCACGGGTATACTAACCGGCGGCGAATCTGCTCCATCGCTTAGAGCTGCTGCGTCTGGACGGCGCGTGATAGGGCTGCCAAAGCGATCGCCAGCGTGCTGAGCAACGTCCTCTCTGTGCGCACCTGTTTTTGTATGTATTAGCGCACTACCAAGCACGCCCGCGCGGCCGCATGCCGTGCCCATTGCGCGTGCAGATAAGGAACAACAACATATGCGTAATTCTGTATCCGACGTCACGGACGCCGAGATTCTGGACGAGACCCGCGAGGCCATGACCCAGGCTGCCTTCGATGCCGCCGATGAGGCCAATGCCGCCCAGGCCGTCGAGTCCGCTACCGAGAGCCTGCCCGCCTTTGACGAGCTGGGCCTCTCCGACGAGATGCTTCGTGCTATCGAGAACCTGGGCTACACGGCGCCCACGCCCGTGCAGGCCGGCTCGATCCCCGTAGTGCTCGAGGGCCGTGACCTGCTTGCCGCCGCTCAGACCGGCACCGGCAAGACGGCTGCCTTTTTGCTGCCGACCATGAACAATCTGGAGCACATCGCTCCTCCCAAACCCGTGCGCGAGCGCGGCGGCCGCAACCGCCGTCGCGGTGTTAAAAAGCCCGAGGGCAACGGCCGCGGCCCCGTGATGCTCGTCATCACCCCCACGCGCGAGCTTGCCCAGCAGATCGACGAGGTCGCGAGCAAGATCGCCGACGTCACGGGCCACGTTGCCGTGACCGTCGTGGGCGGCGTGAGCTACAAGCCGCAAACCGCTGCCCTCAAGTACGGCTGCGACATCCTGGTCGCAACGCCGGGCCGTCTGGTCGATCTGATCGAGCAGGGTGCCTGCCATCTGGACGAGGTCAAGGTGCTGGTGCTCGACGAGGCCGACCGTATGCTCGACATGGGCTTTTTGCCTGCCGTCCGCCGCATTGTGCGCGAGACGCCGGCCGAGCGCCAGACGCTGCTGTTCTCGGCGACGCTCGACGAGGAGGCCGTGGGCGAGATCACCGACCTGGTGAGCGACCCGGCACGCGTGGAGATCGCGCCCGCCACGTCGACCGCCGACACCGTCGACCAGTTTGTGTTCCCGGTGTCCATCGAGGCCAAGAACAACCTGCTGCCCGAGTTCCTCAAAAAGGAGGGCCCGGAGCGCACTATCGTCTTTATGCGCACCAAGCACCGCGCCGACAGCTGCTGCCGTCGTCTGGAGCGCAAGGGCATCAAGGCCGCCGCGATTCACGGCAACCGCAGCCAGGCCCAGCGCGAGCGTGCCCTTTCGGCCTTCCGCGACGGTACCGTCGACGTGTTGGTGGCAACCGACGTGCTCGCCCGCGGCATCGACATCAGCGACGTGCGTTACGTCGTGAACTTTGACGTGCCGGCCGAGCCGACCGACTACATCCACCGTATTGGCCGTACGGGCCGCGCCGGCGAGCTGGGCTGGGCCATCACGTTTGTGACCGAGCAGGATGTCGATGAGTTCTACGAGATCGAGAAGCTCATGGACAAGACCGCCGACATCTACGAGGCCGGCGACCTGCATGTGGGCCCCAATCCGCCCGCGGTTGACCCCGAGCGCGATCCTGCGGCCTTTAAGGTGAAGAAGAAGACCAAGCGCGGCAAGTCCAAGAGCAAGAAGAAGCTTGAGCAGGCGCGTCGCGACGGCAAGCGCAACGGCGACGATTACGGTGATGTGGCCGGTCGTTCCAACCGCGGTCGAGACGAGCGTCGCGGCGACGGTGAGCGTCCGAGCCGTCCCAAGCGCGGCGGCAAGACCCGCGTGCGCGAGGGCGTTCAGGCTCGCGTGGACGAGGCTGTGGAGAGCGTGGCCCGCGAGGTGGCTGCCGAGGAGCGCGGCGGTGCTGGTGTCGTTGAGCAGGCCCCGCGCGGCAACCGTGCCGAGCGCCGTGCCAAGCAGTTCCAGGGCGAGGCACACCGCCGTCGTCGTGAGGACGAGGACCGCGGCGGTCGTCGCCGTGTTGAGCGCGAGGACGAGGGCCGTGGCTCGCGTGGCGGCAAGCGTGGTTCGGGCGATCGTCGTCGTTCCGGTCGCGATGGCGAGCGCGGCGGCCGTGATGAGCGCCGTGGCGGCGAGGGCCGCGATTCGCGTGGCGAGCGTGGTACTCGCGGCGGCGAGTCCCGTGGCGGCAAGCGCTTTGATGAGCGCGGTGGCCGTGGCGGCGAGCATCGCGAGGGCACTCGTGGCAATGGCAGCCGCGGCGGTGCTGGCCGCTCTAACGAGTCGCGCGATCGCCGCGATCCGCGTGCCAGCCGCGATCGTCGCGATGACTGGCGCAACTACGACGATACCCGCGAGGAGCGTCGTGGCGGCTATCGTGGCGGGCGTGGCGGCAACCAGGCCGGCTCCCGCGGCGGCCGTGCCGGCGGTCGCGATAATCGTGGTAGCTATGGCAATAGTCGTGGCGGCAAGCGCGGCGGCAGCTCCCGTCGCCCCGGTGACGGCGGCGGCAAGCGCAAGTAACATACGCATCGCCCGCTAGAGCGAGGTGAACCAAGGGCCCCGAGCAACTACGCTCGGGGCCCTTTTTGTTTGCCGTATCCGATCGCTAGTTCAAATGTGATTTCCTCGGGAATGCATCTAGAGGATGCCGTGGGCCTGTTTCCTACCATGCGGCAATGGGTCCCATGGGGTGCGCCGTGCATTTTTTGGAGTATTCTGCAGTTCGAGTTGTCTGCATATGATTTGACGTCGCCAACGGTGGCTTTCGGATATCCCTAGCGAGCGTTCTGAGTCAGATTTCGTCGTTTTCCGGAGCAGGGGCGCGTCATTCTCGCCATGTCGGAACCCAAAATGACGCAGCGCCCTAAAGGTTTGCCCGCTCGGGGTATTGCTGGCGCGGTCACGTTGCAGAATACTCCGTTTTTTGCACGGGCCAGGATGGGGTACCTCGGGAGAACACGGCGGTATCCCGTAAATATATACAATCTGTACCGTAATTTATACAAAACGAAGAGGTAGACAGCGTAGGGTTGGTGCATTGGGGTGCTTGATGCACCAAAATGGGGATCCCACGTGCCGTATACTCTGGCTGGATGTGAAAACGGCTTGACGCGTTGCCAGACGTAGGGGGAGGGTGTCTCGATGAGCGTATTCGAAATTGTGTTTAGTCCGACGGGTGGAACGCAGAAGGTGTCTGGCCTTGTGGCCGGGGCACTGGACAAGAATACCGTTACCGTCGATCTGACCGATAGCGGGCTAGATTTCAGCGCTGTCTCGATGACTGAGGACGACGTGGCCGTAATCTCTGTGCCGGCGTATGCCGGTAGAATCCCGGCTGTGGTGGCTGACCGGTTGGGCATGGTTCACGGCAACGGAGCGCGGGCCGTTCTGGTGTGCGTCTACGGAAACCGCGCGTTTGAGGACACGCTCGTAGAGCTGGAGGACGTTGCGAAGCATGCGGGATTCCGGGTGATCGCGGCAGTTGCGGCCATTGCAGAACATTCCATTGCGCGACAGTTTGCTGCCGGTCGTCCGGATGCGCAGGATGCGGCGCAGCTTGCTGAGTTTGCTCAGCAAATTCAGCAAAAGCTGTTGGCTGAGGATGCGTCCGAGCCCTCTATCCCCGGCAATCGTCCTTATAAACAAGCTGGAGGTCACCGCATGGCGCCCGAGGCAACAGAGGATTGCGTCTCCTGCGGTGCATGCGCCGCGGCGTGCCCCGTTTGTGCTATCGACAAGGGTGACCCCAAACGAGCAGCTGGCGAGGCGTGCATCTCCTGCATGCGCTGCATCGCCGTATGTCCGCGAGGTGCTCGCAAGCTTGATTCCAGCAAACTATCCGCTGTTTCCCAGATGCTGAGCAAGGTTTGCGTCGTGCGGAAGGAATGCGAGCTCTTCATCTAGCGCATACGAAATTGGCGCAATGGGGCCAGGTTAATCTGCACCGACCTGGTGCAAACAAACCTGTCCCCAATGCACCAGAGCAAGGAGTGTCCCCGGGTGCCGGCAGAAAAGGAACGTCCCTAAGTACCGCATAAATACCGTTTATCGGAGAAAAAATACCGTTCGCCGGTCATAATGATTGTTCCGGCTTTGGGCTTGTCTACAATAACCCCCGTAAAAGAAATGCGGAAGGTTACCGAGTCCCCTCGGACGTGGGCCTAACCAAAGTCTTTGATCGCGAGCGTCTCAATGGGCGCATTCGATTGATTTTGGTTGGGCTATATTTATGAAGGGACATGTCACCATGGGTTTCTTTTCTCGCCTAATGGGTGGCTCGGATAAGCAGACGACTGCGGCTTCCGAGTTCGAAATCCTCGCTCCCGTTTCCGGCGAGCTTGTTCATCTAGAAAATACCAATGACCCCGCTTTTAGCAGCCGTGCAGTGGGCGATGGCGTTGCCGTGGTTCCCCAAGAGGGAACGGTGTGCGCTCCTGTTTCCGGCACCGTCGCGGCGCTGTTTCCGACTGAGCACGCGCTGGGCATCATGTCCGACGACAGCTCTGCTCAGGTGATGCTGCATATCGGAATCGACACTGTTAAACTTGAGGGCAAGGGCTTCCATGCGCTTGTTGCCCAGGGTGATCACGTTGACGCGGGCCAGCCCCTCGTCGAGGTCGATTTCGACGTGGTCCGCGCCGCCGGCTTCGATCCCACGGTCTTCGTTATCGTGTGCGAGCGCTCGGAGAACTCGACTCTTCGTGAGCATGCTTCCGGCCCTGTTGCTGTTAAAGAGCCTGTCGTCTGGCTTTCCGAGTAAATTCTTGTGGTGGGTACCGTGGTTATCAAGCGAGTTTTTAACAACAACGTCGCAATGGTCACTTCGGACGATGGCTCCGAGCTCATCGTCATCGGTCGAGGCCTCTGCTTTGGCCGTCATGCCGGCGATGCCATCGACGAGGCGTCGATCGAAAAGACCTACGCGTTGCAGGAGGGAACTTCTCAGGATTCGCGTACGATTGACCGCTTGGCACATCTTTTGGAGTCCATCCCCACCGTCAACCTCGTGATTGCCGAGGACATTGTTCAGATGCTCCGTCGAGAGCTCAATGTTGATATCAACGACAAGATTCTCATTGCTCTCGCAGACCATATCAGCCTTGCTTTGGAGCGCGAGCGCAAGGGCGTCTCCTGTGAGAATCCGTTGCTGCTCGAGATCCAGCAGTTCTATCGCAAGGAGTATGCACTTGCGGGCCGTGCGCTGCAGATTATCAAGGAGTATATGGGCATTCAGATGAGCGAAGAAGAGCAGGGTTTCATTACGCTGCATATCGTCAACGCCACCATGCCGCAACGCTCCGATCGTTTGATTGTTTCGGTCCAGCTTGTTCGCGACGTGCTCGCGATTGTTTCCAAGCGCTATGCTACGACCCTCGATGACACCTCGCTGCCTTACGAACGTTTCGTTCGTCACCTGCAGTTTTTCGCACAGCGAGCGCTCGATCCTACGGCAGGGCAAATCAACGGAGACGCGCTGTTCCGAATCGATGAAACGGCGTATCCGTGCGCATTCTCGTGCGCGGACGCCATAGCCGCCCACTTGTCGTCTACCTATAACGTTGTCGTTACCGATGCTGAGAAGAGTTATCTCGCATATCACATTGTTAACCTGCTTGGAGAACCTGGTCTCTAGGCATAACGTGCCCACACATCGATTGATATAAGGCAAGGCTCACGGTCTTGTCCAGGGCACATCTGTCTTAATTTGCGGAAAAGGAAGGGGAGTACCGCTATGACCGCAAAAAAGAAGTTCAATTTCAAAGCGCCGTTGGAGGTGTTCGCGAAGTCGATCGTTCAGCCGATGATGTATCTCTCGGTTGCCGGCATCCTGCTCATCGTGGGCATCATTCTGACCAACAAGACCATCTGCGCTTTGGTCCCCGTACTGGGCTCCGGTCCGTTCCAGCTTGTGGGCGCCATTGTCTATCAGTCGCTGATGTTTATCATCAACAACCTCTCGATTCTGTTCTGCGTGGGCATCGCCGGCGCCATGGCAAAGAAGAACAAGGGCCATGCTTCGCTGATTGCCCTGATGTCGTTCTTCCTGTTCCTGCAGGCTAACAACATCGTGCTCAACGCCACCGGCTCTCTTGCCGATGCGAGCGGCATGCTCGGTCTTACCGGAACCGGCCAGGCCACCGTTATGGGCATTCAGGTGCTCGATACCGGCGTGTTCGGCGGCATCATCCTTGGTTGCATCACCGGTGCCGTGTTCAACAAGTACTCGAACAAGCAGTTCCCCATTGCCCTTTCGATGTTCTCGGGCGTCCGCTTCCCGTTCCTGATTATGATCATCATTTCCTGGATCATGGGCGCTGGCTTCTGCATCGTTTGGCCTCCGGTTCAGGGTGCCATCTCCTCCGTTGCCGGCATCATTAAGGAGTCGGGCAACATCGGTCTGTTTATCTACGGCATGCTCAACAAGCTGCTCGTTCCCACCGGTCTGCACCACCTCATCTACACCCCGTTCCAGTTCTCCGATGTGGGTGGCACCCTGACGCTGGGTGATCAGGTTATTGCCGGCGCCTATCCCATCCGTGTTGCCGAGATGGCAATGACGGGTCAGCCCTTCTCCGATAGTACGTATTTCAACAGCTACACCTTCAACAACCTGTGGCCCTACATCGGTATCGGTCTCGCCTTTATCGTCACCGCTTACAAGGGGAACAAGGATAAGACCAAGGCCGTTATTATCCCGCTGATCATCACCGCCGTGCTCTCCTGCGTGACCGAGCCCATGGACTTCCTCTTTGTCTTTGCCGCTCCCGTGCTCTTTGTCGTTCACTCGGTTCTTTCCGGCATCTTCCTGGTCCTGCTCAAGGTCCTCTCCGTGCCCGCTTCGACTGCAGGCGGCATCATCAACATCGTGGTTTCCAACCTGGTCCTCGGTGTCGATAAGACCAACTGGCCGGTTATGCTGGTGCTTGGAGTCGTCAACGCCGCTCTGTACTTCTTCCTCTTCACCTTCCTTATCAAGAAGCTCAACCTCCACACGCCTGGTCGCGAGGAAGAGTCCGAGCTTGCCGAGTCCGTTGCCGAGGGCGAGGCCGCCGCGTCTGTCGCGGTGAAGCAGGGCGCTGTTGCCGCGGCTCCCGCAGAGGGCGTCGATGCAGGTATTGCCGACCTGGTCGCAGGTCTTGGTGGCAAGGACAACATCGAGGAGCTCGAGAACTGCTTTACGCGTCTCCGCGTGAACGTTAAGAACCCGGACCTCATCAATGAGGACCTCATCAACCACGTGCCCAACAGCGGCATCAACCGCAACGGCAATAATATCCAGATCATCTTTGGCATGAAGGTCGCCGAGATGCGCGACAAGGTCGAAAACGCAATTGAGAAGGAGCAGTAAACAATGATCATTACTCTGTGTGGTGGCGGATCCACCTTTACCCCCGGCATCGTCAAGTCCATCGCCCTGCGCAAGGACGAGCTCGACGTTGACGAGATTCGTCTGTACGACATCAACGAGGAGCGCCAGCGCAAGATCGGCGTGCTCGTGGACTGGATTTTGCACGAGGACCTCGGCCTGGACATCAAGCTCACGGTGACCACCGACAAAAAGACGGCTTTTACCGACGCGAGCTTCGTGTTTGCCCAGATGCGCGTGGGCGGCTACGCCATGCGCGAGCAGGACGAGAAGATTCCGCTGCGTCACGGCTGCGTGGGTCAGGAGACTTGCGGTTGCGGCGGCCTTGCCTACGGCATGCGCACCATCTTCCCCATGGTCGAGCTGATCGATGACGTTGAGAAGTACGCCAAGAAGGACTACTGGATTCTCAACTACTCCAACCCTGCCGCCATCGTCTCCGAGGGCTGCCGCGTGCTGCGTCCCAACGCTCGTATCATCAACATCTGCGACATGCCGATCGCGATCATCGACGTGGTTTGCGCCGCGCTCGATATCGACAAGAAGGATGTCGAGTACGATTACTTTGGCCTCAACCACTTTGGTTGGTTCACCTCGATCCGCCACAAGGGCGAGGAGGTGCTCCCGCAGCTGCGCGAGTACATCAAGGAGCATGAGATTCTGCTGCCCGACTCTTACCTCAAGGGCATGGGCTCGCTCATGGCAAAGAAGCCCGAGGAGGCCGTCGACGAGCACCCCGAGCAGAACCGCCACACCAAGGGCAGCTGGTACTACGTCTGGAAGGGCGAGTACGAGATCATGGAGTGCTTCCCGGAGTACCTGCCCAACACGTATCTGAACTACTACCTGCAGCAGAAGGAGTTCGTCGAGCACTCCAACCCCGAGCGCACCCGTGCTAACGAGGTTGAGGAGACGCGTGAGAAGAACCTCTTTGATGGTATCGACCATTACGAGAAGACGGGCGAGATCGACGAGAGCACGTTCTATGCGGGCAGCCACGGCGACTGGATTGCCGATCTGGCTATCGCTCTGAAGAACGACACCAAGCAGCGCTTCCTGGTCATTTGCGAGAACAAGGGCGCCATCCCCAACATGCCCTACGACGCTATGGTCGAGCTGCCTGCCTACATTGGCAAGAACGGCCCCGAGGTCATCAGCCGCGACAACATTCCGCTGTTCCAGCAGGGCCTCATGATGCAGCAGCTGAACTCCGAGAAGCTCATTGTCGAGGCTACGATCGAGGGTTCGTACGAGAAGGCGCTTAAGGCCTTTACGCTCAACAAGACCGTGCCGTCGATGAAGGTCGCCAAGGAGGTTCTCGACGACATGATCGAGGCCAACAAGGGTTACTGGCCCGAGCTTAAGTAAAAGCAACAGGGTCGCTGGCCGCATGCCTGAAGCAATGCCCCGCCCACGTGATTGCGTGGGCGGGGCATTGTCGTTTGGTAACGCGTTTTATCAAATATGGCATTTATCTGCGATAATGTTCATTTTCACCGCTGATGGTGACATTTCATACCGCCTGCCGAACTGCGTGGAGACCTAACAACTTTTTAGGTCAGTGTTGTGCGTGTAGCAATTTCGCCCGGCCTCGCCTCCGGGCTGCCATGTGAGAGGGGATCTTATGGCTCGACTGCACGTAATGGAACGCAGCCACGCTCAGGCCGTCATGGACGACCTGCACGATGCACTCGGACGTCGTCTGGCGGTGAGTTCACTCGCCCCGTGCCCCGTCGAGTTTACGGCGGCGCTCGTCAACCTGTGCTCCACCCAGAGCTGCGGCAAGTGCACGCCCTGCCGCGTGGGCCTGAGCGCGCTGAGCGACCTGCTCGCCGATGTGCTCGAGGGCCGCGCCGACGAGTCCACGCTCAACTTGATTGAGCGCACGGCCCGCACCATCTACCTTTCGAGCGACTGCGCCATCGGCTACGAAGCTGGCGCCATGGCACTCACGGCCATTCGCGGCTTCCGCGACGATTTTGAGCACCACATCCGCGAGCACTCCTGCGGCTTTGACCGCGAGGCTCGCGTCCCGTGTGTCTCGGGCTGCCCGGCGCACGTCGACATTCCTGGTTACATCTCGCTCGTCGAGGCAGGCCGTTATGCCGACGCCGTCAAGGTCATCCGCAAGAACAACCCGCTACCGCTCGTCTGTGGTCTGGTGTGCGAGCATCCCTGCGAGATGCATTGCCGCCGTGGCATGGTCGACGACCCCATGAACATCCTCGCCCTCAAGCGTTTTGCCGTTGAGCATAGCGACCTCAACGACCACAAGCCACATGTAGTGGACAACACCGGTAAGCGCGTCGCCGTGATCGGCGGCGGCCCGGCCGGCCTTTCCTGTGCCTACTACCTGGCCGTGATGGGCCACAAGGTGACCATTTTTGAGCAGCGCCACCACTTGGGCGGCATGCTGCGCTACGGCATCCCCAGCTATCGTCTGCCGCGCGAGCGCCTGCAGGCCGAGATCGACTGGATCTTGAGCGCCGGCATCGACGTGGAGCTCGACCACTCCGTGAGCGGCGAGGAGCTCGCCCGTCTGCGCGACGAGTTCGATGCCGTCTACCTGGCCATCGGTGCCCACAGTGACAAGAAGCTCGGCCTTCCGGGTGAAGAGGCGCCCGGCGTGGAATCGGCCGTCAAGATGCTGCGCGCCATCGGCGATGACGAGCTGCCCGACCTGAGCGGCCAGCGCGTGTGCGTCATCGGCGGCGGCAACGTTGCCATGGACGTGGCACGCTCCGCCGTGCGCTGCGGTGCCGAAAAGGTAAGCATCGTCTACCGCCGTCGCATCTGCGATATGACGGCCCAGGACGCCGAAATCGCCGGCGCCCAGGCCGAGGGTTGCGAGGTTCTGGAGCTCACGGCGCCGCTCGCCATCGAGACGGGCGAAGATGGTCGCGTGAGCGGCCTGCGCGTGCAACCGCAGATTATCGGCGAGCCTCGCCGTGGGCGTCCGGCCCCGCGTGCCGCAGCCACGCCCGAGCGCGTCATTCCCTGCGAGCGCGTGTTTGTGGCCATTGGCCAGGACATCGATTCCAAGCCGTTTGAGGACATGGGCATCGCCTGCAAGTGGGGTCGCGTCGTTACCGATTCGGACGGCGCCGTGCCCAACTTCGATGGCCTCTTTAGCGGCGGCGACTGCCAGACCGGTCCCGCCACCGTCATCCGTGCCATCAACGCCGGCCGCGTGGCTTCGGCAAACATCGACCGCTACCTGGGCTTTGACCACAAGATCAAGCTCGACGTGGAGCTGCCGACCGTGCAGTTTAAGGGCAAGCACGAGTGCGGCCGCTGCGAGCTGGGCGAGCGCGAGGCCGGCGAGCGCATTCACGATTGGAATCTGGTCGAGCAGGGTCTCACCGAGGAGGAGGCGCGCCAGGAGGCGAGCCGCTGCCTGCGCTGCGACCACTTTGGCTTTGGCGCGTTCCGCGGAGGGAGGAACCTGGAATGGTAGAGCTCAACAAAACCACCGTCGGCGACAACAGCGAAAACGGAGCGCACAACATGGTCAAGCTCACTATCGATAATTGCGAGGTCGTGGTACCCGAGCACACCACGATCCTGGATGCGGCCAAGTCCGTCGGCATCCAGATTCCCACCCTGTGCTACCTGCGCGATCTGAACGAGATCGGCGGCTGCCGCGTGTGCGTGGTCGAGGTTGAGGGCTGCGACCAGCTGGTTGCCGCCTGCAACAACTACGTGCTCGATGGCATGGTGGTCCACACCAACAGCCCCAAGGCCCGCGAGGCGCGCCGCACCAACGTGCAGCTGCTGCTTTCGCAGCACGATTCACGCTGCACGAGCTGTGTGCGCAGCGGTAACTGCAACCTGCAGACCATTGCCAACGACCTGGGCATTTTCTATCTGCCGTTTCAAAGGCATTTGGCGGGCGAGGGCTGGGATTTCGATTTCCCCATCATCCGCGAAAACGACAAGTGCATTAAATGCATGCGCTGCATCAAGGTGTGCGAGAGCGTACAGGGCCTAGGGATTTGGGACCTGACCAACCGCGCCACGCATACCGCCGTGGGCACCCGCGGGCGCGTGCCGATCGGCAAGACCGATTGCGTCGCGTGCGGCCAGTGCATCACGCATTGCCCGACGGGCGCGCTGCGCGAGCGCGACGACACCGAGACCGTGTTTGACGCGCTCGCTAATCCCGACAAGATCGTGCTGGTGCAGATCGCGCCGGCCGTGCGTAGTGCTTGGGGCGAGGAGCTCGGCATTCCGCGCGAGGAGGCAACCGTCGAGCGTCTGGCTTGCGCGCTGCGCCGCGTGGGCTTTGAGTACGTGTTCGATACCGATTTCTCGGCCGACCTCACCATTATGGAGGAGGGCTCCGAGCTGCTCGAGCGCCTGGGCGCCGCCGCTAAGGGTGAGGGCGACAGCCGCGGCTGGCCCATGTTTACGAGCTGCTGCCCGGGCTGGGTGCGCTTTGTGAAGGCGCGCTATCCGGAGTTTGTCGACAGCCTGTCCACGTCCAAGTCGCCGCAGCAGATGTTCGGCGCCATCGCCAAGACATACTACGCCAAGGTGCTGGGCGTTGAGCCCGAGCGCTTGTTCGTGGTGTCCGTGATGCCGTGCACGGCCAAGAAGGCCGAGTGTGCGCTGCCGAGCATGGTGGGCGAGGACGGCACGCCCGACGTGGACGTTGCGCTGACGGTGCGCGAGATGGTGCGCATGATTCGCGCGAGCCACGTGAGCGTGGACACGCTGGTCGAGGAGCCGCTCGACACGCCGCTGGGCTTTGGCACGGGCGCGGGTGTGATCTTTGGCGCCACGGGCGGTGTGATGGAAGCTGCTGTGCGCTCGGCCTATTACCTGGTGACGGGCAAGAACCCCGACGCCGATTTCTTTACCGACGTGCGCGGCCTGGACGGCTGGAAGGAAGCCGTGGCCGATATCGATGGCACCAAGGTGCGCGTCGCCGTGGCACACGGGCTGGGCAATGCCGCCCGCCTGCTCGACGCAATTCGCGACGGCCGTGTGAGCTATGACTTTGTCGAGGTCATGGCGTGCCCCGGCGGCTGCGTCGGTGGTGGCGGTCAGCCCATTCACGACGGTTGCGAGCTGGCTGCCGAGCGTGGCCAGGTGCTCTGGGGCCTCGATGCGAACGCCGAGATTCGCTTCTCGCACGAGAATCCCGATGTCCAGGCGTGCTACCGCGAGTTCTTAGGCGAGCCGCTCTCGCCACTGGCCGAGGAGCTGCTGCATACCGACCATCACGCATGGACGATGCCTAACGAGGGGACGTGCTAGCGATGCGCGCGTTTGATGTTGAGATGTCGCGCCGGGGGTTTGCCTCGGCGCTCGCCGCGGGCGCCCTGTCACTTGCGCTCGCGGGCTGTGGCGGCGGGGCTGCCGGTGCCGGGTCCGCCGCGGGCTCGGTTGCCACGGACGGCGCCGGTGCTGCCGCAGAGCCGGTCGAGGTGCACGTCGCCTCGCTCAAGGGTCCGACGTCGATCGGTCTGGTGCAGTTTATGGACCAGGCAGCCGATGGCGAGACGGACAATGAGTTCGACTTTGCGATCAACACTGCCGCCGACGAGATTGTGCCCAAGGTCATTCAGGGCGATATCGATATCGCCCTGGTGCCCGCCAACGTGGCGAGCGTGCTCTACAACAAGACCGAGGGCGCGGTGCAGGTCATCGATATCAACACGCTGGGCGTGCTGAACGTTGTGACGGGCGACGCGAGTGTGGCCTCGTTTGGCGATCTGGCGGGCCATACTGTCTATATGACGGGCAAGGGCACCACGCCGGAGTACGTCATGAACTACTTGCTGGAGCGCGCGGGCCTGACCGGCCAGGTGGCGCTTGAGTTTAAGAGCGAGCCCACCGAGGTGCTGTCGGCGTTGCTTGTCGACCCGTCCGCCGTGGGCGTGCTGCCGGAGCCGTTCAAGACCGCTGCCATCGCCAAGAGCGAAGGCAAGCTGTCGGCGCCGGTGAGCCTGACCGATGTGTGGAATGAGCTAGCGGGTGACACGGGTTCGCGCCTGCTGACGGGCGTGACCGTGGTGCGCCGTGCCTTTGCCGAGGAGCATCCCGAGGCCGTGGCGGAATTCTTGCGCTGCCATGAGGCGAGCGTGAAGGCCGTCAATGCGGCGCCGGCAGATTGGGCACAGGCCGTGGTCGATGCGGGTATCGTCGATAACGCCGCGATTGCTGAAAAGGCGATTCCCGGGTGCATGCTCGTGTGCCAGACGGGGAAGGATATGAAGGCGGCGCTCGGTGGGTACCTGCAGGTGCTGGCCGATGCGGACGCGAGCGCCGTGGGCGGCAAGCTCCCGGCTGATGATTTCTATTACATGGAGTAGCCCGTGCGTGCGTTTGCTCGACAAATGACAGAGCGTATGAAGGCGGTGACGGCAGCAGGTGCCGTTGCTGCCTTTTGGCTTGCCGTGTGGGTCTTTGCAGCAGCACTGGTGGCGCAGCCGTTGATTTTGCCGGGGCCAGGCACTGTTGCGATGGCGTTGCTGCGCCTGGTGTGCGATGGCGGTACCTGGGCGATTTTGGCGGGCTCGGGCGCGCGGATATTGGGCGGGCTGGCGCTTGCCGCGGTGTGCGGCGGTGTGCTGGCGGGGGCCTCGGTGCGGTCGCGAACGTTTGCCCGCCTGGTGGCGCCGGCGCTTTCGTTTGTTAAGGCGACACCGGTTGCCTGCGTGGTGGTCCTGCTGCTCATTTGGTTGGGGTCGGCGCGCGTGAGCATTGCGGCGGTCTTTTTGATGGCGCTGCCGGGCGTGTATTTTTCGCTGGTTGAGGGTTTGACGCAAGCGGATAAGCCACTGGAGCAGATGTTTCGTCTGCATGGCGTGCGGGGTTGGCGTCTGTTTTGCGCCCACACCTGGCGCGAGGTCCTGCCGTTTGTGCTTTCGTGTTCCCGCGCCGTGATTGGCATGAGCTGGAAGGCCGGCGTGGCGGCGGAGCTCATCGGCATGGCGACGGGCACCGTGGGCGAACGCATCTATCAGGCGAAGCTGCTCATCGAGACGGCTGACCTGCTGGCGTGGACCGTGCTGGTCGTTGCCGCCTCGTGGGCGTGCGAGCGTGTGCTGGTGTGGCTGCTGCGGGTTTCGGGGCCCGTAGCGTGGCGCGCTGCCGTGCGGGCGCATGGGTGTGGTAGTCGCGGACGTGCGGGCGGCTCTGCTGGCGGCAGGGCTGCTGCGGAGCTTGCGCTCGCCGTGGGCGACCGAGCGCCCTGGGCGCCGGCGCTCGATGGACTGGTACTTCGCGTTTCTGCTGGTGGGCGCACCTGCGTGATGGGCGCTTCGGGCGTGGGCAAGTCGACGCTGCTTGCGCTGGCGGCGGGCGAGTGCGCGCCGTGCTCCATGGTGTTTCAGGATGTGTGCCTGGTCGAGGACGCTTCTGCCTTGGATAATGTGCTGGTGTGCGCCGACGCGCGCGTGGATGCCTCGAGTGCCGCAGCCCTGTTGCGCCTGCTGGTACCGGGGATCGATGTGCATGCACGCGTGGCTGAGCTCTCGGGTGGGCAGCGTCGTCGCGTCGAGATTGCCCGAGCCCTGCTGTGCCCGGGCGGCGCAGTGATTCTGGACGAGCCCTTTACC
Source organism: uncultured Collinsella sp. (assembly GCA_937982065.1). GTDB lineage: Bacteria > Actinomycetota > Coriobacteriia > Coriobacteriales > Coriobacteriaceae > Collinsella. Next base: position 35,665 of record CALJMO010000055.1, read on the forward strand.
GGTCTAGACATCGCTGCGCGCGACGCATGCACCGAGGTCGTGCTCGACTTGCTCGACGGCCGTATGCTGTTGCTTGCCACGCACGATTCCGCTGACGCTCGGGCCCTCAATATTTCGGACATCATCACGCTCTAAAGACTTACTCAGCAACAAATTGATCCGTTTTTTCTCCGTCCCCATGGGGTCGGGTATGGTATTCTATCTACGGGGTAATACTTAGGAATACCAAGTAATACCAACGCCGTAGAACAAACTCCAGATGCGGGCCAATCGGGTTGCCTTCACAGCCCGTCGCCCAGCCGCGTGGCCCGCATCCATCCGCACCACCGTCGTTTCAAGAAGGAAGCGCCATGGCAGAACACATGACCCCGGTTGTCGCGAAGGTTTTGCCCGAGGAAAAGGCGGCCTTCGCGGCGGCAACCCAGCTCGTGGGCACCACACCGTCCAACGCCATCCGCATGTTCATCGCCGCTTTCAATCGCTGCGGCACCTTCCCGTTCGACATCTCGCCGAGCGGGGCTTTTGGCGCTGCGCCCGATTCTCATCAACAATGACTGTCCCAAACTGCCGGCACTTGGGGACGTTCCTTTTCAGCCGGCAGTTAAGGAACGTCCCTAAGTGCCGGGTTTTGAGGAGGTTGGCATGCTCAATGCGATGGCGTGGGCGCTTGCCTGTTTTGGCGTTGTCGCTGCCGATATAGCCCTGAGCGTGGTTCTGTTTTCAGTTCTCGATGCCGTGTCGGTGCTGACGGGTTTCCCGATCGACAACCTCGATATTCAATGGTTCCAGGCTGCCGCTCAGACGGCGTCATTTTTGATGGCGCTGCTGTGGTGGCGTTATCTGTGGCCCCGCTCCTTCATGGCGCGCCGGCAAGGCGAGCGCCCGCTCGGTGGGGGAGCAAGCGCGGCATGGAAGCGCATTGTCTGCGTTGTCGTGATCGGCCTATCCATGCAGGTGGTCATTAGCTACCTATGCGACGGCGTGCTGTCGCTGCTGCCCGAGGTCGCGGCAGACTATAGCGAGCTCGTCGAGGAAACGGGCATGGGCGATACCAGCCTTCTTGCCGTCCTGACCACGGTGCTCGGCGCGCCGTTTTGCGAGGAACTGCTGGTGCGCGGCATCATCTTTGAGTTTTCGCTGCGTGCGTTTAATCCACAGTGCCGTTCGCTCTGGAAGCGCCGGCGCCGCGCGAACGCGCAGGACGGCGCCATAGTGCCCTGGGCGGCCCCGAGTACCTGGGGCGTCGCCGCGGCAATCGTGCTGCAGGCGGCGGTCTTCGGCTTTATGCACATGAACTGGGTGCAGGGCTGCTATGCGGGCGCCGCCGCCCTCATTTTTGGTTGGGTGCTCGTGACCACCGGAAAGCTCCGCTACACGATCCTGCTGCACTTTGCCTTTAATGCCGGGTCGTATCTCATGACGATGCTCTGGCTTGTGAACACGCCGCTCGACGTGGCGGTCACGGTTGCCATCGCCGGCATCATCCTCGTGGAGGCGATGCGCTCACTGCGCCACGCATGCGAGACGGACATAGCGACGGCACCGCTGCCTTAGTTGCGCCTGCCGCCGCCGTTGGCACCCTGACGCCCCTGGGCCGCGCGGTTGCGGCCGGCAGTGTTCTGCGCGCGCGACATGCCGCCGTGACCCTTGCTGCCCTTAGGCCCCTTGCCGGCGCCGCCAGCGCCACCGTGGGCCTTGCCGCCCTTATTGCCGGTGCCATGTCCGCCGCCAGCAGACGTCTCGCCCGGTCGCGGCGGCACGGGACGGATCAGGCAATGCTTGGTGTAGCCGATCAGATCGCGGCGGCCGGCCTTCTCCAGCGCCTCACGTACCAGCTTGTAGTTCTCGGGCTTGCGATACTGGATGAGCGCGCGTTGCATGGCCTTCTCGTGCGGGTCGCGCGCCACGTAGATCGGCTCCATGGTGCGCGGGTCCACGCCGGTGTAGTACATGCAGGTCGACATGGTGGACGGCGTAGGGTAGAAGTCCTGCACCTGCTCGGGCATGTAGCCCATGTCGCGCACGGCCTCGGCAAGGTCCACGGCTTCCTTCATCGTCGAGCCGGGGTGGCTCGAGATCAGATACGGCACCACGTACTGCTTGAGTCCGTACTCGCGGTTCAGGCGCTCAAATTTGCGACAGAACGCATCGTAGACGGCGCGGCTCGGCTTGCCCATCACGGAGAGCACCGCGTCGCTCACATGCTCGGGCGCCACGCGTAGCTGGCCCGAGACATGGTGCTCCAGCAGCTCGCGCAAAAACTCGTCCGAGGCATCGGCCATAGTGTAGTCAAAACGGATGCCGCTGCGGACGAAGACCTTCTTGACGCCCGGCAGCTGGCGTAGGTCGCGCAGCAGCTGCGTGTAGCCGCTCTCGTCGACCACCATGTTCTTGCACACGCTCGGCCACAGGCAGCGCTTGTTCTTGCACACGCCGTGCTTGAGCTGCTTGTCGCAGGCGGGGCGGCTAAAGTTGGCCGTCGGTCCGCCCACGTCGTTGATATAGCCCTTAAACTCGGGATCGCGCGTGAGCAGCTCGGCCTCGCGCATGATCGAGTCGTGGCTGCGCATCTGCAACACGCGGCCCTGGTGGAAGGTGAGGGCGCAAAACGAGCACTCACCAAAACAGCCGCGGTTGGAGCTTATGGAAAACTTGATCTCAGCAAAGGCCGGCACGCCGCCCGCCGCGTCGTAATCGGGATGCCAGTCGCGTGCGTAGGGGAGTTCGGCCACCTCGTCCATCTCATCGGTAGTGAGCGTCGCCGACGGCGGGTTTTGCACCACATAGACGCTGTTGGGGTAGGGCTCTACCAGGCGATGCCCGGTGATGGGGTCCATATTCTGTTGCTGCACGTTAAAGCTGCGCGCGTAGTTGAGCTTGTCGGCGGTAAGGTCGTCCCAGCTGGGCAGCAGATCGTAGTCGTAGACCTCGTCGAGCGAGCCTGTGCGGTAGACGGTGCCGTTGATATAGGTGATCTGATCGACGGGCAGTCCCGCGTCGAGCGCGTCGGCGATCTCGACGATCGCGTGCTCGCCCATGCCGTAGATGAGGATGTCGGCGCCCGAGTCGAGCAGTACCGAGCGCTTGAGCTTGTCCTGCCAGTAGTCGTAGTGGGCCAGGCGGCGCAGGCTCGCCTCGATGCCGCCGATGATGATGGGGGCGTCCTTGAACGTCTGGCGGATGAGGTTGCCGTAGACCGTGACAGCTCGGTTGGGACGGTGCCCCTCCTCGCCACCGGGAGTGTAGGCGTCGGTGTGGCGGCGGTGCTTGGTCACCGAATAGTGGTTGACCATGGAGTCCATGTTGCCGGCACTGACGAGAAAGCCCAGGCGCGGCTCGCCGAGCACGGTGATGCTGGCGGGGTCGGTCCAATCGGGCTGGCAGATGATGCCCACCTTGTAGCCGTGTGCGTCGAGTACGCGGCTGACGATGGCCATACCAAAGCTGGGATGGTCCACGTAGGCGTCGCCGCAGATGTAGACAAAGTCGCACTGGTCCCAGCCGCGCGCATCCATGTCGGCGCGGCTGACGGGGAGGAACTTATCGCGGCCCGGTCGCCAGGGGCGGGCGGGCGTCGCTTGGGAATGCTTGGTGCGGGCGACCGTGGCCTGCGCCTTACCGCCACGCTTTTGCTGCTGGCCCTGTTTGCCCTGTTGACTGCGCTGGTTGTTCTGAGCGTGCTGAGGCTTTTTTGCCACGATCCCTCCCGGTGTCTGTATGCTGCACGTAATTGTAACCAGTCTTTTTGGGACGGCGCTAAAAAGACTGGTGGAGTACACGAGGCGTCGGGTGTCGGCGCCGCGCCCGCTGTTTGTTTCCAGACTGTGTATCTGCGCGTTGGAGAACCCGTCTCGCGCGCACGCCATGTTGTCAATGGGTTACAGTATGAACGGCGGCTATGTTTCCGCCAACGCACGAGAGAGTCGTCAACAAGGAGGATGCACGACGATGCAGCGTGCCAAACAGATATCGGAGTCCATCGAGCTGGGCATTATCTTGGCGCTCGCCGGTGGCTTTATGGACGTCTATTCGTACATTGGGCGCGATCATGTTTTCGCCAACGCGCAGACAGGCAACATCCTGCTCGTGGGCGTGAGCATCTCGGAGGGCAACTGGGCACTTGCGGGACGCTATTTCTTCCCCGTGGTGTCGTTTGCCGTGGGCATTATGCTTGCCGATCTGGTACACGAGCGGTTTGGCAGCGTGATTCACTGGCGCCAGGTAACGGTGTTCTTTGAAGCCGTCATCTTGCTGGGCGTGAGCTTTATCCCCGGTGGCGGTTACAACCTGCTCGCCAACTGCCTCACCTCGTTTGCCTGCGGCATGCAGGTCGAGAGCTTCCGCAAGATCCACGGTCACGGCATCGCTACGACCATGTGCATCGGCAACTTGCGCAACGCGCTGCAAAACGTGGACGATTACATCATCACCCACAGGCGCGGCTTTTTGGAAAACGGCTTGCTGTATTTTGGCGTGATCTTCACCTTTGTGTTTGGTGCCGTGTTGGGCAACTGGTGTATTGAGCGCATAGGCCTGCACGCCATCGTCGTGGCGAGCTTGCTGCTGTTTGTCGCGTTTGCCATCATGTTCATCGACCGCGAGCGCGACTTGCGCTTACGCTGGAAGGTTGCGGCCGAGGCTTGGAAAGAGGGCTGCCGAAAGTAACCGATTGCGGCAAAGGGGCTGTTCCTTTGCCGCAATATTTTTCATCATCTGTTGAAACGCTTTAACACTTTTGACGTTCTCACGCGTTTTTGTTTCAAAAGCGTTAGGATGGAACTTATAGCGCGGGGCGTAATAGGTGCCCCGCACACGATGGGAGGCTATCAATGGCTAATCGTTTCGTTCTCAATACCATCTCTTATCATGGTTCCGGCGCCATCAAGGAGATTCCCGGCGAGCTCCAGCGTCGCGGCTACAAGAAGATCTTCGTCTGCTCCGACCCCGATCTGGTCAAGTTTGGCGTTACCGCTAAGGTGACCGACGAGCTCGACGCTGCCGGCATCGCTTGGAGCCTCTACTCCGAGATCAAGCCCAACCCCACTATCCAGAACGTCAAGGACGGCGTCGAGGCCTTCAAGGCCGCCGAGGCTGACGCTATCGTGACCATCGGTGGCGGCTCCTCCATGGACACTGCCAAGGCCATCGGCATCATCATCAACAACCCCGAGTTCGCCGATGTCCGCAGCCTCGAGGGCGTTGCTCCCACTAAGAACCACGCCGTGTTCACCATCGCTGTGCCGACGACTGCCGGTACCGCCGCCGAGGTGACCATCAACTACGTCATCACCGACCCCGAGAAGGTCCGCAAGTTCGTGTGCGTCGACACCAACGACGCTCCCGAGGTCGCCGTCGTCGACCCCGATATGATGGCCTCCATGCCTGCCGGCCTGACCGCCTCTACCGGCATGGACGCTCTGACCCACGCCATCGAGGGCTACACCACCAAGGGCGCTTGGGAGCTCTCCGACATGTTCCACTTTGAGGC
>CALJMO010000056.1 GCA_937982065.1 uncultured Collinsella sp.
ACGAGCGGGGGCTCCTATCTTTTTAGTGCCCTCGGATTGGGTCATAGTGTCTGTCCGCGCCAAAACAACGTCGTTCCCTTGGCTGGCTTAAAGTGGCGCTTGTACCTGTGGCGTTGCCATCGCTGCCGAAGGCGGCAGCTGGGGACGTTCCTTTTCTGCCGGCAGTTGGGGACACTCCTTGTGCCAGCGTTGCATCGAGTGCTTGGGAAGATGCGACCCGGTTTTTGGCCGAATAGTGGGTCGCATTTTCCGGATGGGGTGGGTTGCGGAAAGTGCGACCTGGAATATTGCTCTGAAACGGGATGCGGTTTCCCTGATGCGCCTCAAACGGAAAGCGCATCCCATTCCGGAGCTCCAAAACGGGATGCGCTTTCCGCGCGGAAGAATTGTCGCAGCTGCGTTAAGCGGTGTCGCTCGTTACTCGCCCAGCACCAGCGCCGCGAGCTCTGCCTGGCTATCCACCACGTAGTCGGCGCCGGCGGCTTCCAGCTCTGCGCGGCCGCGGAAGCCCCAGCTGACGCCCGCACTCTTAAGGCCGGCGTTGTGGCCGGTCAGGATATCGACATTGGAATCGCCTACGTAGAGCGTGGTCGCCGGGTCGGCGCCTAGCTCTTCCATCACATGCAGCGTGACGGGTGCTTCGGGCTTGGGCGGAAACGCATCGACACGGCCCTGCACCAGCGCAAAGCGCTCGGAACCAAAATACTTTTCGATAAGCGGAGCCGCCGAGACGTGGTCCTTGTTAGTGAGCACGGCAAGCTGAACGCCTGCGGCGCGCAAGCGGCCGAGCATCTCGATCGTGCCGGCATAGGGAGCGGTGTGGTCTTCCTTGTGCTCGCCGTAGTAAGCCCTAAACTCGGCAAGCGTCTGCTCAAACATGCGGCCGTCGCCTGCGTACTCGGCGGGCATAAAGCGCTCAACCAGCTTGAGCATGCCGTTTCCCACCTTGTAGCGGTACTCGTCAACGGCAAACGTGGGCCAGCCGTGCGCCTCGCAGGTATGGTTGCTGGCGGCCGCCAGGTCCTCGAGCGTGTTGAGAATGGTGCCGTCCAGGTCAAAGATCACATGGGAAAAAGCTGCTGCCATGGGTGCTCCTGCCGCTTGAGTTGTAAAACGCACCCCATGATACTGGGCATGCGTGCCGGGCATGTTTGGAATCTGAATATCTTTAATAGCCCTGAGCCTTTGTCGTTAGCAAATTCTCGGCAGCTGCTCTCCTACGAGCATGTCGAGGATGCGGGTCGAGCCCCAGCCGGTGCGCACGCGCACGGCGGGATGGGCGCCCTCGGCAAGTGGCAGCACGCGGCCGATGATGGCGGCATTCTCGCCGTAGCGGGCGGCGCGCATGGCGCTCAGCGCGGCATCGGCTTGCTCGGCCGGCACGACGGCAACCATCTTGCCCTCGTTTGCCACCTGCAGCACATCGTAGCCGAGCATCTCGCAGGCGGCCTGCACGTCGGGACGCACGGGCACGGCATCCTCGTTGATCTCCATGGCAACGCCGCTGGCCTGCGCAAACTCGTTGAGCGTCGAGGCCAGGCCACCGCGCGTGGGGTCGCGGAAGCAGCGTGTGTCGGGTGCTGCGGAAAGCACATCGGCAATCAGGTGGTTGAGCGGCGCGGCGTCGCTTTCGATGGTGCTCGAAAACGCCAGACCCTCGCGTTGGCTCATGATAGCGATGCCGTGGTCGCCCAGTGTACCCGAGACCAGGATGACATCGCCGGGCTGGCAGTTTGCGCCGCTGAGCGCCACGCCCGCAGGCACCTCGCCCACGCCGGCGGTATTGATATAGACGCCGTCGGCCCCGCCGCGCTCGACCACCTTGGTGTCGCCCGTGATTATGGACACGCCCGCCTCGTGCGCCGTCTCGGCCATCGTCTGCACAATCTGGCGGAGCCTATCCATGGGATAGCCCTCTTCGAGGATAAAGCCGCACGACAGGTAGCGCACGTTGGCGCCCGAGGTCGCGACGTCGTTGACGGTTCCGCACACGGCAAGGCGGCCGATGTTGCCACCGGGGAAGAACTGCGGCGAGACCACAAAGCTGTCGGTCGACATGGCGATGCGCCCGCTCGCGGGCAGCGCGGCGACGCCGGCATCGTTGCCCTCGAGCAGCTCGGGCGACCCAAAGGCATCCAAAAAGACCTCGTCGATGATGCGTTTCATCATCTGGCCGCCGGAGCCGTGACCCAGCAGGACGGTGCTATCGGTAACGCTATGGGACATATCGAAAACTCCAATCGTGGGTGGAATTATATGGGTGAGGCTCAGCGTCGACCGGTCCGCCGTCCGTTAGAACGGCGGAACCAATTAGCCTCGGTAGCGGAAATATGCTGCGCAGCTGCCCTCGGAGCTCACCATGCACGGGCCGACGGGGTGCTCGGGTGTACAAGCGTGGCCGAACAGAGGGCAGTCGCTCGGCGTAAGGGCCCCGCGCAGCACGTCGCCGCAGCGGCACCCACGCGGCTCGACCGTCGCCTCAACGGGCACGTCAAAGCGAGCGCGGGCATCAAAGCGCGAGAACTCGGGGCGGATGGAAAGGCCCGAGTTGGCAATCGGCCCCAGCCCGCGCCACGTGGTGTCGCATGGCTCAAACACCTGCTCGACCAGCTGGCGCGCCACGGGGTTGCCGTCTGTGTTGACGCCACGGCGGTAGGCGTTGCCAATCGCGGGCTTGCCCTCGACAACCATCTGGACCAGCATGCAGATACCCTGCAGGATATCGACCGGTTCAAATCCTGTGACCACGCCCGGGGTATCGAACTCATCGACCAAAAAGCTAAAGGGCGTCAAGCCCGTGATGGTGGCGACGTGTCCCGGCAGGATAAAGCCGTCGATGGCGGTCTCGGGATCGTTGGCGATGGCGCGCAGCGCCGGCGGCGTGGTCTTGTGGGCGCAATAGACCGAGAAGTTCAAAAGCCCGCGCGCTTCGGCCTCCAAGATGGCGGCGGCGATGGTGGGCGTTGTGGTCTCAAAGCCCACGCCCATAAAAATGACCGGGCGATCGGGGTTTTGCTCGGCAATGTCGAGCGCGTCGAGCGGGGAGTAGACGATGCGAATGTCACGCCCTGCCGCTTTTTGCGCAGCGAGCGAGGTGGATGATCCGGGCACGCGCATCATGTCGCCAAAGGTGGTGATGATGGCGCCGTCTATGTTGGCGAGCGCGATTGCGTGGTCGATGTCGCGGTTGGCGGTAACGCAGACGGGGCAACCCGGACCGCTCAGCAGTTTGAGCCCGGCCGGCATAATGGAGCGAAAGCCATAGCGCCCGATACTCACGGTATGCGTGCCGCAGACTTCCATAAGGTTGATGGCGCGGCCGCCGGCAAGCTCATGAATGCGCTCGATGAGCTCGCGAGCCAGCTTGGGATCGCGGAATGCCGAGAAGTCGATACCGGGGCGCGCCGGCTGCTCGGCCGCCACTAGTATGCCTCGGCCGGGTTGGTGGCAAGCTGGTCTTCTTCGACCAGCTCGGACATGGCATTAACAAGCTCGAGCGTTTCCTGCGCTTCCTGCTCGTTGACAATCTGGATGCCAAAGCCGGCGTGCACGAGAACATAGTCGCCTACCTGCGCCGTCGGCACGAGTCTCAGCGAAACAGGGCGCTCGATGCCCATCATGTCGACGGTGGCCTTGAGGCCATCGTTGCGTTTGACTACTTTACCGGGAACGGCAAGGCACATAATGTTCCCCTTTTAGACGCTTTGCGCTGGATAGGCGCTCAATAATCCATCAGTTGATGGTAGCGCTCGCGGGGTTCGCGGGCAAACGCGTTACGCCTGTGAGACGGCTGGGCGCGGTGGGGTGCGAGGGCGAGCTACTGTGATGCAATCTGCGCAAGACGAGCGCTTGCGACCGCCGCCTGACCGTAGGCGATGCAGCCGTCATTGACGGGTACGGTGTGGGGGACCAAGATAGCAAGGCCCGCGCTTTTGAGCTCGCGGGTGAGGAGCTGAAGCAGAAGTCGGTTCATGAACACGCCGCCCGAGAGCGCGACGGCGTCGATGCCCTCGCGCACGCAGATATCGCTGGCGATGCGCGCCGAGGAGCGCGCGACGGCGACATGGAAGTCGAGCGCGAGCCTGTCGGCGGGCGCTCCGGCTTCAATTCCCTCCAAAAGTGCCACAAAGAGTGCTTTCTGGTCCAGAACATAGGAGCCGTCCAACCACGATGGGCCAGATGCGAAATAGCCGGCGTTATCGTCGGAAAAATGGGCGATTTCGCTGTCGAGTGCGCGCCAGGCGGCGGCTTCGAGCTCGATGGCGGGTTCGCCCTCGTAGGTTGCCTGGCCGCAAATGCCCAAAATCGCGGCTGCGGCATCAAACAGACGACCCATGCTGCTGGTGCGCGGACTGTTGATGCCGCGCTCGATTATCGTTGCCGTTATGCTGCGCGTTTGCTCGTCAAGGCTGTTCAAAAGCCGAGCGGTACCTGGGTGCTCGAGCAGACCGAGCTCACTGATCAGGGCAAAGGCGTTGCGGCGGGCGTCGCGCACGGAGGCCGCCCCGCCGGGGAGCGCCCAGGTGCGCAAATGCGCGGCGCGCTCAAAGCCGCCAAGGCCGGCGACAAGAAACTCGCCGCCCCAAATGGTCCCATCGGTGCCGGCGCCGGTGCCGTCAAAGGCGATGCCAAGGACGCGCGCGTCGGTTGTAAGCTGGCCCGCGGCGATGGCCTCGGCCATTACGCTCGCGATATGCGCATGATGGTGCTGCACCTCGACGAGCGGCAGATTGCATTTTCGCGCCTGCTCGCGCGCCCGCTGGCCCGATAGATAGCTGGGGTGTAAATCGCAGGCCAAGGCGGCGGGCGCCAAGTCAAAGAGATCTTCCAGGCGCGTGCGCGCGGCGTTCCAGGCATCGAAGGTCCCGCCGTTTTCAACATCGCCGATATGCTGCGACACAAAACAGGTTGCCTCGCCGTTCGTCCCTTCACGCGTGAGCGCAATCGTGGCCTTTTGTTGTGGCCCGCAAGCGAGCACACAGGACGGAGCGCCCTCGAGCGCCGGCAACGGCAGCGGCTGGGGTGCATATCCGCGAGCGCGGCGAACGGGCATAACGATGCCGTCGACCACGCGTACCACGGAGTCGTCGTAGCGCGAGAGGATCGCGCGGTCGTTACCGAGCAACGCGTCGGCGATGCCGGCGGCAACGAGGTGTTCCCAGGCAAGGTCGTCGTCGGTCTCGATGGGTTCTTCGCTCAGGTTTCCGCTGGTCATGACGAGCGCGTACATACCGCGGGCTTCTGCCGCGGCAAGCAACAGATGCTGAAGCGGGGTGTAGGGGAGCATAACGCCAAGCTCGGGCAGGTCGCGCGCGACGGACGGTGCGAGTACGAGGGCGTCGGAAGAATCGCCGTCGTTCCCGCAAACAGCCCGCCGGCGCAGCAGCACGATGGGGCGGATACTGCCGGCGAGCAGATCGCGTTCAGCATCGTCGATATGGCACAGGCGCCCGGCATCGGCAAGACTGCGCACCATGACGGCAAGCGGCTTATTGCTGCGACGCTTGCGACGGCGCAGCTCGGCCACCGCCTGCTCGTTGGCAGCGTCACAGGATAGATGGAATCCGCCCAGGCCCTTGATGGCGACGATGCCACCGCTGGCCAGCAGCTCAACGCAGCGCTCGATGATAGCGTCGCTGGCCTCGCGTGTGGTGCCGACGGCCGGTGTCGCGGACGAATTCCCGCACGCATCGCTGTTTACAGCCTCGCGCCACGTAATATGCGGCCCGCAATCAAAGCAGGCATCGGGTTGCGCGTGAAAACGCCGGTCGAGTGGGTCGGCATACTCCGCGGCACACTTGGGACACATGGGGAAACGGTCCATCGATGTGGCCGCTCGGTCATAAGGCAGCGATCGGATGATGGTAAAGCGTGGGCCGCAGTTGGTGCAGTTGATAAAGGGGTAGTGATAGCGTCGGTCGGCGGGATCGAACAACTCGCGCAGACAATCGTCGCAGGTGGCGATATCGGGCGAGACGAGCGTCGTGTGCGCGGTCTGGTCCTGCGACGCCACAATGTGAAAGCCCTGCTCGTTAGCGGCATCCCAGTTGCCGGGTGCTAGGTCTACAACCTCGACATGCTCAACGCGAGCCGCCGCGGGCGCATGCTCAGAAAGCGCGGCAACAAAAGCATCGAGCGCATCGGCCGGAGCGTGCGCCTCGATATGCACGCCGTCGCCCGAGTTGAGCACCCATCCGCAAATGCCATGCGCCATGGCCTCGCGATACACAAACGGCCGCATGCCAACGCCCTGCACAATGCCCGTCACATGAATATGCACATGCCGCATGCGACTCCCCTCATCAAAACCGACCAAAACAGGACAGGTTTTTTTGGTAGGTAAAACGCTAAACCTGCCAAAACAAACCTGTCCCTTTTTGGCAGGTGCGCTGCGGGAAATCCCGCTACAGCCCCAGGCTCTGCCTGGTGGCGGCACACGTGAGCTCGCCGTGCTTAACGCCGCGCAGGCCCAGCAGACGGTCGGCTAGTTCGTAGACGCGCTCGCCGCGACCCTTGAGCGCCAGGATCTCCAAGCAGTTGTGGTGATCCAGATGCACGTGCATCGTCGATACGATCTCGTCGGTGTAGTCGTGCTGCACCTCGTCCAGGCGGCGCGTCAGGTCGCCGGTGTGATGGTCGTAAATCATGGTGAGCGATCCGATAACGTGCTCATCGGGCGTGCGCATCTGCTCCTTGGCAATCGAGGCACGAATCAGGTCGCGCACGGCCTCGGAACGGTTGGCCACGTCGCCGCGGCGCGCAATCTGCTCGTCAAAGCGGCGCAGCAGGTCGTCGGGCGCGGTGACCGAAAAACGGACCAGCTCGGAGCCGGAGCCACTACAGTGGCAGCCCGCGTCACCGTCCGCCCCGTGCGGATGCTCGTGCTCGTACCCGCAGCAGTGCTCGTGTTCGGCCACCTTACACCAGCTTCACGGAGCCGACGGAGTTGTGGTCGGCCTCGATGGCTTCCTCGTAGCCCTCGAGCGCGTCATGCGCCTCGTGGAGCGCGGCCATGGCGGCCTCGAGCTTGGCGCCGATGCGCTCCATGTCAAAATTCTCGGTCGCATGCAGCAGCTGATGGCTCCACTCGTGAGCGAGCTCGATGGTGTCGTCGACCTGCTTGACGCTCATGGCAAGCTGGCTCATGTTCATTCCGACGTCATGCATGGAAAATCTCCTTTTGTATGGGGCAGTTCAGTGGTTCAGATTTTACTACGCCCGCTCTGTGCGCAGCTGCATAAGAAAACGGGTGCGAGTCTGTGCGACCCGCACCCGTTCACTGGGGGCTGTTTGTGACTACCATACTATCCGTGGTTGCACTCGGTGCATCCAGAAGTCCGGCGAGCGGTGCAAAAGCGCTCATGGACGGCAGGCAGACGGCAACATGTAACAAGCGTATTACAGATGCTTCTCCAGCAGCGCCTGCAGCCTCGCCTTGGGCAGAGCGCCAACCGAGCGGTCAATCTCCTCGCCGTTCTTAAACACAACCAGCGTGGGGATGCTCATGACGCCATACTTCATGGCCAGGTCCTGGTTGTCGTCGACGTTGCATTTGGCAACGGCAAGCTTGCCCGCCAGCTCATCGGCAACCTCGTCAACGATGGGCGAGAGGGATCGACAGGGCCCGCACCACGGTGCCCAAAAATCGACCAGCACGGGCAGACTGTCGTTAACGATGGAATCGAAGTTCTCGGGGGTAATCTGATTAATGTCAGCCATGGTGACCTCCATAATGCGACGCGGCTCGGCCGCGTAAAACTCAGTACGACCGTGCTTATACCCAGCCGCCCGCAAAGCAACCACTCGCGGGCAGCTCTTTTATATAATGGTGGGCACGCAAACGATTGGAGAGCGCATGTCCACGTCACAAAGCCAGAAAAAAGAAGCCATCGCCCAGGCGGCCGAGCAGGAGCTCGCATCGCTCGCGGGTCGCGGCGTGCGTATCGCGGGCAACGCGTGCTCGCCGATCGTACTAGTCAAAGGCGACTTGGACGAGGCCGAGCGTTCGGGTGGCGAGCTTGCCGCCGGCCCGGATGGCGCGGCGTTGCGCAAGGCGCTTGGGGCCATCGGCTACGCGCCCGAGGATTTTTGCGTGCTGGCAAGCGTCGCCGGCGTGGGTGACGGGGCGGTCGCGACAGGCGAGGGCCTACCGTGCGAGCTGTTCCGCGAGGCGCTCGAGGCCTTGGACCCCGAGGCGGTCTTGCTGCTGGACGATCGCGCGGCCGATACCATGCGCGAGACCTATGCCGACATGCTTGTGGCAATCGACGACTTCGATACCGCTATGCTCAAGCCCGGCTTGGTCGCCCATGTGCAGGGCCGCCGCGTGCTCGCGCTCGACGGCTTTGAGGCGGCACTCACTGACAAAGCCGCCAAGCAGCGCATGTGGGCATACATCAAGCAGCTGACCCCGGCAGCCGCTCCGCTGTAGCGAGGCTGACGGCAGCCCCTACATCACAGCGCGCAGCTCAAACCGATCGCCGTTAATGCGGAACTGGCAGTTGCCGTTCATGCGCTCCACGGCAAGTTTGATGCTCCTGGTGCCAAAGCCGTGGCCCGCATGCCGGGTCACGGGCATGCCGTCGACCATGCGCGGCGCGCGGTCAAACGTATTGGAAACTAACAGCAGCAGCTGGCCGTCCTCTAATCGCAGGTCAAAGTCGACGAATCGCTTTCCTTGGGGTGCGGCGCTTGCGGCGGTGATAGCGTTTTCCAAGGCATTTGAGAGCACGCTAAACAGGTCGGCGTCACCTACGTGGATGGTTTCGGGTACGGCGGCGCGCAGGTTGGCGGTAATGCCGTTTCTATTGATATCCGAGTTAAATGACGAAAGCGCGATGTTTACGGTCTCGTTGGCGCAGAAGCGGCGTACGGCGGTGCGATCGCCGGCTTCGCAGAGTTCATCGATGCGTTTGAGCGCCTCGTCGGTGTGGCCCTCCTCAATTAAAGCGGCCAGGCCGCGTAGGAAGTGGCGCATGTCGTGGCGCAGAATCGACAGCTCGCGCCCAGATTGACGCCAAGCCTCGAGCTCTTTGATGGCGGCGCTGTCGCGGGTTTCGAGCATCCAGCGCTCTCGCTCGGCGGTTTCCTTTTCTTCGTATTCGCGCAGGTAAACGGCAAGAAACATAAGATAGAAGGCACAGAGCGCAAATGCCAAAAACTCAACCGTCACCACCGAGCCCGAGTGGAACAGCGTGGTGTAGACGTTGGTGGCATAGTCAAAGACGTAATAGACGAGCGGCAGGATTAAAAGGATGCCCAGCTCGGTGGTGCTTTTAATCGCCAAGCGTGGACCGATGTCGCCGGCCCAATGCAACAGGACGGCAAAGACGGCGAGTGTGGTCGCGATGCGCGCCAGATAGTACGCGATCTGAGAATCGGTTGCGGCAAATGCGGCGATGCCCATCCAATTGCTGAACTGGCAGCTCAGATAGGCACTCGTAATGCCGAGTACGGCAAGCAGCGGGCTCAGGCGGTAGCGCGCGCACAAATAGATGACGAGCGGCAGATGCACGACGAGCGGATATACCTGGCGGGCGAAAAGCTCGCCGCCGACGGCATTGGCGATCGAAAAGGCAGCGCCGGTTGCGACTCCGACCCCCACCAACTCGAGTGCATGGCGTCGATTGATTTCGATACCGCACAGCGCCGCCGAGGCAAAGACGCCAAAGAGCAACGTCGTGGCGTGGTGGATTGCCCAAAGGATCATTTCGACCGAGGAGACCATCAGTGTCTCCCACCCTCAAAGCGCGCCGCAAAGTAGGCGTCTTGGAATCCCTGCTTGCAGCTGCGCGAAAGCGGGATGCACGCGCCCGAGCGCATGACGATGTCCGTGCGGTCAAAGTGATCGATATTGCGCAGGTTGACCTGGTAGCTGCGGTGGCATTTAAAGAAGGTGGCATTTTGCACCAAACGGTCCTCGACGCTGCGGAATGACTCGAGTGCCTCGATATCGCGTTCGTCGCGCAGGTGGAAGACCACGTGCTTGTTGCGCGCCTCGGCATATTCGATGTCGGACAGGCGCAGGGCGTGGTAGCCAAAGGAAGTTTTGATCACGAGCTCGTCGGTTGCCGCCGGGCGCATGCTCGAAAGCTCGTCGAGTAACTGCGCCAGGCGTTCGTAAGTCACGGGCTTGAGCAGATAGTCGAAGGCGCGGACCTCGTAGGATTCCAGCGCGAACTCGGGCGACGAGGTGAGGAACACCAGGCGCACGGCGGTGTCGGCCTGGCGCAGTTCGCGTGCGGTGTCCATGCCGTTGACGAGCGGCATGATCATGTCGAGCAGAATGATGTCGGCGCGCGATGCGGCATGGCGGGCCAGCAGGTCCTCGCCGCGTGTGACGAGCGCAACATCGACCGCCGTGCCCGTCTCGGTCGACCAACGGTCGATCATCCGGTGCAGTCTATCTAGAAAAGCGACATCATCGTCGCAGGCAATAATCTTGAGCATTCGGCCCCCTTAAGTAGTTCGATTTTGCCACATCGGGTACGCGCCGCTTGCGGGGATGCGGACCGTTTGCGCCCCACGGCGTGCAACTCGCGCCAAGCGGTATTGCGGTGGCGAAAGATGCCTCCTGCGCCATCGAGAGCTCAGCTATCCTCAGCTTGCCAGTTCGAATATGGACCTGCCACATGATTGAATCTTTATTTCAACTTTACACCTAGGTTTACAGCTGTCTTGTCAGCTGTAAACCTAGGTGTCATACTAAAGCCCCAAGATTCGCCAAAAGAGAGGGGCCTTGATGGCACAGAGCGCGAACATGGATGCGTCGGAGCTTGCACGCGATATCGCGGCCGGCTTGGCATCGGCAACGACGGCAACGGAGCGTGCGGCACTGGTGCCCGCAGAGCTCGTCGAGGCCATTCAGCAACTAAAAACCCAACGTGACGCGGTGATCCTGGCGCACTATTACGTGGCGCCCGAGGTCCAAGCCGTTGCCGATTACGTCGGCGATAGCTTCTACCTGGCAAAGCTCGCCAAGAGCCTGCCGCAGCAGACCATCGTGTTGTGCGGCGTGGAGTTTATGGGCGAGAGCGCCAAGCTGCTCAATCCCACTAAGACCGTGCTGCTGCCCGAGCCGGGCGCAGACTGTCCCATGGCGCACATGGTCAAGCGCGAGACGGTTGACGCGGCGCGCGCCGAGTACGGCGACGACCTGGCCGTGGTGTGCTACGTCAACTCCACGGTCGAGATCAAGAGCTGGAGCGACGTGTGCGTCACCAGCTCCAACGCCGTCAAGATCGTGTCCGAGCTGCCGCAGCAGCATATCCTGTTCATTCCCGACCAAAACCTGGGCCGCTTCGTAGCCGAGCAGGTGCCGCAAAAGCACGTCATCCTCAACAACGGCTACTGCCCGCGCCATCACATCATCACCGTCGAGCAGATCGTCGACGCGACGGAGGCCCACCCCGACGCGCTCGTGCTGGCGCATCCTGAGTGCAAGGCCGACGTTCTGGCCGAGGCCGACTACATCGGCTCCACCGCTGGCATCATCAAGTATGCCGAGGAGTCCGACGCGAGCGAGTTCATTATCGTGACGGTCCGCGGCGTGCTCTACGAGCTCGAGCGCCGCTGCCAGGGCACCGGCAAGAAGTTCTACTTCCCCGCGGTGCAGCCCACCTGCGTCAACATGGATCTCATCACGCTCGAGAAGCTCGTGCGCTGCCTGGAGACGGGTGAGGGCGAGGTGCAGATCGGCGTGTCGGACGAGGCTGCCGACCAGGCCAAGCTCACGCTCGACCGTATGCTCGAGTACGCAGCACGCTAGAACAATGTTGCATGAGGGACGGTCCCTTATGTCACATTCAAGGGAGAGGATTCCTGTGGAAACCAAGCAATACCCCGATATGGAGTGCGACGTCGTCATTGCCGGCTGCGGCGTAGCGGGTCTGTACGCGGCCCTCAATCTGCCGACGAGCACGCGCGTGATCATGCTCTCCAAGGGCGCGGTCGATGAGTGCGATTCGATGCTCGCGCAGGGCGGCATCTGCGTGCTGCCCGAAGGCTCGGACTACGATGCCTTCTTTGAGGACACCATGCACGCCGGCCACTACGAGAACCGCCGCGAGAGCGTCGACATCATGATTCGCTCGAGCCGCTCGGTCATCAACGACCTGCTGGCCATGGGCGTGGATTTTGAGCGCAGGGCTGACGGCAGCCTCGACTTTACCCGCGAGGGCGCGCATAGCCGTCCGCGCATCGCCTTCCATGCCGACATCACCGGCAAGGAGATCACGACTAAGCTGCTCCAGGCCGTCCGCAAGCTGGACAACGTGCAGATTTTGGAGCACGTGGCCATGACCGACATCCTAACGGGCGAGCGCGATGGCGCCACGGTGTGCACCGGCGTCGTCGCCGTAGCCGTGGACGAGGACAACTCGGTTCGCCCCGCCGACGAGCTGGCAAATGCCGTTGAGGGCGTGCATGCCGGTAAGCCGTTTAAGATCCATGCCCGCCACACGCTGTGGGCGACGGGTGGCATTGGCGGCGTGTACGACCACTCGACCAACTACCCGCAGCTCACGGGCGACGCCTGCTACATCGCTCAGGAGCATGGCATTAAGATGGAGCACCTGGACTACGTGCAGATCCATCCCACGGGTCTGTTCTCGCCGCAGCCGGGTCGCACGTTCCTGATCAGCGAGAGCTGCCGCGGCGAGGGCGCGATTTTGCTCAACGCCGCCGGCGAGCGTTTTACCGACGAGTTGCAGCCGCGCGACGTTGTCGCCGCCGCCATCCGCGAGCAGATGAAGCAGGACGGCACCGAGCACGAGTGGCTGAGCTTTGCCCCCGTCGAGCGCGACGTGGTGACCGGGCACTTTGCCAACATTCGCGCGCGCTGCCTGGAGGACGGCCGCGACATCTTGGACGAGCCCATTCCCGTTACGCCGACGCAGCACTACTTTATGGGCGGCGTGTGGGTCGACAAGGACGGCCGCACCTCGATGCCCGAGCTCTACGCCGCGGGCGAGACGGCCTGCAACGGCGTTCACGGCAAGAACCGCCTTGCATCAAACAGTCTGCTCGAAGCACTGGTCTGGGGTCGTCGCGCCGCGTGGTACATGCGTACCGGCGAGTCGCTGGCCGTGGAGCAGGCGGGCGATCCCGCGCTCGATGGCCGTCATCGCGCCCTGAGCGCCGACGCCCTGGCAATCGATGATTTGGCCCGTGCCGCCGGCACGCAGGCCGTGGAGGAGTAGACCATGAATCCCATTACCATGAAGCTCGTCGTCGATGATCTGATTCTGCAGGCTCTGCGCGAGGACATTACGTTTGAGGACGTGAGCACGGCGAGCGTGTGCCCCACGGCGCGCCCCGCCACGGTGGAGCTTATCGCCAAAGCCGATGGCATCATCGCGGGCTTGGATGTGTTCGCTCGCACCTTTGAGCTGCTGGATTCGCAGAGCTCGGTGCTGTTTGATGTTGCCGACGGCGACGAGGTGCACGCCGGCGACCACGTGGGCCAGGTGCGCGGCGATGCACGCGTACTGCTTTCGGGCGAGCGCGTGGCGCTCAACTACCTGCAGCGCATGAGCGGCATCGCTACTTACACGCATCGGATGGCGGCTGCGCTCGAGGGCACCAAGACCGTGCTTGTCGACACGCGCAAGACCACACCGGGCATGCGTGTGTTTGAAAAGGCGGCAGTCGAGATCGGCGGTGGCAGCAACCACCGCTATAACCTGTCGACGGCTGTCATGCTCAAGGACAACCACATCGACGCCGCCGGTGGCGTGACGCGTGCGATCGAGATGGCGCGCGCCCATGCATCGTTTACCACGACGGTCGAGATCGAGTGCGAGAACCTGGACATGGTGCGCGAGGCCGTGGAGGCCGGCGCTGACATCATCATGTTCGACAACATGACCCATGACGACATGGCCGCCGCTATCGAGCTTATCGCCGGTCGCGCCAAGACCGAGTGCTCGGGCAACGTGGACGCCAACAACATTCGCGCCCTGGCCGACCTGGGCGTTGACTTTATTAGCTCGGGCGCCCTGACGCACTCCGCGCCGATCCTCGACCTCTCGCTTAAGCACCTGCGTCTGCTGGACGGTAAATAATGAACGCCCGCGAGCGTCGCCGTGCCATCATGGACGTGCTCGAGGTTGCCAAGGAGCCCGTTTCGGGCAGCGCACTTGCCCGCGAGGTTGGCGTGAGCCGTCAGATCGTGGTTCAGGATATTGCCCTGCTGCGTGCCGATGGGCACGATGTCGTGGCGACCAACCGTGGTTATGTGCTGCAGGAGGCCCCCAGCAGCCCCGCCGTGCCCACGCGTCTTGTTAAGGTGCGCCACAGCGTGGAGCAGGCGGGCGACGAACTTACGAGTATCGTCGACGCGGGTGGCGCCGTGCTTAACGTGATCGTCAACCATCGTGTGTACGGCAAGATCACGGCCGACCTGGACATCCGCAATCGTCGCGATGTTGAGCGCTACCTGCACGATATCGAGAGCGGCAAGAGTTTCCCGCTACTAACGGTGACGAGCGGCTATCACTTCCATCGCATCGCGGCGGAGGACGAGCAAACCCTCGATGAGATCGAGGCTATGCTCAAGGAGAAAGGCTACTTGGCGGACCTAATGCCCTACGAGGACGATCTATCGTAGCTGACGCTGCAAACGCCCCTAAGCGGCAATCTGACGTTCAATCGTCGGTCGCGTACAAAAGTACGCTTCCCTCCTCTTTCACGTCACCTTGCTCGCTTAGGGGCGTTTTCGCTGACGTGAGCTCAACCTGCGACGGTGCCAAATTAGTTATCCGAACAAAAAAGGAGGCCTCCGCGGCGATGCGGAGGCCTCCTTTTTTGTGCACGGTGTACTTTTGAGTGTGCAAGTGGGGAGTTGTTACTCCTCGACGATCTCGGTGATCGCGCCAGCGGGGCAAGCGTCCTGGCAAGCGCCACAGGCGACGCAGGAGTCCTCGTCAGCGACGGTAGCGACGTCCTGGAGCTCCAGAACGCCAGCGGGGCAGGAGTCGACGCAAACGCCACAAGCGATGCACTCGTCGGCATCAATTACGGGATGAGCCATGGTAGTTTCCTCTCTGTTGACCGACGCTACAGGCGATGCGCGCCGGTTTGATTCGGGCAAAAACATACCACGGGAGCGACCGTTTGCAATACCCTCTGACCGGCATCTTCATACCGTTCGCCGAGTATGCCGCGGCTTACTAAAAAACACGCAGGTGGGGCCGTTGAGCTGCGCAAATGTTAGCTAAAGGTGACTTGAAATATTGAGCTATTGAGCGCGCCTGCGGAAAGGGCATCCCGTTATTTTGCCGAAAACTGGGACAGGCTTTCCGCAAGGCAGCCCCAGGCACCCTCGGACCCAAACCTCAGTCATCTCTACATAGATCTCGATAGATTTGCCTAGAACTCAAACAGTGCGTCTACCTGCGCATTTGCGAACCTAAACTCTCAGCAATAAGAAATCTTATATGAATTGACTTAGATTTTGTATATTCCGGCCCATAAGGGGATACACTACATCCTGAAAGACAAGCCGAAGCGCCACGCGGCAGACCGCCGAGTCGGTGCAAACGCACAAGAGAGAGGGAATTTCTAATGGGCAAGATTCTTGGTATCGACCTTGGTACTACTAACTCCGCAATGGCCGTCCTCGAGGGCGGTTCTCCGACCATTATCGTGAACGCCGAGGGCGACCGCACCACCCCGTCCGTCGTGGGCTTCCGTGCCGACGGCGACCGCGTCGTGGGTAAGGCCGCTAAGAACCAGGCTGTCACCAACCCCAAGAACACCGTGTTCTCCATCAAGCGCTTCATGGGCCGCAAGTACTCCGAGTGCACCTCCGAGATCAAGACCGTGCCGTACGAGGTCAAGGAGGGCCAGGGTGGCCGTGCCGTCGTCGACATCGAGGGCAAGGATTACACCGCCGAGCAGGTGAGCGCCATGACGCTCGCCAAGATGAAGGCCGACGCCGAGAAGTATCTGGGCGAGACTGTCACCGACGCCGTCATCACCGTCCCGGCCTACTTCAACGACGCCCAGCGTCAGGCCACCAAGGACGCCGGTAAGATCGCCGGCCTCAACGTCAAGCGTATCGTCAACGAGCCGACCGCTGCTGCCCTGGCCTATGGCCTGGACAAGCAGGGCACCGACCAGCGCATCCTGGTCTTCGACCTGGGCGGCGGCACCTTCGACGTCTCCATCCTCGACCTCGCCGACGGCGTGTTTGAGGTTCTGTCCACCTCGGGCGACAACCACCTGGGCGGCGACGACTGGGATCAGCGCGTCATCGACTGGATGGCCGATAAGTTCCAGCAGGAGAACGGTGTCGACCTGCGTCAGGACCCCATGGCCCTGCAGCGTCTGAAGGAGGCCGCCGAGAACGCCAAGAAGGAGCTCTCCGCTGCCCAGCAGACCACCATCAACCTGCCGTTCATTACCATGAACCAGTCCGGCCCGCTGCACCTCAACTACACGCTGACCCGCGCCGAGTTCGAGAAGATCACCCGCGACCTGCTCGAGCGCTGCAAGCAGCCTGTCACCAACGCCCTGCGCGACGCCAAGCTTAAGCTCTCCGATCTGACCGAGGTCATCCTCGTCGGCGGCTCCACCCGTATGCCCGCCGTCCAGGAGCTCGTCAAGACCATGACCGGCAAGCAGCCCAACATGTCCGTGAACCCCGACGAGGTCGTTGCCGACGGTGCTGCCGTCCAGGGCGGCGTGCTCACCGGCGACGTCGAGGGCATCCTGCTGCTCGACGTTACCCCGCTGTCGCTGGGCGTCGAGACCATGGGCGGCATCATGACCAAGATGATCGACCGCAACACCACGATCCCGACCTCCAAGACCGAGGTCTACTCCACCGCTGCCGACAACCAGACCAGCGTCGAGATCAACGTGCTCCAGGGCGAGCGCGAGCTTGCCCGCGACAACAAGTCGCTCGGTAAGTTCCAGCTGACCGGCATCCCGGCTGCCCGCCGCGGCGTGCCGCAGATCGAGGTCACTTTCGACATCGACGCCAACGGCATCGTCAAGGTCTCCGCTAAGGACAAGGGCACCGGCAAGGAGCAGCAGATCACCATTTCCGGCTCCACCGCTCTGTCCGACGACGAAGTCGATCGTATGGTCAAGGACGCCGAGGCTCATGCCGAGGAGGACAAGAAGCAGAAGGAAGAGGTCGAGGTCCGCAACCAGACCGACAGCCTGTGCTACTCCACCGAGCAGACCCTCAACGAGCTGGGCGACAAGGTTTCCGCCGACGTGAAGTCCAAGGCCGAGGCCGCTATCGCCGACGCCAAGAAGGCGCTCGAGGGCTCTGACGTCGAGGCCATCAAGGCCGCCGGCGAGTCCCTGCAGTCCGTGGCCTACGAGCTGGCCCAGGTTGTCTACGCCGACGCTCAGCAGCAGACCGACGGTGCCGCCGGCGCCCAGCCTGCCGACGATGACGTCGTCGACGCCGACTACGAGGTTGTGGACGACGAGGACAAGTAATCATGTCCGCCCGTAAAGCTCGCACGGAGGCGGCCGCCGTTGGTGCCGCCCCCGTTGACTCTGAGGAGAAGGACGTGAAGATTCCCGTAGAGGCCGCAGACGTTACCGAGGCCAACGAGGCCCCGGCCGCCGAGGCTGCCGAGAACCAAGTAGAGGATTCCAACAAGGAGGCGACGATGACCGAGGACGAGATGGTGGAAGCCGCTATCCGCGCCGGTGAGGAAGCCGCCGACAACGACTTTAAGCTCAAGTTCGAGCAGGCTCAGAAAGAGCTTGCCGACGTGCGCAACGAGCTCGATGCTGCGGCAGAGGCTCAGAAGGCCGCCGAGGACAAGGCAAAGGACGCCACCGAGCGCACCGCCCGTCTGCAGGCCGACTGGGAGAACTTCCGTCGCCGCACCGCCAATGAGCGTATCGCCGAGCGCGAGCGCGCGACCGAGAAGCTCGTCACCGCGCTGCTGCCGGTGGTCGACGATATCGAGCGTGCGATCGACCATGCCCGCAGCCAGGAGCTTGCCGACGACTTTAAGCAGTTCGTCGACGGTGTCGACGCGGTGCATGCCAAGCTGCTCGATGTGTTTGCGCACGAGGGCGTTGAGCCCATCGACCCCAAGGGCGAGGCGTTCGATCCGCTCGAGCACCAAGCCGTGGGTCGCGTCGAGGACGCGTCGCAGTACGATGAGACCGTCAACGATGTATACCAGAAGGGCTACCGCATGGCGGATCGCATCCTGCGTTCCGCGATGGTGACAGTGACCTACGGTGGCGAGAAGCGCCCCGCACCGGAGCCCGAAGCGGCGCCCGAGGATGCTACGGCCGATACGGTCGAGAGCACCGAGGAGTAATTGAGAAGGGCCCCGGGGCAACACCCGGGGCCCTTTCTGGCCTAGTGCCATATGAAAGCATGAGCCGTCGCCCGCTGGGCGGCGGATGAAACAGGAGAGGAGCTACGATGGCTGCAGGCAAAACCTTCTATGACATCCTGGGCGTATCCAAGAGCGCCTCCGACAAAGAGATCAAGAGCGCGTTTCGCAAGCTCGCGCAAAAATATCACCCCGATGCCGGCGGCGACGAGGCCAAGTTCAAGGAGATCAGCGAGGCCTACGAGACGCTTTCGGACGAGAAGAAGCGCAAAGAGTACGACCAGATGCTCATGTTTGGCGGCATGCCGGGCGCAGGCGGCGCGTATGGCGGCGGCTACGGTGCCGGCGCGGGTGCCAGCGGCTGGGGCGACATCTTCGACAGCATCTTTAGCGGCAACGGCGCCTGGGGCAGCGATTGGGGCTCGGGCTTTGCCGGGGCTGCGGGCGCTGCCGGTGCGGGCGCGGGCCGCAACCGCGCACGCAAGGGCGGCGACCTGTCGCTGACCGTCGATGTGACGGCCGAGGACGCGTTTCGCGGCGTGACGCACAAGGTTACCTACCGCATTCCCTCGACGGGCGAGCAGCAGACCATTACGGTCTCGGTGCCTGCGGGTGCGGTCGACGGCGGCAAACTGCGCTACAAGCGTCGTGGCGAGTACGGCGTTGCCGGCGGCGAGCGCGGCGACCTGGTCGTGACCACGCACGTGGAGGAGCATCCGCTGTTTAAGCGCAAGGGTGCCGACGTGACCATGGAGGTGCCGATCTCGGTCTACGAGGCGGCGCTCGGCTGCACGGTTGATGTGCCCACGCCCGGCGGCGCGACGGTTCGTCTGAAGGTGCCCGCTGGCACCCAGACGGGCAAGAAGTTCCGCTTTAAGGAAATGGGGGCGCCCGACGTTAAGCACCGTGGCCGCACGGGTGCGCTGCTCGTCGAGATCAAGGTGCAGGTTCCCTCGAACCTGTCCGACGATGAGCGCGATGCCATGACCAAGCTGCGCGAGGCCGATACGCGTGACTACCGCGAGAAGGTCAACCGTTACAAGGCGACGTACTAGCCTGGCCGCATGGCCCACGGGCGGCCACGGGCTTATGATGGATGAGGACGAGACGGAAAGGGGTCAGGTAGTATGGCCGAGGACAATAGGAACAAACCGCTGTACATGATCAGCGTGGCGGCCGAGCTGACCGGCATGCACCCGCAGACCCTGCGCGTCTACGAGTCCAAGGGCCTGGTGAATCCCCAGCGTTCGGGAGGCAACACGCGTCTGTATTCGCGCGCCGATATCGAGCGCCTGGAGCTCATCAACCAGCTTACCGACGAGGGCATCAACCTCGCCGGCGTGGTGCGCATCCTCGATATGAAGGAGCGTGCCGAGGAGCGCGAGCGCGAGAACGAAAAACTCCGTGCCCGCGTGCGCCAGCTCGAGGACGAACTGCACGAGTACAAGATGCAGAAGAAGATCACCGCCCTGGCCCCGCGCGACGGCTCGGTCAACCCCGAGCAAGTCATGCGCAAGCTTTTGGGCGCGGGAACCGATCTTTAGTTACGGCGGCTCTACGACGCAAATCCTAACAATATGAGAGTGGATAATCTCCCACTTTTGGTCCGCTTGAGGGCTAGAAACGGGAGGTTATCCACTCCCATTTTTGGCTGGCACTTGGGGACGTTCCTTCTGTGCCGGCACTTTGGGACACTCCTTGTCCAGAGAGTGATGCAAGGGGCTCGTCCTTTGCTTTACTGAGATAAAGTGAACGCGCAGATTCGTAACCCACTCGCAACCGTTCTATGGCACGATATTGAACGAATGTATGCTATGCGCCCAAATCTTTTGGGCAGAGTGGGAGACAGTATGGTCAAGCTGTACGAGGACGGCATCTACCTGCGTAACGGCAGCGAGGTTGTGCCTGCGGCCGAGGCTGCCGAGCGCGGTATTAAGCAGACGCCCGAGGATGCCAAGCGTGGCACCATCGCGTATTCGATCCTTCAAGCACACAACACGTCCGGCGACCCCGAGGCGCTCAAGATTCGCTTCGACGCCATGGCGAGCCACGACATCACCTTTGTCGGCATCATCCAGACGGCGCGCGCTTCGGGCATGGAGCAGTTCCCGCTGCCTTACGTGCTCACCAACTGCCATAACTCGCTGTGTGCCGTGGGGGGCACCATCAACGAGGACGACCACGTCTTTGGCCTTTCCGCGGCCAAGAAGTACGGCGGCATCTTCGTCCCACCGCACATCGCCGTCATCCACTCCTTTATGCGTGAGAACTTCGCCGGCTGTGGCAAGATGATCCTGGGCTCCGACTCGCACACCCGTTACGGCGCTCTGGGCACCATAGCCGTGGGCGAGGGCGGTGGCGAGCTGGCAAAGCAGCTGCTGCGCGACACCTACGACGTTGCCTATCCCGGCGTCGTTGCCATCTACCTCACGGGCGCCCCGCGCCCCGGCGTTGGCCCACACGATGTGGCGCTCGCCATCATCCGCGCCGTCTTTGCCAAGGGTTACGTTAAGAACAGGGTCATGGAGTTCGTGGGCCCCGGCATTGCGAGCATGACGACCGATTATCGCAACGGCGTCGACGTCATGACCACCGAGACCACCTGCCTGTCGAGCATCTGGGCCACCGACGAGGACACGCGCGCGTTTTTGACCATGCACGGCCGCGGCGACGACTACCGCGAGCTCAAGCCCGCCGATGTCGCCTACTACGACGGCTGCGTCGAGGTCGACCTGTCGAGCATCAAGCCCATGATCGCGCTGCCGTTCCATCCTTTCAACGGCTTTGAGATCGACGAGCTCAACGAGAACCTCGAGGACATCCTGCATGAGGTCGAGCTCGAGGCCGCCAAGATCGGCGAGGGCAAGACACACTTTAGCCTGCTCGACAAGATCGTCGACGGCAAGCTGCACGTGCAGCAGGGCGTTATCGCCGGCTGCTCGGGCGGCAACTACGACTCCGTGGTCCAGGCTGCCCGCGTGCTCAAGGGCGCCAACACCGGCTGCGGCGAGTTCTCGCTGTCGGTCTATCCCACGAGCCAGCCCGTGGCACTCGAGCTCACGCGCCGTGGCTTCATCTACGACCTTATGGAGGCCGGTGCGATCGTCCGCACGGCGTTCTGCGGCCCGTGCTTCGGTGCCGGCGACACGCCTGCCAACAACGGCCTGTCCATCCGCCACACCACGCGCAACTTCCCCAACCGCGAGGGTTCCAAGCCGGGCAATGGCCAGCTGAGCGCCGTGGCCCTGATGGACGCCCGCTCCATTGCGGCAACGGCTGCCAACGGTGGCGTCCTGACGCCGGCGACCGACCTGCCCGAGGAGACTTGGGACGAGGCCTGCGAGTACACCTTTGACGACGCGCCGTACAAAAAGCGCGTGTACTGGGGCTTTGGCAAGGCGGAGCCTGCCGACGAGCTGGTCGAGGGTCCCAACATCAAGCCGTGGCCCGCGATGGAGCCTCTCGGCGACGATATCCTGCTCAAGGTGTGCTCCAAGATCATGGACCCGGTCACCACGACCGACGAGCTCATCCCTTCGGGTGAGACGAGCTCCTTCCGCTCCAACCCGCTGGGCCTGGCCGAGTTTACGCTCAGCCGCCGCGACCCTGCCTACGTGGGCCGCTCCAAGGAGGTCGACGCGGTGGAGAAGCGCCGCGTGGCCGGCGAGGTCGCAGGCGACCTGGCGGCACTCGATGCCGAGCTTGCCGGCGTGTTTGAGGCGCTGGCTGGCGCGGGTGTCGCGGCAGACGCCAAAGCAACCGAGTACGGCTCCATGCTCTATGCCAAGAAGCCCGGCGACGGTTCCGCCCGCGAGCAGGCCGCGAGCTGCCAGCGCGTGATCGGCGGCCTGGCCAACATCGTCCACGAGTACGCCACCAAGCGCTATCGCTCCAACGTGATGAACTGGGGCATGGTGCCCTTCCAGATGGAGGCCGAGCCCAACTTTGAGGTGGGCGACTACGTCTTTGTGCCGGGTATCCGCGCCGCGCTCGATGGCGATCTAAAGGACATCGCCGCCTACGTAGTGCGCGCCGATGGTGCGGTCGAGCAGATTGAGCTTTACATTGCCGATATGACGGCAGAGGAGCGTGCCATCGTCAAGGCCGGCTGCCTGATCAACTACAACAAGTTCAAGGCCGCTGCCGAGTAACGTTGCTGTACGCCCCGGCCAAACCTTCCCCTCGTGCTCACGCGCTTCGCGAGGGTCGCCCGAGGGGAAGGTTTGGCCGGGGCTACCGCGACGTTCTCGTTGGGTCTTGAGGGACGCTAATAAATAGACTTGCTTGATGCCACCTCTGTTAATGGGGCGGCTTCTTTTTGTCGAAAATCGCCACAAAGGGACAAGCACCTTTGTGGCGGTGGGGAACGAGCTCGATGTTGTTGTGATTGTTGAGCGGTATGTTAATGAGCGTCTCTACAGGATTTCATCTGGGCTGGCGGGCTTGGTTGTTTTGGGGATGCCGAGTTTGGATGACGCGAAATCGTCAACATTGTCCTTAATTCCGTCTTTGGTGTAGACAGTGACCATATAGGTGCTGTGTCCGAATTCGCCCTTGTCGCGTGTTGCCCAGGCATCCCAGTAGGCGGCCCCGTTTCGCCCTTTGATTTTTCCGACACGGCGGAGTTCTGTTCGCTTTAATTTCCGGTTGCTATAGATGGTTCGACCGGCTTCCGCGGTGAGCCCGCACTGTCCAAGCAGCTTGTCGAGGACTTGGTTCATGTGGCGCTCATCGGTGTTTGGTGCGTAGTCGTAGGCGAGGGTGATGGAGTCGAGTGGCTGGTCGTCGATCAGATAGTTTAGCGCCTGAGGTTCAAGGCAGAAATAGGGGGAGCATCCGTCGACCTTGCCGAGCAACGGTAACTTGGACTGCCAACTTCCGGTGGGAATTGCATATTCGTAGAACACGCCACGGCAGACAAAGGAGAGCGAGGTGGCACGCGAGCCGGCGTCGATCATCCCGCAAAGATCGAAGGGCGAGGCGATACCAAAAGAAAAGGGCGTGATGACGATAAGGAAGAGCATCACGATGGGTATGGCGAGAATGGCGATGACGTTGCGACCGGTGGAATGAGACGGCTTCATATGCGCTCCTCGAGACAAAGATCTGTTGAGGATAGGCAGAAATGGATATGTTCAGAGAACAATTCAAGTTTAATCTCATGGCGCGAGATGGTCGACCGTTAGCGTCGAAAACCACCACAAAGGTGCCTGTCCCCTTTGTGGTGGTGAGGAGCGCGCGGCTTCTTTTGGTAATAGTGTTAGCTGGCGGTATCATTAGTGCAGGTGGCGAAGGTTTGCATTGTGGGGTGTTTTGCCGTGAGCCGTTCTGCCCGTATTGGATTGATTGTCTTGGCGCTTGCGATCGCTGTGGTTGGCGCGGGCGCTGTCGGTATGGCATTTCTACCTGCTGCGGTGACGGAGCCGTTGGTCAAGCCTGTGGCTCAATCTGTCGAACTTCTGACCGGCGACGACAAGCCCGAGACCATTACCGTTGATTTTGATGAGCAGCCGGCTGTGCTGGGTATTAGCAATTATCCGAGTATTCAGCTTGGGGCCATGCGCTATACCACGGATACAAGCCTGATCGATAGGGCGTCCGAGCTACTCAAGGGCAAAACATTTAAGCGTTGGTACGGATATGCGTCCTATCGGGCAAAAGCGAACGACATGGTTGGCGGATGTCACTCTTCCATCGAGCTGGACACTGCAAACGGCGCAAAGTTATGTGATGTCTCGTACGATCCGGGTTACGAGGGCAATGAGGGTCCGGGTATTTACATCATGGCTGGCGATGCAGCCTATGTCATGGAGGGCGACCAGGCCGAGCTCAACGATTTTATGGGTCAGTGTATCCAAGATGCCTATGAACAGACCTGCTTGCCCGACCCGCAGACTGCACGCGATAGTGGGTCTGCCCGTATATGGCTCTTCGAGGATGAGATGCCCTGGAGCGGCGAATCGGGAAGCACGGGTTCGGTAAGTAAATAGAGACTGCAACCACTACAAAGGTACCCGTCCCCTTTGTAGTGGTTCTCGGTTTGTCTCGATCTGTAACATCTAGGATCAAAAATGGCTGCTAGATGTTACAGATCGAGACGGTGGTGCGCCTGGGCGATCGCGTCGAAAATGTTGGTGTAAGGGTGACGCCCTAGCGCCCGTTTAACGAA
>CALJMO010000057.1 GCA_937982065.1 uncultured Collinsella sp.
CGCCGGGGTCCCCGCCATAATACTTTCGGTTCACGCACGAATCCGCTGCCAGAGACAGCCGGCGCAAACGGGTCTTACCCGCGAGCTTAATGGGACTTCCCGCCAGCCGAGGTGGTCGAGTAGATATGTCTTCTCGCCCCCGTCGCTCATGCAGCGCGGGGGCTTTCTTTTTGGACATGCCCCCGTCACGTCCTTGTGGCGGACCGTGCCCGGAAAGAATTCGAGGAGGTGTAATTCATGCCCCAGCAGTACAAAATCGACAAGGTTGCAGAGATCGAGTCTCGTATCGCCGAGAACGCCGGTCTGTTCGTCGTCAACTACAACGGTCTGACGGTTAAGCAGGCTCAGGAGCTGCGTCATCAGCTTCGCGAGTGCGGCGCCGAGATGAAGGTCTACAAGAACAACCTGGTCAAGATCGCTCTCAAGAACCAGGAGCAGCCCGAGCTCGACGAGATCCTCGCCGGCCCCGTCGCTTATGTGTTCTACGAGACCGAGCCGGTCGAGGCCGCTAAGACCCTTAAGGACTTCTCCGCTAAGTCCAAGGGTGTCCTTGAGATCAAGGGCGGTATCTCCGACGGCAAGGCCGTTTCCGCTGATGATGTTAAGGCTATCGCCGAGCTGCCCACCAAGGATCAGCTTCTCGGCCAGATCGCCGGTCTCATCTCCGGTTTCGCTCGCGACATCGCTGTCTGCGTCAACGGCGTTTCCTCTGGTCTCGCTCGTTCGATCCAGCAGGTCTCCGAGCAGAAGGCAGCCTAGTTGCTGTTTTCACCCGCGGCGGCAACGCCGCACCCCTGGCGCATTCGCGCCGTGTTTTAACTGATCTCCGTGCATCCGCACGGAAACCGAAAGGACTTAGAAATGGCTAAGCTTACCACCGATGAGATCATCGATGCTCTTAAGGAAATGACCCTTCTCGAGGCTTCCGAGCTCGTTAAGGCTATCGAGGACACCTTCGGCGTTTCCGCCGCTGCTCCTGCCGCTGTTGTCGCCGCTCCCGCTGCTGGCGCTGCTGAGGCCGAGGAGAAGACCGAGTTTGACGTCGTGCTCGAGGGCTTCGGCGACAACAAGATCCAGGTCATCAAGGCCGTCCGTGAGCTCACCAACCTTGGCCTGAAGGAGGCCAAGGAGGTCGTCGAGGGCGCTCCCAAGGCTGTTCTCGAGGGTGCCAAGAAGGAGGACGCCGAGGCTGCCAAGGAGAAGCTCGAGGCTGCTGGCGCTGCTGTCACCCTCAAGTAATCAGGCTTTCTCGCCAGATTTCTTTGCAGGCGGGGTTCGCATTGCGAGCCCCGTCTTTTTTGTTTTTCAGTCCCTCGACATCGGTAGCTCAAACTGCCGTATTCTGTGATTTGCGTCGTATCGGGTGCCCTGCCGTTGGGCAATAAAATTGCACCATTCGAGCAATAATTTGCGTTGACCTGCTGAAGAATTGTCTCTGCCTTGTAGCGACATATAGTTCCAGCGGTAAGATGCTTGGGTATCGCAATTTGGTCTGCGGCCGTGCGCCGCACGCATGGGGCGCTTTTGCGCCTGCGAAAGGATCTTTGAATAACATGAAGGCAATCATCCCCGCCGCCGGTCTTGGCACGCGTTTTCTGCCTGGCACCAAGTGCACGCCCAAAGAGATGCTGCCGGTGCTCGACAAGCCCGTCATTCAGTACGTCGTCGAGGAGGCGCTCGACCCCGAGGAAGTCGACGACGCCATCATCGTTACATCTCCCGGTAAGCCCGAGCTACTGAACTACTTCCAGCCCGATCGCTCGCTCGAGAACCTGCTGCGCGAGCGCGGCAAGAACGCCTATGCCGATGCCGTCGCCCACGCTGGCGGTATGCCGGTCGACTTCCGTTATCAGTACGAGCCCAAGGGCCTCGGCCATGCTATCCGCTCTGCTGCCGACGCCGTGGCAGGGGAGAACTTCCTGGTTCTTCTGGGCGACTACGTTGTGCCTAACCGCGACATCTGCGACAAGATGCTCGCCGTTTCCAAGGAGCACGGTGGCGCTTCGGTTATCGCCGTCGCTGCTTGCTCGCCCGAGGAAGTCAGCCGCTACGGCGTTATCGCCGGTGAGCGCGTCGGTTCGCTCGAGGGTGCCGAGGACGTTGCCGATGCAGAGCCGGGCGCTGTCTGGCGTATCGGCGGTCTGGTCGAGAAGCCCGCTCCCGAGGCTGCTCCGTCCAACCTGTACATCGTCGGTCGTTACCTGCTGAGCCCGCTGGTCATGGACCTGCTGGCAGATCAGCAGGCCGGCAAGGGCGGCGAGATTCAACTCACCGACGGCATGGCCCGTTCGCTCGACCGCGAGGCCATGTACGCTGTCGTCATCGACCCGCTCTCGGGCTACGACACCGGCACTCCCTCTGGCTGGATGGCCACCAACGCCCTCATGGCCGCAAGCGATCCTCGCTTTGCCAGCGCCTTCTGGGACGCCATCGACGAGCGCGGCGGCTTGATGCGCAAATAAGCCTTCGGGCATCGACATTTACGGGCGCGGACCTCGGTTCGCGCCCGTTTTTTTATAAGAGCTTCGATTGCCGGCTCTCTGTTCACAGAAAATATATGAACAGATGTTCGATACACATACATCTACCTGCGTGTTTTCTGTCGAAAAACTTTGCTACTCCAAAAACTCAATCGCGTCAAGGCTTTTCTTGCCCAACGGTCGGTACCTGATAAACTATTAGGTTGCGATAACTGGCGAAGCTATGCCTCGCCAACCCACCGAGCATTTCCGTGAAGGAGGAAAAACCTGGTGACCTACGCATACACTGCCACTGAGCGCAAGCGCGTCAGCTTCGGGAAAATCCCGGAGGCCATGGAGCTCCCCAACCTTATCTCTGTTCAAAGGGAATCCTTTGAGCGTTTTAAGGACGAGGGCCTTCGTGAGGCGTTCAAGGAATCCAGCCCCATCCAGAGCCAGAACCATGTTCTCGAGGTTACCTTCGGCGAGCATCAGTTCGGCGACCCCGCGCACACCGTCGAGGAGTGCCGCGAGAAGGACATGACCTATCAGGCCCCGCTTCTGACCGACGTCCGTCTCACCAACAAGGAGACCGGCGAGATCAAGGAGCAGCTCGTCTTCATGGGCGACTTCCCCATGATGACCGATCAGGGCACCTTCATCATCAACGGTACCGAGCGTATCGTCGTCTCGCAGCTCGTCCGCTCCCCGGGCGTGTACTACAGCTCCGAGATGGATTCGGGCAAGCAGATTTACAAGGCCCAGATCATCCCGTCCCGCGGTGCCTGGCTTGAGTTTGAGGTCGACAAGCGCGACCAGCTCATGGTCTCCATCGACCGTAAGCGCAAGCAGAGCGCCACGATGTTCCTGCGCGCCCTTGGCATTGCCGTCACCAACGACGACATCATCGAGCTGCTCGGCAACTCCGATGTGATCAAGCGCACCCTGGAGCGCGACACCGCCCTCACCCGCGAGGATGCCCTTATCGAGATCTACCGTCGCCTGCGCCCGGGCGAGCCTCCCACCGTGGACGCTTCCCGCAGCCTGCTCGAGGGCCTGCTCTTCAACCCGCAGCGCTACGATCTGGCCCGCGTCGGTCGTTACAAGGTTAACAAGAAGCTCAACCTCACCACCGAGGAAGAGGTCACGGTGCTCACCGACGAGGATATCGTCGCGACGCTGCGCTACCTGCTGTCCCTCGCTGCCGGCGAGCAGGGCTTCAAGGTCGACGACATCGACCACTTTGGCAACCGCCGCATCCGCACCGTCGGCGAGCTCGTCGCCAACCAGTTCCGTATCGGCATGAGCCGTATGGAGCGCGTCGTCCGTGAGCGCATGAGCTCCCAGGACATCGACGAGATCACCCCGCAGTCGCTCATCAACATCCGCCCGATCGTGGCCTCCATCAAGGAGTTCTTCGGTTCCTCGCAGCTCTCGCAGTTCATGGACCAGGCGAACCCCCTGACCGGTCTGACCCACAAGCGCCGTCTGTCCGCACTCGGCCCTGGCGGTCTTGCCGGCCACAAGTCCGGCTCCAGCCGCCGCACCAACGTGCCGACGGCCGTCCGCGACGTCCACAACTCGCACTACAGCCGCATGTGCCCGATCGAGACCCCCGAAGGCCCCAACATCGGCCTGATCGGCTCGCTCGCCCTCTACGCCCGCGTCAACGAGTACGGCTTCATCGAGGCTCCGTTCCGTCGCGTCGAGAACGGCGTTGCCACCGACCAGATCGACTGGATGACCGCTGACGAGGAAGAGAAGCACGTCATCGCGCCGGCCAACACGCCGCTCGATCCCAAGACCAACGAGTTCATCACGACCGATGCCGAGGGCAAGCTTGTCCGCCCGCACACCGTGATCGCCCGTACCCGCGACTTCGACGGCTCCTTCGGCGCTCCCGCCGACGTGCCCGTCGAGGACGTCGACTACATGGACGTCTCGCCGCGTCAGATGCTCTCCGTCGCAGCCACGCTGATCCCGTTCCTCGAGCACGACGACGCCAAGCGTACGCTGATGGGCGCCAACATGCAGCGTCAGGCCGTGCCGCTGGTTCACCCTGCCGCTCCCTATGTCGGTACCGGCATGGAGCGTCGCGCCGCCCTGGACTCCGGCGAGGTCACCCTGGCCAAGAACGCCGGCGAGGTCATCTTTGCCGACGCCGCCAAGATCATCGTCAAGCATGCCGGCGGCATGGACGAGTATCACCTGGCCAAGTACCAGCGCTCCAACCAGTCCACCTGCATCAACCACCGTCCGCTCGTGCGCGTCGGTGACACCGTTGAGCAGGGCGAGCCCCTGGCTGACGGTCCTTCGACCGACCATGGCGAGCTCGCACTGGGTCAGAACCTCACCGTGGCATACATGCCGTGGGAAGGCTTTAACTACGAGGACGGTATCGTCGTGTCCGAGCGCCTGGTGGCCGAGGACCTGCTGACGACCATCAATATCACCCGTCACGAGATCGACGCCCGCGACACCAAGCTCGGCCCCGAGGAGATCACTCGCGAGATCCCGAACCTCTCCGAGGACATGCTTGCCAACCTCGACGAGGACGGCATCATCCGCATCGGCGCCGAGGTCGGCCCTGGCGACATCCTGGTCGGCAAGGTCACGCCTAAGGGCGAGAGCGCTCTGACCGCCGAGGAGCGCCTGCTGCGCGCCATCTTCGGTGCCAAGGCTCACGATGTTCGCGACACCTCCCTTAAGATGCCTCACGGCGCTTATGGCCGCGTCATCGACGTCGTCCGCTTTAGCCGCGAGAACGGCGACGACCTGGCCCCCGGCGTCAACGAGCAGGTGCGCGTCTACGTCGCCCAGCGTCGTAAGATCCAGCAGGGCGATAAGATCGCCGGTCGCCACGGCAACAAGGGCGTTATCTGTAACGTTCTGCCGGTCGAGGACATGCCCTACATGGCTGACGGTACCCCGATCGACGTTATCCTCAACCCGCTGGGCGTTCCTTCGCGTATGAACGTCGGTCAGCTGCTCGAGTGCCACCTTGGCTGGGCTGCTGCCTGCGGTTGGGATACCGAGGATGCCGACTCCGACAAGTATGTCCCCGGTCCGTTCTTCGTCTCGACGCCCGTCTTCGACGGCGCCAAGGAGGACGAGATCGCCGAGGTCATCCGTCGCGCCAACAAGAACATGCTCAACAAGGCCACCGCTGCCTTTGGCGATCACATGCGCCCCGAGTTCGTCACCCAGCTTGACGAGCGCGGCAAGACCCGCCTGTTCGACGGCCGCACCGGCGAGGAGTTCCGCGAGCCCATTACCGTGGGTACGTCCTACATCCTCAAGCTCGGCCACATGGTCGACGACAAGATCCACGCTCGTTCGACCGGCCCTTACAGCCTGGTTACCCAGCAGCCTCTGGGCGGCAAGGCCCAGTTCGGCGGCCAGCGCTTCGGCGAGATGGAAGTTTGGGCACTGTACGCTTACGGTGCTTCCAACGTCCTGCAGGAGATCCTGACCGTCAAGTCCGACGATACCGTGGGCCGCGTCAAGACCTACGAGTCCATCGTCAAGGGCGAGAACGTCCCGGTTCCGGGTATCCCCGAGTCCTTCAAGGTTCTCGTCAAGGAGATTCGTTCGCTCGCACTGGACATCGAGCCCATGCACGATGCCGACGAGGACGCCTCCGCCCCTGTGACCGCCGAGGAGACCTCTGCTCTCGACGACCTGGCTGCGCTCGCCGGCGTTGACGCCGACGTCGAGGCCGAGGATGCCGAGACCGCCGAGGCACCCGAGGCTGTCGCCGCCACGACCACTGATAAGGAGTAGTTGACTGTGGCAGATTTCGAAGCTACTGATTTTGACTCGGTAAAGATCTCCCTTGCCTCCGCCGACCAGATCCGTTCCTGGTCGCACGGTGAGGTCAAGAAGCCGGAGACCATCAATTACCGTACCCTCAAGCCCGAGAAGGACGGCCTGTTCTGCGAGAAGATCTTCGGTCCCGCCAAGGACTGGGAGTGCTCCTGCGGCAAGTACAAGGGCATCCGCTTTAAGGGCATCGTCTGCGAGCGCTGCGGCGTCGAGGTCACCTCGGCCAAGGTGCGTCGCGACCGCATGGGCCACATCGAGCTCGCCGCTCCCGTGTCCCACATCTGGTACTTCAAGAGCCCCACGAGCTTCCCGATGAGCCGTATGCTCGACATCAAGTCCAAGGACCTCGAGAAGGTTCTGTACTTTGCCAGCTACATCATCACCGAGGTCGACTACGAGGCTCGCGAGGCCGACGCTGACGACCTGCGCGAGGAGCTCGCCGCCGATCTGGAAGAGATCGATGCCGAGTGCGCCCGCCAGATCGAGTCCCTCAAGGAGCAGGGCAACCCCGAGAACTTCGACGAGTTCTCCGACGAGGAGCCGCTGACCCCCGAGGAGATCGCCTCTGGCATCGTCGACATCGAGGAAGAGTGCAAGGACGAGAAGCAGCTCCGCACGGACGCCTTCAACGCCTTCATGAAGCTCAGCGAGCGCGACCTCATTTCCGATGAGCCGCTGTTCCGCGAGATGACCCGCTACTACTCCATGTACTTCAAGGGTGGCATGGGTGCCGAGGCCGTCCGCGACCTGCTCGCTGCCATCGACCTCCCCTCCGAGGCCGAGAAGCTCAAGGCCATCATCGCCGACGAGGACTCCCAGAAGCAGAAGCGCGAGAAGGCCGTTAAGCGCCTCGAGGTCGTTGACGCCTTCCTGAAGGGCGGTAACAGCCCCGCGAATATGATTCTGGACGTCATTCCGGTCATTCCGCCCGATCTGCGCCCGATGGTCCAGCTCGACGGTGGCCGCTTCGCCGCGTCCGACCTCAACGACCTGTACCGTCGCGTGATCAACCGTAACAACCGACTCAAGCGCCTGCTCGACCTGGACGCCCCTGCTATCATCGTGAACAACGAGAAGCGTATGCTCCAGGAGTCCGTGGACGCCCTGTTCGACAACGGCCGTCGTGGTCGCCCGGTCTCTGGCCGTGGCGGTCGCCCGCTCAAGTCGCTCGCCGAGGCCCTCAAGGGCAAGCAGGGTCGTTTCCGTCAGAACCTGCTGGGCAAGCGTGTCGACTACTCCGGCCGTTCGGTCATCGTTACCGACCCCAAGCTGCTGCTGCACCAGTGCGGTCTGCCCAAGACCATGGCGCTGGAGCTCTTCAAGCCCTTCGTCATGAAGCGTCTGGTCGAGCTTGGCAAGGTCGAGAACATCAAGGGCGCCAAGCGCGCTATCGACCGCGGTGCCACCTTTGTGTGGGATATCCTCGAAGAGGTCATCGACGGCCGCGTCGTGCTGCTCAACCGTGCACCGACCCTGCACCGTCTGTCTATCCAGGCCTTTGAGCCGGTGCTGGTCGAGGGCAAGGCTATCCACCTGCACCCGCTGGTCTGCTCGCCCTTCAACGCCGACTTCGACGGCGACCAGATGTCTGTCCACGTGCCGCTGTCCAGCCAGGCTCAGGCCGAGGCCCGCGTGCTCATGCTCTCTGCGAACAACCTGCGCTCGCCGGCATCCGGCAAGCCGGTCAACATCCCCTCGCAGGACATGATCATCGGTGTGTACTACCTCACCCAGGTTCGCGAGGGTCTGCCGGGCGAGAACCACGTGTTCTCGAGCTTCGACGACGCGCTGCACGCCTATGACTGCCGCTCCGAGGTCGACATGCAGGCCAAGATCCAGGTCCGCGTGTCCGCTGCCGATGCCAACGTCATCAACGAGGACGGCACCCGTATCTTCCGCGTCAAGAACGGCAAGAACGAGTTCGTCGACTACGACGTCACCGGCAACAAGACCGCGCGCTTCGAGACCTCTATCGGTCGCATCATCTTCAACCGCCAGTGCCTGCCCGAAGACTACGAGTTCATGAACTACAAGATGGTCAAGGGCGACGTGGCCAAGCTGGTTGCGGACTGCTGCGATCGTTACCCTGAGGCCAAGGTCGGCCCGATCCTCGACGCCATCAAGTACTCCGGCTTCCACTACGCTACCCGCGCCGGCCTCACCATCTCGGTGTGGGACGCTCTCATCCCTGCCGAGAAGCAGGAGCTGCTCGATCGCGCCCAGGCCAACGTCGACCAGATCAACGAGTACTTCGAGGAGGGCTTCATCAACGAGACGGAGCGCCACATCGAAGTCGTTAACGAGTGGACCGCTTGTACCGATAAGGTCGCAGCGCTCATGCTCGACATGTTCGACGAGGAGAACCCGCTGTACATGATGGCCGACTCCGGCGCCCGTGGTTCTAAGACCCAGCTGCGTCAGCTCGGCGGCATGCGTGGCCTGATGGCAGACATGTCCGGCGAGACGATCGACCTTCCCATTAAGGCGAACTTCCGCGAGGGTCTGCTGCCGCTCGAGTACTTCATTTCGACCTACGGCGCCCGTAAGGGCCTGGTCGATACCGCATCCCACACCTCGGACTCTGGTTATCTGACCCGTCGTCTGGTCGATGTGGCCCAGGACGTCATTGTCCGCGAGGAGGACTGCGGTACGCACGAGGGCGTCACCTACAACCTCATCATCCCCGGCACCACCGACCTCAACACCGACCTCGTCGGCCGTTGCTTCATTGAGGACGTCGTGGCTCCCGACGGCACCGTGCTCTTTGAGCAGGACGGCTACATCGAGAAGGTCGCCGACATCCAGAAGATGGTCGATGCCGGCCTTAAGAAGGTCAAGCTCCGCGCGCTGCTCACTTGCCGCTCCAAGTACGGCGTGTGCCAGAAGTGCTACGGCTGGGATCTTTCCACCCGTCGTCCGGTCGCCATCGGTACTGCCGTCGGCATTATTGCCGCCCAGTCCATCGGCGAGCCCGGTACGCAGCTTACGATGCGTACCATTCACTCCGGCGGCGTCGCTGGCGTCGACGATATTACGCAGGGTCTGCCTACGGTCAGCCGTATGTTCGATATCGTCGGCAACGTCAACGAGAAGATTCTGGGTCGCGAGGCCGAGCTGGCTCCGTACTCCGGCCACCTCTCGATTAAGCCCGAGAAGTCCGAGTACGTGCTGACGCTCACCGACTCCGAGGATCACACCCGTGTCCTCGACGAGCGTCGCGTCCCCGCTTCGGTGCGCTTTATGCCCGAGATCGAGGACGGCTGCGAGGTTCGCGCCGGCGACCAGATTACCAAGGGCTTCGTCAACTTCCGCAACCTGCGCAAGCTGACCGACATCGAGTCGACGATGCACACCTTCGTCGAGAGCGTCAAGGACGTCTACACCAGCCAGGGCGTCGACCTGAACGACAAGCACATCGAGGTGCTCGCACGTCAGATGCTGCGTCGCGTTCAGATCACCAACCCCGGTGACTCCAAGTACCTGCTTGGTCAGTACGTCGACCGCTACGAGTTCGCCGACGAGGTCGAGCGCGTTGCCCGTCTGGGCGGTCAGGCTCCTGTGGCCGAGCCCGTCATCCTGGGTACGCTCAAGGTCGCGTCCAACATCGACTCCTGGCTGTCGAGCGCTTCGTTCATCCGTACCGCCGGCGTCCTTACCGAGGCTGCCATCGAGGGCAAGGTCGATCACCTGCTCGACCTTAAGTCCAACGTCATCGTCGGTAAGAAGATCCCTGCTGGTACCGGCCTCAAGCCGTACGCCAACGCCAAGCTGACGTATCGCACGGCCGACGGCTACGTGGACATCGACGGCCCGGCTTCGCCCAACGCCAAGTCGCTGCCCGAGTGGGCTCCTGTGGAGCTCAAGGACCTGGACGAGCAACTCCCGCAGCAGCTCGACTGGGCCGGCTACGACGAGTTCGGCGGTGCTGACGGTTCGTTCACCCGCAATGGTCACACCATCTCCGCCGAGAAGGCTCGTCTGTACCTGTTCGACGACCTGGGCGTGTCGCAGCGCTGGACCAACAAGTTCAGCGAGGTCGGCATCGAGACGGTCGGCGACCTGGTCGGCAAGTCCGAGGAGGATCTGCTGCGCATCGATGGCATCGGTGCCAAGGCGATCGAGGAGCTCCGTGACGGCCTGGAGGCCCACGACCTGCTCTACATCCTCGAGAACAACGACGACGTTGCCGACGAGGAAGACCTCTCGCAGCTGTTGCAGATGGTCTTTAGCCCCGACGGTCCGGACGATATCCTGCTGGGTACCTCCGCTCCGACGCATCACGCCGACGCCGACGAGGAGCTCCTGGGCGCCCCGATCGACGACAAGAAGGCTCCCGCCAACGGCGCGATCAACGAGGACATGGCTTCCCTCGACGAGCTGCTCAACCAGCTCGTGGACACCGACGACGCCGAAGAGGCCAAGGACAACGACGAGGAGTAATTT
>CALJMO010000058.1 GCA_937982065.1 uncultured Collinsella sp.
CGCAACGCGTTGCGCTGAGTCCTGAGGCTGTTGCAATGAAAATGAGAATCAAGGACGCCTTCATTTTGGGGTTTATCTCGCAGGCCAGTAGGTATATCATAACGACGTTTGTTTATATTGCCCGAGCATCTGCGCTGGGCTTTAGGTCGAAACCGATAGGAGACACGTATGTCCGGACACTCTAAGTGGGCCACAACCAAGCATCGTAAGGGCGCGCAGGACGCCAAGCGTTCCGCCCTCTTCTCCAAGCTCAGCCGCAACATTACCGTTGCTGCCCGTCTCGGCGGTGACCCGCTGCCCGAGAACAACGCCAGCCTCGCCGCTGCTGTTGCCAAGGCCAAGGCTCAGTCCATGCCTAAGGACAAGATCAAGTCCGCTATCGACAAGGCTTTTGGTTCGGGTGCTGACGCTGCCGTCTACGAGAACATCGTGTACGAGGGCTACGGTCCCGCCGGTGTCGCCGTCTACGTCGACTGCCTGACCGACAACCGCAACCGTACCGCCGCTGATGTCCGTTCCGCCTTCTCCCACGCTGGTGGCAACCTGGGCACCTCCGGCTCCGTCGCCTTCCAGTTTGAGCGCAAGGGCCAGATCGTCGTCGCCAAGGAGATCCTGGACGAGAACGCCAAGAAGGAGACCATGATCGCCAACGGTGCTGCCGGTGACGAGGATGAGTTCATGATGGCCATCGCCGAGGCCGGTGGCGAGGACTACGAGGACGCCGGCGAGGAGTGGATCGTCTGGACTGCTGCCAACGACGTTATGGCTGTCTCCAAGGCGCTCGAGGAGCAGGGCGTCCAGGTCAAGGGCTCCGAGACCACCATGGTCCCGACCACCCCGACCGAGGTCTCCGGCGCCGATGCCAAGAAGGTTCAGCGCCTCATCGACCGTCTTGAGGAGCTCGACGACGTCCAGGATGTTTACAGCACCATGGACATGACCGACGAGGTCATCGCTGCCCTCGAGGAGGAGTAGCGCCCGCACGGGTTAAGCCGTGCATATCTGGGCATAATGAAGCGAGCATGCAAGCCTCGTGGAATAGATGAGCCGGATCCGCGTGCGTAGAGCACCGGACCCGGCTCTTTTATAATGATGCGAACCGTTTTGCATTTCGAGAGCCGAG
This sequence comes from uncultured Collinsella sp., assembly GCA_937982065.1. Classification (GTDB taxonomy): domain Bacteria; phylum Actinomycetota; class Coriobacteriia; order Coriobacteriales; family Coriobacteriaceae; genus Collinsella. The sequence continues at coordinate 1,124 of CALJMO010000058.1, forward strand.
ATTTGAAGGGAGCGCCACGTGCGCGTACTCAAACGAGCCCTAGCGATCGTGTATCTTGCCGCCGCCATCGTGGCGCTGGGTACGCTTGTCTGCCAGTTTTGGGGGCCGTATACGTATCGCTTTATGCTGCTGATGCGCGACCCCATGCCGCGCATTGTCGTGACGGCATGCGGCGGAGTTGTGGCGATTGGCGTGCTGGTAAGCTTCTTCCGCCTGATGTTTGCTCGTCGCGAGCCGTCCTGCGTGCATCCGGCGGGGGAGCGCAATATCGAGGTCACGCTCGCGGCGCTTTCTTCGTGCGCCAGGGCTGCTGCAGAGCGCGACGATCGCGTGATGATCGAGCATGTCGAGGCCCGCGTCCAAGGTTCCGACGATTCGCACGTCCGTTTTAAGGTCGAGGCTATCGCGCTTGACGATAAGGACGTGGCATCTCTGGCTACCGCGATGCAGCAGCGCATCGAGGAAGCTTGCGACACCATGCTCGGCACGCCGGGTACGACCACGCGCGTCCGTTTTTTGCCGTCCAAGACTACCGTCCAGACCGTGGAGGTTTCCGGTGAGTGATACCAATCAAGATAAGACCGCTCGTACGCCGCGCCTGACGATTGACCAGAGCGCCACGCCGGCGAGCGAACCTGTTGATTCCAAAGCAGAGGCAACTGAGTTACAAGACGCGGCAGCCGCGGATTTTGACGAGGCTATGGGTCTCATCAAGGGTACGGGCGCTGCCATCTGGAGCTATGCTGTGCGTCATCCCAACACCACGCTCGGTGCCGTCGCTGGCTTTATCCTCGCCGTGTTGGTGCTCACGCTCGGCCTGTGGGACACGCTCGTCATTGCATTCTTCGTGCTGATCGGCGCCGTGATCGGCCAAATTCGCGACGGCGAAAACGGGATCGTCAACTTCTTCGGCCGTCTGTTTAGCGGCCGCTAATATGTATTCGACTGTCGCATCCGCGGCAGGCATAAGGAGGAACCATGGCTTTTAATACGAAGGTCGATGTGGCCGATACCGAGCTCGAGGCAGACGAGGCCGTCGCTGCCGAGGCCGAGGACGTAACGCTCGAGGACGAGGCGCTCGTCGAGGCCGAGTCCGATGCTGATGAGGACGACGAGGAAGCGGACGAGTCCGAGGACTCGCTGACCTATTCCAACGGTGTGATCGAGAAGATCGTTGCCATGGCCACCCGCGAGGTTCCGCACGTTCTGGGCATGAAGGGTAACCTCATGCACTTTGTGCAGGAGCAGTTTGGTGCCGAGAATCTGACCAAGGGCGTGACGGTCGAGGTTACCGATGACAATCGCGTGGTCGTCAACATCTCCGTCATTATCGAGTACGGCGCCTATGCGCCCGCGATCTTCGACGATGTCAAGACACGCGTCACTGAGCGCCTTGCCGCGATGACCGGCCTTGAGGTGGCGGGTGTCAACCTGCGTATCGAGGACGTCATCACCCCCGAGGAGTACGAGCACCGCACCAGCCAGCACGAATAACCTTCCAAAAAGGGACAGGTTTATTTTGGCAGGTTTTATCTGCGGAAATACTAAACGGTCGGCCGCACGGATGCATGTGCGGCCGACCGTTATTTGTATGCCCCCGATGCAGGCATACCGCTCATCTAACTAAGGGTTGCAATCGCTGCGTTCCGCGTTACCCTAATGGGCGCATTGTTTCCACATTGCTAACGAGGGGTTGCCGTAATGGCTGACGAGTACGAAACAGAAAGCGAGGCATGGGCGATTGAGGCGGCCGCGGCAGAGGCGGCATCGCGTGCTGCCGAGGAGGCGTATCGTCCTCCCGTGGTGCCGATGGAGTGCGTTGTCGATCGCGCCGATATTGAGCGTGGCGAGCGTGCCGGCCAAAAGCGCAGCCAGGAGCCGGGCTTCCCACGCTTTTTCGCCGAGCTCAACCTGGGCCTGATTCTCACGGCGTTCGCCATCGTGGCCTTTAAAACTCCCAACCACTTTGCCTTTGGCGGTACCTCGGGCGTGTCGGTTATCCTGTCCACGCTGTTTCCAACCCTGCCCGTCGGTGTCTTTATGTGGATCATCAACGCGGTCCTGGTCGTCTTGGGCTTCATCTTCTTGGACCGCAAGGCGATTCTTTGGAGCGTCTTCGCCTCGTTTGCGCTTTCTGCCTATGTCTCGCTGTTCGAGCTGTTCATTCCGACCGATGTCTCGATGACGGGCGATATGTGGCTCGACCTGTGTTTTGCCGTCATCTTGCCGGCGCTGGGCAGTGCCATTGTCTTTGACATTGGTGCCTCGACGGGCGGCACCGACATCCTCGCCATGATCCTCAAGCGTCGCACGACGCTTGAGATCGGCCGTGCCCTGTTGCTGGTCGATATCGGCATCGTGACCATCGCGGCTTTCCTGTATGGCCCGCGCGTCGGCCTGTACTGCGTGCTTGGCCTGTTTGCCAAGACGCTCGTCGTCGATAGGGCCATCGAGGGCATCCACCTGCGTAAGGTCTGTACGATTATTTGCGCCGAACCGCTCAAAGTCGAGGAGTTTATCGTCAAGCATCTCAACCGCACGGCAACGATCAGCCGTGGCTACGGCGCCTTCTCGGGCAAGTGCGTCACGGTGATTATGAGCGTGCTGAGCCGTCGCGAGGCGGTACAACTGCGCCGCTATGTCCGCGAGATCGACCCGGGCTCGTTTATCACGATTGTCGACAGTTCCGAGATTGTCGGTAAGGGCTTCCGCGGTACGAATTAGCGGTCGACTCACTTTAAACTGCTGCGACAGACCCTTTACATTGCCTCATGGCCATTCGGGCACATTTGTCCTCATGTTGGGCGATAATGGTGCAAAACACTGGTTCTGATTTGAGGATTGGCTCAAGATACGAAGGGATGATTTCGATGTTTTGCTCGCAGTGTGGCGCCCCCATGGGCGACAACGATAAGTTCTGCGGCGTGTGCGGTGCTCCCAATACCGCGGCCCCTCGGGCTGCTGCCTCTGCTTCGCAGCCCCAGTTTCAGCCCCAGCCGTTCGTTGCGCCCCAGCCGGTCATGAACGTGCCCAAGGGCTGCATGACACAGGCTTTCAACGACATGATTAAGGTTCCCGGCGCCCTGGTTCGCGTGTGCCAGATCGCCTTTTTGCCGGCGCTCATCTGCGTCGTGTCGGTGCTGGTGCTGTTCATCCCCGTTACCGGTGGCATTGCGGCGGCCATTGGCTTTTTGCTCGCTTACGTGGCAAGCGTGTGCGGTGCCGGCTTTGCTATCGAGTGGGGTCGCGACCTGTCGCTCAAGGATGATGACGGTATGGAGCGTCCGCTGCTGCGCTCGACCTCGTTTGGATTGGGCATCTTCTCGTCTGTCATTACGGGTGTGCTCGAGTTCATCGCCGCTATCCCGGTGATTGGCGGGGTGCTCTCGGTGATTGAGAGCACCGTGATCGGTGCTGTCGGTTCGTATTATTTCTATGGTTCGAGCGGCCTTGAGAGCACCCTCATCGCCTCGATGGGGTGGCTCGTCTTTGCCCTGTTCGTCTCGTTTGTGCTGGGCATCTTCTTTAGGATGTTTGGCGATGCCGCTGTGATGCACTTTGCGGTCGCCGGCCGCATGGAGAGCGCGTTTTCGCTCAAGAAGGTTTGGAAGCCCTACAAGGCCAATTTGGGCAAGTTGTTCTGCGCCTCGATTCTTCCCGAGGTTTTGACGGGCATTGTTTCGAATATCATCATGGGGGTCTTCACCGTCATCTTTGGCTCCTTTGCAGCCCTTGGTCTCAGCAGCTATGGCTATTACGGCTATTACTCTCCTTCGGGCCTCGAGGCGATTTTTAGGGGCGGCGGCATCGTGCTCATCTTGTTCCTGATGATCACTGCCTTTGTCTCGGTGTTTTTCATTGTGTTTGGCAAGATGCTCAAGTATCGCGCCGTTGGCTATTGGGCGGCACGTCATGCCAGTGAGTGGGCCGACGAGGATTCCGACGATGTCCTGACGTTTGTGCTTCCGGGCGAGAAGAAGCCTACACCTGTGGGATTCAATCCCACGGCCGCCACTGGTACTGCGCCTACGCCTGCGCCCGCGCCTGCCCCGGCGCCCGCGCCTGCCCCGGCACCCGCCCCGGCACCGGAGCCCGAGGCCACGCCCACGGAGTCCGATTGGGCCGCCGTCGCCACGCCGGCTGACGAGTCGGGCGAGGCTCCTGCGGACGAAAACAATCAAACCGAATAGTCGGTCGAGGCGCCCTGGGCAACTGAACCCGGGGTGCCTTTTTCTACGGCGAAAGCAAGAAAATGCCTGGAAAACAGTTGCGGCAATATTTCTCGGAAATTGATCAATGTTGCGTAACAACGTCGCGGCTATTGTTGAGAACATAGACGTGTAAGGTTTGAAGGCGTGCGACGCCTTAGGAAAAGGAGAAGTTGATGTTCTGTCCCACTTGCGGCTCTCCCATTTCGGATGATGCCAAATTCTGCCCTGTTTGCGGATCCGCCGTTGGTGCCGCTTCTGCCGCTGCGGCCCCGCAGCCCCAGCCCGCTCCGGCCCAGACTATTCAGCCCGCGCCCCAGCCTCAGCAGCAGTACACCGGTCAGTACGCCCGACAGTCCGCATCCGCTCCGATGGACTATGGCCCCGTCAAGGCTGACCGCAGCCTGATCGGCTGGCTGCTGCTCTCTCTTGTGACCTGCGGTATCTATTCGTTCTACTTCCTGTATTGCTTGGCCCGCGACATCAATGTCATGTGCCAGGATGACGGCGATTCCACGCCGGGTCTGGCGGCATTCATCCTGCTGTCGTTTGTGACCTGCGGCTTCTACGCGTACTACTGGTATTACAAGATTGGCAACCGCCTGCAGGCCAACGCTCCTCGCTACGGCCTGGTATTCCAGGAAAACGGCACCACCGTTCTTCTGTGGCAGATCATCGGCGTGCTGCTGTGCGGTCTTGGCCCCATCTTTGCCATGAACATCATCATCAATAATACCAATGCCATGGCAACGGCTTACAACATCCGTCTTGGCGCTCATGCCTAACAATAAGGGCGGCGTGAACAGCTCCCAGGGACATAAGGGCACGGCGGAGCTCCTTCGCCGCGCCCTTTCTTGCACCGGCGCGCTCTTTGTCGCCTGGCTCGCGCTCTACCTGCTCGACATCGGCTGCATTTTTCGATTGATGACGGGCATTCCTTGTCCGGGATGCGGTATGACGAGGGCGTGGCTGGCGGCGCTGCGCCTCGATTTTGCGGCGGCCTTTGCCTACCATCCGCTGTTTTGGGTGGTGCCGATTGCGTTTGTGCTCGCGTTCGTGCGCGAGGAGGTGGCATCGAGCAGGCTAAAGCGTGGTATCGACATTGCGGTCACCGTGTTGTGCGTGCTGGTCGTCGCCGTGTGGATCGTGCGCCTTATCAACCCGGCAGACGCGGGCCTGCTCTTTGGTGGTCACGCTCCCGCCGGAGTTCCCACCGATATCATCCACCTCGAACAACCGCGATGGCTCTGCCATTTGGGGGCGGGGTTGAAATGGTAGAAATAGCGTTTGACAAATGAGCGGGGGCGGACGAGTCGAAACGTCCGCCCCCGCTTTGACATCGCGATGTGGCTATGACTGCGAGATGCCGGCGAATTGACTACTCGTCGTGCTTCCCCTCGCGGCGTGCAGCAGCCCGCGCATCGTGGATGCCCTTGATTGCGGCATGGCGGGCGGTGCGGGCATCGTGCATGGCGTCGCGCGCCTCAGCGGCCGTTGCCTTGGCAGAGCGCAGTTTGGCGGCCAAGTCGGGGTTGGTTTCGGCAACCGCGGCGATCGTGGGGCCGTCGAGCTCCTCTTGCGTGGGCTCGGCCAAAAAGTCGATGGCATACTGGGCGGCTACCATGGAACCCTTGGACAGTACCGACTCGTCAATCTTGTAGAAGCAAGAATGTTGGGCGTACGTGGCGCCAATCTGGGGGTTGCGCGTGCCAACAAAGGCGAGCACGCCCGGTACGCGGCGCAGATACTCCGAGAAGTCCTCGCCCGAAAGCGTGCCACGGTAATGGCCTTCGCCGGCCGCACCCAGGCACTTGACCACGGCCTGACGACAACGCTCGCTCGAGGCGGCGTCGTTTTCGACCTTATAGTTGGCGATGGTGTAGTCGGTAAGTTCGGCCTCGGCGCCCAGGGCCGCCGCAGTGTGCTCCACGATGCGGCGCATGAGCTCGGGCATTTCCTCGTGCGTCGAATCGCCATAGGTACGCACCGTGCCGGCGAGGTAGGCGGTGCCGGCGATGACGTTGCGTGCGGTGCCGCCGTGCAGCTCGCCGACAGTGATGACAGCAGGCTCGTAGGGGCTGATTTCGCGTGAGACGATGGTCTGCAGGGCGTTGACAATCTCTGCCGCCACCATAACGGCGTCGTGGCCGCGCTGGGGCATGGCGCCGTGGCATGAGGTACCGCGAACGTCGATGCGGAACCAGTCGGTATTGGCCATGCGCGGGCCGGGCTCGCAGCTCACGGTACCGGCGTCGACCTCGCTCCAGATGTGCGCGGCGTAGGCGCCGTCGACGCCGTCGAGCACACCCGTGCCGATCATGAGTTTTGCGCCCTGGCCGTTTTCCTCACTGGGCTGGAAGACGATGCGGATCTCGCCGTGGATGTCGTCGGTCATGTGGCGCAGGATTTGCAGCGTGCCGAGCATCATGGCGATGTGGCAGTCGTGGCCGCAGGCGTGCATGCAACCCTCATTGACGCTGGCGAACTCCTCGCCGGTCTGCTCGGTGACGGGCAGGGCGTCGATATCGGCGCGCAGCAGGATACGGCGGCGCGGTGTGCCGTCCTCGCGATAGGCGTCGGGCGCGGTGCCGCGAAGCGTTGCCACCAAGCCTGTCTTGAGCGGACGCTCGTAGGGGATATTCATGGCGTCGAGCTGGTTGGCGATGTCGGAGGTCGTGCGCTCCTCGGCAAGGCTCAGCTCCGGGTGCTTATGGAAGTGCCGGCGCTGCTTGATGATATAGGGCTCAAACTCGGCGGCGATATCTCGGATGGCCGTGGTGACGTCGTCTGCCGCGCGAACCTCGGTTGCCGCCATAATCTGCTGTGCCTTGGTCTTCGTCATGGTCGATTTGCTCCTTGCTGGGTCGATCGCAAAATCATACAGGCTCATCCAAGTATGCCACCTGCCGCTAGGGCTGGTAAAGTTGCCATTTGCCGCTTGGGGCTTTGTTGCAAGGGCGGGGGAGTACACTCGGGGTTGTTGAATTTCCTACCAGAGATGGGGATGCTCATGCAGCATATCGATCGGGTTATCCGCTCCAAGAACGTTTTTACCGCGCAAGACGGCATCGATGCCGCCCGCGAGCTGGCGATTGCCATTGCAGGCGATCGCATCGTCGCGGTCGGTGCGCCCGATGACGTGATTGCCGCCGCCCCTGCCGCCGTGCCGGTTGTCGACTATGGCGAGCAATTCATCTGCCCCGGTTTCCACGATGCGCACCTGCATTTCTTCCATACTTCGGTTGCCTCCTCGCCGTACATGCTCATGGATATGGGCACATCCGAGGCGGCATTGGTGCAGCATGCACGCGAGTTTTCCCAGGGCTTGCCCGATGACGCCTGGATCGTGACCCAGGGCTGGCGCGATTACCGCTGGGATCCGCCCGAGCACCCTACCAAGGCCTCCGTCGACGCCGCCTTCCCCGATCGCCCCTGTGTTATGTATTCGGGCAATGGGCATACCCTGTGGCTCAACAGCCGCGCACTCGAAGCCCTCGGCGTGACGCGCGACAGCGAGCCTCCGGCGGGTGGCAGTTACGACAAGGACTCGAACGGTGAGCTTACGGGTATTGTCCACGAGGCGGCTGCTATGCAGCTGCTGCCGCGCTGCCTGGAGTGGCTGGGCGAGGACCGCATCGCGAGCGCTTACGCCGACCAGATGAAGCGTATGGCCGAGCAAGGCATCACCTCGATCTGCGATATGTCGCTCATGCCCATGCCGGGCTGCGACTTTATTCGCGACGATGTTTACGACAAGCTGCAGGCCGCCGGCAAGCTGGGCATTCGCGCTCACCTGTTCCCCACGTTGCTGGATGACCAATCGCGCTTGGAAGAACTCCAGACCCGCTACGCGAACAGCGCGCTGCTCTCGGCGCCAGGCTTTAAACAGTTCTTCGACGGCGTGTCGAGCGAGCATACCGCATACCTCACTGAACCCTATACCAACCCGCGCTTCCCGGGCGACCAGGGTCTCCTGACGGTTCCTGTCGAGCGCATGCGCAAGTTGGTTCTGGCGGCAGCCGAGCGCGGCCACACCGTGCGCATCCACGTTATCGGCGACGGTGCCATCCATGCTGCGCTCGATATCTTGGAGGAGGCGGCAGAGCTCTACGGTCTGCCCCCGCACGGTCATAACACGCTCGAGCATCTAGAGAATTTGCTGCCTCAGGACATCGATCGTCTGCGCAAGCTCAATATCATTGCCTCGAGCCAGCCTTGCCACATCACGCTTGACCCGGGTGGCCCGGAGCGCGATCTGGGCCTGGAGCGCAGCCGCATCATGTGGCCGTTTGCGACCTATAAGCACCGCGGCATCCGCCAAGCTTTCGGTACCGATAGCCCCATCACAGCCGTTACCAGCATGAACGTGCTCTACACGGCCATCACGCGCCAAGACCCTCGCAGTCACTGGCCTGAGGGCGGCTGGCTCCCTAGCGAGCGCATCGACGCGGCTACGGCTCTGCGCAACTACACCCTGGGCAGCGCCTACGCGGCAGGCGACGAGCAAAACCTCGGCAGCCTGGAGCCCGGCAAATACGCCGACCTGGTACTCCTGGATCAAAACCCGCTCACCGTTGACCCACAAGAGCTCCAGGCTACCAAGGTTCAGGCCACCTACCTGGCAGGTAACTTAATCTACGAGCGCTAGCCCCACATCCCATCCTTCAGTTGCGGTGAAATAGTTCCTAAAACCCGCCTTCACGCCCAAAACCAGGAACTATTCCACCGCAACTTAAAAGAGCGCGTCCCAACAACGTGCCCCTTTCTTGTGCGCCCTACCCGCATCGCCATTTTGCTGCACTGACTTTTCTGAATGCCGGGCCCGATAACGTTGACTCAGCTCCCGTGTGGCGCCGGAGGGGCGGGATATAAGGTTTATCGCGAGTTCCGCACGAGCCGAAGGCCACTTAATGTGGCCTTCGTGCGAGCAGGACTGCCCGAGCAGGAAACCTTATATCCCGCCCCTCCGGTCCGCCCCGGGAGCCACTGCTAAGTTATCCCCCCGGTATTCAGAAAATCTAAGTGCCAAAAAATAAGATTTTTTGACTCTGTGTTGTATAACCCACCATTCGTGGGTACCATTCAACGCGTACGCAAACAAAAAGGGTTAACCCGCGCGGCATGACCGCGCGGCCCACAAAGGAGGAAACAAGCATGTCGTCTTTGAAGCCGCTTGCAGATCGCGTCCTGGTCAAGCCCGACGAGGCCGAGCAGAAGACCGCCTCTGGTCTGTACATCGCCAGCAACGCTCAGGAGAAGCCACAGCGCGGCACTATCGTTGCCGTTGGCGCTGGCAAGGTCAACGACAAGGGCGAGCGCGTCCCCATGGACGTCAAGGTTGGCGACGTTGTCATCTACGGTAAGTTTGGTGGCAATGAGGTCAAGGTCGACGGCGAGAAGTATCTGCTGATGCGCGCCGACGACATTTACGCCGTCGTCGAGGCCTAGTCTCGTCAGAATCTCTGATTCGTCGTTGAACGCGGCGCCGTATAAGACTCGGAAGCGGCGCCGCGAGTCACATTTCTTTTGGAGGATTACCTACCATGGCAAAGAACATTACGTTTAACACCGATGCCCGCGCCAAGCTCGCAAAGGGCGTCAACACTCTGGCCGACGCCGTTACCGTCACCATGGGCCCCAAGGGCCGTTACGTCGCTCTGCAGCGCTCGTTTGGTGCCCCGACCATCACTAACGATGGCGTTTCCGTCGCTAAGGAGATCGAGCTCGAGGACAACATCGAGAACATGGGCGCTCAGCTGGTGAAGGAGGTCGCCACCAAGACCAACGACACCGTGGGTGACGGCACCACCACCGCAACCCTGCTCGCTCAGGCTATCGTCAACGACGGTCTGCGCAACGTCGCCGCCGGCGCCAACCCGCTGGCCATCCGTCGCGGCATCGACAAGGCTGTAAATGCCGCCGTCGCCGAGATGAAGAAGCAGGCCAAGCCGGTCGAGACCAAGGAGCAGATCGCTTCCGTCGGCACCATCTCCGCTGGTGACCACAAGGTTGGCGAGAAGATCGCCGAGGCCATGGAGGTCGTGGGCAAGGACGGCGTCATCACCGTCGAGGATTCCCAGACGTTCGACATTACCATCGACACCGTCGAGGGCATGCAGTTCGACAAGGGCTATGTCTCTGCCTATTTCGTCACGGACAACGACCGCATGGAGGCCGTGATGAAGGATCCGTACATCCTCATCACCGACCAGAAGATCTCCAACGTTCAGGACATCATGCCTGTTCTCGAGGCTGTCCAGCGCGCCGGCCGTGGCCTGCTCATCATCGCTGAGGACATCGACGGCGAGGCTCTGCCGACCCTGGTCCTCAACAAGATCCGTGGCGCCCTCAACGTCTGCGCCGTCAAGGCTCCGGGCTACGGCGATCGCCGCAAGCGCATCCTCGAGGATATCGCCGTCCTCACCGGCGGTCAGGCCGCTCTGGACGAGCTGGGCGTGAAGGTCGCTGACATCACCGCCGATATGCTCGGTACCGCTAAGTCCGTCACCATCTCCAAGGACAACACCGTCGTCGTCGGCGGCGCTGGCTCCAAGGAGGCCATCGACGCCCGCATCGCTCAGATCAAGGGCGAGATGGAGAACACCACCTCTGAATTCGACCGTGAGAAGCTCCAGGAGCGCCTGGCCAAGCTCTCCGGTGGCGTTGCCGTCATCAAGGTCGGCGCTGCTACCGAGTCCGAGCTCAAGGAGATCAAGCACCGCGTCGAGGACGCCCTGCAGGCAACCCGCGCCGCTGTCGAGGAGGGCATTGTCGCCGGTGGCGGCGTCGCCTTCATGGACGCTGCGCCTGCGCTCGATGCTGTCGAGATCGACGACCCCGAGGAGAAGATCGGCGTCGACATCGTCAAGAAGGCTCTGACCGCTCCGGTCGCTACCATCGCCAAGAACGCTGGCTTTGAGGGCGCTGTCGTGGTCGACAAGGTTGCCGAGCTGCCCGCCGGCCAGGGTCTCAACTCTGCCAACGGCGAGTGGGGCGACATGATCGAGATGGGCGTCCTCGACCCCGTCAAGGTCAGCCGCGTCACCCTGCAGAACGCTGCTTCTGTCGCCAGCCTGATCCTCATCACCGAGGCCACCGTCTCCGATGTGCCCAAGAACACTCAGCTTGAGGACGCTATCGCTGCTGCCACCGCTGGTCAGCAGGGCGGCGGTATGTACTAAGGCCGACAAGGTCTAGAACTCCCACCGGGAATCCGGGGGCGTGACGGGGGTTTCTCTCCGGAACGTCCTCGGACATGTAAAGAGGCTCCGCATCGCGCTTCGCGCTGCGGAGCCTCTTTGCGTCCTGACGGAATGTTCCGGAGAGAAACCCCCGTCACGCCCCCGGATCCCCTGCGTTTATGGCCTTGAGGTCGGCTCGCGGAGAAGGACGTGATTGATGGGAATACGTGTCCCTTTTGCTGTTTCGCGCTTTGCGCGAAAGGCGCACCACTTTGGCTTGAACGGAGAACGTGGTCGTCGTTCCAACTTGTCCCGGGTGTATTTCTGGAGCGTTTCCCTACCACAAATTACCCTTGGCATACTTGCGCGAAAACCTGCTGGTGCTACACTTGCAATTGCTGTTTCAGGGCGGGGTGGAATTCCCCACTGGCGGTAAATCGGGCGGTGCCAAAGGGGCGCCGTGGCGCAGGCAAAGTGCCTGCGACCGAGCCGATGAGTCCGCGACCCGTGTGTGCGTTGGTTCGCATGCCGGCTGAACTGGTGAGATCCCAGTACCAACGGTTAGAGTCCGGATGAAAGAGGCAGGTGATCTTATGTCTGAACAGTCGCAGCATATCCATTTTGAGAACACGAATAGGTGGAGCACCAAACAGCTCGTTACCATGGCGTTGATGTGCGCCTTGGGAGCACTGTTTATGTATGTGCAGCTGCCCATCCTCCCCTCGGCGCCGTTTTTGACGTATGACCCGTCGCTGGTGCCGGCGATGGTGTGTGGATTTGCGTATGGCCCTGGCGCCGGCACCGCTGTTGCCGCTATGGCGATCGTTATCCATGCGCTTACCACGGGCGATTGGGTCGGTGCGCTTATGAACTTGGTTGCCACGCTGGGCTATATTCTGCCTGCGGCTATCGTCTATCAGAAGATGCGCACCTACAAGGGTGCCGTGATTGGCCTGGCGCTGGGCGTTATTGCCGCTACGGTGCTTTCTATGGTCGCGAATCTGACCATTGGCGTTTGGTTCTGGTATGGCTCGGTCGACGTGATTTTGCCGCTCATGATTCCCACTGTGCTGCCGTTCAACCTTATCAAGACCGTGCTCAACTCGGTGTTGACGCTGGCGGTGTACAAGGCGGTCTCTAATCTCATTACGCCCAAGAAGGACCAGGTCAAAGGCCGCGCATGATTGAGTGTCGGGGCGTTTCCTTTAGCTATGACGGTGCGGCACCGGCGCTCGATGGCATCGATCTGGATATCGAGGATGGCGAGTTTTTCTGCATCCTCGGCGGAAACGGGTCGGGCAAGTCGACGTTTGCCAAGCATTTGAACGCGCTGTTGCAGCCCGATGCGGGAACGGTGTGCGTCAACGGCATGGACGCGTCCGATTCCGAGCTGGTCTACGACATTCGTTCGACCGCGGGCATGGTGTTCCAGAACCCGGATGACCAGCTGGTGGCGACGCTTGTCGAGGACGATGTTGCGTTTGGTCCCGAGAACTTAGGGGTTGAATCGGCCCAGATTGCGCAGCGCGTACGCGAGGCGCTGAAGGGCGTGGGCCTGGTGGGCTTTGAGCGCCACGAGACCCACGCTCTCTCGGGCGGACAAAAGCAGCGCGTGGCGCTTGCCGGCGTGCTCGCCATGGAACCACGCGTGCTCATTTTGGATGAGGCTTCCTCGATGCTCGATCCACGTGGACGCAAGGGCCTCATGAAGGCTTGCCGCGCGTTGCACGATCGCGGCATGACCATCGTGATGATTACACATTTTATGGAAGAGGCCGCTGAGGCCGATCGCGTTGCTGTCTTTCAAGCGGGCCGCGTTGCCATGCTCGGTACGCCCGAGGAGATCTTGACGCGGGCGGACGAACTCGCGCGGATGAACTTGGATATGCCGGCATCGTGCTGTCTTGGCAGGGCGCTTCGCGCGAAGGGCGTGCCCATTTGCGCACAGGTGCGCGAGGCGGATATGGTCGCCGATATAGCGCAGGCTTATGCCGAGCGGAGTAGGACAGGCATCTCTGGGCGGCCTTTCGCATCCGATCCTCGTATTCCCGACAACGTCTCCTCTGCAATCGATGGCGCAGACGCGCTGGAGCCCGTCATCGAGATTTCGCACCTTTCGTATAGCTATTCGCTGAGCGCCCGCGAGCGTCGCCGTTGGCACAAGCGCTCGGCCGCCGAGGGTACATCGAACAAACAGGCCCTCTGGGGCAACGACCCTAGCAGCCCCTGGGCGTTGCGCAATGTGTCGCTAACGGTGCGTCGTGGCGAGTTCCTGGGCCTTGCGGGCCATACCGGTTCGGGTAAGTCGACGCTGGTTCAGCATCTCAACGGCCTGATTCGTCCCCAGGAGGGTTCCGTTTACGCGTTGGGGCTCGACCTGGTAAACAAGAAAGATGCCGCCGCGGTTAAGGCAAAGGTCGGTGTGGTGTTTCAGTATCCAGAGCGTCAGCTGTTTGCCGAGACCGTGGCACAGGACGTGGCATTTGGTCCGCATAACCTTGGCTTGTCGCAGGCCGAGGTTGCCCGCCGCGTTGAGTCATCGCTCGCGCGCGTGGGCCTCGACCTGGCCACGGTGGGCGACAAGAGCCCCTTTGAGCTCTCGGGCGGGCAGCAGCGGCGCGTGGCGTTTGCTGGCGTGCTTGCCATGGAGCCCGAGGTCCTGGTACTCGATGAGCCCATGGCTGGGCTCGATCCGGCGGCGCGCAGTGATTTCCTGGAGCTCATCGATCGACTTCACCATGGGGGCCTGACCGTCGTCATGGTCTCACACAGTATGGATGACCTTGCCAATTGCTGCGACCGTATTGTCGTGATGAACGAGGGCGCGGTGTTTGCCGAGGGCACGCCCGCTCAGGTTTTTGCGCATGCGGATGAGCTTAAATCAATCGGCTTGGGTGTTCCCGCTGCCCAGTGCATGGCGCTGGCGCTCGCGAAGGCAGGCGTGCCACTGCGCTTCGATGGCCTCTATACGGTTGAGTCGCTGGCAGACGAGTTGGTGGGCCTGCTAATCGGTCGCTCGGACGGTCCTTCTAACGTCGCGGACATTGCTACACCCAAGACGGTCGCGCGAGAGGAGGGCTGCTAATGGAGGCGTTTTCGTTTGGCAGCTACTATCCCGGCGATAGTGCAATCCACCGCTTGGACCCGCGAACCAAGTTGCTCTTGGGCTTTGTGTTTCTGATCACGGCGCTCACGGTCAGCAGCTTCCGCGGATTGGTCCCGGTCGCAATCTTCGTTGTCCTGATCTATACCGTGTCCCGGGTGCCGGCTCGTCGCGTCCTGTCATCGATGGCGCCGCTGCTGGCGATCGTCGCGGTGGTCGCGGTGCTCAACTTGTTTACCGACCAAAGTGGGCGCATCCTGTGGCAGCTCGGCTTTTTGCAGATAAGCGAGGGCTCGCTGCATTCCGCCGCCTTTATGGCGTGCCGCCTGACCTTGATGATGGCCGGTATGAGCGCCATTACGCTCACCACACCGACGCTCGACCTCACCGCGGGCTTTGAGCGCCTGCTCGCGCCGTTTGCGCGTGTGGGACTTCCTGCGCACGAGCTCGGCATGATCATGGGTATCGCGCTGCGCTTTATGCCGCAGTTTGCCACCGAGATGAAGCAGACGGCCGATGCGCAGGCAAGCCGCGGTGCGCGCGTGACGGGAGGTCCGCTCGGCGGCGTGCGTATGCTCGGCAGTGTGGCGATTCCGCTGTTCACGGGCGTGTTCCGTCATGCCGAGACGTTGTCTGCCGCCATGGATGCCCGCTGCTATCATGGCGAGCAGGGCCGCACACGTCTGCATGCGCTTGCATTTGGCCGCGGCGATGCGTTGGCGGCGATGGTTACGGCGTTGCTGCTCATCTGCGTCATCGTCATCAATCTTCAACTTGTTTAGGCGCGATTCGAGCGCAGGAAAGGGGTCCTATGACCGACAACGACCGCACGGCGCAGCTCGAGCGCGCCTGTTCGTATCTTAGGCGTATTCCGGCGTGGTATCTCGCCACGATCGACGTGGCGGACGGACATCAGCCGCGCGTGAGGCCGTTCTCGTTTGCCATGGTCGATGATGGCAAACTGTGGTTTTGCACCTCGCGCGATAAGGACGTGTGGGCCGAGCTCAGCGCGAACCCCAAGTTTGAGGTTTCGGGTTGGAAACCGGGGGAGTGTTGGATTGTGCTGACCGGCGAGGCCGCGCTCGAGGACGACGCGGTCGTGAGCGACCGGGTGCGCCAAACCGGCTTTAAGCACATTGTTGGCATCGGCGAAGACCACGAGGGCGCCAGCGACGGTCGCCTTGCGTTTTTCTCGGTGCGCAATATCGTCGCCCGCTTCTGTGATATCGACGGCAGCGAGGAGCGCCTGGAGCTTTAACCCTCACCAACCAGTATTCCGGGGTAGTTAATTTGGGACGGGGCTATTTTAGCTACCCCCATATGCCAGCTGACAATTATCCTGGTCCAAATAATTCATTGGCAGTTAAGGGGTAGCTAAAATAGCCCCGTCCCAAATTAACTACCCATTCCAAATTAGCGAGCGTCAGGAGGACACATGGACGGATTGAATACGGTGTTGGAGTATCTGACGTCGGTGCCGGCATGGTATTTGGCGACGAGCGTTGACGGACAGCCGCATGTGCGTCCGTTTTCGTTTGCGCAGATCCAGGACGGCAAGCTGTGGTTTGTAACGGCGCGCACAAAAGACGTGTGGCAAGAGCTGCTGCAAAATCAACGCTTTGAGGCCACGAGTTGGTGGCCGGGCCATGGCTGGCTCATCTTGCGCGGGCATGCGGGTCTGGATGACCAGGCCGCTCCCGATATGCGCGAGGCAGGCTGGAAGCACCTGGAGCGCCTAGGCGAGCACTACGAGGGCGCAGGCGATTCCACGCTCGTCTTCTTTAGCGTGGAGGAACCCGAGGCCTTTATCTGCAACCATGACAAATGGGTGCCGGTCGAGCTCTAAACGAGTCTCTCAGCAAGCTTCGACAATTTTAATTCTCGCATGTAGCGGGCCCCACATTGCAACGGCACCGTAAGGCGCACGGGGCAATATGGGGCCCGCATTTATTTGTCAATTCCTTCGAGTGAATGTGTCGGGACTGTTTCAATGCATGAATATACAAAAGATTTGCGTATATATGCATCTTTTGGTGCTAAAGTTTCAACCCACTTCATAACGACGGCTGCGAGATGCGCATTGGTGCATAACTGCAGACAAGGAGTCTGATATGTCTTTAAAGGTTGGAATCGTCGGTGCGGCTGGATATGCCGGCGCCGAGCTTATTCGCCTCGTCCTCGGTCATCCCGAGTTTGAACTTGCTGCCATTACGTCCAACGCCGATGCCGGCCAGCCGTTGTCTGCGGTGTACCCGAGCTTCACTGGCGTAAGCGACCTTGTCTTCACGACGCATGACGCCCCCGAGCTCAAGAACTGCGACGTGGTCTTTTTGGCCGTGCCGCACACGGCTGCCATGGCACAGGTGCCCGCCCTGCTTGCCGCGGGCGTCTCCTGCATTGACCTCTCGGCCGACTATCGCCTGAGCGATCCGGCCACCTTTGAGGCCTGGTATGCCGCCGAGCACACGAGCCCCGAGCTGCTCAAGACCCGCGCTTTCGGCCTGCCCGAGCTGTTCTGCCAGGATTTGGAGACCGCTGCATCCGACCACGCCGACGGCAAGCCCGTACTGGTCGCCTGCGCCGGTTGCTATCCCACCGCAACGAGCCTTGCTGCCGCTCCTGCCGTGCGTGCGGGCTGGGTGGCCGAGAACGGTCCCGTGATTGTCGATGCCATCAGCGGTGTGACGGGTGCCGGCAAGTCCTGCAACGCTCGTACGCATTTTTGCAGCGCCGACGAGAATTTGGAGGCCTACGGCGTGGGCAAGCATCGCCACACGCCCGAGATTGAGCAAATCCTTGGCCTGACCGATCGCGTCGTCTTCACCCCGCATCTGGCACCGCTCAAGCGCGGCCTGCTCTCCACGGTGACGCTGCCGCTCACGCCGCAGGCCATCGACTCCCTGGCTCTTGAGGATGTCGTCGACTATTACAAGCAGTTTTACGCTGGACGCACCTTTGTGCGCGTGCTCGATGCCGGCCAGCAGCCCAAGACGGCTTCGGTCGTCGGCACCAACGCCGCCCAGATTGGCCTTGCGTTCAACAAGCGCGCGGGCGTGCTGGTGGCGACGGGCGCCATCGACAATCTGTGCAAGGGCGCTGCGGGCCAAGCGGTCCAGTGCGCCAATATCGTCTTTGGCTTTGACGAGCGACGAGGCTTGCCCACAGTGGCGTGCCCGGTGTAGCACATTCGATTGTTAACGATTTGGTAGTCGGGCATCGAGTGGGGCGCCACTCTTAAGCTGGTCTCATGATCACGACTGGCATGGCGCACCAACCGATGTCCGTTTTTTGTTTGACATAAGGAGTCATAAAGACGATGAATACCGAGCTGTTTGATATCAAGATTCGCGCCGTCGAGGGTGGCGTTACGGCTGCGGCTGGTTTTAAAGCTGCGGGCATCCACGCTGGGTTCCGCAAGAACCCCGAGCGTCTGGATTACGCGCTCGTCGTGCCCGATAAACCCTGTCCTGGTGCCGGCGTGTTTACCACCAATCGCTTTTGCGCGGCGCCCGTGCAGGTGAGCCGTGCCAACCTGGGCGGTGCGGACAAGGGCTACGGTATCATCGCCGGTGTTTCAATCAACTCCGGCAACGCGAACGCCGCCACGGGCGAGACCGGCCTTGCCTGCGCGCGCGAGACCTGCAACATCGCATCGCAGGTTATCGGCTGTGAGCCCCAGCAGATTCTGGTTGCCTCCACGGGTGTGATTGGCCAGATTCTGCCGATCGACACGTTTGAGACCGCCATTCCTGCTGCCTACGAGGCGCTCTCCGCCCACGGTGGCGCCGATGCCGCTCGCGCCATCATGACGACTGACACGCACTCCAAGGAGTACGCCGTGTCCTATGTCAGCGAGGCTGCGGGTCATGCGGGCAATGTCTATACGGTAGGCGGAATGTGCAAGGGCTCGGGCATGATCATGCCCAATATGGCCACCATGATCGCAGTTATCACCACCGATGCCCCCGTCGAGCCTGCGGCACTTCATGCCCTGCTGCTCTCGACCGTCAAGCAGACCTTTAACAAGGTAACGGTCGATTCCGACACCTCGACCAACGACACCTGCATCATGCTTGCCTCCGGCGCCGCTGCCGCAGATGCCGAGCCTATCGTCGAGGGCTCCGATGCCTTTGACGAGTTGGCATTTGCCGTGCACGAGGTGTGCGAGAGCCTGGCGCGCAATATCGCCGCCGATGGCGAGGGCGCATCCAAGCTTGTTACGGTCAACGTTACCGGCGCCGTGAACGACGAGGAGGCCGATATCGCCGCCCGTGCCGTCGCCAACTCGCCGCTCGTTAAGACCTGCATCGCCGGCCACGACTGCAACTGGGGCCGCGTCGCCATGGCACTCGGTAAGTGCGGCGTGAAGTTTAATCAGGAAGACGTTTCCATCGACATGATGGGCATGCCTGTCTGTCGCGACGGTCTGACTGTTCCCTTTGACGAGGACGAGGCTCTACGACGTTTCGAGGCGCCCGAGATCGTGATCTCGGCCGACTTGGGCGCAGGCGACGCGGCAACGACCGTGTGGACCTGCGACCTCACGCATGAGTACATCTCCATCAACGGCGACTACCGTTCCTAGATTCCGGGCACGCTGCGCATCTTGCCGCGATTGCGGACAGCGGAGCGCGGCGCGATAACGATACGAAAGACGAGGCAGATTATGAAATTCGCACGCGATTGTCGTTCGAGCGAATCCAACGAAGCAACCGCGCAGCTGCTGTTCGAAGCGCTGCCGTGGATTAAGAACCTGACCGGCAAGACGGTTGTTATCAAATATGGCGGAGCCGCCATGGTTGATGAACAGCTGCGCCGCGACGTGATGAGCGACATCGTTTTGCTCAAGATCATCGGTATGCGCCCCGTCATCGTGCATGGCGGCGGCAAGGCTATCAACGAGGCGCTGAGCCATTACGATATTCCCGTCGAGTTTAAGAACGGCCAGCGCGTGACCACGCCGGCGACTATGGATATCGTGCGCGAGGTGCTGGGCGGCAAGGTTAACCAGGAGCTGGTTGCTGCCATCAACCACCACGGCAACCTGGCCGTGGGCGTGTCGGGCAGCGATGCCGGCACGCTCATCGCCGAGCCGCTCGACCCCGAGCTCGGTCGCGTGGGCAAAGTGACGCACGTCAACACCGATTATATCGAACGCTTACTCGATAGCGAGTACATCCCCGTCATCGCTACCGTCGCGGCGGGGGAGGACGGCGGTTTCTTCAACATCAACGCCGATACCGCCGCCGGTGCCGTTGCCGCGGCGCTCCACGCGCATAAGGCAATCTTTTTGACCGACGTCGATGGCCTGTACAAGGACTTTAGCGACAAGGACTCGCTTATCTCCAACCTAACGCTCGACGAGGTCAACGAAATGCTCTACGGCGGCGAGGTCGATAAGGGCATGATTCCCAAGCTGCGTGCGGCCGTCGATGCGCTTACCGGCGGCGTATTTCGTGCCCACATCATTAACGGTACCACGCCGCATTCGCTGCTCCTGGAGCTGCTGACCGATGCCGGCGTCGGCACCGTGATCCATTCCACCGAGACGGCTTACGAGTTCGATACGCATCCGCATCCGCTTTCGACGTTTGCTGCGCGTCTGACCGAAAACCTTGACGAGGTCGAGAAGCTTCAGACGGTCTAGCTGACCCGCAGCCGCCCCATTCCTGCACCCATAGCCCCGCGCCGTCTGGCGCCCAACGAAAGGCATCCCATGTCACTTGCAGCTCAGCAATCGCTTGAATCCCATTACGTTATGCATACCTTTGGCCGCTCTCCGGTCGAGTTTGTCGAGGGTCACGGCATGAAGCTCACCGGCGACGATGGCCGTGAGTACCTCGACTTTCTTGCCGGCATCGGCGTGTGCAGCCTAGGTCATGGCGACCCGGCTGTGCTCTCGGCGCTCGAGGCACAGACCAAAAAGCTCATGCATGTCTCCAATTACTTCTACATTGAGCAGCGCGGACAGGTCGCGGCGCTGCTGTCCAAGCTTGCTAACGACGACGTAGATGGTGCGCGCGTGCTTGCCGATGCCATTGTCGCCGGCGATGAGACCACGGCAGCTGCTCTTGGTGCCCCGGCTGCGGATGAGCAGGTTTGGGAGACCTTCTTTGCCAACTCTGGCGCCGAGGCCAACGAGGGCTCGATGAAGCTCGCGCGCCTGTACGCCAAGCGTGCCGGTAATGGCGGCAACACCATCGTGTGCATGCGCGGCGGGTTCCACGGCCGTACGCTCGAGACCATTGCCGCCACCATGCAGGATTGGCTGCAGGACAGCTTCCGCCCACTGCCGGGTGGCTTTGTGGCCTGCACGCCCAACGATGTGGACGAGCTGCGTGCGATCTTTAAGCAGCTGGGGAGCGAGATTTGTGCCGTGATGCTCGAGCCGATCCAGGGTGAGAGTGGCGTGCACCCCATGACCGAGGAGTTTATGGCGGCAGCGCGCGACCTGGCACACGAAGTGGGCGCCGTGCTTATCGCCGACGAGGTCCAGTGCGGCATCTTCCGCTCCGGCAAGCCGTTTGCGTTCCAGACCTATGGCGTGGAGCCCGACATCATGAGCCTTGCCAAGGGCATTGCCGACGGCGTGCCCATGGGTGCCGTCGTGGCAAAGAAGGAGATTGCCGACGTGTTTAAGCCGGGCGACCACGGCTCGACCTTTGGCGGTAGCTGCTTGGCCATCGCGGCATGTGCCGCGACGCTCTCCGCGCTTGTGCGTGGCGATTATGCCGAGCATGCTGCCAAGGTGGGCGCCTATATGGAGCAGGCGCTGGCTAAGCTTCCGCATGTGGTAGAGGTTCGTGGCCGTGGCCTGATGCTCGGCTGCGATTTGGATGATGCCGCGGGCGACGCGCATGATATTGTTGCCCGCGCGCTGGCCGCCAGTGCCGTGATTAACGCTACGGGTGCTCATACGCTGCGTTTCCTGCCGCCGCTCGTCTGCGAGGAAGCCGACGTGGACAACCTGATCGAGATTTTGTCGGACGTTTTGGCCTAACACGGCGCAATAACTCAATTTGGACCGGGTCCCGGACTGCGGACGTGCCATATGCGGCACGATTCAGCGGTCTGGACCCCGTTTTGTCTTAGATTTGCTAAGGCGGGGGAGACCTGCTGGTCAAAAAACATCAAATATGAGTACTGTTACCGATTTGGTAGCAGCAATTTTGGACTAATAAGGCTAGATAGCAAGACGAAATGGCGATGAATACACGATTTTAATCCAACTGTTAGTCCTTATAATGGACACATGTTGCGTAACTTAAGCAAAAGCTATCTTTTTATATGTTGCAAGCAAAGTAACAGTACTCATTTTTGCCATTTTTTGACCACGGACCTTGAAATAAGGGGTCCTTAGAGCTCGAATCCCATGCACTGGGCCCAAACAAAAACGGTCCCCCTTCGAGGACCGTTTCCAATTCAGTGGTGGGCGATGAGGGATGTCCGCGTGCGGCTGGCGCCGCCCGCGCCCCGCTTCGTCGCTCCGCTCCTCGCGTGCTGCGCTGGAAAACGCTTCGCGTTTCCTCAGCTCCGCACCCTGGCG
>CALJMO010000059.1 GCA_937982065.1 uncultured Collinsella sp.
TTCGTTAAACGGGCGCTAGGGCGTCACCCTTACACCAACATTTTCGACGCGATCATGGCTCCGGATTCGTTGTCGAGGTGATACCACCTACCGTCAATGAATCGCCAACCGCGCTGCAGAACCCCATCTGAGTCTGTGTAAAACCACACCTGTGCAGCTGAGGACCAATACCAGCCAGCGACAGGCTTTCCCTCGGGATCCCTGAGCTTAATTCCACCCGCGCCGTCCTTGACGCCCGAAAGCACAATCGCACCACTGCTGCACGCATAATATACGTTTTCATCTTGTGAGAAGACCCAAGTGTTGCACTTTAATGCACCGCCGCTATCCGGATCCAAATAATAAATGGAGCCATTTACAGTTTGAAATCCTTCCAGCATGGCGCCATTATTATTGGGGTCTAGCAAATACCAGCTAGAACCATTGTAAAACCACCCGGTACGAATCTCTCCCGATGCGTTGGAGCAATACCATGCCCCATCGTTAATAAACCAACCGGAGCTCATAGAACCGGATTCGGAAAAATGATACAAAGAGCCGTTAACAAGCCTAAAGCCCGTAGCCATTAATCCAGAAGGCTCAAGCCAGTACCAAGTATTGCCAAGGAGTAACCACCCGGTCTGCATAGCGCCCGAACTGTCCAAATAGTACCAGCTATCATCAATTAAAACCCAGCCGGTCTTCATTGAACCCGATGTCTCGTCAAGGTAGAACCAGCGCCCACCGGTGGCAGCCCATCCCTTCAAATGTGCACAGGAGTTAGAAAATAAATGCCAGCCATCGTTCAAGTATTTCCAGCCAGTAGCTGCATAACCTTCGGAATCAAAATAATACTCCGCCCCTCTAATGGACAGAAAACAGTTTGACGGCCAACCACCAGCCTCATATCTCCACCACCATTTACCGTTTTGGTAGGCCCAAGAACCAGGAAGAGCGATGTTATTATCAGAGGAACGAACGATCTGGAACGACAGTTGAGAGGTAACGCCGGCGTAATTCCCTAGCCCATTCACTCTTATAGTGGCGCAGCCAGGGGCAACATTATCTGAATACGTGACTTCATAATCGATTCCGCTTGCTAGCACAGAACCGCTGGCAGTCAAAACAGAGACATCAGGAGTAATCACATCGCCAGTATATTCATATATCGACGAATCGATAGATGCTTTGAAATTATCGGAATCCAAAGTCAAACGATCGCTACCTGATGTCCCAAATGCTTCCTGACCCGATTGAACCAAAGAGCCATCAGTGCCTTCAGCCACGCAATCTTCAGTTAATGAAAATGCGATTTCGGGCCATAAAAGAGAGATGAAACAAATAGATGTTAGACAAACCACGCTGATTAAACTCAGATGTCGATTTTTCATCATTTTTCTCTTCTCGCCAAATCAAATTAACCTTTGAATATCCAGATGCAGTCGACCCAGAGATGCAGTTCCCAAATTAATTAATATGCAAGACAACTCGCTTGATACGTTGCACCAGATAAAACGATAAGACACTCAACATAGGGATTGTCTATTTGTTAGACAATCCACAACCAGCAGTCGAGCGCGATCAATGGTGCACAAACTTAGGAGCCCTAATGAGGGATAGCCGAAGGAACTGAATCAAACCATGTATTGAGCTCATTCATGATCAGACCTTTTCTCAAGCTCTTTTTCGAGCAGGGCAATCCTATGAGTAAGGTTTTTGATCGCCAAAACATGACGACTCGCGGCAACGCTAAGAGACAGAGAGATTGCAAGCAACAGCACGATTGCACCCAAAAAAAGGAAATTGGCCGGGTTGACAAACCCAATAGCTGTTGAGCAACTATAAATAATCTGAGGACATAAATCACAGATCAAGGCCGCCATACACATCAAAATCCACAGCAAAGAGTACTTAAGAAGCATCTTTCCGTTGGACACGAGACGTAAAACATAGACGAGGAATCCGCCGAAAAAGAGGGCCGCACCAATCCTCAAAATAAGATTCATTATTTGTCTCCCCTATGAACCCAGCACACAAGGACAATGGCTAACGTAACCTTGACCATATAGTAGACGGAAGAGAAGCCCCCGATAGATGAACGTCCACCTTGGCGCTCATTCATCTTTACAGGCGCTTCCATAACGGGAAGACCAAGCTTCATAGCCAAAGCAATCGACTCTGGCTCCGGGTAGTCATCAGGATAACTCTTGCAGAACAGGTCGATAGCATCTTTATTGCAGGCCCTAAAGCCAGAAGTGGGATCGGTGACCACCTTACCCGTAAGCAACTCGAGCAAAAATGAAAGCCACCTGATTCCAACACGACGCATAAAAGTTGATTGAAAACCATCAGTCTCAACCAGAAATCGAGAGCCTATCGCCAAACTCGCACCGCTCTCAATCAGCTTTACAAGCTCAGGAATATAAGAAGGATCATGTTGGCCATCGCCGTCAACCTGAATGTCGATATCATAGCCAAATCTCTGGGCATATTTATGGCCCGCTTGGACCGCTCCACCGATACCAAGGTTCTGCGGCAAATCCAATATGTTGATACCATGCTCTCGACAAAGCTCAAGCGTTGTATCTTGTGAGCCGTCGTTGATTACGACATAGTCATAACCCGCAGCTTTTATAGCTGCAACGGTATTGAGAATGCACTCCTGTTCGTTATAGGCAGGAATTATTACGAGAACACGCAGATGTCCTTTTGAACATGTCGTTGAAGTAAAAGACAATCGAGATTCATCCATTCCAAAAACAGTTGGCTCTTAGCGACGCCCAAAGAATTTGCGACTCTTACAGTCCAACGCATAGCTTAACTCAGACTTAAGTTTACTGTATCCTGTCTAACCATTAGGAAGTTACATCTCAAGCTTAGATATTTAGCTTACTCAACTAGAGCACACATGGAGTCCCCATCCATCACCGCAGGAAAAGGACCCCTTGCAGTTCTGCCTCAAATACGGGGCGCATGTCCTGAGCGAACCCTCAACGCCGTCCCATTCGATCCAATCGAATCCAACTAATTGCCCACTCCTACTATAACCATGACCTATATCGCTAATTTAGAAAAAACGGATATACAGAAGCTCGAACATCACAAAATACAGCAGCGCAAATGGAGCCCCGAGCATAAAGGCTGTAACTTTAGCCTTCACCTCCTCATCGCAGTAAATAGGGAACCTGAGCAATAGACAGGCAAAAGGTATTATCAAAGGTATGAGATATCGCGCTTGGACACCCGCAACTGTCTGGCTTCCAACTCCTGTAAAAGCGATGTATAGAGCCAAAGCAACTAGGTGGCAAGTAGCAAGAACCAGGAATAGAGTCCAAACAATTCCGCAACGGCTAAGCTTTATTTTAGTATCTTTTTCATTATCAATAATGCAAATAGCTTCAAACAGCATGATGGGGAGATACGAAAGCCATGGGAACAGATTAGACACGTCCCCAAGATAAGCCATATTCGTTGATATTGAATTGAGAAACGCCGGGGTCAGCATCGATCCAAAAACGAAATTCGAGATTACAGCTATAGTTCCAACTGGATTTGCAAGCACTCCCGTCGTTTGACCAGCCGTAGAGACTTCGGAGCCACCACGTGCATCAGAAATATTATTTTCGACAGATGAGAAATATGGCGTCAAGAAAGATAGGATCATAATGGCACAAACGAATAGAGCAGTACCAATCAAGATACGTCTTTGCTTGCTTGAAACATATTTATTTGCAGGAATTAAAAGCGCAAGTCCAAATAAGGGAAAATAAATCGCTTTAGCTGCAAACCCGATTGCAAAAGATAGTAGAAATGCGAAGAACGTTTTAGCAGAAATATCCTCTTCAGAAATAAGCATCTTCAACAAAAGAGCTGTTCCTAGCAAACTGAACGATATCACACAGGGATCATACGAGTAACTGGCTGCCATTAACACAGCAGACGGGAACAACGCAATACAAGTGAAAAGACATTTTCTGCAAGGGGCTATACGAATTGCGATTCCGCAGATAACTGCATACGCAAACAAATTAAAAATTTTACCCAATGCAAATTTGATAGAGAATGGGAGATGAAGCAAGCGACCCAAACAAAGGCCGATAGATGAAGGAATATAGGCAATTTTAGAAAGAGCCACACTATCAAAACAATTAAAACGTTCGATACCTTCAGCTAAATCATTTTTATCAGCCTCTCTGACCAATTGCTCAACAGAGCCACGGTTAAACTCTCTTGTTTCATCTATTGGGTACTTACCCAAAGCTGCATCCAAACTAAAGCCGTCCCCCATATAAAACTGCTCGACTATCATTCGGTCAGAATTTGTTATTTCAGCATTTGTGAGGTAGGAAAAACTGTTTGCATTTCCATAGTGGACCTCATCATCCCATGTCAAAAAATTTGTAACGGGAAAGCAAATAATTACGGATAGACCAATTGAGACAATGCATGCGAAAGCGAACAGTTCGGGCTTCAGATAAGAAATGCCCCCATTAATAGCAATCAATCCGATCAAAACCGTAATGGGCAAAGCAGACGCGAACAACACCGTCTTTGACTTATCGAGCGGAATGCCAATAAAAGCGATTAAAACAGCAAAGCCAACAAAAACCGCCAAATAAAAGAAACACTTCTTAGTATCAGTTTTCTTAACCGAGGCTACAAAGCTCTTCACCAGGCCATAGCAAAGCTCAATGCCTTGAAACGCTAAAACTAAATGAAAGCATATAACAAGACTTGCGATATTCCATGCGTCAAGATCGAAGGGGCCAAACGTCTTCGCACCAGTCAATATGATTAAAACTAGCAGAAAGCTGCTGAGAATGCTGGACGCGACGAGGACGGTTATCTGACGAATAGCGTCACCACCCGACTGTGATTTCGGTTGCAAATATAAGCACGCAACAGCAACGACATCGCAAAAGAGTTCAAGAATGAATAGATTTAAATTCTTATAGTGCAATGATGTCGCAACAGCTAATAAAAGAAGTCCCAGCCCAAAGATGGCAAGCGCGTACTCGCTTTTCTTAATTGCAGGATTATTCAAAACGTGCATCTCCAACTAAAGACAAAATCGAATAGGGTAAGTCGACAATAACAAATTCGTATCTCAAATCCAACTTCACTCAAAAGCTAAGCAAAAGCCAGCCAAGTATCACTTAGCAAATACAAAACGCCTTCTCGACATCCATAGCAGTGGCATCCCAGTTATATCGATTTTCAACAAGCGCCCTAGAGTTTCGAGACTGAAGAGAAAGCAGCTTTCGATCATCAAAAAGCCAGCATAATGCCGAAACCACCTCATCAGATGCCATGGACCGAATTATTGTGCCGTAGCTATCATCTAAGATAAGCTCGCGTGCCCCGCCCACGTCTGTTACCACTGCAGGCGTTCCGCAGGCTGAAGCTTCAAGAAGTACCGTTGAAAAGCCTTCGGAACGAGTTGGAAGACAAAGCACATCTGCTTGCTGAAGTAAGGAGGAAATATCCTCTGTGTTACATCTCCCAAGCCAAAACAAGTTAGACGAACAAGCTTCCTTGACCTCATTAGCCAGCGGACCATCCCCTGCAAGAACAAAACAAATATCACGCTTGGTAATATCTTTTGTGCGAGCCGCCTCAATAATTGAATAAATTCCCTTTTCAGGAATAAGCCGCCCGACAAAAGCTACAACCAAAGATGACTGAGGGATACCTAATTCAGATCGGAAATCTCTCCCCGAAGAAATACTCCTATAGAATGAGGCATTGATTGAGTTTGAAATTACGCCTTTTGCAGTGATATTAAAGTGCTGAAGCCATTCAACACTTTTAGAAGAAATCCCATAGAAATCAGGTTCAAACGACTTTACGCGATCAGTAATCCAATCTTCATATCGGCGAACAAAATAATCAAGAAATGGCTGATTGAAAGAGAGATACGCTGAGCCGTGGTCGAGAACAACAGCCTTAGCACTATGATCCGCAGCAAACTTCAGCCCTTCGAGCGAGAGAGGGAAAAGTCTCGTGTTTATCAGAACACCATTCCACTCATAATCATCAAGGGTTTGCAGGAGTCGGTAATAATCACTGGTTTTTTTGGGAAGAGGAAGTCTTCCATCAAGTAACGGAATGCAAGGAAGACGAATTACCTCCAGGCCGTTTTCGACTGAATGACCGACTCCCACGCGCATCGAATCATTAGTAACGATAACCACCCTATCGCCGCGTGCAGTCAAGGCGTGAGCGAGACCATCGACAAAATTACCAATTCCACTAAGTTGCGGGTGATAATGGTGAGTGAAAATACAAATAGAGGAGCTCATCACATAACCTCATCTGATATAGATGTCATATCCTTAATTCTGTGCCGTCCAGACTTCCCCATCTCCAAAGTCGAGCAAGAGCGGAAGATGGGTATGTCGATTATCCGGTGACGGTATTTTTTTCCAATCGCCATACATCGTTGTAAGATATTTATCCGTCATACGAGGAACAGGGAATTCACTGCCTTCGAAAACCGCACTGCTCAGAGGGAAAATCTCTGAAATAGGCACTGGCGCCATATTCGGCCAGCTTAACGTCAGACAGTAATCAGAGACCTCACCCGTATTTGAGTCGGCAATACAGGAATCGAACAAATCCTGGTAAGAGCATGCGCCTCGAGAAACCAGTTGTTCCACCACGTGCATAGCAGAACAACCAATTTGCTCGAGTTGACCAAGGAACCCTTTATGAGGGACAACAATGGAAGAAGAATGATATAAATAGGCTCTTTTCTGTGCAATTGATGCAGTTCGGACTTGCTTTGCACGAAGGCGTTTATCTGTATAGAGCTGGTCATATGGAAAGATGTCGACAAAAATGCCCATCGAACTGGAAGCCTCTCGAGCCTCTTGATTCTCGAAGCGAGTTCCATCGCGATACACCTTAGCAAACATCGCAGCATAGCCAGTAGTATTCCGCGATGTATGGAGCGAATATCCTTCCGGTAACCCACCCTCGGCTAAAGAGCAAAAGCGGTCATAGTCTGAACGCATCATTCCGATATCTATATCATCATCCCAAGGGATAAACCCCCTATGACGCATTGCTCCTAAACATGTTCCGCCATCAAGCCACCACCTGATGCCGTGCTTAGAGCAGAATGCAGCGACAACCTGAAGGATATCCAATTCAGTGTTTTGAAGCTTTAATAGCGCGTGAGCTTTAGACATCATCGGCCTATCTCTTTTCCCCAAACCATTCTTGCGTCTGTTTCCCCAAAACAAAAGACTGATAAATTAGGCAAATAGCATTGGATATAAGCGCCGTTACAGTAGGGCCATTTAAGCCAAACAACACTTGCGCGGGAGCCATGACAGCAACAGCACTGATTAAGGACAATATGCTGCCAACAAATACCCCTCGGTAGTTATCAAGAGAAACCAGCAAATCGTTGACAAACCAAGCAATGCCAGTCAAAAAGGCACAAGCCAACATAGGCTGAAGGAGATCAGAATGTTTGGATATTCCAGCGCCATAAAACAAAGACAGCAATAATTTGCCGAAAAAGAAAAGCGCAACTGCTGATATGACGCCGACAAATAAAATACCGGCAAGTATTTTACCTATAAGCGTAAAAAAGGACTTTTCCCTAGAATAGTAACGCTCTACTAAATAACCTAATAAAGGATTATAGATATACGTCGCACCCATTTGGATAATTGCCACGGGAGCAGCAACTGATGCATAAATGCCTAGAGCAGAATCTCCGAATGTATAAGATAAATACTGCCTTGGAATATTCGGCGCCGCAGAAGCAGCAATGCCGCCCAGAACGATGGGCAAACAGCCACATAGGAAAGCTCTGACCTTCGCTTGGGTAATTCCAAGTTTGATTGCAGAGATTCGATTTGATCTCGGATAATCGTAAATTACACCGATACCTATAGTCACTACCGTCATTAGCAACAATGCACCTTCGAGGCTATTTAACAGCCCAAAGACAACAATGAACGAAAGGAGAGAACCAATGCCCTGCATTATGAGGGATTTCCCAATATAGTCCATCCTATGGCCAACCTGATCATTGGCATGCATGACATCAATAACTAAGCCGGCGGTTTTATAGAGAGCATACAAAAGAACAGCAGGCACCGTATCAATACGACACGTCGCAATGGAATAGACGGCCAACATTGCAAACGCCATAAACGTAGTAAAGAAACGAAAAGTCAGGTATTCACCAGCAGAGTTTTTCCTTTCAACATCTGCAATT
The DNA here is from genome assembly GCA_937982065.1 of uncultured Collinsella sp. GTDB lineage: Bacteria > Actinomycetota > Coriobacteriia > Coriobacteriales > Coriobacteriaceae > Collinsella. The sequence continues at coordinate 8,216 of CALJMO010000059.1, forward strand.
TGTACCGTGTACATCCTGTATTGGGCCAATTGAGAAAACATGTTGAAAATAGACATAGCAAGGGAATAAATTCCAGCAGCACTATATCCATCAGACAGTCGAACGACCAATATAGTGATTAGCCATTGACAGCCTAAATTCGTCAACGAGCCAACGGTATTCCAGAACATATTGTGTTTAATCGAAAGAGTCTTCTCTGTGGCTTCCACAAATATAAGCGCCCTTCTGAACAAGTCGCGATTCGGATACGAAGCTATTTTGCTTCTTTAATCATGTTTAAAATCAAAAGAAACAGCCAATTCGGTACAAGTCGCATAATGATTTCAGCTTTAGCAATGGACGGGCAAGCTCGTCGATATTTAAGCAAGCCAATTATGGAGCGTCGCTCTCTTGCATCGGCGAACCCCATTATTTCCTTTAGGTGCGGTGAATCAGGAAATCTTTCGGCAAATTGCTTAGCTGTATCAACCCTGTTTTTGACTCTTGTTAAATACCAATCATCTTTTGAAGCAACACCCGCAAGGAATCCAGTTTCATTCCCGCCATGTCGACGATACTTAACCAAGGGAGTCGTTGTAAAACTGCACTTCCCCAGTTCGCTGCAGCCCAATGTCAACCACAAATCATGTGCAGTGGATTCCGGAAAGGGAATCATCGACTTAGCAGCACTCGCATCTAGCATGAGAGCCATACCAATGCCGTAGCATACACTTGCAGCCTGAATAGTAATATCCTCTCCGGAGCACCAATTTACTTCAGGCGAATTTGGATGAGCTTTTCTGTAGCTCTCTACCAGCATGTTTCCGTTTTCGTCGATTACCGATCTATCGCAAACATCAAGAATTGAGCCTTCTTCTAGCATATGGTTGAGCGAAACTTGAACTCTGTTAGGCTCCCAAATATCATCTTGATCGCAAAATACTACGTAATCCCCTTCTGCCAAAGAGAGTAGTGCCTCGAACGATTTGACATAACCGAGATTTTTATCGCCATGATAATAACGATAGGCGTTTTTCTTTATATGCTCTTGGATAAACCCCTCTAAAGAGGCCGATTCGGGGCAGTCATTTCTGACCAAAAGCGTAACCGGAAACGTTTGTTCATCAATCGAATCAAGTTGAGCGGCGAAAAACTTAAAATCAGGTTTATATGCTGAAAGAAGTACGCATACGCCTGTACCATTTCCCTTTTCTATTTCCAAAAATCCTCCCAAAGTCATGTTTTCAAGATTAGCAAAGCAATCATTAGAGATTTAAGGTGTTGTTTATTACGCTCAAAAAAGACAGGAGAAGGCTCGGCCTTTAGATAATACATGGCGGCAAATTGAATGGTGCTCCCGTAATTTTTAACACCAACACCGACATCTCGCCCCCCTAGAGGGAGCGAGATGGTTGGCTTTTCAAAATAATCTGAAAAGGAAGCTCGTAGAGAATTAAAATCCTGCGCACCGGAAGTGCATACAGTTTATGACTGCCTTCTCATGAAACCGCTTGCCAAATCAAAGCACCTCAATTGGAAAAGAGTCCCTTAAGAATCAGTGTCTTTCTCCCACCTTTAAAGACACTTGTCCAATATCAATAGGTAACAACCTTTGTTCCATAAGGAATGTTATCGTAAATCCATTTTGCGTTCTGGATCTCAAGGCGCACACATCCTGCAGAGGATGGAACGCCCATCGTGGGATCCATCACCCGGTTACTGTTGACGTAGTAGGGCGAAGAATGGAATAGATAATCACCGTAGAACTGTGTGTAGTAATAGCAAGTATATCCATGCCCAAAGGAGTATCCCTTTCCGTAGACTTGGTACTCCCCTATCACAGTTGGCGTACTGGCTTTTCCCGTCGAACATACATATCGACGGTTTAAGGACCAATTATTCCATGACCCAGTGTAGATGCTCGTGATACAACGCGACGTATCGACAAGTATCAGCCAATTTGTATTGCTTGAATAACTTTGAGCTTTAGCGTCCATATAGTCTGACACCCACGCGCCGTTAGCCATGAAGTAATTCCAGGATCCGTCCACAACGCGCCAGCCAGTAGCCATAGCCCCACTAGCATCAAGCCAATACCAGGTGCCGCCCAAATTGAGCCATCCCGTCTGCATATAACCAGACGAATTCAAGTAATACCAATATCCGTTAACGGCAACCCAACCGGTTTTCATAACGTAAGTAGATGGATCTAAATCGAAACAGGAGCCATCCTTGCTCAGCCAGCCAGATCGTGCATAGCCAGCGGTCTCATCAAAGAAGTACCATTTTCCGTTAACGTTCTGCCAGCCGACGCTCAAGGAGCCATTAGTCGGATCAGCATAGAAAATGCAGCCACCAAGCGTCACGAAACCGCGCGCTTCGACCAATTCGCCATCGCCGTTTGAAGTAAATAACTTCCCATTGCGCAATGTTCCGCACAACGAGCAGTCAGAACCAGCAAAAGCCTTAGACGGACCATCCTGAACCGAGTCCTGGACATCTACCCATTCACGACAAGCAACAGCGCCTGAGCCTTTTGCATAATAGCTTTTCCCATTTACAGAAAAATGCCCGAGCAGCATTTTGCCGTCGACGGCAGGATCAAGATAATAGTATTGGCTACCGTCCTTCAGCCAACCCGTCTTTACAATACCCGATGCATTAGATGGCTCAGCGTAATACCAGTCTCCATCGCTCATAAACCAGCCGAGTGACAGCGCTCCCGTTGAAGAAAAATGATACCGATTCGATCCGATGGAAAAAAAGCCGGTAACCATTCTATTGTCATTTGCGATATCGAGCCAATACCAAGCGCCGTTCACCGAACGCCAGCCCGACGCAAGTGCGCCGGAACCGTCTGCGTAATACCAGTCCGTACCATCAAACACCCAACCAACAGCCATTGCACCGGAATCCGATAAATAATAACGTGATGAGCCAACGGAAACGATTCCCCTAGACATAGCACCATCATTGGCGGGATCAAGCCAATACCAGTTATTGCCAGTTTGAAGCCAACCGGTTAAGACTTCACCATTGCTACCCCAATACCATAAACCGTTATCAAGACACCATCCATTAATCAGTCCATAGGTTCCAAGAAGATAAGGATGCCCATCGATAACACGTCGCCCAGTAACCATGGAACAGCCGTCAAGGGAGTCAAACCAGTACCATTGGCCTCCGATAAGCTGCCAACCATTTGCCAAAGCGCCTGATGGACTCGCGTAATACCACTTATTGTCAGTAAAAATCCAGCCGCAACTCATCGCGCCGTCACGAGCGGGGTCCAAATAGTACAACGAGCCGTCAACATTCTGCATTCCGGTCAAACGGCAGTCGTCAAGATAGTAATACCAGGACAAACCGTCCCATTGCCATCCAGATAGTTTTTCCGTCGTCGACGAGTCTTGGCTTTCGACAACCTGTGGATTCGAATCTTCCGCTGTTTTGCCAGCATAATCGTTGGAATCTTGAGCGAGACCGCCGCCGACAAAAGCACCCGACCCTTCCGTCGAGTCGCGCTCTACGATATCGTTATCCGCCCCCTCTTCCACGGCATAAGCAGTGCAAGAAAACGCGGGGGCGAAAACCGAGAGCGAGGCGGATAGTAGCACCAAGCCGATTGCTCGCCAGCAAATTCGATGATCAATCCGAGCATTCATTTCAGGCCCCCAACCGGTACCGACTGTCTTACAAGGAATCAATTAGATAAACGGACGGGCTGCGCCGATCACATTTCCCCTAGCGCTGACGGGATGAATACCGACACCCTGATGAGGCCAGGAGTCAATCATCATACCGCCGCCAAGTGCGATTGCGATATGCCCGCGATAATAAATCACATCGCCACGCTGAATCGAGCTGGTGCTCACGGGCATAAAGATGTTGCTTCGATACCAATTCATCGAATTGTAGGTTTGGCTTGGATCCCAGCGATGGTTATAAGGGTTGTAAACACCCATATCCATGCCAGTAGCATAAAGACATTGCAAGACAAAACCAGAGCAATCAACAGCCCCGCCGGGAGCGGTAGACCAAGGCTCAATATATTGCGTACCGATATATTCGTAAGCACGCTGAATAAAGGCATTCACGCAATCTTCCCGCGTCGCTTCGACAGAAATGCGAGAAGGAGTCACATAGGTAAAGTAGCCAGTGCAGTAGCTAGGCAACTGAACAGTCCAAGAGCTGACCTGGGGATACTGCGGAGGATTTTGCCAGCCAACCTTGTCGCACTGGCCATCGCTCCAGAAAATTCGACGCACGCCATCGATGGTTCTTGCGCCTGTTGCCATAGCACCGCTGCCGTCTAGCCAATACCACTTACCCGAATCTTTAAGCCAGCCAACATGCATGCTGCCGTTGGAGTCAAGGTAATACCATGTTCCATTGAGGCATTTCCAACCAGTTGCCATTTTTCCGTCGGCGTTTAGGTAATACCATGCACCGTCAGTAAAAACCCATCCAGTTTTCATCGCACCAGAATCGGCATCAAGCCAATACCAATCGCCATCAATCTGCAGCCATCCACGATGAATGACGCCCGTTCCGGGCTCAGCATAAAACCTTTGATTTGCAACATTAACCCAACCGGACGCAACCTGCCAGCCATCAGCTCCAGCTGTTTTTAGGATAGTACCGTTTTCGCGGATCACATCTTTGCAAAGATATCCATTGCCATCGGCATATCTTTCTACGCCGTCTTTAACGGTAATCCAGCTTGACACCACAAGTCTACCGCTCAGGTTTGCGAAACAATCGTTGCCGCCCACCTCAAATAAGCCCGTTTTCATGAGATGGCTAGCAGGGTCCAGGTAATACCAACTCACGCCCTCTTTATACCAGCCAGAAATAAGCGCGCCAGATTCAGAGGCAAAATACCAGCCGTCCTCGGACTGAGCCCAACCAATAGCCATAGTCCCATTCGAATTCAAATAATATGCTGCATTGCCAAGGTCTAAATACCCAACAGACATTTTGCCGTCGGAAGCCGGATCGAGATAATACCAGGTTCCGTTAACGAGTTGCCAGCCAGTGACCGCAATACCATTAGAGCAGTAATACCAATCTACTCCATCTTTGAACCATCCATTTACGAGGCCATAGTCGCCAAAAATGTAGGTACTTCCATCGATCTCGTGACGACCTTTGAACATAGCCAGCGTCTGAGAGTCAAAATAATAGCGAGTCCCACCTATCGTCTGCCATGACGAAGCAAGTGCGCCCGATGGATATGCCCAGTACCAATTCCCGTCAACGAGAATCCAGCCGGTTTTCATAGCACCAGTGGCATCTAAATAGTATTTCCCGCTCCCGAGGTCGACAAAACCAACCTGCATTATATGGGTGGCAGGATCCAGGTAATACCATGTGCCGTCTTGATAAAACCAATCAGCAGCTAAATCGCCTCCAGCATTGGCATAAAACCAATTTCCATCTGAGTTACGTAGCCAGCAGTTCTGATATAGCGCGCCAAAAGGCGTTGCGGCATTGCCGTCATTCGCATAAAACGAAGCAGTCGATCCGCCAGCATCGGTCACATTGAAATAACCTGTCTGCATTGCACCATCATTGGCCGGATCAAGCCAATACCAATAGCCCCCGCTTTGCAGCCAGCCAGTTTGGTGTTTACCGTTTTTTCCGTAATACCAAACTCCAGACGACTCGTCTCGTTGTTAGCGCCGGGCGATTTTAGCCGCTAATAGTCAAACGATTTTGACCAATCCCG
>CALJMO010000060.1 GCA_937982065.1 uncultured Collinsella sp.
GGTCACCAAGCACAACCTCAAGTACCGCCGCTACTACCACCAGTTCGACTACTAATTTCATTTGGGGGAAACCGCAATGAGGCAATACATCTTTGCCAGCCACGCGCATTTTGCGACCGGCATCAAAGAGAGCACCGAGCTGCTCTCGGGCGCGCGCGATAACGTCCACGACCTGTCGATGTTTGTCGACGGCCGCACCGACGTCGCCGAGGAAGCCGCCAAGCTCCTGGCGACCTTCGACCCCGCCGACGACGTAATCGTGTGCACCGACCTGTTTGGCGGCAGCGTCAACAACGAGTTCACCAAGATCGTCCAGACGCGCCCCAACACCTACCTGGTTGCCAACATGAACCTGCCGCTGCTGATCCAGCTGCTCTTCTCGGACCAGGAGGCTCCCGCCGATCAGGTTATCCGCGAGATTCTCGCGGCTGACGACACGCGCGTCAAGTTTGTCAACGACCTGCTGACCGATGCGGATGACGAGGAAGAGTTCTAGTCACCGCCTGCTATTAATGGGGCCGGGTTTCCGGCATGAGACCTTTGGGGGTCAATCATGATTCAACTGCTTCGCGTCGACCATCGTCTGCTTCATGGCCAGGTGGCCGTCTCTTGGGTCCAGGGCTTGGGCTCCGACTGCATCTTCTGCGTTGGCGACAAGGTTGCCAACGATCCCGTCTGGAAGACCACGCTCAAGATGGGAAAGCCGGCCAATGTCAAGCTCGTCATCAAGGACATGGAGCACGCCATCGAGGCCATCAACTCCGGTGTTACCGATAAGTACAAGATGATCATCTGCGTCGCCAGCATCGCCGAGGCCAAGCAGCTTGTCGACGGCTGCCCGCAGATCACCTCCATCAACCTGGGCAACACCAAGTCCAAGGACGAGCAGCGTCCCGATGCCCGTAAGATTTCCCGCCAGATCTTTGTGACTGCTGCCGAGGAAGAGGACATTCGCGAGCTCGTCGGCCGCGGTGTCGAGGTCGAGATTCGCGCTCTGGCCGACGACCCCAAGGTCGATGCCCTAAGCGCCCTCTAATTGGGAACCACGGGGCGGCACGTACGGCGCCGCCCCTATCCGTGGGCGTACCGGATAAACGCTTTACCCGTTACCCCCATCTACCGTTCACCGAGAGTACGCGCCCGTTGAGCGATTGGTATTAAATAGTTTTTGCATGACTATATAATTGGCATCAAATCATTTGCACCGGTTTAGGTGTTAACAGCACACCGGTACAAGCTGGATCTGTCTGGGCGATTGTCGGCATGGAAAAGGGCGCGCTGACAAGTCGGGAATCGCCGCGCGGATCCAAGAGGGATCAAAGGGAGGAACAATGCTTGTTCAAGCGATCCTCATCGGACTTATCGCTGCCTTCGGTAAGCTCGATTATCAGCTCGGTACGCTCTATGCGTTCCGCCCGATCGTTCTGTGCCCGCTCGTCGGCATAGTCCTCGGGGACCTGCAGTCCGGCCTCGCCATCGGTGCGAGCCTCGAGCTGCTCTTCATGGGTTCTATCTCCATCGGCGCTTACGTGCCGCCCGATGAGACGATTGGCGGCGTGCTCGCCTGCGCCTTCGCTATTCAGCTGGGTCAGAGCACCGAGGCCGCTATCGCGCTCGCGATGCCCATCGCCACTCTGTGCCTGGCCATCAAGAACGTCGTCAACGCCGGTATGCCCCTTCTGGTCGACCGTGCCGATGTCTTTGCCAGCAAGGGTAACCTCAAGGGTATCTACGCTATGCACTGGATTATCGGTCTCGTGATTGTCGTCCTGGCCTTTATCCTGTGCTCGGTCTCCTTCTATCTGGGTGCCGACGCTGTTCAGGGCCTGCTCGACTTCATCCCGACGTTCGTCCTCGATGGCTTTGGCGTTGCCGCCAACATCCTGCCGGCCATGGGCTTCGCCATGCTCGGCCGCCTGGTGCTCACCAAGCAGCTCGTGCCCT
>CALJMO010000061.1 GCA_937982065.1 uncultured Collinsella sp.
AGGGCTACACCACCAAGGGCGCTTGGGAGCTCTCCGACATGTTCCACTTTGAGGCCATCAAGCTGATCAGTGAGAACCTGCGCGACTCCGTCGCCGAGGCCAAGTCCGGCCAGCCCGGCTCCGGCCGCGAGGGCATGGCCCTTGGCCAGTATGTCGCCGGCATGGGCTTCTCCAATGTTGGCCTGGGCATCGACCACGCCATGGCTCACACCCTGTCTGCTCACTACGACACCCCGCACGGCGTCGCCTGCGCCATGCTGCTGCCGATCGCCATGGAGTTCAACAAGCCGGTTTGCGCCGAGCGCCTGGCCAAGGTAGCCGTCGCCATGGGCGTTGACACCACGGGCATGAGCACCGATGAGGCTGCCGATGCCGCTATCGCCGCCGTTAAGCAGCTTTCTGCCGACGTGAACATCCCGCACGCCTGCGAGGCCATGAAGGCTGACGAGATCGAGGTCCTGGCCAAGGACGCCATGGCCGATGCTTGCTTCCCGGGCAACCCGCGCGAGGCGACGCTCGACGACGTCATCGAGCTCTTCAAGAAGATCTGCCCGGCTGCCTAACTTGGCTCGGCGGGCCCCTGCCCGTTAGCCCCACAATCGTCCTCGGACATGTCGGAAGCCCCCGCTGCGCACTTCGTGCGGCGGGGGCTTCCTCCGTCCTGCGGAAAGATTGTGGGACTAACGGGCAGGGGCCCGCGGTTCGTTATCGTGGCGGGCGCAGCTCTGGGGAGCTCGATGGGTCATCTCGCTAGGTAAAAAGATGGTTCGCGGTGGTATTGTTGCTGTGGGTTTAATTCGATATGAAAGGGTGACTTTGGTGTCCAAGATTGATTCTACGCTCTCCTATATTACTGACCAGTTGAAGGCACTTACCTCGATTGCTTCGCCTACGGGCTATACCCGTGCGGCGACTGATTATCTAATGGAAACGTTGCGCGAGATGGGGTTTGGGCCCGAGCGTTCCAATAAAGGCAACGTGTTGGTTGAGCTTGGCGGCGAGGGCGAGCCGCTCGTGCTGGCGAGCCATGTCGACACCCTGGGCGCCATGGTGCGTTCCATTAAAGACAATGGTCGCCTGCGCCCCACGACCCTCGGCGGGCATCAGTGGTCTACGGCCGATGGCGAGAACTGCACCGTTTATACGCGCGATGGCAATGTCTACACGGGTGTGGTCCTCAATACCGAGCCTTCGGCGCATGTGGCCGACGAGCCGGTCAAGACCATCGAGAAGAACATGGAAATCCTGCTCGATGAGAATGTCGACAGCAAGGACGATGTGCTTGAGCTGGGCATTCAGACCGGCGACATCATCGCTATGGATCCGCGTACCACGGTGACGGAGAGCGGCTACATCAAGAGCCGCTTCCTGGATGACAAACTGTCGGCGTCGATTCTGCTGGGTCTGGCCCGCGCTGTTGCTGACGGCGAGGTGTCGCTTTCGCGCAAGGTGTCGCTGCTCTTTACCGTGTACGAGGAGGTCGGCCACGGCGGTGCTTTCGTGCCGGCCGACACGCGCGAGATGATCAGCGTTGACATGGGCTGCGTGGGCGACGACCTGGGCTGCACCGAGCGCATGGTGTCGATTTGCGCCAAGGATTCGGGCGGTCCGTACAACTACGACCTGGTAACCACGCTGTCCAACATCGCGCGCGAGCTGGAGCTCGATTACGCCATCGACGTGTACCCGCATTACGGCTCGGACGTCGAGGCCACGCTCTCTGCCGGCTACGATATCCGCCACGGCCTGATCGGCCCCGGCGTGTACGCGAGTCACAACTACGAGCGCAGCCACATGGACGGCGTGCGCAACACCTACGAGCTGGTTCGCGCCTACGTACAGCGCTAGGGGAGCAGCTTGCGACTCGGCTGACCGATCGCTAAGGCCCGATTTCTCGGGCCTTTTTTCGCTTTAGGATGTTTAGTATTATGATGTCTGTAATCTATTAACTAAACACGTAAATTACTTAACGAGGTGATGCGGTGTATGGATACATCTGAGTACTTATCTATGGGTGATGCCGCCCGCCTGTTGGGCGTTACGAAAGCCCGCATATCGCAACTTGCCGCATCGGGGACGCTCGTGTGTGATATTGTGGGCGGCCGGAAGATGGTCGAGTACAATTCTGCGATCGCCTATCAAAAGGTCCGCAAACGAGGACGCCGTCCCGCGGCCGATGTGGGGCGCAAGTTTACGCTGATGTCGGCCGACCATGAGGTCGCGCATGTCTCATTTGATTCGACGCGTGAGTTTCCCTTCGAAATCGCTGAGGTTCTCGATGTGCAACGAATGCCGTTTGGCACATGCTCGAGCTCTTCTCCAACGGTGAATAAGCGGGAGCTCAACGCGTGGTGGGGGCATCGGTCGGTGCCTGACGTCCGCCCCGGACTCGTCTCGCGCTATCGTGAACTGGGAATTGTCAGTGGCATCGAGGTTCCGGTTCGGTGCCTGGGCCTCTCACTTTCGGATTGTTATTGGCTGCGGCCGGCCGATTGCGACGAACTCAAATGGCAAAACATCAATTACTTTGAGAACGAATTTGAGCGATCGGCGCCCGAAGAGCGTTCGGGTTGGCTGGAAGGCATCGGTCTTAAAAATCCGGATAACACGTCCGAGGGCGAGCTCCCTAAATCGTGGATGATCCGAAACGGCATTCGCGTTTTGGCTAAAGGGTGCGGGATGGACGATCAGCGTCCCTTTAACGAGGCAGTTGCAACGGCTCTACATCGTCGCTTGCTGTCGGAGGGCGAGTTTGTTCCTTATACGGTTGAGCGGATGTTCGATGGACCTGTGTGTCTGTGCGACGACTTTCTTGACGGCCGCGAGGAATACGTTCCGGCTGTTTACGTTAAGGGCGCACTTGGTAGCCAGCGGGGAAACTCGACATACGATCGATACTGTTGCTACCTCGGCAAGCGTGGTGTCAATGAGGCCGCTGTGAGAAGGTCTATGTCGCAGATGATTGTCTGCGATGCCCTTTTGACCAACAGCGACCGCCATTGGCGAAACTTCGGCATCATCCGCAATGTCGACACCCTGGAGATAAGGCCTGCTCCGCTGTTCGATAGCGGCAACTGCCTGTGGTACAACGTACCAACTGCCGTGCTCGCAGCTGGGGAGTTTGGGTTTTCTGCTAAGCCGTTTGGGCCCGACCCTTCCGTCCAGCTGGCGCTTGCGGACTCACTCGATTGGTTCGATTCATCGCGGCTCAACGGATTTGTAGATGAGGCGATCGAGATTCTTTCGCAGAGCGAATGGGCGACGGCGGAGGGTCGACTCGAGGCCATTCGCCGTGGCCTGGAACGTCGCGTAATCGAGGTTTGTGCCGCTGTTGAGGTACTTCGACACGTGCAGCGATAAGCCAGCGGCTACTTAAGTGCGCCGTTCACCGTGCCGCCGCCCAGGACGACGTCGCCGCGATAGACGACGACGGCTTGGCCGGGGGCGATGGCTCGTTGCGGCTCGTCAAAAGTTAGCAGCATCTGCCCGTCTTCGTCACGCGTAAGGGTCGCTGCCTGGTCCTTTTGACGGTAGCGGTACTTGGCGCCCACGCGAATGCCGCCGGCGTCGAGTTCCGCCTCCATGCGGTCGGCAGGGGCGCTCCAGATCCAGTCGTTGGCCGTGAGGGCAGCGGCGGTCAGGTCCTCGGCCTCACCCAGATGCACGGTGTTGTTGGCGGCGTCGACGCCCGTCACATATACGGGATGCGCCATCGCGACGCCCAGGCCCTTGCGCTGGCCGATGGTATAGCGCAGCGCGCCGTTATGGCGCCCGACCACGCTGCCGTCGCGCCACACAATGTCGCCCGGTGCAGCGGGATGTCCGCAGCGGCGCTCGATATAGCCCGCGTAGTCGCCGTCCGCGATAAAGCAGATGTCCTCGCTTTCGGCCTTCTTGGCGTTGGTAAAGCCCTGCTCGGCGGCTATGCGGCGCACGTCGCGCTCTTTGTCCAGGCCCGCCAGCGGAAAGATCGTGTGCGCCAGGCGCTCCTGCGTAAGCGAATACAAAAAGTAGCTTTGGTCCTTTTTGGGATCTTCGCCGCGATGTAGCTGCCAGGTGCCGTCTGCCGCCTGGCTTGTTTTGGCGTAATGTCCCGTTGCGATGTAGTCGCAGCCCATGTCCAGCGCCGCATCGAGCAGTGCGCCAAACTTAATGTGGCGGTTGCAGATAATGCACGGATTGGGCGTCAGCCCCTCCTGGTAGGCGTTCACAAAGCGCTCGATAACGCTGTGGTCGAATGTCTGCTGCAGGTCGAGCACGCGATGGGGTATCCCCAGGCGCTCGGCGACGGCCTTCGCGTCGGCGATGTCGCGATTGACTTTGCTCATGCCCGTGACGGGATCGGGCGTGGGGCAGGTGAGGCGCATGGTGACACCGACACATTCGTAACCCTGACTTTTGAGCAGATACGCGGTCACGCTGGAATCGACGCCGCCGCTCATGGCGACGAGCACGCGCTTGTTGTGCATGGGGAGGTTCTCCTTGGTGGCATGTGGCCAAAAAAGAAAAGCGGCGCGGGAGGCTGGTTCCGCGCCGCAGACATTGTAGCAAGTTCGGACGTCTCGTGGGACACCCTGATTGGATGGGCTCAGACTGCCGGGAGAGAGGAGACCGGTTCGTCCTGGGCTCAACCTATGGGCGACAGGCCTTAGTCCTGGAAGAGTGCCGTGGACAGGTAGCGCTCGCCGGTGTCGGCAAGCAGGGCCACGATGGTCTTGCCCTCGTTCTCGGGGCGCTTGGCCAGCTGCAGTGCGGCCCACACGGCGGCACCGGACGAAATGCCCACGAGCACGCCCTCCTTGTGGCCCACGGCGCGGCCGGTCGCAAAGGCGTCGTCGTTCTCGACGGGGATGATCTCGTCATAGACCTGGGTGTCGAGGACGTCGGGCACAAAGCCGGCACCGATACCCTGGATCTTGTGCGGGCCGGCTTGGCCCTTAGAGAGCACCGGGGAAGTGGCGGGCTCGACGGCGACGACCTGAATCTCGGGGTTCTGCTCCTTGAGGAACTCGCCCACGCCGGTCACGGTGCCGCCGGTGCCGACGCCGGCGACGAAGATGTCGACCTTGCCGTCGGTGTCATCCCAGATCTCGGGGCCGGTCGTGGCCTTGTGGATGGCGGGGTTGGCGGGGTTCACAAACTGGCCGGCGATAATGCTGTTGGGCGTCTCCTTCTGCAGTTCCTCGGCCTTGACGATGGCGCCCTTCATGCCCTTGGAGCCGTCGGTGAGCACGAGCTGTGCGCCGTATGCCTGCATAAGCTTGCGGCGCTCGACGGACATGGTCTCGGGCATAGTGATGATCACCTTGTAGCCGCGAGCCGCCGCCACCGAGGCGATGCCGACGCCGGTGTTGCCGCTCGTGGGCTCGATGATGGTGTAGTCGCCGCCGCGCACGAGCTTGCCTGCCTTCTCGGCCTCGTCAATCATGTTCTTGGCGACGCGGTCTTTAACGGACCCGGCGGGGTTGAAGTATTCCAGCTTGACGAGCACGCGGGCCTTGAGGTCCTCATCGGCCTCAAAGTGAGTGAGCTCCAGAAGCGGGGTGTGGCCGATAAGCTGATCGATGGACGTGTAAACCTTGCTCATGGTGAACCTCCAAAGTGTTCAAGTTGCTGGTTGCCGTGTGGTTTCACAGTGCGTGTAGCAGCTAAACCCATAAACCTTATAGGTTGTTCGTTTAGCTGTTGGCAAGCATAGTAGACACTAAAGCCTAGTAATGCAATAGGAAATAGAAGATTATTACGAGCCGATTAACCATCTTGACCGGAACGGGTATTTCCAAAGCCGATTTTTCGGCTAGAATTTCAACGGACTAAAAGACCGAAAGGCAGCACTATATATGTTGGTTTCTACTAAGGGCAGGTACGCCCTGCGCGTTATGGTTGACCTGGCCGAGCACCAGGCGGCCGGTCGCATCCCGCTCAAAGAGATTGCGGCGCGACAGGGGATTTCCGAGAAATATCTCGAGAACATCTTGGCTACGCTCGTGCGCGCCAACATGCTCTCGGGCATGCGCGGCAAGGGCGGCGGCTACGTGCTCACGCGCCCGCCCGAGCAGTACACGGTGGGCGAGATCTTGCGCCTGACCGAAGGCAGCCTGGCACCGGTCGCATGCCTGGACGGCGACTGCAAGGGCTGCTCGCGTTCGGATGAGTGCCCCACGCTCGACGTGTGGAAGAACCTGGACAAGCTCATCAACGACTACCTCGACGGCGTGACGCTCGATGCGCTCGTCGCCCCCAACGAGGGCTACGACTACGTCATCTAACCCACGACTGCCATGTGGGGACAGGGTGGAAATGGCAGATTCTCTCGCCCTTTGAGACTTGGCAAATAAGAAGGCCGCCCATTTTTTGCGATGGGCGGCCTTTGTTTTGGGCTGTTGAGACGGGCGCGGCCGGAATGGCCGTTTTAGCCCTCAGCGATGCTGTCGAGGATGCTGCGCATGATGGATACCAGGATGCTGCCCATAAAGGCCGATCCAAAGCTGGCGATGGAGATGCCCGCGCCCAGCAGATTGACCGACAGGTAGCTGGCCAGCTCGAGCATAAAGCTGTTGACTACGAGCTGAAAAATACCAAGCGTGATAATAGTGAGCGGCAGCGAGATGACCGTCAGGAACGGTTTGACGAGCGAGTCGACGATGTTCAGGAACAGTCCCACAAAGGCGAAACAGACCCAGGCCTCGGCAAAACCGAAGGGCTGGATGCCGGGAACGAGGAGCGTGGCGATCGCGATAGCGATCGAGGTGAAGAGCCAGTTAAGCATAAAGCGCATGGCGTGAATCCTTTCTTGCGCCGGGGTTGCTGGCGTCGCGTGAAGCGGCTTGCGGCGGCGACTTGGATGGTTGCGCGGGCGCGCCGCGGTGTTTGGGCGCCCATTGTCTCAAATATTCGTGGAGCTTACGTGCGCATTCGGTTTCTAAACGGCGTTCGTCCTGAAAAACGTGCCGCTGGCAGAGAGTCTTGTCGCTTTAGTTTGGTGGTGTGCTACACTGCTACGGGCAAATAGCCCATGCATAGTTTTATTGCATAGAACGGGCGAACGATGCCCGATGTCAGTATCAACTTCGATGCCTTATGGCGGGTTTGGCGGTGATCGATGAATATCGAGAACATGTTTGACAAGCCTGATGTCAAGCAGCTGGTCCACGCATTTAGTCTTTTGGACGACGAGAAGGATATCCAAGCGTTTTTGACCGATATCTGCACGCCGCGCGAGATTTGCGATCTATCGCAGCGTTTGCAGGTCGCGCGTTACCTGGACGAGGGCGAGCCCTATGTCGAGGTTCAGGCGCGTACCGGCGCTTCGTCCACCACGGTGAGCCGTGTGTCCAAGGCACTTAATGGCGAGTACGGCGGCTATCGCAAGATCCTCATCAAACTGGAGGATGGCGAGTAGGCCAGCGGCAACAAACGAATTGCGCAAAACCGCTCCTCCGGGAGCGGTTTTTATATGCCCGCAATCGGCTGGTGCGTTGGAGTCAGGTTGCTTTGCGCCAAAACATGGGGCTGAGGTAGCAATGTGTCTGCGTGGGCGGGTAGGATGGATGAAATGATTATTGCGAACAGTTTGAGCGGAGGACCATGCCTGTTCGAATCTATACCACCAATGCCGGCACGGATTTGAGCGATGCCGAGGCGGCGCTGCTGAGCGACCTTGTTGCCCGCCATGGACGTGCCGTTTTGCTGGCGCCTACGTTTGCCGAGCTCGATCTGTGCCGTCACGATGCCGCTGCGTCCGGCGCTTCCCTGGGTGTTGACTACAAGACCCCTTCGTCGTGGCTCCGTTCGTTGTGGGAGCTTTTGGGCGATGGCCGCGGCTTTGTGGACAACCTGCAGCGCCAGATGCTGTTTTCGGACATGGTAGCGCGTCTCGACGACGCCGACCTGCAGCCGCTTTCGCGCAGCCAGGGCACGGTGCGTATGCTCGCGCGTATGTCCCGCGATGTGCTGCCGGGTGTGGCGGGGACGACGGCCGAGCGATGCCGTGGCAACAATTGCCAGCCTGAGCCAAAAAGCGATGCCGAGGCTCGTGTGTTCGAGCTTTTGCGCGCCTACGCGGGCGGTTTGGACCGTCGAGAAATGGTCGAGCCCTGCGAGGCAGCTGGCATTATGGCCGGCGCCCTGGCCGATAACCTGCCGGCGTGCACCCGCGCCGTATGCGTGCGCGGTATCACGTCGTTTACGCACGGCCTGCTCGAGCTGCTGTCTGCCGTGGCGAACAATGGGGGAGAGGTCGTCGTGCTGCTTGCCCGCGAGCAGGCGGCGATGCGCGAGGAGCTTGCTGCCGCCCTTGATGTCCGTGGCGTGCTGTTTGAGGTCGCGTCGCTGGGGGAGGACGCCGCTGCGCCCCAGACTGCCTCCAAGTCCGCCGCACAGCCCACCTTTGTAGAGGTTGCCGGCCCTCACGCCCGCGCCCACGCCTATGTGAATGCAATCGATGAGCTGGTAAAAACGTGTGAGGACGCCGCGGTCGACGGCGGTGTCACGGCGTCCGCGGACCCCGTGCGCGTGCTCGTGGTGTCTGCCCGGGCTCCCCAGCTGTTCGGTGAACTCGCTGCCCGTTTGGCGGCGCGTCATATTGCGGCCGAGACAACCGAGTTCACGGCGTTTTCCCAATCCATCGCGGGCAGGCAGTTCTCGGCGCTCGCCAATCTGATTGAGCGCATGAAGGCCGCCGACGAGGGCACCGCCTCCAAGACCGAGTGGTGGCCCGCGCCGGAGCTTACCGACTGGATTTACAGTCCGCTTTCGGGTGCCGATGCTGCCAGCGCGCGCACCTTCGACAAGAACATGCGCCTGTCGCGCGGCAAGACCACCACGGCCGTCAAAAGCCTGCTGCAGAGCGTGCAGGGCCAGGTCAGGGGCACGCGCAAGGCCGCCAGTGATGATAACTGGTTTAAGAACGTGCCGTGCGTGGTTTCGGACGTGTTCCAAGCGCTGTGGCGCGACAAACCCGTGACGGCGCTCAAGGCAATGCTCGCCGTTGCCGAGGCGTTGCCCGATCGCGCCCTTGGAGGCCTTGACGGTCAGGCTCGTCGCCAGGCGGAGACCGCCCTACTGCGACATGACATCGACATCCTTATGAACGACGCCCGCGCGCTCGACGTGTCGCAGGCGGCGACCGTGCCCGTGCTCGACGGCGTTCGCACCAAGGTGGACAAGCGCAGCACCGCATACGATTACGAGACCTACGAGGTCGACCGTGCGCCGCGCGCCCAGGTGCGCTTTGCGTCGCTTGCCGATGCGGCAGCCCTGCGCCCCGCCAGCTACGATGCCGTGCTGTTTGCCGACGTCGACCTGGACAGTTATCCGCTCTCACATGAGGAGGGCCCGCTGGCCACGCTGACGGCAGAGTTAGATCGCAGCGGCGTGACGCTTGAGCCTGCGGCCCTGCTGCGCGTGCGCTTTGGCCGCGCGATGCACGCGGCACGCGGTCCCGTTGTGCTCGCCCGCGTGACCCACGATCGCCAGGCGCGCGAGTGCTATCCGGCTGCCGTGTGGACCGAGTTGCGGGCACATGCCGAGGCCGCTGGCGCCGCCAAGGTTGCGTGCGTGGGCGAGGGCGGTATTGTCGCCGATTTTGATCCAGCGGCCGGCGAGGGCATCGAGTGTAGGCGAGTTGCGTGCGAGGCTCCTCAGCATTTGAGTGAGTCGGCTGTGCCGTACCTGGTCCTGCGTCGCCGCGATGGCGAGGGCGAGAACGCGCCGCTCGTGCCGCGTCTGACGTCCGCCTCGCAGATTGAGGCGTACTCGACGTGCCCGCTGTGCTGGTTCGTGTCGTATCGCGTGAAGCCCCAGTCCATCGATGCGGGCTTTGGCAACATGGAGAAGGGCAACTTTGTCCATGACGTGCTGGAGCACTTGCATGCGCGTCTTCCGCAGGAGGGCATGGAGCGCGTGACGCCCATGAACCTGCCGCGTGCGAAGGAGCTGCTGCACGAGGTCTTTGCCGAGACCCTGGCCGAGCACGCCGGCAAGCGCGGTACCGAGGGCCCGCTGGTGCCGCTCTCTCCAGTGGAGGAGCGCCAAGTGGCCGAGATTTTGCCGCAGCTGGAGGGTGTGCTTGCCTATGAAGCCGAGGCTCTGACTCCTTTTGCTCCGCGCTACCTGGAGTTTGCCTTTAACGACCTTAAAGTTGAGTATGCCGGTTGGCCGCTTGGCGGGCGCATCGACCGCGTGGATGTGGATGCCGAGAATCGCGCCGTGGTAATCGACTATAAGCATCGCACGGGCGTTGAGGAGTTTAAGCTCGCCGACCCTACGGTACGCGACGAGGAATCGGGCACGGCGCCCATCGACGATCCGCGCTGGTTGCCGCCACATACCCAAACGCTCATCTACGCCCAGGCCATGCGCCGGGCGCTGAATTTGGACACCCGCGCGGCGCTCTACTTTTCGACCAAGGGCGGCAAGCCAGCGTTGCGCGGTGCCGCGAGCGCCGAGCTGCTTGAGAAAGAGCGCGGCGACGGTCGCATCCCGGGCCTTAAGAAGGGCTTTCCCGGTGAGGGGGGCAGCATGGACTTCGACGCCCTGCTCGATCGCGTGGAGGCCGGCATCGCCGAGCGCCTGCGCGAGCTCGAGACAGGCAACGTTGCCGCCGTCGATCCGACGTCGGCTCAGGCCGTGCATGCGCGCTGCTCGTATAACCACGAAGGAACGTTTGTAAGGAGGGACGTGTAGACCATGGATCTTTCGACTTTGATGCCGCAACAGCTGCAGATCGTCAAAACGCTCGACCGTCCGCTGTTTGTCTCGGCGGGCGCCGGTTCGGGCAAGACCTTTACCCTCACGCGCCGCATCGTCTACGCGCTCTCGCCCGAATCCGGTCCGTTCGTTGAGCATCTGGACCAGGTGCTCGCCATTACCTTTACCAAAGATGCCGCGGCCGAGATCCGCGACCGTGTGCGCCGCGCGCTTATCGAAGAGGGTATGGACGAAGAGGCCCTGACCGTCGACGACGCTTGGATCTCGACCATTCACGGCATGTGCTCGCGTATCCTGCGCGCGCACGCGCTGGAGCTGGGCATCGATCCCGAATTCACGGTGCTCACCGATACCGACGAGCTTATGGATCAGGCTGTCGAGCATGTGTTGGGGCGCGCAACGGCGCCCGATGCCGCGCCCGAGCTCGCCGCTTCGCTTAAGGACCTCTACGCCTGGTATCCCATGGCGGGCGAGGGCGGCCCCTTTGGCGCCGGCACCACCATCAAGGGCCTGGTGCGCGACCTGCTGGAGCTATCGAGCCAGCTGCCGGGCGGCATGGACGATGTGTGCGTGGCGCGCGGTCAGGCTGACACCTCGGCGCTGGCCGACGCCTATCGCGCGGCGTTGGGTGCGAGCAAGGCCGCGACCGAGAAGGCACAAGTGGCACTCGACGCCATCGACGCGTTTGAGGCGAGTGGCAAAACCATGGAGGATGCGGCGCGACTCATGATGTCGTGCACCATGCCGCGTGCGAGCAAGGCATTCCCTAAGGAGCAGGTCGAGCTGCTCAAGGCCGAGGCCGCCGATGCGTTTATCAATATCGTGCTGGCTTGCGGTGGTCCCGCGCTCGATGCGCTGGTGGGGCTTGCCCGTGCTGTGGAGGCCGAGTATCGCGCGCTCAAGGCCGGCCAGTCCGTCCTCGATAATAACGACCTGCTGCGCATGGCGTACGAGGCGCTGCGCGACTACCCGGCTATTCGAGCTGCCTATGAGGGACGCTTTAAGATGGTCATGATCGACGAGTTCCAGGATACCGACCAGATGCAGGTCGATTTGATTCGCTATCTGACCGGCGCGGGGGAGCGTGCGCTGTGTACCGTGGGCGATGCGCAGCAGTCGATTTATCGTTTCCGCGGCGCCGAGGTCGAGGTCTTCCGCCGCCAGGAGCGCAAAGTGGGCTCCTCTGCTGCGCCCGAGACGGCTGTCGCATCCGATGTCCCTGCCGGCGAGCTCGTCAAGCTCGTGCGCAACTTCCGCAGCCACGACGAGGTGCTGCGTTACGTGGCACGCGTCTTCGACGGCGATGACGGCGGCCTGATGCAGGGCTTTTTGGATCTTGAGGCGAGCGACGGCCGCAAGGACACGCTGGTGGCGGACGCCTCGCGTCGCCAGGCCCTCTTTGTTGCCGGCGGCAGTACGCAGGAGCGCACACAGGCCAAGGCCCGTGCGATCGCCGAGCGCTTCCGCGCGCTTGTCGATGCCGGCCAGCCCCAGGGCGGCATGGTGCTGCTGCTGGGCCGCATGACCAATGCCGACGTCTATGCCCAGGCCTTCCGCGACCAGGGGCTCGACTGCGTGATCGCAGGCGGCTCGGTCTTTGCCCAAGCCGCCGAGGTGCAGACGGTGCGCGCCCTGGTGTGCGCGCTTGCCAATCCGGCCGATACGGCGCAGGGCCTTATGCCACTGCTCGCCTCGCCGATGTTTGCGCTCGGCGCCCAGGAGTTCCTGGCGCTGGCGACCAAGCTCGATAGCGAGACGGGGGAGACCTCGCGCCGGAATATCGACGCGGGCATCATGAGTGATTTCGACGTGCCGGGTTTGCGAGACTTGCCGCTCGTGACGCGCGCCCGCGAGGTGCTGCGGTATGCGCTTCGTCGCGTGGGCCGCGATTCGTTCGCCGCCATCGCGCACGACGCGGTCAATGCCTCCGGCTGGTTCGTGCGCCTGGCGCAGCGTGGTCCCGAGGGCAAGGCCATTGCCGCCAACGTGCTCAAGGCGCTCGACGCCGTGGCCGAGGCGGAGGCCGAGTTCGGCAACTCGCCGCGTTCCATCGCGCTGGCCTTCGACCGCTTCTTGGCGGGCAAGGAGGCCCCGGGTGCCCTCAACGAGGAGGGTGACGGCGCGGTGCGCATCATGACCGTGCATGCGTCCAAGGGCCTGGAGTATCCGGTCGTAGCGGTTGCCGAGTGCTTTGGCGTGCGCAAATCGTCCAGTGCGGCACAGATGGGCCGCGTCGACGGTGGGGCGCAAGTCGTGGCGCTGCCGGCTCGTTTTGATGGCGTTAAGCTTGCCGACGGGACCTTCGTGAAGGGCGATGACGTCAAAAAGCAGTTTGAACACGCGTTTAAGGGCAAGGGCACGTCGCTGTGGTTGCCGCCGGAGCTCATGGAGGACGTCTGCGCGACGGGCTCTCCCGCCGAGGCATTTGCCCGCCTGCGCAACGACGACCTGCAGCTTTCGCTCGAGGAGCGGGCTCGTCTGCTTTATGTCGCCATGACGCGAGCGCGCGAGCTGGTCATTCTGGCGATGGATGCCGGCGTGAGCCGCGGCAAGGTGACGGCGCCGACCTTCGATGTCGAGACGGATCTGACCTACGACGTGCTGCGCCGCATCCTGCCGACCGACAGTCTGGACATGCCGCAGCTCGATAGCGACCGTTTGGTGTTCGACAACTCTAAGCCGGGCGACTACGAGCTCATCTCGCTGGCGGACTTTACGTTTGGCGAGCAGGCGTTTGAGGCCAACGCTTCGCTGGATGTCGAGGGCGGGCTTGTCCGTGCCGATGCGGAGCCGGAGGGTGCCGGTGCAGATGCCCGCGCTGCCGTTCCCGGTCCTGCCGACCCCGAGTCCGATGCGTTTGAGCTCGTGTATCCCCGGGCGGTGGGCGTGCGCATGGGCACCTGCCCGTATCCGGCGCGCGATTCGTACAGCTACTCGTCAATTGCCGCGGCGCTGCATGCCGAGTCCGAGGACCGTGCCGCCGAGGCGCACGTGCCCATGGACGAGGCCGGCGATGATGCGGAGTCGGATGGCTCGGAGATGACGGATGCGGACGTGGCTGCTGTCGAGCCCGCCGGCAACCCCATGGCGCTGGGCTCGGCGTTCCATGCCGCCTGCCAGTGGCTGATCGAGATGGGTGCCGATGAGCTGCCCGCCGCGCGTGCCGATGCACTGGCGCGTCTGTGGCGCCTGACGCCGGAGCAGCGCGAGCGCTTCGACGTTGCCCTGGACCGCTGGCTCAAGTCGGCGGTCCGTGCCGAGCTGCTCGCCTGGCCCTGCGTTCGCGCCGAGGTGCCGTTCTTTTCGCTGGGCTGCGAGGACGAGGACATCGCTCGCTACGGTGCATATGCCGAGGGCGCCATCGACGCTTTGGCGACGAACCCGGCGGATTCGTCATGCGCGCTGGTCATCGACTACAAGACGGGCGGCACGCCGGACGAGACGCCGGAACAGCTGCAGGAGAAGTACGCCCTGCAGGCGCGCGTCTATGCTGATGTTCTGCACAAGGCGGGCTTTGAGGCCGTGACCGTCAAGTTCGTCCGCGTGGAGCAGGCGAATCCAGCCATCTTCGTCGAACCCGCCGAACCTCAAGTAGTCACCTACAACCTCTAGCCCTCAGATAACTTGCGGTGGAATACGGACTGTTTTGGCCAAAAAAGCCGCCAAACAGTCCGTATTTCACCGCAACGCATGGGAGAGCCTGGGACGGTACAATGGCTCGAACGGTTCAAACGAATAAGGAGCCATCATGCAGTTCACCAAAACGCTTAAGGTGACGCCGGAGGAGCTTTTTGACGCTCTGGCGGGATCCATCATGCAGGATATCGAGAACGCCACGGGCAAGCGTCCCAGCCACAACAAGCTCAACGGCTATAAGTACGAGAAGCGCGCCCAGTCCGCAAAAGGCAAGGCCAAGGGCACGGCGATCAAGGTTAAGATCAAGAACTTTGACTACCCGTGTCTCTATGAGGTCCGTTTTCAGTATGCGGCGGGCATCAATACCATGCGCTATGAGGCTGCACCTGCTGGCGATGGTGCCTGCGAGCTCACCTATACCGAGGATTTTCAGGGTGTGGGTGGTAACACGTCTGGTACGCGCGGCAAGCTCGGCCTCTTCTTCTATGAGCGCAAGCTCAAGAGCCACGCCAACCAGACGATTGATCAAATCGTCAAATACATCGAGGGTGAGCGCCGCGTAAAGGCTAATCCCGCCTTCGCCGATGATGCTGCCGAAAACGCTTCGGATGTATTCCATTGATACCCCTGTGCAAATGCTTTACCGCTCTTCACATCAACTGTGGACACTTCAGGCTTCGAGTCAGTAGCGAGCGGCCCGACAAAATTAGTTGACGGAAGTGCCAAGTGAATAAGAATGCCACTACGCAACTGCACATCTATTCCGCCTTTTTCGTTCTCGCGGGATTTGTTTTAAATCGGGGGTATTTCTACTTTTCCTTGCGGAGAAAGGGATGTCTGTCACGCAAATCGCACTTTATCAAGCCCTATTCAACATTGCAACGGTCGTTCTCGAGTTACCAACAGGGTTAGTGGGCGATTTCTTTGGAAAGAAGTTTTCGATTCAAGTGGGCGTTCTGCTGCTTTTCTTCCATACGGCTGGCATGCTGTTGCTCTCAGGCCCCTTTCTCGTCGCGCTTTCCCTTGTTGAGGCACTCGCCTACTCCCTTCAATCGGGATCCGAACAAGCGCTTTTATATGAAATTGCCCGAAATGCCGGTCAAGGAGAGCGCTTCCTCACCATCAACGCTCGGCTGCTTGCCGCGCAATCAATCGCGACGGGAGTGGCAATCGTACTTGGATCATTCATTGCCCAAGTATCTTGGAGTGCCCTCTACGTATGCGTTTCCGTTTTCTATCTCCTGCAGCTTTTCCTTCTGTATCCCATTGAGAGGATGGAAACGACCCATTCCAAAAACTCTGGGGAGGAAAGGTTTGACGTAGCCAAGATCTTCAGACGCGAAACCTGGTGCATTGGAGAATCCGCTTTTGCGGTGTTGCTTCTTCTAATCGGCACAAGCATGCTCGATGGATTCTATGGGAGTTATTACAACTTGAATCAGTTGGTATTCGACGCATTTGATGCTCCCGTCTCCATAATAGGAATCTTTTTCGGTGCATCCTATGCAGTAAATGCGACGGCCTACATTGCAGCAGATTTCTTCTCATCGCGTTTCGGGAAAAGAAATACCATGCTCGGCTCGATGCTAATCGAGGCTGGTCTTTTCATGATTCTTCCGTGGTTCGCTTCAAATCCGCTGTGTTTGTTTGGCCTTAGCATGGCGCTTTGCTTTCTTCCAGAAGTGGTGTACATCACTTCGGAAAACTTAATCCAAGACGCGATAGCGGACGATCTCCGCGCGACGGTTCTTTCCGTCGCGTCTCTGGTAAGGGCTCTCTTTTCCGCAATGTTTTTCTCCATATTTGGATATGTGTTGGGGTTATATCCCATTCAGATAGCGCTCGGTGTTATTGGCGCAATCGCGATAGCAATTACCGCCGTTGTTTCTTTAAAAATGGTAGGAATACAGGTCTCCAAGAATTGATATATCGATTGACGAGCTGCCCGAAGCGTCGAGCCTTCTTGATGGACATGACTATTCGTCACAAATCATTCAGCGTATCGCCGGGGTTCCAGTAATACTCGATATATCTGGATGCACTCATTCCCCTTTTTGAAGGTCCCAAAAAGACTGCCCGTGTTGGTTTGGCTAGGTTCGGGTGCCGTCCGCGCCGTGCGGTAAAATCGTTCAGTCAGAACACGAACCCGCATCGGAGCTCATCACATGTCATTCGTCCATCTGCACAATCACACTGTTTTCTCCATGCTCGACGGCGCAACCCGTATCCAGGATATGGTCAATCGTGCCGTTGAACTTGGCATGCCCGCCGTGGCCATTACCGACCACGGCTACATGTATGGCGTGCCCGACCTGGCGCTGGCCTGCGACGCCGTCAACCACAACACGCCCGAGTACAAAACCTGGAGCCACGACAAGGCCTTCTTGGAAAAGGACCGTCGTGACGAGCTGGTGGAGCCCGATCCCGAGGAAAACCCGCGCGAGCATGCCCAGTATGTGAAGGACATGGCCATGTGGGACGAGAAGGGCAATATCGACGAGCTCAAGCCGCCCCTGGTCATCAAACCCATCTTTGGCTGCGAGGTCTACTTTACGCCGGACGAGACCCTTGCCCGCGACCACAAGCCCGAGCTCTACCATATGATCCTCCTGGCCAAAGACCAGGAAGGCTACGTCAACCTGATGCAGACGGTCTCCGAGGCCGCCGTGCAGGGCTTTTACTACAAGCCGCGCGTGACGCTCGACAACCTGCGCCGCCATGCCAAGGGCATGATCTGCACGAGCGCCTGTATCGCGGGCATCATCCCCAAATACATCGACCGCGGCGACATGGAAGGCGCTATCAAGTGGGCCGAGACCTTCCGTGATACCTTCGAGCCCGGCGACTTCTACATCGAGATCCAGGAACATGGCATCACCACCGACAACGGCCTGACTGACGAGCAGATGGACCGCACGCTCATTGATATCGCCAAGCAGGTGGGCGTCAAGGTCATCGCCACCAACGACTTCCACTACCTGCGCCGCGAGGATGCGCCCGTGCAGGACGTCATCATGTGTATTGGCATGAACGCCAAGGTCGATGACCCCAACCGCATGCGCATGACCGGCTCGGAGTTTTACATGAAGACCGAGGAGGAGATGCGGGCGATGTTCCCGTATTGCCCCGAGGCCTGCGACAACACGCTCGAGATCGCCGACAAGTGCTACGTCGAGCTCGACTGGGACTCTATCATCCTGCCGCGCTTTCCGTTGCTCGATCCCGGCGAGACGCACGAGAGCCAGTTCCGCCGTGAGTGCGAGAAGGGCCTGCGCCAGCACTATGGCGACGACTGGGCCACGCGCGAGATCGGTGGCGTCAACATCAAAGAGCGCTTTGAGTACGAATACAAGGTCATCTGCGACAAGG
>CALJMO010000062.1 GCA_937982065.1 uncultured Collinsella sp.
GCCGAAATGGCGCGAAGCACGCGGTTGACAAAACTATAGAGACACGTCCCAAATTAGCTACTTTTGTTGTGCCCGACGGGCGGCGCGGAGGGCACGGGCTTCTTGGATTTCCATCAAATGACCGATGATCTCGGAGGCGCTCTCCTCGATCGCCTTACCATCGGTACGCACCACAAAGCAGCCTAGGCGCTTCATGAGCGCACGGGCTTCCTCGAGCTCGCTGTGCACGCTCTCGGGCTCGGCATAGGAGCCGGCAACGGCACGAGCGTAGTCATCGCCCAAGCGGCTATCGCGAATTTCGGAAATCACATCGACGGTCGAAATCAGGCCGAAGAGGCGCATCGGGTCGACCTCGTAAATCGACTTGGGCGGCTCCATGCCATGCGCCAGTGGGACATTGGCGACCTTGTAGCCCTGATAGGCCAAATACATCGACAGCGGCGTCTTGGACGTGCGCGATACGCCCAGCAGCACGATATCGGCACCCGACAGATCGTCGCAGCCGCGCCCGTCATCGTGCTCAACGAAATACTCCATGGCCTCGATACGATGGAAATAGCGGTCATCGGTCTTGTGAATCACGCCCGCAACGCCCTTGGGCGGCACACCGATGAGCGACGACAGCACGGCGAGCGTCGGGCCGATCAGGTCGACCGAACGGATATGCAGCATGCCCAGGTAATCGAGCACACGGGCGCGAAGCGCCGGATCGACAATGGTGTGGAACACGGCAATATCGCGATGGTCCGCATCAACGCGCTGGCCCACAAACGACTTGACCTGCTCCACAGAGTTCACCTTGGGAAGGCGCAAGAGACGAAAAGCCCCTTCATCAAATTGCCCGGACGCCGCAAGCACCACCTCACAAGCGGTATCACCGAGCGAGTCGGAGATAACGATAACGGTGGGACGAGCGGTGACCGGGCAATCCATGCGGGGCTCCTTTTGCGCTTATGCGCAGGCTGGCTTACTTTTTGCGAGCAAGCTCACCGATGTTTGCGATGCCGGAGAAAACGACCTCGAAGCGGTTGAGCAGCTTAAGGCGATTATCGCGAAGCTGCTCGTCCTTGTCCATGACCATGACCTCGTCGAAGAAGCGGTCGATTGGGGCGCGCAGGGCGGCAAGGGCGGCAAATGCGGCCGGATAATCCTCGGTAGCAAGGGCGGCATCGACAGCGGTCTGAGCAGCCTCGGAGGCGTCGGCGAGCGCAAGCTCGACCTCGCCCATCAGGCTGCGGTCGTACTCCGCACCCAGCTCGGGCTTGGAGATGTGCGCGGCGCGGGCATAGGCGGTAGCCAGGTTGTCGAAGGTCTCGGCGTCGTTCTTGCGAGCCTCGTCGAGGGCGGCGCAACGGGCGAAGAAGACGGACGGGGCGATGATGTGCACCGCGGAGACGGCGGCAACGGTATCGGCCGGGATCTTTTCGTCGCGGGCCATGCTCACCAGGCGGCCATGGAAGAAGTCACGAACCTGCTCGGCGACCTCGGCGGCGTCGAACTCAATGCCCTGCTCGCTATAGAGCTCGAGGGCGAAGTCGATGAGCGACGTGGGGTCGATCGGCAGACGGTCGCGCAGAATGTTGATGATGCCGATAGCGGCACGACGCAGCGCGTAGGGGTCGGAGGAGCCGGTCGGGGGCTCGCCGATGGCAAAGATACCGGCGATGGTATCGAGCTTGTCGGCGCAAGCCACGATGCAGCCAGCGGTGCCCTCAGGCAGCTCGTCACCGGCAAAGCGGGGACGATAGTGATCGCGGATAGCATGAGCGACCTCGTCGTTCTCCCCCATCGCACAGGCGTAGTAACCGCCCATCACACCCTGCTGGCTCGTGAACTCGACGACGGCGTTAGACACCAGGTCGGCCTTGCACAGGTGCGCGGCGCGAGCAGCGTCGGCGGCAAGATGGGCGCCCAGATGAGCCTCGCGGGCAATAGCGAGCGCGAGCTGCTCGATGCGCTCGGACTTGGCGAGTACGCTGCCGAGCTTCTCCTGGAAGGCCACCTTGGCCAGGCGCTCACGGAACTCGTCGAGGGAGATCTTCAGGTCCTCCTCATAGAAGAACTTAGCATCGTCCAGACGGGCGCGCACGACGCGCTCGTTGCCGTCGATCACGCGCTCGGCGTTCTCGGGCTTGCTGTTGGAGACGACCACGAACTCACGCGTGAGCTTGCCCTCGCCGTCATAGATCGGGAAGTAGCGCTGGTTGGTAAGCATGGACTCGCAAATGATCTCGTGCGGGACCTTGAGGAACTCCTCATCGAAGGTACCGACGAGCACCGTCGGCCACTCGCAGAGGTTGATGACCTCCTCAAAGACCTTCTTGGGCGTGTCGACATGGCAGCCGGGGCGAGCGGCCTCGACCTCGGCGATACCGGCGAGGATGGCCTCACGACGACGCTCGGCAGAAAGCACGCCGGCATCCTCGAGCACCTGCTCGTAGACGGCGGGGCTGGCAACCACATGGTCGCCAGGGCCAAGTACGCGATGACCGCGCGTGGTGTTGCCACTCGTCACGTCAGCAAACGACACGGGCACAACATCCTCGCCCAAAAGGCAGCAGATCCAGCGGACCGGACGAACAAAAGTCGCATGCTCGTGACCCCAGCGCTGGCTGCGGTAGTTGGGCCACTGCAGGCCGGCGATGGTCTTCTCGCACAGAGCGGTCAGAATCGGCGTAGCCGGTGCGGAGGGAATGTTCTTCTCGGCGAACACATACTCGCGACCGTCAGTGTCCTCGCGACGGACCAGGTCCTCGGCAGCCACACCGCACTTGCGGGCAAAGCCCTGGGCGGCCTTGGTAGCGTTACCGTCAGCGTCGAAGGCAATGTTGGCCGCGGGGCCACGCTTGACCTCGTGAACTTCATCGGTCGCAGTGGCGACGTTAGCCACGAGTGCAGCCAGGCGACGCGGGCTCGAGATCACGCGGACCTCGCCGTGGGCCAGACCGGCCTCGTCGAGACCCTTGGCGATCATGGTGCCAAGCTGCTTGACGGCATTGTTCAGCGGTGCGGAGGGCATTTCCTCCGTACCGATCTCAAACAGGAAATCCTTAGCGTCTGCCATGGCTTACGCCACCTCGCCTTCCTGGTCGGCATTCTCGTTGACTCCGGCGACCTCGGCCATGTAGGCTTCGCAGCACGCCTTGGCGACGGCGCGGACGCGCAGGATGTAGTTGGCACGCTCGACCGCGGACAGGGCGCCGCGGGCATCGAGCAGGTTGAAAGCGTGGCTGCACTTCATGACGCAGTCGTACGCCGGCAGCGGCAGCTTGCGCTCCAGACAGGAATGGCACTCGGCCTCGTAGTCGTCAAACTTCTGACGCATCATCTCGACGTTGGCAACCTCAAAGTTATAGGCACTGAACTCGCGCTCGTTCTCGAGGAACACGTCGCCATAGGTCATGGGCGTGCCGTCGGGCAGGTAGCTCCACACCAGGTCGTAGACCGAGTTAACGCCCTGGGCGTACATGGCGATACGCTCCAGGCCGTAGGTGATCTCGACGGGCACGGGGTCGACCTCGATGCCGCCCACCTGCTGGAAGTACGTAAACTGCGTGACCTCCATGCCATTGAGCCAGACCTCCCAGCCAAGGCCCCAGGCGCCGAGCGTCGGGCTCTCCCAGTCGTCCTCGACAAAGCGGACGTCATGGTCGTTGGGGTCCAGACCAATAGCGGCAAGAGACCCCAGGTAGAGCTCCTGGGCGTTAACCGGAGAAGGCTTGATGAGCACCTGGAACTGATAGTAGTGCTGCATGCGGTTGGGGTTCTCGCCGTAGCGGCCGTCGGCGGGACGGCGGCAGGGCTGCGCATAGCAGGTGCGCCACTCGGCGGGACCGAGCGAGCGCAGCGTGGTCGCGGTATGGAAGGTACCGGCACCGACCTCGGAGTCATAGGGCTGCATAATGACGCAGCCCTGCTCGCCCCAGTACTGCTGGAGGCGCAGGATGATGTCTTGGAAGGAAAGCGATGAAGCGTTCATGCCTCTAATATCCCCTCGTCGAAACGATTACACGGTTAGGTACTGTACTATAGCGGTTTTTAGTCGATAGCGCCGATGCGGTTGAGCGGCCAGTAGCGCACAAGCGCCACAGCGATCAAATCAGAGCGATCGACGGGACCAAAGTAGCGTGAGTCGGCAGAGTTTTCGCGGTTGTCGCCCATCACCCACACGCACCCGTCGGGAACGGTGTAGGGATAGCTTACCTGAGCGCCGGGCGCTTGGACCGAAAGTGGCCAGCTCATGCCCGTCGTATAGTCCTCGTCGAGCGCTTGGCCGTCAACGACCACCTTGCCATCCTGCAGGTCGACCGTCTGGCCGGCCGTGGCAATAACACGCTTGACAAGAACATCATGCTCGGAGGTGCCATCGGGGTTGTGAAACACCACGATATCGCCCTGCTTGACGGGCTGACCGAGCTCGAGGCTCACCTTTTGTGCCAGGATCTGGTCGCCAATCTCGATCGTGGACTCCATGGAGCCGGTGGGCACCACAAAGGGCTCGACCACAAACGAGCGAATCAAGAAGGTGGCGACCAGTGCGATCGCGATGACCGCGATCCACTCAAAAGCGCCCCTCAACGCGGAATGCTGCGATGGAACCATTCTCACTCCTCGCTCTGCGAATACGAAGCGTCAAGGATCTCTTGCGCGTAAGCGCGCTCCTCGGGCGTCAGCCGCGCCGTCTCGATCAGATCGGGACGCCAGCGGCAGGTGCGCTCGATGGCGTTCTTGCGACGCCAGGCATCGACCTTGGCGTGATCGCCGCTCACGAGCACCGGCGGCACGCCCTCGCCGTTGAACTCGGCGGGACGGGTGTACTGCGCGTACTCGAGCAGGCCTCCGTCCTCGGCGGTCGAGAACGACTCATCCACATTGCTCATCTCGTCGCCCAGGGCGCCGGGAATCAGGCGTACGACGGCATCGGCAACGACCATGGCAGGCAGCTCGCCGCCCGTAAGCACGTAGTCGCCGATCGACAGACGCTCATCGGCATACGCATACGCACGCTCGTCGACGCCCTCGTAGCGACTGCACACAAACAACAGGCGCTCACTTTTGAGCAGGCGCTCGGCCACATGCTGCGTAAAGGGCTCGCCACAGGGGGTAAAGAACACCACAGTGGGCTTGGGACCCTCTGCGCTAATGGCCTCGATGGCCTCTGCGATAGGCTCGACCTTCATGAGCATGCCCTGCCCGCCGCCGTACGGCTCGTCATCGACGGTACGATGGCGGTCGTGCGTCCAGTCGCGCAGGTTATACGCCTTAAAATCAAAAAGGCCGGCCTTGCGGGCGCGGCCCAAAATCGACGTGGACATGACGGGCTCAAACATCTCGGGAAAGACCGAAAGGGTCTCAATCAGCATGTTGTCCTCCCTACTTGTCCATATCGATCAGGCCGTCCATCACGTGGACGGAAATTGTTCCTGCATCGGGAAGATCGAGCACGACCTGCTCGATCACGGGAATCAGTACCTCGCCGTACCGATCACCCTCGACAACCCAAACATCGTTAGCGGGCGTCGACATGATCTCGACGATCGTGCCGAGCGAGCCGAAGCGCTCGTCGACCACCTCGCGACCCATAAGGTCGGTATAGGCAGCGTCGAGCGAATCGAGCTCAAAATCGTCACGATTTGCCAGCACGTAGCATCCCGTGATGCCCTCGGCGGCCGTCAAGTCGTCAATGCCCTCAAACGAGACCAGATCGCCATCGCCCGTATCGGTGACGGACACGACCGTGCAAAAGCGGTCGCGCTTGAGCGCCGGCGGCGTCAGGGCGACGCGCATACCCGGCTCTAATACAGAAGGAAGCCCCCGCAGCGGCTGCGCGAGGACCTCCCCCTTCCTTCCGTGCGGCTTGACCACACGGGCGATGTTTTTGTACTGGGACCTCAAGGTCCTAGCCCAGAACCTCTACCTCGACAGCAGTGTCGAGGCGAGCAGCCAGTGCACGGGCGAGCGTGCGAATGGCCTTGATGGTACGGCCACGACGGCCGATGACCTTAGCGACGTCATCCTCGGCGACCGAAACCTCAATCGTAGAGGCGTCATCACCATCGATGACCTCAAGGCTCACGGAATCCGGGTCGTCGACGATCTGAACAACGAGATATTCGACGAGATCGGCGATGCGATCTGAGAGCATTGCCTCACCCTCGAGCTGTGCAGCGTCAACCTCAGGCACGATTTACTCCTCGGCGCCCTCAGCGGCCTCAGCGGCAGCCTTAGCGGCCTCGGCCTCTTTGGCGAGCTGCTTCTTGGACTTCTTGACGACGGTCTCGGTCTTCTCGCCCTCGTTGGCGGCCTTGACCAGAGCGGCGACGGCGTCGGTGAGCTGAGCGCCCTTGGACTGCCAGTCGGCGATCTTCTCGAGGTCAAGGTTGATGGTCTTGGGGGCGGTCATCGGGTTGTAGCGGCCAACCTCCTCGATGATACGACCGTCACGCGGGGCGCGGGAATCGGCGACGACGACACGGTAGTACGGACGCTTCTTAGCGCCGTGACGAGCAAGGCGAATCTTGACTGCCAAAGGAAACTCCTCCAACCAAGCAGCTTTAGGCTGCAACTACAAACAAACAGTTGAACATAATACGCCATCGACGCGGGCAGGTGAAGTCCGTGAGACCAACTTCTTCGGTGTAGTCGAGGGCAAATCCATATCTTAGACAAGAATTCGGGATTTGCAAGCACATACACGCACCCCACATGAGCTGCGCGGTATACTCATGACATGGAAAGACGCGAACATACATACGGTTATGAGGATGCCATGGGCGTCACGCCGCCTCCCTGGACGGGTCCGGCGGTGGGTCTGATGGACCTTGATGCGTTTTTTGCGAGCGTGGAGATGCTCGATCATCCCGAATGGCGCGGAAAGCCGCTCATCGTGGGCGGAGACGCCGATTCGCGTGGCGTCGTGTCCACGTGTTCGTATGAGGCACGTCGCTTTGGCGTGCACTCCGCCATGCCCTCAGCCGAGGCGCGGCGCTTGTGCCCGCAAGCCATTTGGACGCACGGGCACTTTGATCGCTACCGCGAGGTGAGCGCGCACGTTATGGCAATTCTCGCCGACGAGACCCCGCGCGTTGAGCGCGTATCCATCGACGAAGCCTTCATCGATATCACACCGGGTCGCTTTGCGCCCGAAGACCCGCTGCTGGTTGCGCGGCGTATAAGCGGTCGCGTGGCAGAGCTGGGAGTGACGTGCTCCATTGGCGTGGGCTGCAACAAGACGGTCGCAAAAATCGCAAGCGAGCGGGATAAGCCGTTTGGGCTGACCATCGTGCGCCCCGGAACCGAGCAGCGCTTTTTGGCCGCGCTGCCGGTATCTGCCATGAGCGGCATCGGGCGCTCGGCCGAGGAGCGACTGCGCCGCATGCGCATCTACACCCTCGGCGAGCTATCACGTGCACCGGAATCCACCTTGGCCTCTATTTTTGGCGTCAACGGCGAACGCATGCGCCAGCGTGCGCTGGGACTCGAAATCTCTGAAGTCACGAGTCTCGATGAAGAGCGCGAGGTCAAGTCGGTCAGCAATGAACGCACCTTTGCTAAAGATTTGACTGAGCGTGGGGATATTGAGGCGGCGATTGCGCTGTTGGGAGAGTCAGTGGGACGCCGCCTGCGCCGTCAGAGGCTGACGGGTGCCACGGTAACGCTCAAGCTTAAGTATTCGTATGGCAGCGGGCGTACGGCACAGCGCCGGCTGCCTCATCCGACCGACGATGAGAACATCTTCGTGGCGGTTGCACTCGAACTGCTCGACAACATCTGGCAGGATGGCATGCATGTTCGCTTAGCGGGCATCGGCATGAGCGACTTCGACCACCAAGGCGGCATCCAGACTGACCTGTTCTGCGAGATCGATGACCGCGGAGCCCAATCCAGCGACCGCCGCGACCTCTCCGTCGCCATCGACGCCGTCCGAGACAAATTCGGCGACACCGCCCTTTCCTTCGGCCGCCAATCCCGCTTCAAAAACTAATCTTTTTTGGACGGGGCTTTTTGCTGCCTTCCGTCCGACACGGCATGGGTAGTCAATTTGGGACGGGGCTATTTTAGCTACCCCTATATATCGGTTGAGATTCATTCGGCCTAATTCATTCACCGTCAGCCAAAGGGTAGCTAAAATAGCCCCATTACAGTTTGAGTTGTCCGAAAGGGCGGCTCTTTTCCGTTGCATGGCT
>CALJMO010000063.1 GCA_937982065.1 uncultured Collinsella sp.
AGGTCGAGACGCATGAGCGAATCAACGGTGCCCGAGGTGGGGTCGAGGATGTCGATGAGACGCTTGTGGGTGCGCATCTCGAACTGCTCACGGGAGTCCTTGTTCACGTGCGGCGAGCGGATAACCGTGTACAGGTTACGCTCGGTGGGCAGGGGGACAGGACCGGAAACGCGAGCACCGGTCTTCTGAGCGGTCTCGACGATGAGCTTCGCGGACTGATCGACGACCTCGTGATCATAGCCCTTGAGGCGAATGCGGATCTTCTGGGTAGCCAACTTAAACCTCCAAAGAGTGCGAGAGATGTTCTCGCGGATTACGTAACAGGGAGCTCGAACTTAGGCGTTCTTGCTCATGACCTCGTCCACAATGGACTTGGGCGCGGGCTCATAAGAGTCGAACTGCATCGTGTAGGATGCACGGCCCTGGGTCTGGGAGCGAAGGTCGGTAGCGTAACCGAACATCTCGCCCAGCGGCACCTTGGCACGGATGAGCTTGCTGTTCTTGCGATCCTCCATGCCCTCGATCTTGCCGCGGCGACCAGAGAGGTTGCCCATAACGTCGCCCATGTACTGCTCGGGGGTCTCGACCTCGACAGCCATGATCGGCTCGAGCAGCTGCGGATCGGACTTCTTGAGAGCGTCCTTGATAGCCATGGAACCGGCAATCTTGAAGGCGGCCTCGGAGGAGTCAACTTCGTGGTAAGAA
The DNA here is from genome assembly GCA_937982065.1 of uncultured Collinsella sp. Classification (GTDB taxonomy): domain Bacteria; phylum Actinomycetota; class Coriobacteriia; order Coriobacteriales; family Coriobacteriaceae; genus Collinsella. Next base: position 706 of record CALJMO010000063.1, read on the forward strand.
CCGTCGAACAGGGTGACCTTGACGTCGAGGACCGGGAAGCCGGCGATAACACCGGTGTTCAGGGCCTCCTGGATGCCCTTATCGATGGACGGGATGTACTCCTTGGGCACGACGCCGCCGACGATAGCGTTGACGAACTCGTAGCCGAAGCCCTCCTCCATCTTCTCGAGCTTGATGACGGCGTGGCCGTACTGACCGCGACCGCCGGACTGACGGACGAACTTGCCCTCAGCCTTCTCGACGTCGTGACCAGCGGTCTCGCGGTAGGCAACCTGGGGCTTACCAACGTTAGCGTCAACCTTGAACTCGCGGAGCAGACGGTCGACGATGATCTCGAGGTGCAGCTCGCCCATGCCGGCGATGATGGTCTGGCCGGTCTCGTGGTTGGTGGACACCTGGAAGGTCGGGTCCTCCTCGGCGAGCTTGGTCAGAGCCAGGGACATCTTATCCTGCTCGGCCTTGGTCTTGGGCTCGATGGCAACGTCAATAACGGGCTTAGCGAACTCGATCTTCTCGAGGACGATCTCCTTGCCCTCGGCGCACAGGGTGTCACCGGTGGTGGAGTTCTTGAAGCCGACGCAAGCGACGATGTCGCCGGCGGCAGCGTCGTCACGGTCGATACGCTCGGCGGCGTTCATCTCGAGGATGCGGCCGAGGCGCTCGCGCTGACCGTTGGAAGCGTTGACAACGTAGGAGCCGGACTCAGCGCGGCCGGAGTAAACGCGGACATAGGTGAGCTTACCGACGAACGGGTCGGTCATGATCTTAAAGACCAGGCCGGAGAAGGGCTCGTCGAAGGAAGGATGACGCTGGATCTCCTCGCCGGTGTCCGGATCGGTACCGGTGACGGCCTCAACGTCGAGCGGGCTGGGCAGGTAGTCGACGACAGCGTCGAGCAGCTCCTGAACGCCCTTGTTCTTGTAGGCGGAGCCCACGAAGACGAGGTTGAGCTCGTTGGCCAGAACGCCCTTGCGCAGAGCAGCCTTGAGCTCCTCGACGGTGAAGTCCTCCTCCATGAGGATCTTCTCCATGAGCTCATCGTCAAAGCTGGCAGCAGCATCGAGGAGCTCCTCGCGCTTGGTGGCAGCGATGTCGGCGAACTCAGCCGGGATCTCGTCCATCGGCTCGGGGTAGGTCATACCCTTCTCGTCGGCCTTGAAGTCCCATGCAGTCATGGTGACCAGGTCGATGACGCCCCAGAAGTTGTCCTCGGCGCCCATCGGGACCTGAGCGGCCACGGCGTTAGCGTCGAGACGATCCTTCATGGTCTCGATAGCGTTGAAGAAGTCAGCGCCCACGCGGTCATACTTGTTGATGAAGGCGATGCGGGGAACGTTGAAGGTAGAAGCCTGACGCCAAACGGTCTCAGACTGGGGCTGAACGCCGGCAACGGCGTCGAAGACGGCGACAGCGCCATCGAGGACGCGCAGGCAGCGCTCGACCTCGGCGGTGAAGTCAACGTGGCCCGGGGTGTCGATGATCTGGATGCGGTAGTCCTTACCGTCCTTGTTCCAGAAGCACGTGGTAGCAGCGGAGGTAATGGTTACGCCGCGCTCCTGCTCCTGAACCATCCAGTCCATGGTGGCAGCGCCCTCATGGACCTCACCGATCTTGTGGGTCTTACCGGTGTAGTAAAGAATACGCTCGGTCGTGGTGGTCTTACCGGCATCGATGTGGGCCATGATGCCGATGTTACGGGTATCGGAAAGCTTGTACTTAGGCTTAGCCATGTTAGTTCCTTACCTTAACTTACCAACGATAGTGAGAGAACGCGCGGTTGGCCTCGGCCATCTTGAAGACGTCCTCACGCTTCTTGACGGAAGCGCCCAGGCCGTTGGAAGCGTCGAGGATCTCGTTGGCGAGACGCTCGGCCATGGTCTTCTCCTTGCGAGCGCGGGAGAAGTTGACGATCCAGCGGATACCCAGAGCGGTGGAACGACGGGAGTTGACCTCCATCGGGACCTGATAGGTAGCGCCACCGACACGCTTGGGCTTAACCTCGAGCGTGGGCTTGACGTTGTCCATAGCCTTCTTGAAGGTAGCGAGAGCGTCGCCACCCTCGGACTTCTCGGCAACGATCTCGAAAGCGGTGTAAACGATGCGCTCAGCGGTGGCCTTCTTGCCGTCAAGAAGGACCTTGTTGATGAGCTGAGTCACCAGGCGGTTGTTGTAAACGGCGTCAGGCTGAACCTCACGACGATTAGCTGCTGCACGACGCGGCATGTGAAATCTCCTTAAGTGTCTACCGTGCGGCGCTTAGGCGGCACACGGCGAAAGTATCAAAACGTTATCTGACTTATTTAGCCTTGGGGCGCTTAGCACCGTACTTGGAACGGGCCTGCATACGGTTCTGGACCGGAGCAGCGTCGTAGGCGCCACGGATGACGTGATAACGGACACCAGGGAGGTCACGGACACGACCGCCGCGGACGAGCACGATGGAGTGCTCCTGCAGGTTGTGGCCCTCACCCGGGATGTAAGCAGTAACTTCGATGCCGTTGACAAGGCGAACACGGGCAACCTTACGAAGAGCCGAGTTCGGCTTCTTGGGGCTCGTGGTGAAGACGCGGGTGCACACGCCGCGCTTCTGGGAGTTGTGCTGCAGAGCAGCGTTCTTGGACTTCTTGGGCACGGAACGACGGCCCTGGCGAACCAGCTGGTTAATAGTAGGCAAAGCGTACTCCTTCTCGAATGATTCCAGCTTTCTGTAAAGTGCAACGGCTTGAATCGAGGGGTCAGCATCCCCCTACGAAACACGCAGTT
>CALJMO010000064.1 GCA_937982065.1 uncultured Collinsella sp.
ATAGCCATGCAACGGAAAAGAGCCGCCCTTTCGGACAACTCAAACTGTAATGGGGATTAAAGAATCATTTTGGTCCCCGCCACCGCTGCGAGTGCGAGGCGGACAAAACGCCCCCGCTCGCGAACAGTTCTGTCACCTGGCACCGCGCGAGGCGTGTACCTGCAGCTTTGCGGTCATAATGGGACAAGACAACCAAGAGGGGAGCGGAATCAATGGCGCTGATCTATATCGTTGAGGACGACGAGCCCATTCGTCGTGAGCTTGTCGACATCCTTGCCCGCGCCGGGTTTGAAGTCGAGGCCTGCGAATCGTTTGAGCATGTCTCGCGCGATATTCTCGCCGCCGTGCCCGACCTGGTGCTGCTCGACCTCACGCTTCCCGTCAAGGACGGCCAGCATATCTGCCACGAGGTTCGCCGCGAATCCGAGGTTCCCATCATCGTTCTCACGTCGCGCACGACCGAGATCGACGAGGTTATGGCCATGACGCTCGGCGCGGACGACTTTGTTCCCAAGCCTTACAGCGCCCGTGTGCTTGTGGCGCGCATCAACGCACTGCTGCGTCGCACCGCGGCGTCAGGCGAGCGCAGCACACTTGTCCACAAGGGGCTGGAGCTCGACCTCGCCCGCTCAATGGTCACCAACACGCAAACGGGCACCAGCACCGAGCTCACCAAAAACGAGCTGCGTATCCTCTCGCTGCTTCTGAGCCGCGCGGGCAAGATCGTTTCGCGCTCGGCCATCATGCAGGACCTGTGGGACTCCGACGCCTTCGTGGACGACAATACGCTCACCGTCAACATCAACCGCCTGCGCACCACGCTCGAAAAAATCGGCATCAAGGGGTATTTGACCACGCATCGCGGCCAAGGCTATTCGGTCTAGGGGCCGGCTATGTCGTTTGGCAAGTTCTTTAAAGATGCGCTGCTTCCCGTCGCCGTGTGGACGTGCGGTGTGCTGCTGAGCTGCTTTGTGCTGACGGTTGCCGGTGCACCCGTCTCTATCGTGGTCGTGGCGGTCGGCGTGTCCTTTATCTTTGGTATGCTCGGCATCGTGGTCGAGTACGCGCGTCGCCGCCGTTTTCTGCGTCAGCTGGAGCGCGCGGCCGAGGAGCTCGAGAGCCCCGCATGGGTGCAGGAGATGGTGCAATGCCCGACCTATGCCGAGGGCGAGCTCGAGTACGAGGTCTTGCGCCGGGTGGGCAAAGCCGCTTGCGACGAGGTTGCCGAAGGCCGGCGTCAGACCGATGACTATCGCGACTATATCGAGAGCTGGGTCCACGAGGCCAAACTGCCCCTGGCGGCGGCTCATCTAATTTTGGAAAACCTGGATGGCAGCGAAGACGACCTGTCTCGTGTGGATGACCTGGGCCGTGAGTTGGCTCGCGTGGAGCGCTATATCGACCAGGCGCTGTACTACGCGCGTTCGGAAGTCGTGGAGCGCGACTACCTGATTCGCCGCTGGGATCTCAAGACCTTGGTGACGGGCGCGATTAAGGCCAACGCGCGCGAGCTCATCGCGGCGCACGTGGCCCCGGTGTGCGAGAACCTCGACTTTGAGGTCTTTACCGACGAGAAGTGGCTCGAGTTTATTCTGGGCCAGCTCATTCAGAACAGCATTAAATATGCGCGCGAGGACGGCGCAAAGATCGTGTTTTCGGGCGCGTTGCTGGACGAGGGCCTGGCGAGTGAACGCATCGAGCTCACCGTCGCGGACAACGGCTGCGGCGTGAGCGCGGCCGACCTGCCGCGCGTGTTCGAGAAGGGCTTTACCGGCGATAACGGCCGCACCACCAAGCGCGCAACGGGCATTGGCCTCTACCTGGTGGCGCGTCTGTGCTCCAAGATGGGTATCGATGTCACCGCGGCATCCGAGCCCGGCGAAGGCTTCGTCGTCACGTTTGCCTTCTCGACCAACAAATTCCAATACTTTGAGTAGTCGTCGCGGTGTAACGTCCCGGAGCGTCATTCACGTTAAGACAATTATCCCAAACGGGATAATTCCATCATGATGTGCTATGATTATCCCGTTTGGGATAATCATAGGGGATTAGCATGCAAGACTGGAATGAGCGAACGATTTTTGACCCAGCTGAACTCGGTGCATATTTGCGTGAGCGCCGGAAGAAGCTCGGTTATACCCAACGCGATGTGGCTGATTTCAACCAGTGCAGTTTGCGCTTTGTGAGCGAGCTTGAGCGTGGAAAGGCGGGTGCCAATCTTCGCCAAACCCTTCAAATCGCTAACAGCTTGGGGGTCGATTTGATCCTGAGGGAGAGGGGCGACGGCTCATGGCATTAAAGGTTTATCGTGAGTATCGGGGAACGTTTGAGCTGGTCGGAGAATTTGAGAGGGCCGACCCCGTAAACGAGACGTTTGCATATGATGAGGGATATCTTGAACGCGACGATGCTGCCGCACTCTCAGCTTCTCTTCCCTTGCGACATGAGCCATATGCCAGCAATGAGTTTTCGGCCTTCTTTTCGGGCATGCTTCCCGAGGGCCCGGTTCGGCATGAGCTGTCGATGCGTTTTCAAATCCCCCAGTCAGACTATTTATCGATGCTCGAGCGTTTGGGCGATGAGTGCGTTGGTGCCTTGAGGTTTCTCGGCGATGAGAAATCGAGCTACGATCCGGGCTATCGTCCTCTGCAAGACGAGGATTTTGAGGCACTTTCTAAGGCGGAAGTGTTTGAGATTGCAAATGATATGCAGGATTCGAGGCTGTCGTTGGCGGGCGCTCAGTCTAAAACCGGTTGGTTTTTACCGCGCGGTAAAGATGCAAAAAAGGCCGGGTCGGGGGATTGGATGCTGCCGCTCGGCTCTGCCCCCTCGACTCACATAGTCAAGATTGCTTCAACTAAACATCCGGATTTGCCGTTCAACGAATTAATTTGCATGACGGCAGCGTCTGCTGCTGGGCTTGAAATTGCCCGTTCAGAAGCTTCGGATACGATTCCTGGTGCGTTCTTTTCCGAGCGTTATGACAGAATCTGGAGCAATGAGCCGCCGTCGATGAGCGGATTCGATGTGCCTCTGAGGCTGCATCAGGAGGATTTTTGCCAAGCGGTTGGCTGGCCTTCGTATATGAAATACGAGACACGTCCCGATAGCTGCTATATGGCTCTTTGCGGCCGATTGATAAGAGAGCAATCGTCTAACGTAATTGCTGATACTCAAATGTTCGCTCGTCAGGTAATGGTCGATTATGCGTTGGGGAATTGCGACTCGCATCTCAAGAACCATTCGTTTCTTTATAGTCCGAGTTGGCGGGAAAAGAGGTTGGCCCCTGCATACGATATTGTTTGCACGACGATAATGGGATACGACCATAATCTTGGGATTGATATTGGGGATCACCGGGTGATCGATGGGGTGACTCCTGAAGATTTCGAATTCATGTCTCAAGATTTGCATCTGCCACTCAAGATGATCAAGAACATCGCGGCGGAAGTGGCTGAAGAGGTGTCTGCCCAGCTTGCAGAACTTGCCTCTGCAACCGGAGATTTGGGTCGGGTCGCTCTGAAAATTCAGACGGATTCCGTTGAGAGAATGAGGGTTCTGGAGCAATTCTCAGCCTAAAGCAAAGCGGGGCCACCGTAATGGTGGTCCCGCTCTTGGAAGACTTGGGCACGTGGGCTTGCGCTCCGCGATGCGTTAGGCGTACGTTTGCTACTTCACGACCAAGATGTCGCAGTCCGTATTGCGCAGCAGGAACGTCGAAATCGAACCCAGCAGCGCATACTTGATCGAGGACAGGCCGCGGGCGCCGCAGAGCACCAGGTCGGGCTTAACCACGTCGAGCATCTCGTCCTTGAGCGTCTCGCGAATACGGCCGGCGCGAATCATGACCTCGACCTCGGGAATATCGGGATTGGCCTTGGCCTCTTCGAGCTGCTTGGCGATGGAGTTCTTAAATGCCTCCTCTAGGCCGTTGACCAGATCGACCGGATAGGAACCGGCGCTCTCGAGCGCCGTGGAATCGATAACGTGGCCGATGATTAGCTTGGCGCCGTTGTTCGCGGCGACCTTGATGGCGCGTGCGAGCACAAAATCCTGCTGCTCAGTACCGTCGAGTGAAACAAATACCTTGGTGTAGCCCTCGTTCATGGTTTCCTCCTTGGTCTATCGCACGGGCGCGGGGCTCGTGCATCGGGCGGGCGCGGGCGCGTTGGCCGCCGGACACTTTATCTTGTTGCAGTTATACCCAAGGATTTGGGTTTGACCGCTCGCAATTCTGTGAACGGGCGAGTTTTTTGGTAAGGGTAGGCGTAGACGCGCCCGAACGGTTGATAATGGGACATCGCCCGCACCGTCCGCAGAACAATATCGGCGGGTGTCTAACGAGGGGGTCCCTTTGGATATTATCGAGCTTCTAAAATCTGCCTTCATGGGCCTGGTCGAGGGCATCACCGAATGGCTGCCTGTTTCGTCGACCGGTCACATGATCTTGGTGGACGAGTTCGTCAAGATGAACGTGAGCGAGACGTTCTGGAATATGTTCCTGGTCGTGATTCAGCTCGGCGCCATTCTGGCCGTCTGTGTGCTGTTCTTCCATGAGCTCAATCCGTTCTCGCCCAGCAAGGGCAAGGAGGGCCGTCGCGACACCTGGGTGCTGTGGGGCAAGATTGTGCTCGGCTGCATTCCCGCCGCGGCGATCGGTCTGCCGCTTAACGACTGGATGGAGGAGCATTTCTACAATGCTCCCGTCGTGGCGCTGGCGCTCATTGTGTACGGCGTGCTGTTTATCGTGATCGAGAACTGGCGCGCGAGCAAGCGCGAGGAAATGGCCGTTGCCGGTTCGTTTGGCTCGCGTGCTGTGGTATCGGGTGGACGTCCCGCCGGTGCGCACTTTGCGGCGCCCGCCGCGGCTACCGCTGAGGATGAGGACGATGACGAGAATCTGGACTTTGGCTCCATCGCCACGCTCGAGGACCTGAGCTGGAAGACTGCGCTGGGTATCGGCTGCTTCCAGGTGCTTTCGCTGGTGCCTGGTACGTCTCGCTCCGGTTCTACCATCATCGGCGGCCTGCTTTTGGGCTGCACGCGTTCGGTGGCGTCCAAGTTTACGTTCTTCCTGGCCATCCCTGTCATGTTTGGCGCGAGTGCGCTCAAGCTGGTCAAGTACTTCATCAAGGGCGGCACGTTCGGCGCCAACGAGGTCGCTATCTTGGGCGTGGGCTGCGTTGTGGCCTTTGTGGTTTCGCTCATCGCCATCAAGTGGCTCATGGGCTTCGTCCGCCGTCACGACTTTAAGTGCTTCGGTGTTTACCGCATCATCCTGGGCATCGTAGTGCTCGCATACTTCTTCGTTCTGGAGCCGATGCTCGGCCTCTAACTTAGTCGACGCTGCGCGGCGGCCGGGGCGACAACTTGTCATTCAAAGGGGGTGGCATGACCAAAAGGTCTATGCCGCCCTCTTTTCATGCCAATTTGTTCGCCCCGGCCGCCGCTCGCTACCGTTGCCATGACATCGGTGGCTCCGTGATTGGTGCAATGGGGCCAGGTTTCTTTGCACCAATGTGGTGCAGACTAACCTGACCCCATTGCGCCAAATCCGCTGGGCGGGCCTGACGGTGGCGCACGGAGTCGTGGTGTGATTTGCGCCGGTGTCCGCGCGGCTCGGTATACTGGTACGGCTCAAACTATGGCGCCGCCCGCAGGCGCGCCGTCCGTCAGATGAGGAGTCGCCCATGACCCAGCCCTTGCCCTGGGAAAAGAACGCCGCGGTACCCGTGCCGCCCACGCCGGAACCCGTGCCGCTCGATGCATACACCGCCCCCGCTGCGCCGGAGCCCGAGCTCGTCCCGCTCGACATCTACGACGCTCCCGCGCCGGCACCCAAACCCGCCAAGCCGCTCGTCGACATCGACAGCCTTAATCCCGCCCAGCGCGAGGCGGTCCTGACCACCGAGGGTCCGTTGCTGGTCCTTGCCGGCGCCGGCTCGGGCAAGACCCGCGTCTTGACCTTCCGCATCGCACATATGCTCGGCGACCTGGGCGTTAAGCCCTGGCAGATCCTTGCCATCACGTTTACCAACAAGGCCGCGGCCGAGATGCGCGAGCGTCTGGCGGCACTCATTCCCAGCGGTACCCGCGGCATGTGGGTGTGCACCTTCCATGCTATGTGCGTGCGCATGCTGCGCGAGGACGCTGACCTGCTGGGCTACACCGGTCAGTTCACCATCTACGATGACGACGATTCCAAGCGCATGGTGCGCGATATTATGCAGGCGCTCGGTATCGAGCAAAAGCAATTTCCCATCAATATGATCCGCAGCAAGATCAGTTCGGCCAAAAACGCCATGATCGGGCCCGAGGACATGCTCAAATCCGCCGACAGCCCCAACGACAAAAAGGCCGCGCAGGTCTACCTAGAGCTGGAGCGCCGCCTGCGCGCCGCCAACGCGATGGACTTCGACGACCTGCTCGTGCGCACGCTCGAGCTGCTGCGCACCCGCCCCGAGGTGCTCGACAAGTACCAGGAGCGCTTCCGCTACATTAGCGTCGACGAGTATCAGGACACCAACCACGTCCAGTACGAGATCGCCAACCTGCTGGCCGCCAAGTACCAAAACCTCATGGTCGTAGGCGACGATGACCAGTCCATTTATAGCTGGCGCGGCGCCGACATCACCAACATCCTGGACTTTGAGAAGGACTTTAAAAACTGCAAGACCGTCAAGCTGGAGCAGAACTATCGCTCCACGGGTCACATCCTGAGCGCCGCCAACGCCGTTGTTCGCCACAACTCGCAGCGCAAGGACAAGCGTCTGTTTACGGCCGAGGGCGATGGCGAGAAGATTCAGGCCTTCCAAGCGAGCGATGAGCGCGACGAGGGCCGCTGGATTGCCGGCGAGATCGAAAAGCTGCACTCCAAGGGCACGAGCTACGACGACATCGCCGTGTTCTATCGCACCAACGCCCAGTCGCGTATCCTCGAAGATATGTTCCTGCGCGCGGGCGTGCCCTACAAGATCGTCGGCGGCACGCGATTCTTCGACCGTGCCGAGATCCGCGACGTCATGGCCTACCTCAAGATGATCGTGAACCCGGCCGACGAGATGAGCGTCAAGCGCGTCATCAACACGCCGCGCCGCGGCATCGGCTCCACCTCGATTCAAAAGATTGAGCAGCTGGCACGCGACAACCGCTGCTCGTTCTTCCAAGCCTGTGAGATTGCGACGGCCGAGACGGGCATGTTTAGCGCCAAGGTGCGCAACGGCCTGTCGAGCTTTGTGGCGCTGGTGCGCGAGGGCCGGCGCATGGACGGCGAGCTCAAGGACGTCGTCGAGATGATTGTCGACAAGACGGGCCTGCTGCAGGCCTTCCGCGCCGAGGGCACCATGGAGTCCGAGAGCCGCGCCGAGAACATCCAGGAATTCCTGGGCGTTGCGGCGGAATTTGAGGAGACGCACGAGGATATCGAAGGCACGCTCGAGAGCTTGGAAGAGCTGCGTGCGGCCGGTGTTGCCGATGTGCCTGCCGACGCTGAGCCCGAGCCCGTTGTGGTGAGCGCACCTGCGCCCGAGCCTGGCCCGTCTGCGCCCGCGTCTTCGTTTGAGGCGCTTGTCGGCGCCCGTGACGCCGCGGGCTCCAATCCGCTCGATAGTTTGGCCGCCCCGGCGCTTTCTCCGCAAGATGCTCTGGCCGCCGCCATCGCGGGCAACGCGTATGCCGCGCCGACAGAGCTGCCCGCCGGTGCCGTGCATGCCGACGAGATCGAGCGCACCTACGGCCCGCTCACCTGTAAGGCGTTGCCTGCACTCATGGAGTGGCTGGCTCTGCGCTCCGACTTGGATTCTCTGGCCGGCGAGACGCATGCCATCACCATGATGACCATTCACTCCGCCAAGGGCTTGGAGTTCCCCGCGGTGTTCGTGGCCGGCATGGAGGAAGGCATCTTCCCGCACGTGCACGACTTTGGCGGTAGTGACGATCCGGGCAAGCTCGAGGAGGAGCGTCGCTTGGCCTACGTCGCCATCACGCGTGCTCGCAAGCGCCTGTTCTTGACTTACGCCGCTACGCGCCGCACCTACGGCTCGACCTCTGCCAACCCGCGCTCGCGCTTCCTCAACGAGATTCCGTTTGAGGACATCGAGTTTAGCGGTATCGGTTCTGCCGGTTTTGAGGGCACGGGTTGGGAGAAGCGTGGCGACCGACACGGCACCTTTGGCTCGGGTATGGGCTCGGACATGTATGGCGGCAAGGTGTTTGGCTCGCATACGCGCTCGACCGGCGGTTCCGGTTCGCGCGGCGGGTCGAGCTTCGACGATTTCTTTGGTGGCAGCACCTATGGTACCGAGCGCCATCGTGGGGTCTCGCCCGATGCCGGCCGCGTTGCCTCGACCTTTGGGTCGGGCGCGCCGCGAGCCAAAAAGCCGTCATCTAAGGTGTCCCCGACGGTGGAGCGCAAGGTCGATCGCGCCAGCGCATCGCAGGACTTTGCCGCGGGCGATGCTGTGAGTCATAAGACCTTTGGCACGGGCACCGTGATTTCGGTCGCTGGAGACATGATCGAGGTCCAGTTCGAAAAGACCGGCCAGACCAAAAAGCTAATGAAGGGCTTCGCACCGATCGTCAAGCTGTCGTAATCCCAGCGGACCTGAGCGGGCGTATGGGGCAACATCGCCTGCTCGGACAGTCCTGCGCAAGACGGAGAGCACATTAAGTGCTCTCCTTTGCGTGCGGAACTCGCGACCGATGTTGCCCCATACGCCCGCTCAGGTCCTTAGATAACGTTGCTTGCGAACGTCGCTCTGCTCGTCCGCTTTTTGATCTGGAGAGCCGGGTGGGCTGATATATAGATGCGAGCAGGGGCCCTCCGTTGATGAACGGGGGAGCCCCTTGTTGCTTTTTGATTGTCGTTACTAGCCAGAGGCTCGCCGGGACGGGGCGCGGGGTTTGGTCGATCGCGAGTTCCGCACGAGCCGGAGAGCACTTAATGTGCTCTCCGTGCGAGCAGGACTGTTCGAGCAGGCGACCAAACCCCGCGCCCCGTCCCGGCGAGCGCTTGGGGACCGGTGACCTACAGGTGGCTGATGATCAGTTCCATCTTGCCTTCGAGGTCGATGGAGCTGACGGTGCTGGGGGCCAGCAGGTGGCTTCCCTTGTGGACGGGGTCGCCGCAGACGGTGCCTTCGCCGTCGATGACCGACAAGCACATGAAAGGCCAACGCTGGTCGAGGGTCTTGCTGCCGTCGACGCGTACGCGGTCGACGGTGTAGCAGGGGCAAGACACGAGCTCGGTCACGCCATCCACCTCGGGCGCGGTCACCGTGCCGTCGGTCGGAGCCTGAGCATCAAAGTTTATGCAGTCGAGGCTCTGCTCAATGTGCAGGGGACGCAGTTTGCCGTCGGTGCCGGGGCGGTCGTAATCGTACAGGCGATACGTCACGTCGCACGACTGCTGCGTTTCCAAAATGAGCGTACCGGTCTTGATGGCGTGAACGGTACCGGAATCAATCTGGAAAAAGTCGCCCTTGTGGATCGGCAGCACGTTGAGCATGTCGTCCCAACGGCCTTCCTCGATCATCTGTGCGGCCTCGACGCGGTCCTTGGCGCGCTGGCCGACAATGATCGTGGCACCGGGCTCGCAGTCCAGCACATACCAGCACTCGGTTTTGCCCAAGCTGCCGTTCTCGTGCTTGGCGGCGTACTCGTCGTTGGGGTGAATCTGGATCGAAAGGTCGTCCTTGGCGTCCAGAATCTTGATGAGCAGCGGGAACTCCTTGCCTTCACAGTTGCCAAAGAGCTCGCGGTGCTCGGCCCACAGCCACGACAGCGTGTGGCCGGCGTACGGGCCCTCAGCGATCTGGCAGTCGCCGTTGGGGTGGGCCGAGATGGCCCAGCACTCACCGATGGGACCATCGGGAATGTCGTAACCAAATACGGTTTCGAGCTGGCGGCCGCCCCAGATCTTCTCGTGAAAGATCGGCGTCAGCTTAATCAAATCGGACATGTTTATACCCCCATTGTGTTGTGCGGGCGCTGCACAAAACAGCTCAAAGCGAGCGCCCGGATGACTACAAAAACCTATGCCAACGTTACGTTGTGCAACTCAAAGCGGTCGCCAACGTTGCGCGAGACCGAATACTCAAAGGCGGCGCCGCTGTCCAAAAAGCCAATCTGGGTGAGCTCGAGCAGGGGAGAGCCAGGTTTGGTGTCCAGGCGATTGGCTTCTTCCTCGGTTGCTGCCACGGCGCGAATGGTACGGTGGAAGCTCGAAATTTTCAGCCCGCATTGCTCGCGGATGAAATGGTAGACCGATCCGTACAGGTCCTTCTTTTTAAGGCCTGGAATCAGCTCGAGGGGCATGTAGGTGTACTCGATAACGATGGGCTTCCCATCGGCCTGACGCACGCGCACGACGTGATAGGCAAAGTCATCCTCGGCAATTCCCAGCTGGGCTGCGATGTCCGCTGGTGGATTAACAATCGAGAAATCGTAGACCACCGAGGTCACCTTTTCCCCGCGGTGCTCATACGAAAAGCCCTGGGCACGGTCGTTTTTGCCCTGGAAAAACGCCTGGCCGGGAAGTCCCGCCGTGTCCTTAACGTAGGTACCCGATCCGCGCCGGCTGGTAATAAGACCTTCCTCGGTGATTTGCTCGATAGCTCGTTTGACGGTGATTTTGGAAACGCTATAGAGCTCACAGAACTCAACGACGGTGGGAAGCTTGTCGCCCGGTTTAAGAGCGCCATCCTCGATACTTCGACGAATATCTGCAGCTATCGCCTCGTATTTGGGAATCATGGAACCTCCTTTCCGACATATATGAATACAAAAAGTAAGTATAACCCTCAACAGGGCATCCATATTACTTTTATCTAAGAAGTTCGAGAAAGAAAAAAGAAAAAGACGCTTTACTTTTAAAATTAGAGCGCTATAGTTTAAGCAACGAACGGAATCCTTCCGCACAACAGGATCGACCGTTTGGGGACGGTTTTGTTTTGGCGGGTTGGATATCGGTATGGCCGGTGCGCGCCCGCGCCGGATAACCTGCCAAAGCAAACCCGTCTCCAACCGGAAGCTCTAGAACACGAAAGCGAGGACTTTGATGGCACAGTATCAGCTGCCCAACGACTTCTTCTTTGGCGCTGCTATGTCCGGCCCGCAGACTGAGGGTCAGTGGAACCAGGGCGGCAAGCTCGAGAACCTGTGGGACACCTGGTCCATCCAGGATCTGGGTTCGTTCTACAACCGCGTTGGCTCTTACGCCGGCAATGACTTTATGGCCAAGTACCAGGAAGACCTTCGCATTTTGAAGGACTTGGGTCTGGATACCTATCGCACTTCCATCCAGTGGAGCCGTCTGCTCGATGCCGACGGCAACCTCAACGAGGAAGGTGCCGCGTGGTATCACGAGTTGTTCCGCGCCTCTCGCGAAGCCGGCTTGGAGCCGTTTGTCAACTTGTACCACTTTGACATGCCCACCTACCTCTTTAACCGTGGCGGCTGGGAGAGCCGTGAGGTTGTCGAGGCTTACGCACATTACGCCGACGTCGCCTTCCACGAGTTTGGCCAGGAGATTAAGTACTGGTTCACCTTTAACGAGCCCATCGTCGAGCCCGAGCAGCGCTATCAGGAGGGCGTGTGGTTCCCGCAGCTCCACGACTTCAACCGCGCCCGCACCGTGCAGTATCACATCTCGCTGGCGCACGCGCTGGCCGTGGCCAACTATCGTCGCGCCTATGACGAGGGCGCTATTCGCGCCGATGCCAAGATCGGCATGATCAACTGCTTTACCCCGGTCTACACCAAGGAGAACCCCAGCGAGGCGGACCTCGAGGCCGTGCGCATGACCAGCGGCATCAACAACCGCTGGTGGCTCGACCTCATCACCAAGGGCGAGCTTCCTGCCGACGTGCTCGACAGCCTGGCCGAGGGCGGCGTTAAGCTCCCGTTCCGCGCCGGCGACCAAGAGATCCTTAAGCAGGGTGTTGTCGACTGGCTCGGCTGCAACTACTACCACCCCACGCGTGTTCAGGCGCCGGCGAGCAAGGTCGACCAGTACGGCCTGCCGCACTTTGCCGACGAGTACGTATGGCCCGACGCCGTTATGAACGAGAGCCGCGGCTGGGAGATCTACCCGCAGGGCCTCTACGACTTTGGCATGGACTGCGCTAAGAACTACCCCGATCTTGAGTGGTTCGTTTCCGAGAACGGCATCGGCATCATGGACGAATACAAGAACCGTGACGCCGAAGGAACCATCCAGGATGACTACCGCGTCGACTTTGTACGTCAGCACCTGGAGTGGGTGGCCAAGGCCATCGACGAGGGCGCCAAGTGCCGGGGCTATCACTACTGGGCCGTCATCGATAACTGGTCTTGGGCCAATGCCTTTAAGAATCGTTACGGCTTTGTCGAGGTCGATCTCATGGACGGCTACAAGCGCCGCCTTAAGAAGTCGGCGGCCTGGCTCAAACAGGTCGCCACGACCCACGTGGTTGATTAGCGACCGGGCGAACGCCCAGACCGCGCGCCGCCGCGCGCAACACATGGCACATCTGGTGGCAGAGGGCGACAGACCACCGTGCGCATAGGAAAAGGCCGGATTTGAAAGTTAGGAGCAATCATGGCCAGTGACAACGGAAAGAGCTTCCTCGACAAGTTTGCCGAGGTCTCTGCGAAGGTGGGAAACCAGGTTCACCTGCGTTCCCTGCGTGACGCCTTCGCGACCATCACGCCGCTCTATATCCTTGCGGGTATCGCGGTTCTTATTAACAACGTCGTGTTCCCTCTGTTCCCGCTCGATGCGGCGGGCCTTGCCAACCTTCAGACGTGGGGCTCGGCAATTACGCTGGGCACCCTCAACGTCTCTGCCATTATCTTGGCCGGATTGATTGGCTACAGCCTCGCCAAGAACAAGCGTTTCGATAACCCGCTCGCTTGCGTGGTCGTCGCCATCTCTGCCTTCGTCATCATGATGCCGCAGCAGATCACCGCCTCGCTTGCCGCCACGAGCCCACTGCTCACCGACAAGATCACCTCCGCCGAGGTCACGGGCGCCCTTTCGACTGCTAACACCGGCACCAACGGTCTGTTCTCGGCTATTATCATCGCCCTGCTTTCCGTCTCGCTCTTCATCAAGATTTCTGGCGTCGAGAAGCTCAAGGTTAAGCTGGGCGAGGGCGTGCCTCCCGCGGTCTCCAACTCCTTCAACGTCATGATTCCGATGCTGCTTAACCTCGCGGTCTTCGCTCTTGCCGCAGCCCTGCTCGCCGTGTGCGCCGGCACCGATCTGTGCACCATCATCTCCACGTGCATCTCCAACCCGCTCAAGAGCATCATGAACGCCGGTCCGTGGGCTGTTATCCTCATCTACACCCTTGCTAACCTGCTGTTCTGCGTCGGTATTCACCAGTCCACCATCTCTGGCGCTACCGTCGAGCCGATCCTGACCATGCTCATCGTCGACAACATGGCTACCTTTGCCGCCGGTGGCACCATCCAGCCCGATCACTACATGAACATGCAGATCGTTAACAGCTTCGCCCTCATCGGCGGCTCGGGCTGCACCCTCATGCTCCTGCTCGACACGCTCCTGTTCTCCAAGAACAAGGCTTCCGAGACCGTTTCCAAGATGGCTATCCTGCCTGGTCTGTTCAACATCAACGAGCCGGTTATCTACGGTTACCCCATCGTGTACAACCTGCCGCTCATGATCCCGTTCGTTCTTCTTCCCGATCTGTTCATCGGCATCACCTATGGCCTTACCTGCGCAGGCATCATCAGCCCCTGCATCGCCCAGGTGCCCTGGACCATGCCTCCCGTCATCAATGCCCTGCTCGCTACGGGCTTTGACTGGCGCGCCGGCGTGTGGCAGGCTATCGAGATTGTCATTGGCATGGCCGTCTACCTGCCCTTTATGAAGATTTCCGAGAAGGCAATCGCCAAGCAGGAGGCTTTCGCCGAGTAGAACGCCTAACGTTCGTCCCTTTCACCTTTGCGGGCGCCGGTACGCGGTGCCGGTGCCCGCAGCTCTCTCCCTTGTGTAAAGATGCAGGGGGGTGGGCACAATAGCCGCAAGGAATAAAACCAGTTGTCGTCTGCGCGCCGCGCAGTTATAAGGAGGAAACCATGAAGAAGATCATGCTCTGCTGCAATGCCGGTATGTCCACGAGCCTGCTGGTCCAGAAGATGCAGGCCGAGGTTGCAAACCGTGGTCTGGATATTGAGGTCGAGGCTCGTCCCATGAACGAGGCCCACGATCACCTGGACGAGTGCGACATGTTGCTGCTTGGTCCGCAGATCGGCTACACCAAGGGCGATTTTGAGAAGGAGGCCGCCGGCCGCTTCCCGGTTGAGGTTATCAACATGGTCGACTACGGCCGCATGAACGCTGCCGGCATCATCGACCACTGCGTCAGCGTGATGGGCTAGGTGCTCTGCATGGAGGATATGAACGAACTGCAGATGACCTGCTTTGAGATCATCAGCTACGTCGGTACCGCCAAGAGCATGTACATCAATGCCGTGCAAAAGGCCAAGGAGGGCGATTTTGACGCCGCCGAGGAGCTTATCAAGCAGGGCGACGAGGCCTATAACGGTGGCCACGATGTTCACATGGGGCTTCTGAAGAAGGAGGCCAACGGCGAGCGTAACGGCGAGGCCCCGTTGATTTTGCTGCATGCCGAGGACCAGATGGCCGGCACCGAGACCATGCGCGTCATGGCGACGGAGCTCATCGAGGTTCACAAGCAGCTGCAGGCACTTCAGGCCTAGTCGGCGTTATCGCCGCGACGGACCGTGCGGTCCAACAGACAACATAGTCCCTTTGACGGGCGCCGGGAGCCTCCGCCTCCCGGCGCCTTTATTTTTGGGGATGGTCTTGCGCGGCCTGTTGGGCAGCCAATTGCGTTACCCCAGATAAAACCTGCCAAAACAAACCTGTCCCTTTTTGGTAGGTTTTTGCCTTGAGAGCGGTACCATACAGGCAATGTTTAAACGAGAAAGGTGGGCTCCCATGGAACCTAAGCAGTACTACATCGGCATCGACGTCGGCGGCACTTCGGTTAAGGAGGGCCTGTTCGACGAGGACGGCAACCTGCTTGCCAAGGCCAGCGTGCCCACGCCTCCTATCGTTGACGCTGCGGGCTTTGCCGCGGTGACCGAGGCTATCGACCAGGTGGTCGCCAAGGCCCAGATTCCGCGTGCCTTTGTGTCGGGCATTGGCCTGGCCGTTCCGTGCCCCATCCCGGCATCGGGCGATGCCAAGGTCAAGGCGAACATCGCCATCAACCTGCCCGAGCTCAAGATCGCGATCCAGGAGCACTGCCCCGACGCGGTCGTTAAGTACGAGAACGACGCCAACGCTGCTGCTATGGGCGAGGCCTGGCTCGGCTCTGCCAAGGGCGTACAGAACGTGGTGATGGTCACCATTGGTACCGGCGTGGGCGGCGGCGTTATCGTTAACGGCGACGTGGTATCGGGCGTTGTGGGTGCTGGCGGCGAGATTGGCCACATGTGCCTGAACCCGGCCGAGGAGCGCACCTGCGGCTGCGGCGGCCATGGCCACCTGGAGCAGTATTCCAGCGCCACCGGCGTGGTGAGCAACTACCTTGCCGAGTGCAAGAAGGCGGGCGTCGAGCCCATCGAGCTGACCGGCCCCTCCGATTCCAAGGACGTGTTCCAGGCCTGCCGCGAGGGCGACAAGCTCGCGCTGGCCGCGGCCGATACCATGGCCGACTATCTCGGCCGCGCACTGGCGCTTATTGCCAACGTGGTCGACCCCGAGATGTTCCTCATCGGCGGCGGCGCCTCCGCCTCGGCCGATGTCTACCTCGACAAGGTTCGCGAGCACTTTAAGCAGTACGCGCTTTCCGCCTCGCGCGAGACGCCCATTAAGGTCGCTTCGCTCGGAAACGACGCCGGCATCATCGGTGCTGCCTACGTAGCCCTGCGCGCTGCCGGTAAATAGCTGGTGCAAGGGGGACAGGTTACATTGCACCAACATGGTGCAAAAGGGACAGCCTTGGCCCCCGTGCCTGCGCCCCAAAATATGCCGTGGCCCTTCCGTCTGCGAAGGCTCGGCATCGGCGTGCTACCATAGCTACGTCCAAGTACACATATCAAGTGGAGGATATCCATGGCAAACGTTCTTGTCTTTGGTCACCAGAACCCCGATAACGACGCCATCATGAGCGCCGTCGTCCTGTCCCAGCTGCTCAACCAGGTTGAGTATGCCGGCAACACCTACGAGGCCTGCGCCCTTGGTCAGCTTCCGGCCGAGTCCGCCAAGCTGCTCGCCGACGCCGGCATCGCCGAGCCCCGCGTGATCGAGTCCGTCGAGGCTGGTCAGCTCGTCGTCCTCACCGACCACAACGAGTCTGCCCAGTCCGTCGCCGGCCTTAAGGACGCCACGGTCTTTGGCGTCGTCGACCATCACCGCATCGGCGACTTCGAGACCGCCGGCCCGCTGCACTACATCTGCCTGCCCTGGGGCTCCAGCTGCACCATCGTCACCAAGCTCGCCGGCGTGCTCGGCGTTGAGCTTTCCGACGTTCAGGCCAAGCTGCTGCTCTCGGCCATGATGACCGACACGCTCATGCTCAAGAGCCCCACCACCACCGATGTCGACCGCGCCGTCGCCGCCAAGCTCGGCGAGCAGGTGGGCGTCGACCCGGTCAAGTTTGGCATGGAGGTTTTCCTCACCCGTCCGTCCGGCTCCTTCACCGCAGCCGAGATGGTCGGCAACGACATCAAGATGTTCGAGCCTGCTGGCAAGAAGCTGCTCATCGGCCAGTACGAGACTGTCGACAAGACCCGCGCACTCGGCATGATCGACGAGATTCGCGAGGCCATGCGCGCCTACGCCGCCGAGAAGGGTGCTGACGGCATTGTCCTGTGCATCACCGACATCATGGAGGAGGGCTCGCAGGTCATGCTCGAGGGCGAGACCGAGGCTGCTCAGAAGGGCCTGGGCATTGCCGACGAGCACGACGGCGTCTGGATGCCGGGTGTCCTCTCCCGTAAGAAGCAGGTCGCTGCCCCCATCATGGCCGCCTGCTAGGTTTAGTTGACCAAACGCCACGACCGGATCGCGGACGCCCCGCGCTCCGGTCGTTTTTTTGTGCACGGCGCCGCATCGTCTCTTGGACAGGCGTGCCCGTGCCGTTGAGCAAATAATGTTCAACCTGTGGTTCCGCTTTTCGGCCGCGCCTGCGCGCTTGTCGTGCAGGGTAGGCTAGATGCAAGCGTAATACGTTAGAGCGCGGCGCCGCCACTTGGGCGGGCCGTGCTTTTTTAA
The DNA here is from genome assembly GCA_937982065.1 of uncultured Collinsella sp. Lineage (GTDB taxonomy): Bacteria > Actinomycetota > Coriobacteriia > Coriobacteriales > Coriobacteriaceae > Collinsella. Next base: position 17,252 of record CALJMO010000064.1, read on the forward strand.
GACGGGAGCTTTCCCGTGAAAGGAGCCGCCCATGGCAGCACCCGAGCAGCTGTTTAACGTTCGTGAGCGCAAACGCTTTGAGCGTCACGATATCTGGGAGCGCATCGCCGAGAACGGCACGATTTCCGCCGCCGTCATGGTCTTCGCCGCCATCGCCGCCGTCATTTGCGCCAATACCGATGCCTACGAGGCCATCCATCACTTTTTGGAGACCCCGCTGTATGTGGGTCTGGGCAACCTTACGGCCGGTCTTACCGTTGAGCTTTTCGTCAACGACTTCCTCATGGCGATCTTCTTTTTGTTGGTGGGCATTGAGCTTAAGTACGAGATGACGGTCGGCGAGCTCAAGAACCCGCGCCAGGCTATGCTTCCCATGCTGGCGGCCGTGGGCGGCGTCGTCGTTCCCGCCTGCATCTATCTGATCTTTAACCATGCCGGCGCGCACAACGGCTGGGCCATTCCCATGGCAACCGATATTGCCTTTGCGCTGGGCGTGCTGTCGCTTTTGGGCAACCGCGTGCCCAACGGCGTGCGCGTGTTCTTCTCGACGCTCGCCATCGCCGACGACCTCATCTCCATCGCCGCCATCGCCATCTTCTACGGTCAGAGCCCCAATCCGTTTTGGTTGGGCGCCGCCGCGCTTGTGACCTGTGCGCTCGTGTGGCTCAACAAGACGCAGCATTATCGCCTTGCCCCGTATTCGGTACTGGGCCTGCTGTTGTGGTTCTGCATGTTCAAGAGCGGCGTGCACGCTACGCTTGCTGGCGTCATCCTGGCCTTCACCATCCCGGCCAAGTGCGGTGTTAAGCTTGATAGTCTCACCGATTGGCTGGGCGAGTGCTTGCCGCTGCTCGATGACCGCTACGACGACGAGGCGCACATCCTGGGCCAGCATGACTTTACCGTCTCGACCACCAAAGTCGAGCGCGTCATGCACCGCGTGACCCCGCCGCTCATCCGCATGGAGCGCCTGATCTCCACGCCGGTCAACTTTGTGATCCTGCCGATCTTCGCGTTCGTCAACGCACAGGTTCGCCTGGTGGGCGTGGACATGAGCACGCTACTCACCGACCCGGTGACGCTCGGCGTGTACTTTGGCATGCTGCTGGGCAAGCCGATCGGCATCTTTGGCATGACGTTCGCCCTGGTCAAGCTCAAGGCCTGCGAGCTGCCGCACAATGTCAACTGGCATATGATTGCCGGCGTGGGCATTCTGGGCGGTATCGGCTTTACCATGTCGATTCTCATCAGCGGCCTCGCCTTCCCGACGGCCCAGTTTGAGGTTCTGGCCGCCAAGGCCGCTATTCTCGCCGGCTCTGTCACCGCGGCCGTACTTGGCATGATCTACATGAGTGTGATCTGCAAGCACCCCGCGCCCAAGGACGAGTAAGAGCGCGAAAACCGGCTCCAGAACCGATTCGGGCGCGTTCAAAATGCGGATTCGGGTGGTGCTTGCCGCCTGCCAGACACGCCAGTGGTCAAAAAACGCCGTTTGTGAGTACTGTCACAAACGGCGTTTCATTTTAGGTGCGGAAAATAATGAACAAAGTTATAAGAACTGTACGTTAATGAGTGACCATCGACTTCCAATTTGGCGCTAGCTGACGGTGATTGGGGAGTTTCAAGTCGAGTTTTGCCGATTTCGACCAAGAATCGCTGCTACTAAAAGGGTAACAGTACTCATATTTGCCCTTTTTTGGCCACAAGCCCTAAAACAAGCCTCGCCAAGGTCGGGAAACGGGCCAAAACGCCGGCCTCGAGGCTTATTCCACGGTGCCGTAGATGGCGCCCCAGCCGTGGGCGGCCAAGGCGGAGTTGAGCTGGTCGCAAAGTGACTGGCGGTCGTAATAGCCGGGCGGCAAAAGGTTCACGATTTCCATGAGATCGGGTGCCAGGTCCAAGATTTCGGCCTGTACGATCAGATCCAGGCGGTCGATGGCGTGGCGGCCGTAAAACAGTCCGTCGACCAGGCGCTGAAGGTCGCCGAATTCCTCGGCCTGGAACGATCCGTACTCCATAGTGCCTCCTTGGGCGCTTCATGCCGGCATGCGCGGCGATTTGTAATTCATTGCGATGGACTTAATCTATCACGGCTTCATAACGTTGCGACGGTAGCGGTCTATACTTAGAAGAATTGCAACGTACCGCTTCGTGAAAGGTCGCACCCATGCAGACGATCTACCAGAAGATGGAAACCACCGAACTCGATGCCGCCATCGAGGCGCTCAAGGCCGAGGTCGCCGAGGTCAAGGCCAAGGGCCTGGCGCTCGACATGGCCCGCGGCAAGCCGTCGCCCTCCCAGGTGGACATCTCTCGACCCATGCTCGATATCCTCAATGCCGATGCCGATCTGCACGACGGCAACGTCGACTGTTCCAACTACGGCTGCTTTGAGGGCATTCCCTCGGCACGCAAGCTAGCGGGGGAGTTCCTGGGTTGCCCCGCCGAGCAGACGCTCGTGCTGGGTTCGTCGAGCCTGCTGATCGAGCACGATATCGCCGGTATGTTCTGGCGTTGCGGCTCGTGCGGCAACGAGCCCTGGGAGGCTTACGAGGCAGCGCACGACGGCAAGAAGGTCAAGTTTCTGTGCCCTGTTCCCGGCTACGACCGCCACTTTGGCATCACCGCCGATCTGGGTATCGAGAACGTCCCCGTCGCGATGACCGACAACGGCCCCGACATGGACGAGGTCGAGCGCCTCGTCGCCGCCGACGACTCCATTAAGGGTATCTGGTGCGTGCCCAAGTATTCCAACCCCACGGGCATCACCTTTAGCGAGGACACCGTGCGTCGCCTGGTCGAGATGCCCACGGCCGCGCCCGATTTCCGCATCTTCTGGGACAACGCCTACTGCGTGCACGACCTGTACGACGAGACCGACGAGCTCGCCAACATCTTTGACCTCGCTCGCGCGGCGGGCACCGAGGACCGCGTGGTGGCCTTTGCCTCGACGTCCAAGATTACCTTCCCGGGCGCCGGCATCGGCTTTATCGGTGCGAGCCCCGCGGTCATCGCCGAGTTCTCCAAGCGCCTGAAGGCCGGCCTCATCAGCGCCGACAAGCTCAACCAACTGCGTCACGTGCGCTTCCTTCCCACCATCGAGGCGGTCAAGGAGCACATGAAAAAGCATGCCGAGTTCCTGCGTCCGCGCTTTGAGGCCGTCGAGCGCAAGCTCACCGAGGGCTTGGGCGACACGGGCTGCGCCACCTGGACGCACCCTCGCGGCGGCTACTTTGTGAGCTTTGATGGTCCCGAGGGCTCGGCCCAGAAGGTCGCCGCGCTTTGCGCCGACTTGGGCGTTAAGCTCACGCCGGCTGGTGCCACCTGGCCTTATGGCAAGGACCCGCGCGACACCAACATCCGCATCGCGCCGAGCTATCCCACGGTCGAGGACCTGGAGGCCGCGCTCGATGTGCTGGTGCTGGCCGTTAAGCTTGTCGCTGCCGAGCTTGCGCGTGCCGAGCGCGCCTAGCGCGCGGCTTCCCGTACTATCCGCACTTTCGATACGTAAAGGAGCGTATACATGGATTTGGGTATTTCCACCAACCCCACGCCAGAGCTCTACACCATTAAGGTAACCGGCGAGATCGATATCTCTAACGCCGATAGCCTGCGCAATGCCATCGACCTGGCGCTCGAGCAGCCCACTGAGGCCGTTGAGCTCGATTTTGCCCAGGTGAGCTACATCGATTCGACGGGCATTGGTGTGCTCGTGGGCGCCGCGCACCACGCGGCCGACCACGACAAGCGCTTTAGCTGCACCAATGTGCAGCCCCCGGTGATGCGCGTGGTTCAGCTGTTGGGTGTCGACCAGGAGATTTCGATTACCGCTGCATAACCTTTGCCCTCAAAAGGGCGTGCCGTTTGGCATATGTTTGTGATGCGCTCGGACGTTTTGGCGTCCGGGCGCTATACTTGACCGAATGAATAGACGAGTTCCGGCCGAATGGCGCGGTGCGGGCTCGACTCACATCGAGCCTTGGAGGTATGTGTGTTTGGTATTGGAGAGGGTGAGCTCGCGATCATCGTGGTCTTCGGCTTTTTGCTGTTTGGCCCGGATAAGCTCCCGCAGATGGGCCGCACGATCGGCCGTGCCATCCGTCAGTTCCGCGAGACGCAGGAAAAGATGACGGCCGTTGTTCAGTCTGAGATTATCGATCCGGTAAGCGAGGCCGCTTCGGCACCGGTCAAGTCCAAGAAGACTGCCGTCGATGACGATTCCGATGCGGACAAGGATGCCGCCGAGACGGCAGCGCCCGCCAAGAAGGAGACCTTTGCCGAGCGCCGTGCCCGCCTTGCTGCCGAGAAGGCCGCGAGCGAGGCTGCCGCCGAGGGCGAGGGTGCTGCTGAGGAGGCCGAGGGTGCCGAGCCTGCCGCTGCCGCCGAGCCTGTCGTCGAGCCCGAGCCTGCTGCAGAACCGGAGCCCGAGCCCGAGCCGGTAGAGCCCACGACGGCCGACCTCTACGCCCGTCGTCCCCGCAAGCGCAAGGCCGTCGTCGACCAGCTCGCCCGCGAGCTCGAGGCCGAGGACGACGCCGCTGCCGCCGACGCCTCGAAGGGAGGCGATGAGTAATGCCTATCGGACCTGCGCGCATGCCGCTCTTCGATCACCTGGGCGAGCTCCGTCGCCGCCTGACCATCGTGGTCGTGTCGGTGTTTGCCGCCGCCATCGTGCTGTATTTCGCCACGCCCGTGGTGCTCGACATCCTGGAAGACCCCATCCGCTCCTTTGTGCCGGACGGTAAGTTCTACATCACCACCACGCTCGGCGGCTTTGGCCTGCGCTTCTCGCTGGCCATCAAGATGGCCGTGGTCATGTGCACGCCCATGATCATCTGGCAGATTCTGGCATTTTTCCTGCCGGCACTGCGTCCCAACGAGCGCAAATGGGTCGTGCCCACGGTGCTCGCCTCGACGGTGCTGTTCTTCCTGGGCGCCATCTTCTGCTATTTCATCATCATCCCGGCGGGCTTTGAGTGGCTTATCGGCGAGACCTCGGCCGTCGCCACGGCGCTGCCCGACCTGGAGAACTACGTCAACATGGAGCTGCTCTTTATGATCGGCTTTGGCGTGGCGTTTGAGCTGCCGCTCATCATCTTCTACCTGTCCGTCTTCCACATCGTGTCCTACGCGGCCTTCCGCGGCGCCTGGCGCTACGTGTACGTGGGCCTGCTTGTGGGCTCGGCTGTGATTACGCCCGACGGCTCGCCCGTTACGCTGGGCCTCATGTATGGTGCCCTGCTCTCGCTCTACGAGATTTCGCTCGCCATTGCCCGCGTGGTCATTACCGCGCGCGAGGGCAAGGAGGGCTTGTTTGTGAGCCGTCTGGACCTGTTCTCGGACGATGAGGACGACGAGGAGTAAATCGGTATGCACGAGGTTGGCATTGTCAACGGCATACTCGATACAGTGATTCGCGCGGCGCGTGGGGCGGGGGCCTCGCGCGCCGTTTTGGTAACGCTGCGTATCGGGGATATGACCGAAGTTGTGCGCGAGGCGCTCGACTTTGCGTGGGAGACATTTCGCGATGAGGACCCGCTCACGCGAGGCTGCGAGCTTGCCGTGGAGGAAGTCCATCCACAAAGCGAGTGTCTGGACTGCGGGGAGGTCTTTGAGCACGATCGCTTCCATTGCCGCTGTCCCCAATGTGGCGGCGCCAACGTGCGTCTGCTGCACGGCCGCGAGCTCGACATCGCAAGTATCGAAATCGAAACCCCCGACGATTAGCCCGCTAGCCATCTGGTGATGGGGTATAAAGGGGCCAAAGTAAGGAGTGCCGAGTATGGCTGAGAAAACGATTGATATCGCGTCGCCGATTCTGTCGCGCAACGAGCGCCTGGCAGATCAGCTGCGACAGCGATTTAAAGAGACAAACACCTATGTGATCAATGTGCTGTCGAGCCCCGGTTCGGGCAAGACCACCACGATCCTGGGCACCAACGAGCGCCTGCGCGACAAGGCTGGCCTGCGCTGTGCCGTCATCGAGGGCGATATTGCCTCGGATGTCGACGCCATCACCATGAAGGAAGCCGGCATGCCCGCCATCCAGATCAACACGGGTGGCCTGTGCCACCTCGAGGGCAACATGATCATGGAGGCCGTTGACGCGTTCGACCAGGCCGTCGGTCTGGAGAACATCGACGTCATCTTTATCGAAAACGTGGGCAACCTGGTCTGCCCGGTCGACTTTGACTTGGGCGAGAACCTGTCCATCATGATTCTCTCGGTGCCCGAGGGCGATGACAAGCCCATCAAGTACCCGGGCATCTTCCAACACGCCGGCGCGCAGCTGCTCAATAAGGTCGACGTGGCCCCGGCTTTCGATTTTGACATGGATAGGTATACTAGGACACTCGATGACCTCAATCCGCAGGCGCCGCGGTTTGCCGTGAGCGCGCGCAAGGGCGAGGGCATGGATGCCTGGTGCGATTGGCTCATCGGGCAGATCGAGCAAGCAAGGGCGTAAATCGGCCGCCATACGGGCGGGCGTAGCCGCAGAGACACGAGATAGGAGCCTCTTTTGAAGCTCATCATCGCCGAGAAAAACGACGCCGCGCGTCAGATCGCCGAGCGTCTGTCCACGGGCAAACCAAAAAAGGACAAGGTGTACAACACCGCCATCTACCGTTTTGAGTGGAAGGGCGAGGAGTGCGTGACGATCGGCCTTGCCGGTCATATCCTTGCGCCCGATTTTTGCGACAGCGTGCTGTTCGATAAAAAGCTGGGCTGGTATTCGGTCACCAAGGACGGTGAGATACTGCCGGCCGACATGCCCGATGGCCTGGCTCGTCCGCCTTACGACACCAAGCGTAAGCCGTTCCTTGCCGATGGCATTTCCATCAAGGGCTGGAAGCTCGAGAGCCTGCCTTACCTCACCTGGGCGCCTGTCATTAAGCTGCCGGCCGAGAAGGAGCTCATTCGTTCGCTCAAGAACCTTGCCAAGAAGTCCGACAGCGTCATCATCGCTACGGACTTCGATCGCGAGGGCGAGCTGATCGGTTCGGACGCCCTCAACAAGGTGCGCGAGGTGGCGCCGGACTTGCCGGTTGCCCGCGCCCAGTATTCTTCGTTTACCAAGGCCGAGATCACGCAGGCCTTCGATAATCTCGTCTCGCTCGACCAGAACCTGGCCGACGCAGGCGAGAGCCGTCAGCACATCGACCTCATTTGGGGTGCGGTGCTGACGCGCTACCTGACGCTCGCCAAGTTTGGCGGCTTTGGTAACGTGCGCTCCGCCGGCCGCGTACAGACGCCGACGCTTGCCCTGGTGGTCGAGCGCGAGCGCGAGCGCATGGCGTTTGTGCCCGAGGACTATTGGCAGATTCGCGGCATGGGTGCCGCGCAGGGCGCTGCCGAGGACGATCGCTTTAAGATCGCGCACAAGACGGCGCGCTTTACCGACAGGGATGCTGCTGAGACGGCGTACGGCCATGTTGACGGCGTCGCGACGGCAACCGTCGCCGCGGTGACCAAGCGCTCGCGCAAGCAGCAGCCGCCCACGCCGTTTGCGACCACCTCGCTGCAGGCTGCCGCCGCGGCCGAGGGCATCTCGCCTGCGCGTACCATGCGCATCGCTGAGTCCCTCTACATGGCGGGCCTCATCAGCTACCCGCGTGTCGACAATACCGTATACCCCGCGACGCTTGATCTGGGCGCTGTGGTGAGTGACCTTGCAAAGATCAACCCGGCGCTGGCGCCCGTGTGCAAAAAGGTCCTCGCCGGCCCCATGAAGCCCACGCGCGGCAAGGTCGAGACCACCGACCACCCGCCTATCTATCCCACGGGCGAGGGCGATCCGTCCACGCTCGACGGCGGCCAGCGCAAGCTCTACGACCTCATCGCCCGCCGCTTCCTAGCGACGCTTATGGGTCCCGCGACCATCGAAAACACTAAGCTCGAGCTCGACGTGAACGGTGAGCCGTTCGTGGCTTCGGGCGATGTGCTCGTGACCCCGGGTTTCCGCGAGGCGTACCCGTACGGACTCAAGCGCGACGAGCAGATGCCGCCGCTGGAGCAGGGCGATACGGTCGACGTGTTCGACATTAAGCTCGAGGCCAAGCAGACCGAGCCGCCCGCGCGCTACAGCCAGGGCAAGCTCGTGCAGGAGATGGAAAAGCGCGGCCTGGGCACCAAGTCCACGCGCGCGAGCATCATCGAGCGCCTGTACGCCGTGCGCTATCTCAAAAACGATCCCGTGGAGCCGAGCCAGCTGGGCATCGCCATCATCGACGCACTGACGCAGTTTGCCCCGCGCATCACGAGCCCCGATATGACCAGCGAGCTCGATGGCGACATGACCCGTGTGGAGCGCGGCGAGGATACCGAAGAGCATGTCGTGACGCACTCGCGCGCGCTGCTGGCTGGCGTGCTCGACGAGCTGCTCAAGCATACGCAGGAGCTGGGCGACGCCATCAGCGACGCCGTCACGGCCGATGCGCGCGTGGGCGCCTGCCCCAAGTGCGGCAAGGACCTGGTTATGAAGACGAGCGCCAAGACCCGTGGCAGCTTCATTGGCTGCATGGGCTGGCCCGACTGCGACGTGACCTATCCGGTGCCGAGCGGCGTCAAGGTGAGCCCGCTCGAGGGCGAGGCCGCCGTGTGTCCCGAGTGCGGTGCGCCGCGCATTAAGTGTCAGCCGTTCCGCCAGAAGGCCTTCGAGATTTGCGTGAACCCCACATGCCCCACCAACTACGAGCCCGACCTTAAGGTGGGCGAGTGCAAGGTGTGTGCCGAGGCCGGACGCCATGGCGACCTGATCGCGCACAAGAGCGAGAAGAGCGGCAAGCGTTTTATCCGCTGCACCAACTATGACGATTGCGGCGTGAGCTATCCTCTACCGGCGCGCGGTAAGCTCGAGGCGACGGGTGAGACCTGCCCCGAGTGCGGCGCCCCCATCGTGGTGGTCAACACGGCGCGCGGCCCGTGGCGTATCTGCGTCAACATGGACTGCCCGACCAAGGAGAAGAAGCCCGCCCGCGGCCGCAAGACCACGACTAAGGCGAGCACGGCCAAGAAGACGACGGCGGCCAAGAAGACGACGGCTAAGAAAGCCACTGCCGCCAAGAAGACGACCGCGAAGAAGTCGGCTGCCAAGAAAGTAGCCTCCGACAAGTAACGGCGCGGTCGAAACATTGCCTAAAAAACGAGCGAGGACCCCACGATCCTCGCTCGTTTTTTTATCTGGCAGTTAGGGACGTTCCTTTTCTGCCGGCAGTTTAGGAACGTCCCTAACTGCCGGCTCGGGAACGACAAAGCGCTAGTTCACTTCGACGGGTTTGGCGCCGGGGTAGCGCTCCTCAAAGTCTAGGCGGTACTTATTGTCATTGGTGCCCGCCACGTTGTCGCGCGACAGCGGCGCCACGATCTCATTCTTGTGATCCGCAGGCTTGGTGTATTTCAGGCTGATCTCCCAGGCATCACAGATTGCGTCAATGCGGTGATCCAGGTCGTCATACAGGGCAACGATGTCTTTCCAGGAACTGTAGTTCTTAGAGCTCGTCGGGACGTCTAGGTCCTCGACGATGTCGTAATACTGCTCGATGGTGTCCTCCGTGCGCTCGGCGACGTCGGCGAGATTTTGACGGGTGGTTCGATCCTCTTCCAGATAGCTGCCGTTGAAGTTCTGCGCGCAGCCACGGACGTAGTTGTCGAGGTCTTCGAGCAAGTCGTAGTATTCGCTCAGTCGGCGGTAGAGGTTCTGCTCGGAGAGCGTTGCTTCGCCGCCATCCTCGTCGTCATCGTCATCATCGTCGTACAGGCTGTTGGGATCGCCGAGAGGCTTTAGGTCATCGTCGTCGACGTCATGGTGCAGCTTAGCTACCTCGGCAGTCGTCTGCGTGGCGGCGTTGTCGAAAGGCTTGATCACAAAGAAAACGACCAGGGCGATGATGATCGCCACCAGCACAACAATAACGGCGATAAGCGGCCCGGTGCCGCTCTTTTTGGGAGCGGGGGTCTGTGGCGAAGCGGGCGTGTATGCGGGAGCCGGCTCCTGTTGGGGCGAGCCGCTCGCGACGGGTATGCGCTGCGTGGTCTCGACGGCCGCAGGGCTTGCGGCGGGGTCGGGGCGATAGGCGAGGGGGTCGTCCGCCTTGGCTTGCGGCGTATCAAGGGAGCCGGTCTGCTCAAAAGCGGGCTGGCTATCGCTCGCGACTGTTTGCTCAACGGGTGCACCGCACGAGGTGCAGAACTTGGCATTATCTGCAAGAAGCTTGCCGCACGAGGCGCAATACCGAGACATTGCCACTCCTTTCGCCACATTTCAATGCAATACGACGATTATACCCAGCGTCCAAAATTCCCCATCATAAGTTGCGGTGAAATAGGGACTGTTTGGCGGTCTCAGAGCTTCAATCAGTCCCTATTTCACCGCAACTTCGGAAAGGCGCCTTTGGTCATTGGGGACGCACCGAGCACTGGGGTATCATGGCTTGGTTGATATATCTGCATTTACGCGCCTTGTAGGAAGGGGCTGCGCCCATGGCTTTTGAGCCCGCTCAACATAGCTTTATCACGCTCGAGGGCGTCGATGGCGCCGGCAAGTCCACGCAGGCGCGCCTGCTTGCCCGCGCTCTTGAACTCGCTGGCTACCAGGTTGTGAGCCTGCGCGAGCCGGGCGGTACCGCCATCAGCGAAAAGATCCGCGCCCTGCTGCTCGACCCCGCCAACACGGCGATGGGCGACACCTGCGAGCTGCTGCTCTACGAGGCAGCGCGTGCCCAGCTGGTGCACGAGGTCATCGCCCCCGCCCTCGCGGCCGGCAAGGTGGTCCTGTGCGACCGCTTCTACGATTCCACGACCTGCTATCAGGCGTTTGCCGACGGCCTCGATCGCCAGATGGTGCGCGATGCCAACAACCTGGCCGTTGCGGGGACGCACCCGGCGCTCACACTCGTCTACCACATCACGCCCGAGCAGGCGGCGCTGCGCATGGCAGCCCGTGGCGCGGCAGATCGCATGGAGGCTAAGGGCATGGCCTTCCAAGAGCGTGTCTACCAGGGTTTTTGCGCAATTGCCGCCGAGGAGCCAAACCGCGTAAAGCTCATCGACGCCACTGCGACCGTCGAGGAAGTCTTCGAGAAGACGGTTGAGCAGGTTCGCGTCTACGGCCTCGACATTTCCCAGGACGCCGTCACCGCCGCGCTTGCCAAGGGGGCCGAGTAACATGGCCCCCGCTCAGGCAAGTCTGCTGGCCAAGCTCAACACCCAAGAGCGCGTGCGCGACTTTTTGACCAATGCCGTCGCCAGCGGTCGTGCATCGCACGCCTACCTGTTTTTGGGCGCGCCCGGCGCGGGCAAGCTCGACGCCGCGTGGGCGCTCGCCCAAGCCTTCCTGTGCGAGCAGGATGGCTGCGGCTCATGCGATAGCTGCGTGCGCGTCGCCCGCCATACGCACCCCGACGTGCACTATTACACGCCCGAGAGCGCCACGGGCTACCTCATCGCCCAGACGCGCGAGCTACTCGACGACGTGCCCCTGGCGCCCATCCGCGCCAAGGCCAAGGTCTACATCATTGACCGTGCCGAGCAGCTGCGCGCCAACACCGCCAACGCGCTGCTCAAAACACTCGAGGAGCCGCCCGAGGGCGTTATGTTTATCTTGCTGGGCACCTCGGCAGACGTGATGTTGCCCACCATCGTGAGCCGCTGTCAGTTCGTGCCGTTTCGGCTGGTGTCGCCCGCCGTCGCCGCGCAGGCCGTGAGCCGCGCCACCGGTCAGGACCCTGCGCGTTGCCGCATGGCCGTCGCCGTGGCGGGAAGCCCCACGCGTGGCATCGAGTTCCTCAAGAGCGCCGAGCGCCAGGACGCCCGCCGTCAGATGGTTCGCGCCATCGATTCGCTCATCGCCGCCGACGAGGCCGACGTGCTCAGCCGCGCCAAGTCGCTCATCGTCGCCGTTAAGGCGCCGCTCGCCGAGGTCAAGTCCACGCAGGAAAAGGTGCTCGAGCAAAACGCCGATTACCTGTCGCGTGGAGCATTGAAGCAGCTTGAGGACCGCAACAAGCGCGAACTCAACGCGCGCGAGCGTTCGGGTATCATGGAAGCGCTGGCGAGTGCGCGGACGCTCATGCGCGACGTGCTGCTGACGCTTCAGGACGAGGCGGCCGACGTAGTGAACGAAGACGTGCGCGACACGATCGGGCGGCTTGCCGCCGCGACCAATGTTGCGGGTGCCACGCGGGCGCTCGAGGCAGTCGCGACCGCCGAGCGCAACATCGCCAGAAACGTTACTCCCCAGCTGGCCATCGAGGTCATGCTGTTCGATATCAGGAAGGCACTGAAATGCCGTTAGTCGTACCCGTTAAGTTTACCTACGCCTCGCGCGACCTGTGGTTCGATCCGCAGGATCTGGATATCCTCGAGGCCGATTATGCCATTTGCTCCACCGAGCGCGGAACCGAGATCGGCCTGGTCACGGCCGATCCCTTCGAGGTGCCGCAAGATGAGATCGGTCAGCCGCTTAAGCCCGTGCTGCGCGTGGCGAGCGACATCGACCTGCAGCTTGCCGACGACCTGGCTATCCAGGGCGACGAGGCCATGGTCGACTTCCGCCGCCTGGTCAAGGAGCTCGACCTCGAGATGAAGCCGGTCGGCGTCGAGTACCTGTTTGGCGGCGAGAAGGCCGTGTTCTACTTTGCGGCCGAGGAGCGCGTCGATTTTCGTCAGCTTGTCAAGGACCTGTCCTCGACGCTGCACATTCGCGTCGACATGCGCCAGATCGGCGTGCGCGACGAGACTCGCCTGGTGGGCGGCTATGCCCAGTGCGGCCAGGAGCTCTGTTGCACGCGCTTTGGCGGACAGTTTGAGCCCGTCTCGATTCGCATGGCAAAAGAGCAGGACCTGCCGCTCAACTCGTCCAAGATCAGCGGCGTGTGCGGCCGCCTGATGTGCTGCCTGCGTTATGAGTTCGAGGCGTACAAGGACTTTAAGAGCCGTGCGCCCAAAAAGAAGACGCTCATCGATACGCCGCTCGGTAAGGCGCGTATCCAGGAGTATGACACGCCGCGTGAGCAGCTGGTGCTGCGCCTGGAGAACGGCAAAGTCTTTAAGGTCAACCTGGCCGATATGACGTGCTCGGAGGGCTGCAAAAAGAAGGCTGCCGAGCAGGGCTGCAACTGCCGCCCCGATTGCGTGACGCGCGATGTGCTCGAGCGCATCGAATCGCCCGAGATGCGCCTGGCGCTCATGGAACTCGATCGCGAGAACGGCGTCGACGTGGGCGATGGTCTGTCGAGTGCCGACCGTCTGGCGGGCATATCGATGCCCAAGCGCCGTCGTCGCGATGCCGAATCCGATGCTCGCGCCGGTCAGGGCCAGGGCGAGGGCCGTGGCCGCGGAAAAGGCCGCGGTAAGGCCGAGACACCTGAGGCCGAGGGGGCGGCCGATGGCCGTCGCCGTCGCAAGCGCGCGGGCTCGGGCGATGCTACCGAGGTTGCAGCCGCGGGCAAGAACGCCTCTCGCGAGCGCGAGGTTCAGCAGCCCCAGCAGCAGAATCGCGGCGGCGGCATGAACCCCACACGTCGCCGCCGCCGTCATCTGTCGAGCGAGGAGCGCGAGGACGCCTTCCGCGCCGCAGCTGCTCGCGAGGCCGGTGCCGCTTCCAAGGGCGCCTCGGCCTCCGATGCGCCTGTCGACAAGAGCGGCAAGTCACGTGGCGAGGAGGAGCGCGCGCCGCGTCCGCGCCGTCGCCATTCCTCGGGCGCGCAACAGAAGCCCTCAGTGCCCTCCGTGGCCGATCAGGTCTCGGATGGCGAGGTCAAGGTCACGCGCCGTCGTCCCGGGGATGGCGGGGGAGCGGCTGCCAAGGCTTCGCGTGGCGCCGCTCGCGACGAGCGCGAGCCGCGCGAGAATCGCGGTGGCGAGGGCTCGGCCGACCAGGGTCAAAAGCGCCGTCGCCGTCGTCGTTCCCGCAAGCCGCGCCAGGATGGTGGCGAGGGCTCGACCCCGTCTTCGTCCGCACCACAACCGCCCGCCGGCGAATAACGCCCGCGAGCGGATTTAACCCGCCTTGCCCCGAGCGCATCGGGGTATCATAGCGCCGAATCAACAACCCTCCCTGCGATCGAGCGTAGGGAGGGTTGTGTCTTGAAGAGCCATCTGAACATATTGAGCCGTCTGCAGAGTGCCGGTGCCCTACCGTTTGCGGACGAATTGCTACCGTTTGCCGAGCGCGCGACGTACGAGGCGCTCGAGGCATTGTCGCCAACACGATGTACCGGCTGCGAGCGCGCCGGTGCGCTTATTTGCCAAGACTGCCTGGCCGCGCTCACGCTCATCGACCCACGTCATAGCTGCACCCGATGTGGCGCCCCGTTTGGGGATTTGCTGTGCACTGAGTGTTCGGTCGAGGGCACGTCTTCGGCAATGGCGGAGGCGCTCGACCGCTGCCTGGCGTGCGCCGTCTATGCGCATCCGCTGCCGCGCATCATTAAAGCGTACAAGGATGCGGGCGAGCGACGTCTGGCTCCGTATCTGGCGGAGCTGCTCTACGACACCGCCCTGCATGCCCAGGTCGTAGCTCCCGATCGCTACGGAGGCGTGCTTCCCGGTGCGGATGCGGTGGTGTTTGTGCCTGCGACGGCGGCAGCGTTTCGGCGGCGTGGTTTTGATCATATGGAGGCTATTGCGCGCCCATTTTGCGAGCTGTCGGGTGTTCCTCTGCTCGATGCTCTCGTCAAGTACGGGCATGGCGACCAGCGCGAACTCGGTCGTGAGGAGCGCCGCGAGCGTGCCCGAGGTATGTACGAGACGGTTGAGGACGTGCACGGCCGCCGCCTGCTGCTTATCGACGACGTTATCACCACGGGTGCGACGATGGCAGCGGCTTCGGCGGAACTCAAGCGCGCTGGTGCCACGGCCGTTGATGGCCTCGCTATCGCACGCGTTTGGTAGGGGTGGTTCAGACGGCAATAAAGATCGGGCAGCGTGGCAAGCCTGCAAGCGAGCAGCTGGCTGCTTCCGTAATTCTGACGGGCGCCTCGGCGCTACGCATGATGCGCGCCGAACGCCGGCAGATGGGCTACATAAGCTGGAAGGACCTCGATTCCGATGAAGAGCGCCGTGTGCTGCGCACGTCGTCGCCCTCGACCGAGGACATCTATCTTCCCGACTTGGTGCGGATTGGGGCCGCAAGCGGCGAGGTGCAAGAAGATCTTTGCTTGCTGGTGGGATCTGCGGCGCAGCGCCGCCGCATGCCTGGCGTGGGCTGGTCCGTATGCTCCGGGTTGCCCGCCGGCTCGATTCTAGAGGTGGAACCGGGGGTGTGCAGTCTATCTCCCGAGGCCCTTTGTGTTGTCGTCGCCCGCGAGGTCGGCTGTATCCAGGCATTTGCCCTGGCCCAGGAGCTGTGCTCTAAGATTTCGCTGAGTGATCGCGGGAAGTATCTGCCTCCCTACACCTCGCCCGTTACGAATAAGCTTGCAAAGGACAAGGACCAGCCAGCAGACGTGGGCTACTTTGAGGTTGAGCCGGTGCTGACGCCCGATCGTCTGGCAGATTACCTCGCGGTATGCAAGGGGAATGCGGCCAAACAACTGCAGCGTCTGTGTCCCTACTTGTCAGAAAACCTGCGCTCGCCCATGGAGTGCATCATGCTCGCTCTGTTTTCGCTTCCGTTTTCCTATGGCGGATTTGCCTGCGGTCCCTTTAAGACCGACTACAAGATTGAGTTCGATGACCGCGCGCAGGCAATCTCGGGGATGCCGCATGCAGTTTGCGATGCGTATCAGGAGGCAGCCCGGTTTGACCTGGAATACAACGGTGAGCTGGGTCATTCCTCCCGGAGGGGACGTATCCATGATGAAAAACGCAACACGGGCTTGATTACTATGGGAATCGAGGTCGCGACGGTCAACAACGAAATGCTCCGCGACATGGAAGCGATGGAAGCGCTCGCATGGCGCATCCACCAGCGTATGGGTAAGCGATATCAGAATCGCGTAGAGGCTCGTCGAAAGAGGCAAGATGCTCTGCTGAATACGCTCCGAGCGTGCTTTGGGCTCAAGCCAGCGTAAAACTATGGCTTTATAGGGGGTCTGTTATATGCTCTGTGCAAAAAACGGCAAATATGAGTACTGTTACTAGATTAGTGACAGCAAAAACAAAGAAACTTGGGCCGAAAATCTGGATTCAGCGAAGAGATAATAAACGAATGTGGAATATCTTGGCGCCAAGCAGGCTGTGCGGAACTCAAAAAGGGCTCGTGAGGCGGTAATACGCTGCTACTAAATTGGTGACAGTACTCATATTTGCCGTTTTTTGCACACGGCACCCTGAGACGGGTGCCCCGGAGCTCCCTGTGGGGGAGCTCCGGGCTTCATGGGGGCACGAATAGCCCGCTCCGACCTGCGAAATCTGTACTCGCGATGCGAATGACGCCCCTAACCTTAAACTTTAGCTTGAACTTAGCTATAATGCGCTTCGTTCCTACCAGGCTGTGGTTGCGGACGGACGAAATGCCCGTCCTAGTCCAAGACAGACGCGGTCAAAGGGATCCACGTAAGCGACCGCGTGCGCGCGGCGCGATCATGGCGCGTCCTAGATGTAAGCCGCACCGTCCGTTCTACTTTCTTTGGGGCAATACCGCCTCGCGGGCGAGCGGGTCAGTCGTGAAGGTGGCTGCGGCCTCCCGAGCAAACACCCCGGTGCGCAAGTGTGGGGTCAAATACCAGGTCAGCTGGTGGGAACAATCTGATATTCCGCGCAACGCACGGATCGTATACGACACAGAAGGCAGGGTAGTGGACATGGTGAGGGGCAGCTTGATGCACGCGGCTCGGTTAGGTGCTGGGACCGCAGCGGTCATTGCCGTTTTGGGCCTGAGCGGATGCGCGTTCAACCCGCTGTCTACGTTCACGACTCCCACGATCGACCAGATCGAGTACGAGACCGTCACGCCGGCGGTGTCGGACGATGCCCTGGTCACTCCCGGAACCCTGACGGTCGCCCTCGATACTTCCGATGCGCCGCAGGCCATGCAAGGCGCCGACGGCGAGCTCACGGGATATGCGGTTGACGCCGCCCGCGCCCTCGCAATCCGCATGGGCCTTAAGGTCGCCTTTGTCGATGCGTCCTCGGCAGGTTCCGCGCTCGGCGACAAAAAGGCTGATATCTTTATCGGCGAGATCAGCTCCACAGACGGGGACGTTAGCTCGCTCGGCACCTGCCTGTACGATGCCGCTTCTGTGTTCGGTAAAACCAGCGATGGTGGGTCGCTAAGCGTTTCCACCGATACCCTTAACACGTCTACCCTGGGTGTCCAGATGTCCTCGGCCTCGCAGGAGGCGCTTGCCAAGCAGAGCATTACCGCCAACCAAAAGACCTACTCCAACATCAACGAGTGCTTTGAGGCGCTCGAGTCCGGCGAGGTCGACTATGTGATCTGCGACTCCACGGCCGGCGGCTACCTTGCACGCCTGATGAGCGAGGTCTCCTATGTCGGTGCGCTCGAGGCGCCCTCGACGCTTGGTGTTGCGGGCGCCTCGTCCAATGACGAACTGTGCCGTGCCGTGAGCGACGCCCTCGACGACATCACGGTCGACGGTACGCTCGAGGCAGTCCACTGCGTCTGGTATGGCACGATGCCCTACGACCTCACCACTAAGACGGTTTCGGGCGCTAGCGTGCAGCCGGGTGACTCTGAGTCCAGTGAGACCATGTCCTCCGGCAGCGAGTCCTCCGATTCCAACAATGAGACCGCATCCTCCGAGGACAAATCGTCCAGCCAGGAAGGCACCATCACTGACGATGACATTAACAAACTCAATAGCTAGTTATTGCCAGGGGTGGTGTCTCCTATACGTTGGAAAGGACACCTCTTCACGGTTTCAACATGCACTGCCGGGCTTCCCCAATAGGGGAGCCCGGCTTTTTCATCCCTATAAAACCAGCAGGTCAAAGCCAATTTTCGGGACCAAATACAAATCTGTCGGCTCCCTCCTATAGCGCACTTTGCCATGGAAAAGTACGAGACTTCGGTATGCGGTACCAAGCAATCGTTATTCGGGTCTTTGGGAATCCGCGTGATTAAATGCACGGCAATGGGTACATAGCCAGTACAGTAAGTCCCCGAGGCAGATTGGAGCCACGTATGGATATCAAGGTTTCTGGACGCAAGACGACGGTAACCGATGCTCTGCGTGCGCATGTGGATGAGAAGATCGGCGAGGCGCTCAAGGTTTTCGATATCGAGCCCATGACGGTCGACGTTGTACTTCGCTATGAGAAGAACCCCTCGAACCCCAACCCGGCAATCGTCGAGGTTACGGTTCGTGCCCGCGGTTCGGTGATTCGCGTTGCCGAGCACGGTGCAGATATGTACGCCGCCATCGACCTCTCCGCCGATAAGGTCACCCGCCAGCTGCGCAAGTTCAAGACCAAGGTCGTGGACAACCGCCAGGGCGGTGCCAGCGCGGCGGATGTCGCACCGGTCGAGCGCGTCGAGGATCTGGCCGACCTGCTGCTGCCCGAGGAGGAGGACGACCTGCTCGTCCGCGAGAAGGTCATCGATGTCACCCCGATGACTGAGGAGCAGGCGCTGGTGCAGACCGATCTGCTCGGCCACGACTTCTACGTGTTCGAGAACGCGACGACTGGCCTCATCAATGTGGTGTATCACCGTAAGAATGGTGGATATGGCATCATCAAGCCCCGTATCGAAACGCTTGACGAGTAAAATACGTTAACTTGCATGAGTTAACGGCCGGCGGCCATCCCATGCGGATGGCCGCCTTTTTTACGTAAGGAGTCGCTTTGATGGACAAGGCTGCATCTACCGGCCATTCTGACCGCTGCCGCATCGTCGTCGATACCTGCTGCGACTTTAGCCCCGAGGTCGCCGCGAACCTCGATGTCGATATCTTGGGTTTCCCCTTCATTATCGATGGCGAGGAGCGCACGGACGATATCTGGTCGAGCATGAGCCCTAAGGAGTTCTACGACCGCATGCGCGCCGGCGCTCGCGTGTCTACCTCCGCCGTGTCGCTCGGTCGCTATATCGAGTTCTTTACCGAGTGCGCCAAAGAGGGCACACCAACGGTCTACCTGTGCTTTACCTCGGCGCTGTCGTCGAGCTACAACTCCGCGTGCCAGGCGGCGGACGCCGTGCGCGCCGAGTATCCCAACTTTGAGCTCTACGTGGTCGACAACGCTCTGCCCTGCGCGACCGGTGCGCTCTTGGCGCTCGAGGCCGTGCGCCAGCGCTCGGCGGGACTGACCGCCAAGCAGCTGGTCGATTGGGCAAACGAGGCAAAGACCTACGTCCACGGCTACTTTACGCTCGAGAGCTTTGACGCACTGGCTGCCGGCGGCCGCATTCCGCCCGCGGCGGCACAGCTCACGGCAAAGCTCGACGTCAAGCCCGAGCTCTCTTACGACCTTGCCGGCTCGCTGTCGCTGATCGGCGTCAACCGCGGCCGCAAGAAGGCGCTCAAGTCCATCCTCAAGTCGTTCCGCGAGAACTACGTGCCCGACCGCACCATGCCCATCGCCATCATGACGGCCGATGCCGAAAAGGACGGCGACTGGCTCGAGGCCGCCATCCGCAAGGAGGAAGGCTGCGCCGACGTTACCATCATCCGTAGTTCCGTCGGTCCTACCATCGGCTCGCACGTGGGCCCCGGCATGGTGGCTTGCGCGTTTTGGGGCAAGAATCGCGCCGAGAAAGCCTCGCTTTCCGACCGCATCGCGCGCCGCGTGCGCGGTGAGTAGACAGGCGCTGCGGCTGCAAGTGCCCTTAAGTCACTGCCCAAACGCTGGCATCGAGTATTCAACCTGGTAACAACACCCAACCCAAAAGGAAAGGTTTCATGGCAAACAAGCTCTCCGTCGCATTTATCGGCACCGGAATCATGGGTGCCCCCATCGCCGGTCACATCCTGGATGCCGGCTATCCTGTCATGGTCAACAACCGCACCAAGTCCAAGGCTGCCGCGCTTATCGAGCGCGGTGCCGCTTGGGCCGATACGCCGGCCGATGCCGTGGCTAACGCCGATGTTGTCTTTACCATGGTGGGCTATCCCTCCGAGGTCGAGGAGCTCTACCTGGCGGGCGACGGCCTGCTCGCGTGCACCAAGCCGGGCGCGGTCTTGATCGACCTCACCACGAGCTCGCCCGAGCTGGCGCGCGACATTGCCGAGGCCGCCCAGGTTTCCGGTCGCATGGCGTTTGACTGCCCCGTTACCGGCGGCGAGTCGGGTGCTATCGCCGGCACGCTTACGGCTATCGTGGGCGCTACCGAGAACGACATCGCGTCGGTCCGCGACATCCTTTCTACCTTTGCGGCAACCATCTGCTGCTTCGACGGCGCCGGCAAGGGCCAGGCTGCCAAGCTCGCCAACCAGGTGTCGCTGGGCGCCTGCATGGTCGGCATGGCAGACGCCATGGCATTTGCCGAGCTGAGCGGCCTTGACCTGGAGAAGACCCGCCAGATGATCCTGGGCGGCACCGGTAAGTCCGGCGCCATGGAGAGCCTGGCGCCCAAGGCGCTCGACGGCGACTACAAGCCCGGCTTTATGGTCGAGCACTTCATCAAGGACCTGCGCCTGGCGCTCGCCTACGCCGATGACCGCGAGCTCGCGCTGCCCGGCGCCGACGTCGCCTTTACGCTCTACGACATGCTCGACGCCATCGGTGGCGCCAAGCTGGGCACCCAGGCCATCACGGTCCTCTACAAGGAGGAGGCCGACGCTATCGCCGCCGGTCTGGACTGGTCGCAGTATCGTCCCGAGGAGCATGGCGCTCACGAGGACGGCTGCGGTTGCGGCGAGCACGGCGACGACCATGAGTGCGGTTGCGGCCACCATCACGGCGAGGACCACGAGTGCTGCGGCGGCCACGGCCATGACGACGGCCATGAGTGCTGCTGCGGCCATCATCACGGGGAGTAGCGCCCATGAACTGGACGTTCGTGGTGCTTGCGCTGGTGCTCTTTCTCTTTGCGATCTACATTGGCTTTTTGTGCGGCCAGTGGGCGTGCGAAAAGCGCGTGATCACCAAGCGCGACTACTGGATTGCCAACTTTGCAGGAGCGGCGGCAGTCGTCCTGCTGACCTGGGTGTTTTCACTGTTCCCGCTGGTGCAGTTTGCGCCGATTGGCTGGCTCGGCGGCTTTATCGCCGGTCTTAAAATGAGCTTTGGCGAGTCCGTCGGTCCGTGGCGCAAGCACGACGAGGTCTTTAACGTCAACAAGGCTCACCGCGCCGCCGCCGACGCGGGCGACGCTGAGGAACGCCGCCGTGCGCGTCGCAATGGCGCGGCCGACCGACAGCTCATCTCGGTCACCGATGACAGCAAGGGTGCTGGCAAGCACGCTAAGAAATAGTAAGAAGAGGTAACTATGGCAGAAAACAAAGACGAACAGCTCACCGACGAGGAGCTGGCACAGCTTCAGCTGGCAGAGGAGAACGAGAACGCCGTCGACCGTCTGGTCAAGGAGCTCGGCTGCCCCACGCGCCGCATCCGCCAGTTCGCCGCCCGCGTGCTGCACCTGCTTGCCGAGCGCGATCCGCAGCGCGTCGTGCCCTGCGTGCCCGCGCTGATCGAGGCGCTCGACCGCCCCGAGGCGCAGACCCGCTGGGAGGCCCTCGATGCCCTGACGGCGCTCGCCACCACCTGCCCCGAGCAGCTGGGTGATGCCTTTGAGGGCGCCGAGACTGCACTGTTCGACGAGATCTCCTCCACGCTGCGCTATGCCGCCTTCCGCCTGCTGTGCGTGTGGGGTGCCACGAGCGTCGAGCGTTCGCGCGAGGCTTGGCCCATCCTGGACGAGGCCATCCAGTGCTACCACGGCGACCTCGAGTATCGCGACATGCTCGGTTGCCTGTACGAGTTTGGCCAGGGCGAGATCGACGCCGAGGTCGCCGAGAAGCTCGCGCTGCGCCTTAAGTTCGACGCCGAAAACGGCAAGGGCAGCTATCTCAAGGCCCGTTCGAGCGAGATTTGCGAAATGCTTGTTAAACGTTTTGGCCTGGATCTTTCCAAAAAGAAGAAGCGTGCTAGCGTTAAAAAATCTGACGACGCCGAAGACGAGGAGTAACAGATTATGGCGCACGATGTAGTCCTGATTCCCGGTGACGGTATCGGTCCCGAGATTACGCAGGCCATGCGCCGCGTGGTCGAGGCCACTGGTGTCCAGATCAACTGGAACGTCCAGGAGGCCGGTGCCAGCGTCATGGACGAGTTTGGCACGCCGCTGCCCCAGCACGTGCTCGATGCGGTCGCCGAGACCAAGGTTGCCATCAAGGGCCCCATCACTACGCCGGTCGGCACGGGTTTCCGCAGCGTCAACGTGGCCCTGCGCAAGCATTTCGACCTGTACGCCTGCGTGCGCCCCTGTCTGTCGCAGCCGGGTGACGGCTCGCGTTTCCGCGACGTCGACCTGGTCATCGTGCGCGAGAACACCGAGGACCTCTACGCCGGCATCGAGTTCGATGAGGGCGCTGCCGAGGTCGAGGAGCTCTCGCAGCTCGTCGAGCGCTCGGGTCAGAAGACCTTCGCCGCTGATTCCGCCATCTCAATTAAGCCGATTTCCATCGCCAAGAGCCGCCGCATTGTGGAGTACGCTTTTGAGTACGCCCGCCGCTGCGGCCGCAAAAAGGTGACGGCCGTGCATAAGGCCAACATCATGAAGGCGACCGATGGCCTGTTCCTGCGCGTTGCGCGCGAGGTGGCCGCCAACTATCCCGATATCGAGTTCAACGACAAGATTGTCGACGCCACCTGCATGGGCCTGGTCCAGAACCCCAACGACTTCGATGTCCTGGTGCTGCCCAACCTGTACGGTGACATTGTGAGCGACCTGTGCGCCGGTCTGGTAGGTGGACTGGGTATGGCTCCGGGTTCCAACATCGGTGCCGACTGCGCTATCTTCGAGGCAACGCACGGCTCCGCGCCCGATATCGCTGGCCAGGATATCGCCAACCCCACGGCCGAGATCCTCTCTGCTGCGATGATGCTCGATCACCTGGGCGAGAACGACGCTGCCAATCGCATTCGCGCCGCCGTGTCCGCCACGCTCGACGAGGGCGAGCAGGTTACCGGCGACGTTCGTCGTGCCCAGACCGGCTCCGTTGAGGGTGCTGTGGGCACGCAGGCCTTTGCCGATGCCGTTATCGCGCACCTGGCCTAAGGTATGCACGCTGCAAACGCCTAAATAGTACTTAAGTGTTTGCGTATAACCTGAGAATCAATACGCCCGGCGCTCTGTCGGGCGTATTCTATTGCGGACTATGTTTCCTAACAAGGAGTAACTGATATGGGTCTGATTCAAAAGAAGGACGAGAAGGACGAGATCGACGGCATCCAGATTATCGAGCGCGGCGAAGGCCCCGACGGTGACGAGGACGAGAAGATCGATCTGGTCGCCGGTACGTCTGCCGAGCACATTGCTGCCGGCACGACCGCCGAGGAGGAGGACGCCCGCCTGGAGGCTCAGATTGCCGCGGATGCCGCCGACGAGAACCTCATGCCCGAGGAGCAGGACGAGGACGACGACTCCGACGCGGACGACCATGCATCCAAGCACAAGAAGACGATGGTTGCCGCCTTCGTGGTTGCAGTCGTGATCGCTGCGGTGGTCGGCTTCTTTATTGGCAATGGAGGCTTTGGCGGCAAGGGCGTCGGCTCGGCGACCCTCACCGAGGACCAGCTTGATTCGACCGTGGCAAGCTACAGCTACAACGGCAAGAAGAGCGACATCACCGCGCGTGAGGCCATCGAGAGCCAGTACAGCCTTGATACCGTCAAGGATGGCGATGGTAACTACACCGCTCCCTCTGCCGATGTCATCCTGTCTTACGTGCGCAACAAGATCCTGCTCGATGCTGCCGAGGACGAGGGCATCACCGTCTCTTCTAAGGAAATGAAGAAGTACGCCGAGGATTCCATCGGCACTTCGGACTACAAGACCATGGCCACGCAGTATGGCGTGTCCAAGGACCAGGCCAAGCAGATCGTCCGTCAGTCCGCGACGCTGCAGAAGCTCTACAAGAAGAAGGTGGGCGATAGCTCCGCAAGCATGCCGACCGCCCCGACCGAGCCTGCTGACGGCAACGAGGAGACCGCGAGCAAGGACTACGCCGATTACATCATCAAACTTGCCGGCGACGAGTGGGATAGCGAAAAGGGCACCTGGAAGGACGCCGATAGCACCTACGCTAAGGCCTTCGCTGACGATGCCTTTACGGCTGATAGCGCTACCTACAAGCAGGCCATGACCGCCTATTACACCGCCTACCAGCAGTACTCTTCGCAGGCTTCGAGCGCCAGCTCCAAGTGGACCGAGTATGCTAACGGCCTGTATGCCAAGGCCAACATCAGCATCTATGGTCTGTTTGCATAAAGATCTGTCTGAGCCGCCGAGCGCGTAACCGAAATATCTGAATAAGCCCGCTAGAACGGATGTTGTTCTAGCGGGCTATTTGCGTTTAGGCGCTGGTGGCTAAATTATGCCTATCAATCTTTAAGTCCAAAAAGGTTATCGGCTTCATCGTCAGGCATATATTCCAGTACATCGCCCGGTTGGCAGTCGAGTGCCCGGCATATCGCGTCAAGAGTTGAAAAACGTATGGCAGAAACCTTGCCCGTCTTAATGCGTGACATATTGACCTGGGAGATGCCCACGCGTCCCGCAAGCTCTTTGGATGAGATCTTGCGTTCGGCGAGCATGCGGTCAAGCCGCAGAATAATCATGGATTCCCCCTAGAGCAACTCGTCATCTTGTTTTTGCAGGATATACCCGTAGCGGAAGATGCTGGCAATCAGGCAAATAATCAGGCCCGCAAAGAGCATGGAGGGCTCGAATAACTGGCCGGCGAACGCATCCGTAAAGCTGCCGCCAAATCCTGAGAGTATCATTCCCGTGATTACGGCACCAAGAAGCCTCACGGCAACGCCGCCGATAAGGAATAAATGTCCTACTCGACGAAGTGTCTGGTTACATTCAAGGTCAAAGGGCCTGCCTTCCTTTTCAATGTTTAAGAAAAGCCTGCGCACGCTTAGCGCGATGGTAAGCGCGAGGCATGTCATCAAGAGGCTCCCTATGGCAGTGTGACCATCGTGTGCGACGAGCATAAGTGGGGTCTGCGCATCGGTACCGACGATAGCCAGGCACGGCCCTTCGCCGCCTTGAAGTTCTACGGATTGGAGACACGACCCTTGGGAGAGGCTAGGCAATACGAGTAGAAGGTCAATCGTAATGACTGCGAGAAGTCCCAGAGCGAGCGCCACGGTGGTGCAGATTGTGGCCCATTTGCAGATGCGAGTGAGCTTCCTCAGATCGGCTATTGCCTGTTCACGGTCGATGGCTTCATTCGATTTGGATACGTTCCAGCGGATCATAGCTCCTCCAACCAATGTCTTGGATGATACTTGTATCTTATATCATATTTAATGATAAACGATAAACAATTACAGATTAGAGTAAGTAATGTTTGTGAGACGAATAGCGAGAGCTATGGCTCATTTTGGGTGTCGGAGTTTGGCGCGCGGGGGATGAGGACAAATGTCAAAACTTCCCTTGATCGCGCAAGCGCTCCATTGTGTTTCCCTAATTCATCTGGGAAAACGACTGCAAACGATTGCAAGTAACCGGTGAACGGTCGAAAACTACCGTTCACCGATAATCTCAAAACTGGTTCTAACTGGTATTAAGTCAAAAAGACCAATTCACATATCTTCACAATGACCTGCAATTTTTCTACACGCTATTTTTAGCCGCCCTGCGTTGTTTAGACACAGGAAAAGATCCGATCTTTTGCCAAAGCATTTCGGAACGGTTTCAAAACCGCAGGTAGAAGTGTTAACGACCGGTAAACGGTCGATTTATCACCGTGAGCGGTGCAAAAACGTTTTACCGTATGAATCAACGAAAGCGACTTCTTCTGGGGTGATATAGTGACAACAACACGTCACGTGGTTACTACCAGTTTAGAAACCACTGGTCTTCAAAGTACGCTTTCTAAGAAGCTTTAAGGGCGAGCGCCCGCTGGCTTCCGAAAATCATCGGACTCAGATCGTACACACCTTCGGAAGGGAAATTTGAATGGTTGGCTTTATTCTTACCGGTCATGGACAGTTCGCACCCGGCCTCGCAAGCGCTATCGCTATGGTTGCTGGCGACCAGCCCGCTTTTACCGTCGTTCCTTTTGAGGGCGACCAGGCTGCTTCCTACGGTGAGGATCTCCGCGCCGCTATTACCGCCATGCGCGAGGAGTGCGATGGCGTGCTCGTCTTTACCGACCTGCTTGGTGGCACCCCGTTCAACCAGGCGATGATGATTGCCCAGGATGTCGACAACGTCGAGGTTCTGACCGGCACCAACCTTCCCATGGTTATTGAGCTTCTGTTCCTCCGCGGCAACGCCACGCTCGCCGAGCTTGGCGAGCAGGCCGTGACCGTTGGCCAGACGGGCATCACCGCCCAGACGGTCGCATCCGTTGCCGGCTCCGACGAAGAGGATATCTTCGGCGACGAGGACGGCATCTAATGGCCGATTTCGGAGCCAACGTCCTGAGCTCCTCGGTCGCCCTTTTAGGCCTGCTTGTCATCATGGGCTTGATTTACACCATCTGGTCGCAAATCAACATGAAGAAGAAGCAGAAGTACTTCAAGGAGCTGCACACCGAGCTCAAGCCGGGTCAGGAGGTTCTTTTCGCCGGCGGTATCTACGGAACCGTCAAAGGCATCGAAGGCGAGAAGGTCCAGATCAAAGTCCGATCCGGAGCCGTCGTAGATGTTTCGCGTTACGCGATTCAGGAGATCAAGTAACTGTCGTCAGCAAATATCGAAAGGAAGCTGATCAACATGGCAGAACCCAACATTCTTCTTACCCGCATCGATAACCGACTGGTTCATGGTCAGGTTGCCACCCAGTGGAACTCCACTCTGGGCTCCAACCTCATCCTCGTCGCCAACGACGACGTGGCGTCCAACACCATGCGCCAGAACCTCATGAAGATGGCCGCTCCCGCCGGCGTCGCTACGCGTTTCTTCTCCCTGCAGAAGACCATCGACGTCATTGGCAAGGCGAGCCCGCGCCAGAAGATCTTCATCGTGGCCGAAACACCGGAAGACGTGCTTACGCTCGTCAAGGGCGGTGTGCCTATAAAGAAGGTAAACATCGGCAACATGCACATGTCGGAAGGAAAGCGCCAAGTCGCCACCTCCGTCGCAGTTAACGACGAGGATGTCGCTGCGTTTAAAGAGCTGCAGGAATTGGGGGTGGAGTTGGAGATCAGGCGCGTTCCGAGCACGCCTGTTGAGGACACGAGCAAGCTCTTCTCGTAATCCTCATGATCCACGTTGTCAGGAATGAAAACCTGACATTTTGTACGTGAAATCCAAAGTGCGTACATACATTTTGAAAGGAGGAGCAAGATGGAATACTCGATCATCCAGGTCGCTCTGGTCTTCATCGTCACGTTCGTCGCGGCAATCGACCAGTTCAACTTCCTCGAGTCTCTCTATCAGCCCATCGTCACCGGCGCCGTCATCGGTCTTATCCTTGGCGACCTCAACACCGGTCTTCTCGTGGGTGGTACTTATCAGCTCATGACGATCGGCAACATGCCGATCGGAGGCGCTCAGCCGCCTAACGCCGTCATCGGCGGCATCATGGCAGCCATTCTCGCTATCGCTACGGGCCTCGAGCCCAACGCGGCAGTCGGCCTTGCCATTCCGTTCGCTCTGCTTGGTCAGCTCGGCGTTACCCTGGTCTTCACGCTTATGTCGCCGCTCATGTCCTCCGCGGACAACATGGCTCACAACGCTGACACCAAGGGTATCGAGCGTCTGAACTACTTCGCCATGGCTCTGCTCGGCCTGATCTTCGCTGTCGTCGTCACCCTGTTCTTCATCGCTGGCGCTACCATCGGTCAGACCATCGCTTCCGCAATCCCGACTTGGCTGCAGACCGGTCTCTCCGCTGCAGGCGGCATGATGCGCTTCGTCGGCTTCGCCGTCCTGCTCAAGGTTATGATGAACCGCGATATGTGGGGCTTCTTCCTCATGGGCTTTGGCCTCGCGCTCATCACCGTTGCCAACGATTCGCTGGCAACCCCTGCTCTGCTCATCCTCGCTCTCATCGGCTTCGGCATCGCTTTCTGGGACTTCCAGCAGCAGACCGAGCTGAAGGGTGCAGCTGTTTCTGACGGAGGTGACTTCGAAGATGGCATCTAATGAGTATGTGATCCCGGAGCACTACGAGGATCTCACTCCTGCTCCGCAGCTCGACCAGAAGACCCTCAACAAGATGGCTTGGCGCTCCTGCTTCCTGCAGGCCTCGTTCAACTACGAGCGTATGCAGGCCGCTGGCTGGCTCTACTCCATCATCCCCGGTCTGGAGAAGATCCACACCAACAAGAACGACCTCGCGGCTTCCATGAGCCACAACCTGGAGTTCTTCAACACCCACCCGTTCCTCGTCACCTTTGTTATGGGCATCGTGCTTTCGCTCGAGCAGAACAAGGTTGACATCCCCACGATCCGCGCCGTCCGCGTCGCCGCAATGGGCCCGCTCGGTGGTATCGGTGACGCCCTGTTCTGGCTGACGCTCGTGCCTATCACGGCCGGCATCACCTCCAACATGGCCATCAACGGCAACGCCGCTGCACCGATCATCTTCCTGGTGATCTTCAACGTCGTCCAGTTCGCTCTGCGCTTCTGGCTCATGAACTGGTCCTACAAGCTTGGCACCAGCGCTATTGACGCTCTGACCGCCAACATGCAGGCCTTCACGCGTGCCGCTTCCATCATGGGCGTCTTCGTCGTCGGTTGCCTGGTCGTCACCATGGGTGGCACCCAGATCAACCTCCAGATCCCCAACGGCACCACCCGTGGTCTCTCCGCTACTACCGTGATCGTCTCCGAGAAGGAGGCCGAGAACTTCACCGGTATGGAGGGCATCGATACCGAGACCGCTGAGGCCGGTACCATCGCCATGACCGATAAGGACGGCAACGCCCTTACCGCTTCCGATGCCGACGGCAACGCTGTCGAGTGCGGCGTCACCGATCTGGGTAACGGCATGGAGTCCGTGACCTACGGCACCGTTACCGAGGATCCGGTCAACTTCTCTGTTGCCGACACCCTCAACACCATCGTCCCGAAGCTCGTCCCGCTTATGCTTACGCTGCTGCTTTACTACATGTTCGCTAAGCACAGCTGGACCCCGACCAAGGGCATTCTCCTGCTCTTCGTCCTTGGCATCCTGGGCGCTGGCCCGCTTGGTCTCTGGCCGAGCATCTGGTAAGGCTCTAGCTTGAGGGGTGTGTCCCTACGCGGCTCACACCCCGACCCCTTAAGCCATGTGTATGTTAAAAGCCGCGTGCTCGAAAGAGCGCGCGGCTTTTGTTTTCTTAATGATTCGGGTGTGGCAGACAGATAATGCATAACACCCTAGGTAGTTAGCCGAATTCGAGCAAAAGGGAGGATAGGATGGCGATCGGAGCGCGTAAGCAACCGCTGTACGATCAGCTGGTCGATATTCTGACCGAAAAGATTGACCATGAATATCGCGCCGGTGACATGATTCCTTCCGAGCGCGAACTTTCGGAGCGCTATGGTCTCTCGCGCACTACGGTACGCCTGGCTCTGCAGGAACTGGAGCGTTTAGGACTGGTGGTTCGGCAGCACGGTCGCGGTACCTTTGTGACCGACCGTTCGGCAAAAGCAACCAATCTTATGCAGTCCTACAGCTTTACCGAGCAGATGCGCGCGATGGGTCGAGAACCCGAGACCACGATTCTCGAGTTTTGCGAGATGGAGGCCGATAAGAATCTGGCCGAGCATATGGGATTGCGCATCGGTGATCGCATTTTTAAGCTCAAGCGCCTTCGCTCTGCCGACAACATGCCCATGATGGTCGAACGCAGCTATCTACCGGTTCGTCAATTTCTGTCCCTAAAGCGACCGCTGCTGGAGCGTAAGCCGCTTTACGATGTGATTGAGCAGGACTTTCAGCAAAAGATTCGCGTGGCCGAAGAGGAGTTCTATGCGAGCATAGCCCGTCCCACCGATGCCCACCTTTTGGGAATTGTCGAGGGCTCGCCTGTGCTCGATTTGGTCAGGACTACGTATAACGAGTCAAACGAGGTAGTGGAGTACACACTCTCGGTTGCTCGTGCCGATCAGTTTAAATACAAGGTTTACCACCAGCGCAGTAACTAGTGCTCGCATCGTTTCCATATGGTGATTCTTTGCATTTAACTGGTTACTACCAGATAACCAACCGAAGTGTATAATTGCACGTCAGAGGATTACTTCTAGAGAGAGGTATTAGAAATGTTCGAGAAGAGTGTCGAGGAGCTCACCGAGCTCGGCGCCCAGATCACCACGGCCGAGATTGCTCAGCAGCCCGAGCTTTGGCGTGATACGCTCAACATCTATCGCGAGAACAAGGAGGCCATCGAGGCCTTCCTGGCCGAGGCTCGCGCTATGGGCGAGGGTCGTCTGTCCGTTGTCTTCACCGGTGCCGGTACGTCCGACTACGTTGGCGATACCTGCGCCCCGTACCTGCGTCACGCTGGCAACACTGATCTCTACGACTTTAAGCCCATCGCCACGACCGACATCGTGAGCGCCCCGCGCGACTTCCTGCGCGCCGAGGATCCCACGCTCGTGGTTTCCTTTGCCCGCTCTGGCAACAGCCCCGAGAGCCTTGCCGCCGTTGCCGTTGCCAAGGAGCTCGTCCACAACGTCAAGTTCCTCAACATCACCTGCGCTCCCGAGGGCAAGCTTGCCGTCGAGTCTGCCGATGATCCCAATGCGCTGACGCTGCTCATTCCGCGCGCCAACGACAAGGGCTTCGCCATGACCGGTTCTTATTCCTGCATGACCCTGCTCTCCACCCTTATTTTCGACACTGCCTCTGACGAGCAGAAGGCCGAGTGGGTCGAGACCATCGCCAAGATGGGCGAGGAGGTTATCGCTCGCGAGTCCGAGGTCGCCGATTACCTCGCTGGCGACTTCAACCGCGTGACCTACCTGGGCTCCGGCTCCTTTGGCGGCCTTGCTCAGGAGAGCCAGCTTAAGATTCTCGAGCTTGCTCACGGCCTGGTTGCCACTTCTTACGACACTTCCATGGGCTATCGTCACGGACCCAAGTCCTTCGTCGACGATAAGACGCTCGTCTTCGTGTTCGTCAACAACGACGCCTACACCCGTCAGTACGACATCGACATCCTCAACGAGATCGGTGGCGACAAGATCGCTCAGCACACCGTCGCCGTTCAGCAGGAAGGTGCCACCGTCTATGAGGGTGAGTCCTTCACCTTTAAGGGCTACGAGGCACTTCCCGAGGGCTACCTTGCTCTGCCGTTCGTGATGTTTGCCCAGGCTATCAGCCTGCTCAACTCCGTGCGCGTGGGCAACACGCCCGATACGCCGAGCCCCACCGGCACGGTCAACCGCGTGGTTAAGGGCGTGACGATTCACCCCTTCACCGCTTAATCGCGTCCCCCTGTAAGGGCGCCCGTCCGCTCATAACGGCGGGCGGGCGCTTTTTGTTTTACGTGTGCTGGGTATAAGCATCACCACAGTCAACTGCTTTAGAAGCAAGGAGTGCATATGAGCACGTACGCAATTAAGGCTGACAAGTTCTTCTTGCCGGCAGGCCCGCAACTGGGCGGCTATCTTATGGTCGAGGATGGCGTCTTTGGCGCCTGGCAGGCCGACGAGCCCTCTTGCGAGATTAAGGACTACACGGGATCGTGGATTGCGCCGGGTATGGTCGATACTCACATCCACGGCTTCTACAACCACTCAACTACCGATAACGATCCCGAGGGCATCGATATCAGCTCGACCGAGCTCGCCCGTCGCGGTACCACCAGCTGGCTGCCCACGACGTTCACCGATGGCGTCGAGCAGATCAAGGACGCCTGCGCCGCCATCGCCCAGGCGGACGAGGGTCGTGGTCCCGACTTCTGCGGTGCTCGCATTCAGGGCATCTACCTGGAGGGCCCCTTCTTTACCATGAAGCACGTGGGCGCGCAGAACCCCGCTTATCTTATCGATCCCTCCGAGGAGGTCTTCGATCAGTGGCAGGAGGCTGCGGGTGGTCGCATCGTTAAGAGCGCCATGGCGGCCGAGCGCGACGGTGCCGCTGCTTATGCGGCTGCTCTGAATGCCAAGGGAGTGGTGACCAGCATCGGTCACTCCGACGCCACCTACGATGAGTGCATCGCCGCCATCAACGCCGGCGCCAGCTGCTTTACGCATACCTATAACGGCCAGCGCGGGCTGCATCACCGTGAGCCCGGTGTCGTGGGTGCTGCCATGTCCACGCCCGAGACCTACGCCGAGATCATCTGTGACGGCAAGCACGTAAACCCTGCCGCCATCAAGGCGCTGCTGCAGGCAAAGGGCTGGCAGCACACGGTGCTCATCACCGACTGTCTGGGTTGCGGCGGCATGCCCGAGGGCAGCTACACCAGTGGCGGCATGGACGTCATCATGAAGGACAACCTGTGCTGGCTCGCCGACGGCAAGAGCATTGCCGGCTCGGTGCTCACGCTTGCCCAGGGCGTCAAGAACATCGTCGACTGGGGCATCGCCAGCGCCGATATCGCCATTCGCATGGCAACCGAGGTGCCGGCACGCTCCGCGCACATCGAGGATAAGTGCGGCAGCATCATGCCTGGCCGCGACGCCGACTTTGTCGTGTTCGACCATGAGCTCACCCTCGTCGAGACGTATGTTGGCGGCCAGAGCGTCGGCAACGCCTTTACTGAGTAACGATAGAAAAAGACGGCGGGCCCGAATCTGCTCGGACCCGCCGTATGGGTTAAACGCTCAAAAGCACCTTCACAGTTACAGCTTGTTAGCAATCTTCTTTGCCGTGCGCTTGACGCCGGCCACCAGGCCTCCTGCAGGATGCTCCTTCTCGTATGCTAGGCGCTTCTCGCGCTTGGCATACTCTTCGACGATGATGTCGCCATACTCGTCTTCGATCTTGTCGAAGAAGTCGACGGCGCCCTTAATTTCCTCAGCGGTCGGGTGTCCCTTTTGGACACCGCCGGCGAGCTTGAACGGCCCCCACGTATCAAAGCCGGGGCAGCCGTAGACACCCATAAAGATGGCCTGCTTCATGCGGCAGATGCCATCGATATCCTTGCCGTACCACTTGTTTTTGCCACCGTAGGTCATAAGGCCAAACACCTTGTCCTGCGGCTGCAGCACGTTGGTGAGCACACGTGCCATATCTTTGTCGATCTCGGAGTAATAAATGCCCGTGGCGACACCGATTAGATGATATTCGTGCAGGTTGGGATACTCGTTTTTGCCAAGCGCCTTGACGTCGAGGGTATCGATTTCGGGGTGTGCCTCGACGATGGCGTCCACGAGCTTTTTCGTATTGCCGTGATGGCGCGAGGCATAAAGGATGATGGTTCGCATAAGAAGGCCTTTCAGCTGTAATTGCATCAATGTCTGTATGGTACCCCGTTGCATGGCTGGGATACCGGACGCATCGATGAACGTGCGGGTTTGTCCTTTGGTCAGGGCCGAGACGGGTTCTTGCGAGCAAAAAGCAGTTGTTCGAAAGGATGGGCAATGGAATACGCTCTCTCCAACGATTCGATTTCTATTAAGGTGTCCACGGCTGGTGGTTCGTTTACCTCGATTAAGGCCGGAGGTCGCGAGTATCTGTGGCAGGGCGATCCCGCCGTGTGGTCCGGCCAGGCACCGATTTGCTTCCCGATTTGCGGAGGCTTGCGCGACAACAATGCCATGACGTTTGCCGGGCATCATGTAAAGCTCGCTCGCCATGGGTTTGCGCGCAAACAGGAGTGGAAGCTGCTGAGCCAGAGCGAGAACGAGCTGGCGATGTGCCTGGCTTCGGAGGATAACGCCGCGTTGCTGAGCGATTATCCGTACCCGTTTAAGCTTGTCGCCCGCTATGCGCTTGAGGGGACTGCCGTGCGCGTTTCCTACGAGGTGACCAACGAGGGCACCGAGGACATGCCGTTCTTTATTGGTGGACACCCGGGATTTAGGTGTCCGCTCGACGAGGGTGAGTCCTATACGGACTACGAGTTGCGCTTTGAGAAAGACGAGGCTGCGGAGCTCTGCACAGCCGTTCCTTCGACTGGCTTGATTGATGTGGACAGGCGCTCCAAGAACCCCATGGTGGGAAAGACTCTGCCCCTGTCGCACGAGCTCTTCGATTTTGCGGAGACCATCTTTGACGTACTCGAGAGTCGTCAGGTCACGCTTTCCAAGAAGGGCGAGGACAAGGGTGTTCGCCTGAGCTTTGAGGGCTTCCCGTATCTCATTGTGTGGAGTAAGCCCGAGGGCGATTTTGTGGCAGTTGAACCCTGGGGTGGCCTTTCGACCTGCTCCGATGAGGACGACGTGCTTGAGCACAAGCGCGGCTGCCTTATCGCCAAGCCCAAAGAAACCATCGTGCGCTCGTTCACGATTGAGATTCTGTAATTCCGTTTTGTCGACTCGTATCGCGAGGCACAAGGAGCCTGCGAGATAAGGAGCTAAAAATGATCCTCACCGTCACGATGAACCCGTCTGTCGATACGCGCTATCAGCTCGATGAGCTCATTATCGACGACGTCAACCGTGTGACGCCCGAAAAGACCGCCGGCGGCAAGGGCCTTAACGTAGCCCGCGTCCTTGGTCAATTGGGCGACGACGTTGTGGCAACCGGCCTGCTTGGTGGTCATATGGGCGCCTATATGGCAGAGCTCATGGATGCCAACGGCATCAAGAATGATTTTGTGCCCATCAAGGGCGAGACCCGCATCTGCCTCAATATCCTTCATGCCGGCAACCAGACCGAGCTGCTCGAGAGCGGCCCGACGATTGCCCCCGAGGAGCTCGATGCCTTTACCGCCAAGTTCGCCGAACTTGCGAGCAAGGCCGATGTCGTCACCATCTCGGGTTCGCTGCCCCGCGGCGTCGAGGCAGACTACTATGCCAAGATCACGGGCATTGCCGAGAACGCCGGCGCCAAGGTGCTGCTCGATACCTCGGGCGCATCGCTCGAGGCCGCCCTTAAGTCCGAAATTAAGCCCGAGCTGGTCAAGCCTAACTTGACCGAGATCAACGGCCTTCTGGGCACGAGCTTTATCACCGACGATGTGGACGAGCTCCGCGCCGCGCTTGCCTCTGATGCCCGCTTCTCCGATATCCCCTGGGTCGTCGTATCCATGGGCGCTGCCGGCTCCGTTGGCTTCCACAATGGCCGTGCGTTCCGCGCCAAGACTCCCGATATCCCTGCCGTTAACGCCACGGGCTCTGGCGATTCGACCATTGCCGGCTTCGCACATGCCATCGCTGCCGGCGCAGACGACGAGACGGTGCTGCGTACCGCCAACACCTGCGGCAAGCTCAACGCCATGGATCCCATGACTGGTCACTTGGTCATGGATCGTTGGGACGAGGTCTACAACGGCGTTGTCGTGACCGAGCTGTAAGAGCTTGGGCGTCGCCCCTGGCATCGCTTGTTTGCTTATGGTTAGAGCCGACGACAAGTGCGGTAGCATTATGCCGGGGCGCGACGCCGACTTTGTCGTGTTCAATCCCGACCTTACCCTGGTCGAGACGTATGTGGGTGGCAACAGCGTCGGTAACGCGTTTACCGAGTAGCCGCCAAAGAAACGATCTGAGAGGGGATTTAGATGATTTACGGTGCATTGGGCGATATCGAGGAGTACCGCGGAATGCTCAAGGGCCTCGACGTGCTGATCGACTGGCTCGAGGAGAACGACCCGGCGGAGCTCGAGGTCGGCAGCCATCCGATTCTGGGTGACAAGGTCTTTGCGAACGTCATGGCTCCCACGACGCGTCCCGAGGCCGAGGCCCACTATGAGACGCATCAGCGCTATCACGATCTGCAGATCGACGTCGAGGGTCGCGAGGCCTTTAAGGTCGCTACGGGTAGCCTGACGCTGGTCCAGGAGTTTGACGAGAAGGACGATTACGATCTGGTCGATTCCGACACTTCGATCGCCGGCGATCTTGCCGACGATAAGTTTGCGCTGTTTGTTGCCGGCGAGCCTCATATGCCCACGCTCGAGTTCCCGGGCGATGGTGCACAGCCGGTCAAGAAGATCTGCTTTAAGCTGCTTGCAGACGCTTACTGGGAGGAGTAGCGCGCTGCTCGGCTGAGCTGTTCGTATGCTGGCGTGATTCCATTGAGGAGCGCGCTTGAGCCCCGTTAATCGCGGTTCCCTTGGGGATTGCGGTTGGCGGGGCTTGTTGTTGAGTAGGGGAGTTGCCGGCGGCGTTGTGCTTGGATTGGCATTGTGCGATAAATCGGCAACAAAAAAGCCGCCCGAAGGCGGCTATCTTGTGCAATGGAGCCAGCGACCGGGCTCGAACCGGTGACCCCCGCTTTACGAGAGCGGTGCTCTACCAACTGAGCTACGCTGGCGGCCATGTGGTGACGCAACTGAGGCGTCAACGGCTGTCTATGATACGGGACATCGCACATCCGCGCAAGTGTTCTGACGGCTTTTCTCACTTTAAATGCACTAATATTGGAGACGTGATGTCTGCGGCGTCCATTTGGCGCTTGACCTGCTATTGAGCTGGTGGCCGACGTCCCGCTCATATGGATCTCAAACAGAATGGGGCAGCCATGGCTCATCCCAAGATCCTTCTCACGCGTATCGACGACCGTTTCATTTACGGGCAAGACGTTGAGCTGTGGAACGAAGCCGTGGGTTCCAACCTTGTTTTAATCGTCAACGATGAGATCGCGGCGGATTCGCGCCAATGGGCACCCATGAGGGCGGCGGCGCCAGAAGGCGTGTGGACACGGTTTTTCTCGGTGCAAAGGACCATCGACATCATCCATACCGCAACGCCGCGTCAATGGATTCTGATCATGGTGGCCTCACCCGCCGATGCACTCGCGCTGGTTAAGGGTGGTGTGCCGATTACCAAGATCAGCATTGGCCATATGCAGGCAGGGGAGGGCAAGCGTCCTGCAACGCCCGCAGTTGCCGTAGACGACGCAGATGTCGCAGCCCTCAAAGAGCTGCAAGAACTCGGCATAGAACTAGAAATCCGTTATCTCCCCAGCTCCAATCCCGACCCCATCCAACTAGTCATTTAAGAACGTCCCCGATGACTAGGTAGAAAAACGCCCGTCGGCGGTGGTGCCGGCGGGCGTTGCTGTGCAATATGTTGCATTGTGGGCTTAGTGCCTCATAAAGTGGTATTCGATCACATTGCTGTAGGGATGACCCGGGCCCACAATGCCCTGCGGGAACAGCGGCTGGTGCGGTGTGTCGGGGTACATCTCTGCCTCGAGGGCAAAGCCGGCACCCCAGCCATAGTTGGCGTCGTCCTTGGCGTGCTCGTCGTCCAGCCAGTTGCCGGTGTAGAGCTGTACGCCCGGGGCGGTGGTGTAGTAGTTCAGCTCACGACCGGTCCACATCTCCTCGACGTGCATTGCGCGGCGCAGGTTGCGGCCGTACTGATAGCCATCGATGCACAGGCAGTGGTCGTAGCCACGGGCCTGCTTAATCTGCGGGTCATCGGCTTCCATGCCGGGCGCGACGGGGCGCAGCTCGCGAAAGTCAAACGGGGTTCCCTCGACTGGAGCGATCTCGCCGGTGGGGATGTTCTGCTCGTTGATGGGCAGGTAGTGGGCAGCGTTAGCAACAAAGAAGTGCTCACAGTCCATGCCGGCGTTGTGACCGGCAAGGTTAAAGTACGTGTGGTTGGTCATGGACACGTAGGTGGCGCGGTCGCTCTCGCAGCCATACTCGATGCGAAAGACGCCGGTGCGTGTAACGGTAAACACGGCCGTAAAGGTGCGGTTGCCGGGAAGACCCAGCTCGCCGTCCTCAAGCGAGGTGGTCATGCGCACAGCATTGTGGACCTCGTCGAGCTCAACGTCCCACACGCGCTTGTGCAGGCCGTGCTCAAGATCGCTGTGCAGGTTGTTGACGCCCTCGTTGGCGGGCATATGCCAGTCCGTGCCGGCGATGGTGATCGTGGCACCTGCAGTGCGGTTGGCCACAGGTCCGATGGTCGCGCCAAAGCAGGCGGGGTTGTCAAAGTAACCCTCGAGCTTATCGAAGCCCAGCACCACATCGCGCACGTTGCCGGGAATGTCGGGCACATCGATACCCAGCACGGTGGCGCCATAGTCCATAATGCGAACGCAGATCTCGGGCCCGTTGAGGGTGTAACGATGAACGGGGGTACCGCACGGCGCGGTGCCGAAAAGCTCGGAAGTGATCATTTGGTTCCTAACATCGAGGTATTTCCGACAAACTGTAGCGCGAACAAGCAAGATTATCACTACACCCCACTAAAGCAGGGGGTATTTTTCTCAAAAAAGTGATGATTGGAGCTGTGCGGGCGTTCATTTCTGACGCGCGCGAGTCTGATACAATTTGTTCGTTATTGTTTGAATTGACGTGAGCGTGGAACAGCGAGGACTCATCGTGATTAAAGCGGAGCGACAGGATAAGGTTCGGCAGCTGCTCGAGGAACAGGGAACGGTCTCGGTCAAGGAGATTTCGGATGCGTTAGGTGTCTCGGATATGACGATCCGCCGTGACCTTGAGGAGCTTGCGAGCCTGGGCGAGATCGAGCGCGTGCACGGCGGAGCCCGCAGTGCACAGGGCCGTCCACACGCTATGCTGCGCCATGAGTATTCGCACAGCGAAAAGCGCACGAAGCATGCCGAGGAAAAGTTGCAGATTGCGCGCCGTTCTGTGGAGCTTATCGAGGAAGGCTCGACCATCTTTTTGGGCACGGGCACCACGGTTGAGCAGATGGCCTCGATGCTGCCGGCGTGCCGCCTACGCATCGTGACTAATTCGCTTTCGGTGTTTAATCTGCTCGAGGCGCGCGAAGACTGCGACCTGTGTCTCGTGGGCGGTATGTACCGTCGCCGCACTGCCGCCTTTGTGGGCCCCACGGCCGAGGACACCTTGCGCGCACTGGGGATCGACGCAGCCTTTATCGGCGCAAACGGCATTCTGGACAGCGACGTGTCTACATCCAATATGGAAGAGGGCCGCATCCAGCAGCTCGCCTTTAGCAAGGCCGACTCGCGCTATCTGATCGCCGACTCCAGCAAGATCGGCAAGCGCGACTTCTACACCTTCTGCCGCCTGGACAATTTGGACGCCGTGGTGTGCGAGCCGGGTATTACCGCCGAGGATCGCGCCGCCATCGAGGAGCACACGCAGGTCATTTGTTAGCAAGCGCTGCGGGAGATCGGACCAAGTATTCAGTTTGTGGGCTAGACCAGGCGGCCGTAGTCCTGTGACTGATGAAAGACATGGGCGATATAGATCGTATCGCGCTCAAACTTGTAAAGACACACGTATTTGTTGACGGTAAACGATCGATAATTGC
Source organism: uncultured Collinsella sp. (assembly GCA_937982065.1). Classification (GTDB taxonomy): domain Bacteria; phylum Actinomycetota; class Coriobacteriia; order Coriobacteriales; family Coriobacteriaceae; genus Collinsella. Next base: position 56,585 of record CALJMO010000064.1, read on the forward strand.
GTGCCGCCAGCTCTCGTATGTGGGAGAGGGGCCGTAGGAGCGGCTGCTCGCGAAGCAGATCAAGCTGATATTCAAACTCAGCAACAAAATTGCCTGCTGCACGTGGGTTCATAAGGATTTGAGCAAGGTATCTGACAATAGCCTCGTATTCATATTGTGCGCTTTCGAGTATTACGACGTTATAGGCCATATTTGTCTCGTATCGCGGTCGCGAAGGAGTCGTAGTCGCTGTAGTCGCCTTGCGATATCTCGTCTTCTGCCAACATCATACGAGACAGCAGCTTGGCTTTGGCGATTTCGTCTTGCATGAGACGATACTGGTCGCTGCTGATGCAGTGCATGGCCTCATAGCCGTTCTTAGTTACGGTGACGTCGCGCTCGGACTCAACAAGCGCGGTAAATGCAGCGGTGTCCTTCATGTCTCGGACGGGCACACAGGTGGGCATAGGTACCTCCTTTGCGTTGGGACACAATTGTACCACGCCTTGACAAGAATTCGGTACCGTCAAATTGTCTCAATCTGTAACGGGTGGGTGTGATCGGAGAGTCTGAGGGTCTTTATGGGTGGAGCAAACGGCGTGACATGCGCTGTTGAATCCGTACGCCCGCTTGCGTTTTCGAGTGAAGAGGCAGCAAAGTTGATTGGCGTAAACGCGAAGACCCTTGCAAATTGGCGCTGTCCTAGTAAGGGGCCGGAGTACATTCGCCTCGGCAAATCCTCGCGATCCCATGTTCTTTATTGTTACGATGATCATGAGGCTTGGCTGCACTCTCTGCGCCAGCAGGCCAAGGTAAATTGATTGATAGCTGTTGGGCGCGGACAATATCGTTTGGACGGGTATAGCATGGTTCCATGCTCCGCGTTGCTAATTGCGCCGCTGCGTCATTTGTGAAATGGAATGATTGATGATGGAGAGGCGTGAGGTTCTCGGCTTGCCGCTTTTCACTTGGACTAATGACTGCGGCGGCAGAAAAATGTCCTGGCGAACGACTATCGTATAGAACGCAACGGTGGTTAGATGGGTCTTCGCGGTTTGAGTGGTACATGGATTGTCGGATGTGGGAGACGTGAGAAACCCATGGTTTGGGGCAAGGTTGCTATTCTGACGAGTTTATCTCTTCATCCCTGTGGCAAAATGAGGACATATTGTCCTGTTATCTATCCAGAAGGTGCGTCATGCAATTATCAGCAGATGAGGTAAAGGCCAAGAGACAGGAGCTCGGCTTGACTCAGAAGGAATTCGCCGCTGCCCTAGGCATGGGCCCCAACGGCGAGCGAACGGTGCGCCGCTGGGAGGCAGGCGAAACAAGGCCCACCGCAGCCGAGTCGAAGTACATCTCCACCCTCGGCCATCGCGCCCCCTTTGCACCCGCAGGGGAGGGGAAGCCTGCCTTCACCTTCATCGACCTGTTCGCGGGCATCGGCGGGATCCGCATGCCGTTCCAGGAGCTGGGCGGCAGGTGCGTCTTCTCCTGCGAGTGGGATAAGTTTGCGCAGAAGACCTACCGCATGAACTACGGCGAAACCCCGGCGGGGGACATCCGTGAGGTCGCCGCTTCAGACATCCCCGACTTCGACGTGCTGCTCGCTGGCTTTCCATGCCAGCCGTTCTCGCTTGCGGGTGTGTCCAAGAAGCGCTCCCTTGGTCGCGCTACGGGCTTCGAAGACAAGACGCAGGGCACGCTCTTCTTCGAGGTTGCACGCATCCTGAACGAGAAGCGCCCGAAGGCGTTCCTGCTCGAGAACGTGAAGAATCTGATCAGTCACGACAGGGGCAGAACGTTCGACGTCATCATGCAGGTCCTCCAGGACGAGCTCGGTTACCACGTTCACTACAAGGTTCTGGACTCCAAGGGTTGGACATGCCAGCACCGCGAGCGCATCTACATTGTTGGCTTTCGCGACGATGTGGAGTTCTCTTGGGACGACCTCGACTGCCCGAACAGTGGTCAGAAAGCCGCGGAGATTCTGGAGGAGGATGCGGACGCGAGGTACGTGCTCTCCGACAAGCTGTGGTCATATTTGAAAGCATACAAGGCCAAGCACGAGGCCGCCGGCAACGGGTTCGGCTACGGTCTTATCACTCCATCGGACACCACGAGGACGCTCTCCGCACGCTATCATAAGGACGGTAGTGAGATCTTGGTCTCGCGCGGCGAGGGCGAGAACCCCCGTAAGCTGACCCCTAGAGAGTGCGCGCGCTTGCAGGGATTTCCCGACCGGTTCATAATCCCGGTCTCCGACACACAGGCCTACCGCCAGTTCGGCAATTCGGTGACGGTCCCTGTAATACGGTCGGTGGCCAAGCTCATGATGGGAGCGTGTCAGGATGGATTACGGGGCGCTTAGCAGCTACTTCGACGGCGCGGTCTCGAAGACCCTCGCGGACGTCGATATCGACGCAGGTAGGAGTAATCAGCACGAGTTCAACGGCACGCTGCCGCTGAGGTCGCTGTTCGGTGACGACGACATCCGCGACATCCGCACCACGTTCGCCTACATGTGCGACGAGGCGGAGCCGGAGATGTGCGACGGGACCGTGACTTGGTACGATGCGCGCCGCAAACATCCCACGAGAACCGAGTACCGTCTCTACTACAAGGACAACCCCGCCATCAGGCAGGCATCCGTTGGCGACCTCATGGTGGTCGCCAACTCCGATGACCTCGGGCTGCTCATCATCTTCGCTAAAAAAGGCTCGACCATCGAGTCGCAGCTGAGGTGGCTGTTCGGCTTCGAGGAGCCCGACCGCTCGGGCTATGCCGTATCAAAGGGCGAGCGCAACCGTATCGGTGCGGTGGCCTCGCGCATCCTCGGCATGATTGGTATCGAGACGCGCGCTCCCTTGAGCGCGGATATCTACTTGGACGATATGGTCAAGAGGTTTGGACATACGTTTCCGAAGGGCATCGACTTTACGGAGTACTCCATCTCAACCCTTGAAGGTCTCGACTGGGCGGATGACCCCGATCGAAGCCTGCTCGCGTGCTACGAGCGCGAGGAATTGCTGTTCAAGGTGTTTGAGCGCCATCTGCTTGAGAGAGACCTTGCGCCCTATTTGAACGGCCAGCTCGACGTCGACGGCATTCTGAAGACCACCATGTCGACCTTCCAGCGCAGGAAGTCCCGCGCGGGCACAGCGTTCGAGCACCAGCTTGAGTTCCTGTTCAAGGGTAGGGGAATCCGATACTCCGCACAGCCCTACACCGAGGGAAAGTCGAAGCCGGACTTCATTTTTCCGTCAATCGAGTGTTACCGGGATGAGGGGTTCCCCTCCTCGAGCCTTACGATGCTCGGTGCGAAGACGACCATCAAGGAGCGCTGGAGGCAGGTGCTCGAGGAGGCGAACCGCATCGAGCGTAAGCACCTTATCACGCTGGAGCCCGCCGTGAGCGTGGACTACACGAACGCCATGCGTGACAGCAAGCTCCAGCTCGTCATCCCCTCCCAGCTTTTCCCCACCTACACGCCTTCACAGCAAGAATGGCTCATGGATGTGGGAGGCTTCTGCGAGATGGTCGAGGAGAGGCAACGGGTACTTGACTAGGCCGGGACAATAAGAGCGTTGAGGCGGCGCGCAAGCGCATGACCATCCTGAAGGGCTCCGAAAAGATTGTGGCATCGCTCAATCAGTTCGGCGTTGTCCGGCGCGTGAGGCGGGGGCACTACGTGATTGCAGAGCCCATCGAACTGAATGACGAGCTTACGCGGTTTTTGGTCTTTGCCGACATGCTGGTAAACCGGTCGAGTTACCGGACGTTCCTGGAACTGCAGGACGTGGCCGAGTTGTTTCCGTTCGCGTGCCGTGTGAGCAAGGAGGGACTTGTGGCTGACGAGCGGTTCGAGGTGAACAACTTCGGCGGGGAGTTCTCGGTGGGGGTACGGGAGTAGGAGAGTACAGGTCACTCCTACGACGCAACACCTTTGCCACGCGTGAAAAGCATATCGTCAATCGAAAGCTGCAGGATTTGCAGTTTACCCTGCTCCTCGGCTGGTATCAGCGACGAATCGAGCTTCTCCTTAAGGACTGCGACTATGTACTGGCAGTTGATTGTGCTGGCGCGTGCGATTATGTCACGCAACACCTTACCCTCGATGTTTTCAAGGACGTCATGCACTATGAAGCGCGGAGTCTTGATGCCCTTTGATTCTGCAAACTGCTGATACGCTAAATCAAATGCGGCGATGAGTGACTTGCGTGTGCCCGTGCTGGAGCCAGCGGTATCACGTATTGCAACGGGGAACTTGTTCGACTCTTCATAGTAAACGAGCAGCGGCGATTCGTTGTTGAACTCCCTGGCAAGCGGAGTGAAGAATGCGTTAAACGCAAGCATCATTGCAGCAAAATCGTTGGATTGCGGCTCGTCGCCATCATCAGACGAGCCAAGCGATGCGATTTTTCCCTCAATGCTGGTCTGTTCTACCTCAAAGCTGTTGAGCGTATCTATTACTTCTCGGCATTTGCCGATACTGCTCGAAAGCTCAACTAGGCGTGCCTGAAGCGACTCGTACTCATCGATGAGGTCTTGCTCCACCAATGACATGAATTGGCTGTTCTGCGATGACAGTTGGCTGATTTCACGTTGCACAGATGCACGCTCGGCCTTCAGTTTTTCTGCCACACTCGCGAAATAGGCAATCTTGTTGTCGCAGAGCTGGTTGTTGAATGCGACCATCTCTTCGAAAGTTGCATTCACCATCGGGATCATCGAACAGACTTCCTCGAAAAACCGTCTGCTCAAATTAACGTCGGCTTGTCTACCGCGCTCTTGCATAGCAGTCTGCAGGGCCTCTTCATTTCGTTGCAGCTTGTAGTCTATGTCTGAGAGTTGCAGTGTCAGAGATGCGTATCGGGTGCGTGTAGCCGCGATTTCATCGCGGTTGGCCCTGTAGACATCGGCGTCGATGATGCTGTTGAGCTTGCACTGGACTTCTTCATGCTCGGCTTCGAGCCCTGCAAGTATCTGCTGCTGCTCGCTGACCGTATCGACGTTCTGGACTTTCTTATAGCGTTTGATGGACTCACGCGTCTTGTTCAAGTCCTTGTTGAGGTCGTCACGCTTTTTGTCGAGCGCCGGATCTGAGATGCCGAACAGAGCGTTGTAGACACTCCGGTAGATGGATGTGCTGCCGCTGGGAACGGTTTTGAGGAAGGAATTATCATCCCCGCCTACGGACACGCGGACAAATGAATTGATCAATTGGCGAAACGTGGGCACATTCGCTTCGTTCCCGAAAAGCAAGACATTGAGTCGTTGCTGGTAAGCTTTCTGCCCCATCTTTTCGCCGTCTATGTAGTACCTTCCATTCGGGAAGAGGTCGATTGTGAGAATCACGTCATCGCCATCGGGAAAATCCGATGTCAGTGTCATGTCGACGGCGATCTTGTTTGTGACGATGAAATCGCGTAGCTCCTCGGTCACCGTGCCCGTGTCGGCGTCTGTGTAAATGAGCTTCCTGTCCTTGGCGCCCATTGCGATATCAATGAGCTTGAGGAAGGTTGTTTTTCCAACGCGATTGTGCGATTCGGAGTCCTCGGTATCGACGATGAGGTTGGCACCCTTGTGGAATAAGACCTCGCGAACTATTTCGTCAGTTGTTGTCTTGCGAATTCTAAGCGACTTGATGAACATGTAGCCCTCCCTTCTCGTCTATTGACACGCGTCCGAGGAGGAAGAGAAAGTCCAAAGCCATGACAAAGAAGTCGTAGCTCACTTCTTTCTTGACCAGAGTGTTCGCCGTTACCTCATAGAGTTGACCGGCGTCCAAGCCTGGGTTCTGGTCGATGTAGCCATCCAAGGCGGCAGCGATGTAATAGACCGTGCTCGTCGGCTCATTATTGCGATCAAGCAGCAGCATCGTCATCACCTGGCCTCAGAAGGACTCTGCATTTTGCCACGGCAACGGCAATCAACGCAACGCAGAACTGGTTGATGATTTCTTCGGGGACCTCGTCAGCCTGAAAGCCTGCGTCATTCACAATCATGTTATAGATCTCGTTCTCGATGAGCTTGAGCTGTGCATCGCCGTTTCCTACGCACAGCTTGCCGTCATCGCGAACGTCTGCCACATTGACAAACATCTTGTTCAGCCTTTGGATGATGGCTTCGCTGTCGGGGAATTCCTTGATCACGCTGTCGAGACGAGCGTAGTTCTCAGAATACTCGTTGATGATGTTTAGGTAACGCGGTGCGTGGTTGTAAATCAGCTTCTTCTCTATAGGAGGCGGAGGCGTAAGGGGGAAATCTTCGCCCGTTGGCTCAGTCGACGAAATCATGATTTGCAGGAGTTTATACATGAGCGTCTTTGTAAGCGGCCGGTGCGGGCCAGACGAGACGGGCTGGTAGATGTTTATGTCATGTGAGTCATAGCTATTGGAGTCGCCGGTTATGTTCGTGGCGACCTTTCCAATTGCGCTCTGGCTTGTCTGCGTTGGCTTATCGCGAAGCATGGATGTTCGCCGAGTTGTTGCTGCCTACGACGTTTGTGGCAACTTTACCTGTAGCGGTCTGCGAGTTGTCGCTTAGACTCTTTTTGATTGACTTGATCTCTTGCTTGTTTTGGAGCGAGATGACGGCGGCGGCGATGGATGCGATAGACGCGATAATTCCAAGGATAAGGTTCACAGTCTCCATCTTGCCTCCCAAATGTCAAGTCCAATATTCTAGACCATTATCGAGCGTTCGCTCGTTGCGTTGCCTCTAATTCTTGCTAATGGTCACAAACTGCCGAACGGACTGGATGACCTCACTTTGTGACCGACCTTTAGCCTATTTGCATGGTTAAGGGACGGTTCGTTTGTGCTGGCCTATGTCAATCGAAAGGCAGGCCGACATGGACGGAGACGACCATAGCATCGACGACGAGGAAGAGGTCGCAGCGCAGGCGGGCGGCCAAGAAGGGGTCGCGCAGGCGGAAGAGCCGCAGGCAGTGGACTCGGAGAGGGGCTACCAGGCGCTTCTCGCCAAGCAGGAGGCTCGCATCAAGGAGCTTGAGGGGCAAGTGGCCGAGGCTGCCAAGAGCGCCGAGGTGGCGGACGCCCTGCGCGGCGAAATCCAGCAGGTGAAGGCCAGGCGGCCGATGAGCGCATCGCCTTCGCGGCAGACATGGCGACGTTCGCAACCATGAACCTGACCCACCTCTTCTACTCATGCACGGCGCTGGAGGTGGTCTCCGGTTTGGGCAACCTCGCAGGTGTCAAGTCGTGCGGTTCGCGTTCGCTTCGCGCTCGTCGCCCGCCGAGCTGGACTTCCGAGGCTTCGACCCGTCTGCGCTCACCGACCTGACCTACTGCTTCTCGGGGTGCTCGTCGCTGGTGACGATCTACGCCGACGCCACCTGGGCGCTGCCTTCGAGCGGGGTTTCGGACTCGCAGTGCTTCTATAACTGCTACAAGCTGACGGGCGGCAACGGAACCACGTATGCAAGCAGCAGGACGGTTTATACCCACTTCCGTATCGATACGACGGCTACGCCTGGTTACCTGACTGTCTCTGCTTGACATGCTCTTTGGCTACGGTATTTGCGTCAGTCTGGGTAATATCCGAGAACATTTCATCAACGATGCGGACATGGCATTCATAAGCTGCATACCTGCTGGACCTCACCGCATTTTCCGCTTCCTGCAGGCGTGTTGCAGCATCCCTGAATCGGGATTTTGCCGCCATTTGCCCCATGATGGAGTCTGGGTGGTTGTCACTGAGTACGTCTGCGTCTCTCAGTTCTATTTCCGCACTTGCAATGCGTTCCATAAGCAGATTGTATTGGGCATCGCCGACCTCAGACAGGCAGAGCACAAGGTCTTTAAACGCTGCTGCGGTCAGCATTCGATTGAGCACTGCCCTGCAAGCTTCTGGCTCGGCATTCGCCTTCGCGACCATATCATTCACGAGGTATTTTTCCCATTCCTCATGGTCTCCGCCGTTGCCGCCAGACTGTTCCGGAAGCCACTCCGCACTAACTTTTCTCGTCATACGCTCGATGGACAGAACAGCCTCGCCGCTGAGACCAAGGAAGTCAGCAATATCTTGGAGCTCGTACGTATCACAATCGGTCTCCCCGATGAGAAAACCTACTGGCTTTCCGAATATGTCAGCCAGATCTACGAGGTCATCCCATTGAGGAAACTGATCTCCTTTTCGAAATCGGCTGATCTTTCTCGCAATCGCCTTGCGGCCGTTCTCCCTTTCCACTGCATAGCGGTCATCGGCTAGCGAGGCATCATCGGCACCGTTACGCTTTTGATAGAGCAGACGCGCAAGGCCGATATTGCTAATGCCTCTGCGCCCCTTTTCTATTTCATAGCTTTCCATCAAACCGCTGAGTCTCTTTGGAAAAATGTCCTTAGGGCGATCTTTGCGGACGTACATTGTCTTAATCATTCCTCATTAACAACAGATAAGACAATTATAGGACATATACCGTCTTATTTACCGATGGCATGATAGCACTGTCGAAAGTGAGCACCCCAGTGGAAGCGGTGCTGAAGTGAAAGAAAGTGAGGAAAAGGCAATGACGACTTGGGACTATGCGCAATTGTCGCATCTGGCGAAAGAGCTCGGTGGGCCTCAGGCGCTGATCAGCAATATCAGAGCGGGCGGGATTTCCGTTGGAAGAATCCAGGGTGGAGTAATCGGTTCTGTAGCCACGCTAGTCGCAGGTGGAATCGGACTGTATGCCTACGACAAGCACCAGAGGAAGATCGCTCTTGCTGAACAGAGTGCAACCATTCTCAAGGCGAACATCGAAGTATACGAAGAGGCACATTCGTCAACAGAAGTTGATGAGGCTACGAGAGAGACGCAACATAGTGAGGAGGAAACGGTAACTGAATCCAGTGGCGGCGAAGAGGCCTAGCCACCAGATTCATTAGACAGCCACTACCACGAGGAGCCCCGGTATGTACCAGGGCTCCAATTCGTTCTTATACCTTGCAGCGGATACTTAGATCTCTCGGGACTTGCAGTAGAGCGGGTCGCCCTCTCCGACCAGCACATCCCACCGCCATTGCGGGGTCTCGGTGCCGGACTGGCAGAGCGCATCGAGGGGCATGACTTTTTGCTCGGGCGAGCAGGGGCAAAGGTCTGCCTTGATGTGGGCCATGTCTTCGGCCTGGCCGGCGAGCTTTTTTATCCGGGGACCATGCTTTCGGCACGCGATCCCCCATCCTCAACCTCCCAAATCAAAAACTCAATCTGTAACACCTAGACTCGATTTGAGCAGATATCTGTTACAGATTGAGACGTTTCGGCAGAGTGATTCCCGTTTGTCTTGATTTGTAACAGGTAGAGGCAAAAAACTCGACTTGATGTTACAGATTTAGACAAACGGCTGCCGACCCGCGCGAAAACAAAAAGGCCGCATGCGAGCCCGTGGGGGATTCACATGCGGCCGACAGGGTATGTGACTGAAACTAGGCCATGAGCAGGCCGGTCTCCGCGACGTTCTTGTACCAGTACGCGCTCGCCTTGGGATAGC
>CALJMO010000065.1 GCA_937982065.1 uncultured Collinsella sp.
TTTTCGTCCTGATGGGCTTCGGGGGTTCCTGCGGGGCCTGTGGCGGCGTTTCACGAGCCTGCGGGCGTTCCTGTGGCCTTTCGGCCGGTTCAGGGCTTGAAGGGGCCTGTGGCGCGCCTGAGGGCCGTTGGCGGCGTTTGACGGCCGTCAGGATGCCTTGCGCTTGGTCGGAGAGCCGCCCGATCATGGCCCTAAGCGCGTCGAGGAGCCGGTTCAGGGCCTGGATGCGCCGGTTCTCCTCGCACAGGTCGCCCCTGCCGCCGCGTTTCTCCATCTCGCGGCTGGCGTATCCCTCGTGGATGGTGGGGATGCGTTCGATGCCCCGCGCCTTGAAGCTCCGATGGTCGATGACGGCGTATCCGGGGAGCAGGGCGTTGCAGGAGTCGGCCCACTCGCGCCTGAGCCTTTCGAGGAACTCCTTGGAGTCCAAGGGGTTGTTGCTCACGTTGACGCGCTTCCAGACCTTGCGGTTTCTGGCGCCGATCTTCTGCCGTCCGGTGTCGGGGTCGATGACGGGGATGCGCCGGCCGTTGGCGTCCAACGCGAACTCGCTGCGGCTCTTCGCCGCCCATCTGCCGGTCTTCGGGTCGATGCGCCGGTTGGCGACGAGGATGTGCGCGTGGGGGTTACGTCCGTCCTTGTCGGTGTGGATGGCGTACGTGCAGGCGTAGCCGTTGGCCGTGATGTTCCATGAGATGAAGTCCTCCAGTGCGCGGAAGCGTTCGCGGGCGTCGAACTCGCGGGGCAGGGCGACCATGATCTTCTTCGCGGGCCTCGCGTCGGAACGTTTCTCGGCCATCTCGACGGCGTTGAACAAACGCTCCGGGTCGAGGTACTCGCCGGGCGCGCCCTCGGGCAGCATCGTGCATACATGCTCGACGCGCTCCCTGCGGCCGAACCCGTTGAACGCCTCGCCGGTGCGCTCGTCGCGCATCCGACGCGAGGTGATGTACGAGCAGGAGGCGACGGCGCTGGAGCCGGCGGCACGGCTCACGTTCGACACGTGCAACGAGTAGATCGCCACGGGACTGTACTCCTTTCCGGGAATCCAAAGGGCCGGGAGGCCCGTTGGCCCTCCACCGGGGAGGTGGCCGGCACCCCGCCGGGACGGGGCGCGGATCCAAGCGGCGCACGCTTGGCCCCCACGGAGTGGCCCCTCGGGAGAGCGCGCTTACGCTGAATGTTACCACCGGTAACATGTAAGTGCGCCCTCAATGAAATTGAGGGACTTCCACCTGACCTTGCGGGGATGGTTCCGTTACCGGCGTGTCGGTCGACGCATAGAGCGGTGCATGGACGAATTTTCTGATGCTCTTATGCAATGGGCTTGGCGATTCATGGGATTGATTTACGGGGAGTTTCCTGAGACTGCGGCAAGGCTGATCCTCTCGGCTGCTCTTCGCAAGCTGCCGCAGCTTGCGAAGAGGCTTTTCCGGTCGGTGTTTCCCTCCCGTGGCCGTCATGCGCGCGGAAATCGGCGGGGGCGGCACGTTCGGCATTGATGAACGCTTCGCCCTCGCGGCTTGGATGTCCAAACCGGCTCCGTTCTTCCGGGTTTAGGTTTGGTGTGTAGACGCCGTGCCCCGTGCCGTGCTGCCGTGGGGTCTAGCGTCCTGATTGATAACCGACGGAACGCAGGGAGGAACCGATGACCAGGAGCGTCGAGGAGCAGATGGCCGACATCGAGCGCCGGATGAAGCAGCTCAGGGCGCGCAAACAGCGCATCGTGGCTAGGGAGAACGCCAAGGCGCGCAAGCGGCGCACCCATCTGATCATCCGGCTGGGCGGCATCCTCTCCAACGAGGGCGTGCTTGGCTACGACGAGGGCGTCTGGAACGACGAGGGCAACCGGCAAAGGCTGCTGGACATGCTCAAGGCCCATGCCGCCGAACTGCGCGCATGGGCCTCTGACGCGGGCGTGAGGCTCCCCAGCGCTGAGTCGGCGGGTGAGCTGCGGGAACAGGTTCGTGACCTGCCCCAAGAGCCTCAGATACAGGAGCAGCCGGGCTATGGCTACCAGCCCGGATTCCAACAGCCACAGCAATGGCAGCAGCAGCCTTGGAACTGAGTCGGTTTCTTCTCTTCATCGGGGCGGAGCCCCTTTTTATAGAATCTTTTGTACTCTTTTAGACTCCCCGCAGGCCTTACGGCAGTAGGGGAAACGCACTATTAAAGGGGAGAAAATGGGAGATTAAAGGGGAGATTTTGGGAATTATTTAGGGGAGGTTTTGGGAGAATAAAGGACGCTTTTGAGGAATAAAAACGAGGTTTTGGGAGAATAAAGGGTAGAAAATATAAAAATCTCGTTTTTATGGTAGAATGCAGTCATGTCCGATGAGATCGTGAAGTACTCGAACCAGTTCAACAATCAGGCGCTGCGCAAGTTCACCGCGCTCGATCTTGATTTGCTGATGGCCATCGCGTCTCGCGTGCGGGACAAGGGCACGGACGAGGTGGCGTTCACGTTCGAAGAATTGAAGCGGCTGGCCGGACTTCAGAGGAACATGACCAACGATGAGTTCGCCAAGCAGATTGCCAATGTGAACCGTCGCCTGCTCGCGCTCAACTTCGAGTTCCAGAACGAAGAGCACGACATCATCCAGTTCGCCCTGTTCGCAGGCTTCGTCACCAGCCCGACCAAACGCACACTCACCGTATCGGTGAACTCGCGCTTCTCGTTCCTGCTTAACGACCTCACCTCGCAGTTCACCCGCTTCGAGCTGGCCGAGTTCACGGCCCTGCGCTCCAGCTACGCCAAGGAGTGCTACAGGAGGCTCAAGCAGTACCGACAAACCGGTGTGTGGAAGGTCAGCCTTGAGGACTTCCGCCGACTGCTCGACGTACCCAAATCGTATCGGCCGAGCGAAATCAACAAGTATGTTCTTAAGCCGATTGAGGAGGAGTTGGGACCTCTGCTGAATCTGAAGGTGCATCGCAAGTACCTGAAGAAGAAGCCGGGACGTGGCCGCGCTTCCCTTGTCGGGTTCGAATTTGAATTTGACCCGGAGAAGGTACCCGGCGGCGCTCCCGCTCCGCGCGTGGAGCTGTCCGGCTCCGTGGTGACCGATGAGGCGAGGAAGTCGCTCAGGGACGTGTCGAAGACGCCCGTGCCCGATCTGTCGGTGCCGGGCGAGGGACCGGCGCTCGACCCTGATACTCAGGCGTTCCTCGACGCGCACGGCGGTCATGGATTCGCCGGTGCCGAGGGGTATGTCTCCGACTGGCCGAGTGCTGCGTGATGGTATGTGAAAGCCCGTCCGGGCTTGCGCTCGGACGGGCCGGGTGCCGTTTAGTGGCTGTTCTCATCGCCCAGACGGCCAGGGCCGTGAGGATGATGTCCGCGGCGATGGGATGCACCGCCGGTGCGAGACAGACGGCGATGACCGCCATCAGCAAATCAAGATCGAGCGCGGTGAACTTGCGGCGGAACGAGCCAGGGCTGAACTGGATGCGTATAAGGCGGCCCACGATGGTCTGACACCATTCGAGGTGGCCAGACGCAGCCATGATTCACAGGCCATGCCCGATGATCGGATGGAGCCTGGTATCGAGCCGACTCTTTTCTGAACAAGGGGCCTGCCGCGGGCTCCGACCCGCGGCAGGTTGCGCCGTCAACGGCGGCTGGATGCCATCGCCCAGACGGCCAGGGCCGTCACGGTGATGTCGGCCGCGATGGGATCCATCACGGGAGCGAGGCAGATGACGATGACCGCCATCAGCCATATCCAGGGCCGGCCGTGCGGCCCCTTGTTACCCATGCGCATGTGCTGCGCCTTTCGTTCGGGCCGCGCCGCGACTGGCGCGGCAGCGTCGCCCGGCGGATGCCGGGCGGTCGGTTTTTGTCCCTGCTACAAGACGTCCATCGACGACGCTAATCGTATCGGCTAAGATGGAAACGCCGGCGGAGGCGCTGCTAACTTCCCCCTTACGATCAGGCGGGCATGCATGACTTTTCGGGGATGGCCGATGCCGGCGGGATGGGTTACCCGCCATCCCCTTTGATTGGGCCGTGGCCCCGCGTCTTCGGATGCGGGGCCGGCGTCTTCAAACACCAACCCTTTGCATTACTGGTCTGTTCAATCCAAGGTCCAAGAGCTATAATTTCCTTGTCAGACGCACGTCTGGCATACCTAATCAAGGGGGCAAAAATGTTACGTACCAAGCATTTGAAGATGGTAGTGGTTCCAATGACTCTGCTGGCGCTCCTGTCGATGGCAGTCCCGGTGGCATCTGCTCAAGAAACCACTGACGAGTCGTTCTATGAACTTACCACCACTCCGTCGGGCGGGGACATGATTGTCGGCGAACCTGGCACAACGATTCTCTTTGATTCCAGCAACGGCGAATTGGTGGACGTGCTGCCGCCGAGCGAGGCTGAAGATTATTCGGTAACTGTCTCGCGTGGATGCGCTGATTCCAATGCTGGATGCTGGGCTGGCGGGAACGCTTTGGGTGACATGCAGTTTGCAGGCACCGGAACGGCAACGGGGTCCTGGCCGTATCGCAACAGCTATACGACCGGCAATAAGTCGGGACAGATCACCTTCGCAATCAATGGAGTTACATACACCCCTGTCGCAGCTGGTCCGTGGATGCGCATCGCCACGGCAGACGGCTCTGGCGTCGACGGCGTATCCGTTACCCGCTGGTAAGGATGTCTTTCTAAATTTCGGGCCGGTGTCTTCGGATGCCGGCCCTTTGCGTTCCCGGCATTCTCACAGGCCGAGTCCGTGGCCTCCCGTGCCCCAGCCCATGCCGATGTTGAGCGGGTCGGCGGGGTCGGAGAGGTCCCATGTCTCCTCCATGTCGGGTTCGGCCTGTTTTTCGGCCTGTTTGCGTTCGTTTTCGGCCAGCCGCTCGTCAAGCCGTGTCTTGAACCTGTCGGTGAGCGCCTTTTTCGTCCTGATGGGCTTCGGGGGTTCCTGCGGGGCCTGTGGCGGCGTTTCACG
>CALJMO010000066.1 GCA_937982065.1 uncultured Collinsella sp.
GTGGGCAATCGGAAACTATATCGATCGATACCGCAAGCGCGAGGAGCAGCACGCCAAGGCCATGGAGCAGGCGCGTGCGCGTGCTGAGTGGGAGGAGAAGAACCGCAAGGAGTGCGCGGAGGATGACGGGGACTGGGAGGATGTCGGCGGCGGGCGCGTGAAGCGTCCTGCGGACACGGGTTATTAGGGTGCTCGCACCCTAATCCTTGACCTCAATCGGGTCTCTCGTGCATGAGGGGTGACCGCTCTGGCGGTTGCCCCTTTTCTTGTGGCGGGCGGCTCTGCGCGTTCTTCCTTGCCTGAATCTGCAATGGAAGGCTTTCGGGGATGTCCCCTGTGGGTGGGCTTTCTGCGACCCACCCACAGGGGGGTGCCGACCCCCGACCCCGACCCCCGACCCCGAACCCTAAAGAAAACCGCAGGTAAACCGCTCGGTGAGATTTGGGGTTCCCGAACCCGAACCCGACCCCGAACCCGAACCCGAACCATGAAGCGGATAGGGGGCTTGCCACCTCGGGCACGCGCCGCCGCGTGCTACGGCAAGGACGAATCAGCCGCCTGATTCGGACGCGCAGAGAGCGACCGAGGACGTGAGCCGCTGAGGCGAACGGTCGAGGGATGCGAGCGGAGTTCCCAGAGTGGTACACTCTGGGCAGGTGGTAAGACGGTAGTCTTACTAACCTGCTACTAAGAAAAATCCTAGGAGGTGCCGCCGCCGATGCATTTGGCAACTTACAGCAAGGGTGACGCGGGTAGGCTGCTCGCGCATTACGACCGCTCGATTGGCGAGCGCGACCACATCGACAGGGACGGGGAGGTCTACAACCTCGCGCCCGATTTCAAGGGAGGGTGCCACGCCCGCTTCGCTGGGCTGTGCCGAGGACTCGACATCGGGGCCAAGACGCGCCCTCTGGCCGATTTGGTGGTCACTCAGCCAGAGGGCTTCGCTGGGGACACGAGAGCCTTCTTCGAGGCCGTGTACGGCTTCCTATGCGATGTGGTGGGAGAGGGGCGTGTCGTGTCCGCCTACGTCCATCTGGACGAGCCTGGGGCGCGCCCGCACATGCATTTCGCCTTCGTGCCCGTGGTCGAGGTGCCAGTGATGACCAATGACAAGACGCGCCCGCTGCGGTGGACGAGGGAGGACGAGAAGAAGAACCCAGCGCACAGGGCGGGCGATGAGAAGAGGGATTCGAAGGGCACCGTGCGCTATGAGCGCGTGCCGCTCGTGGGCGAGGACGGAAAACCCGTGATGCGCCGCACAGCCACGGCATCCAAGCTCATATCGCGCAAGGACATGAGGGAGCTGCACCCGAAGATGGAGAGGCACCTGTGCGAGGCGCTGGGGGTGCCGCACGTCGGAATCAAGCTCGACGAGGGGGACAGGAGGAGCAGGGACGCGAAGAAGCTCTCAACCCTAGACCATGAGGACTACGTGAGGGTGACGGCTGAGATTGAGCGTGCGCGGAATGAAGCCGAGGCCGCGCGATCGGAGCTGGTCGAGGTGCGCGGTCAGCTTGAGGACGCGGAAATCGAGCGCGATGCCGTGCGCAATGAGAGGGACTTCTACCGCGATAAGTTGCGTGACATCGAGAGGAAGATGCGCGAGTTCGAGAGCAGGCGCAGGGAGATAGTCGAGGAGTTGGCGAAGATTGCGGAGGCGTTGTCGTTGCGTGGGTTCCTCGACAGATTCAGGGACAAGCTGGTCGAGTTCGCCTCCAGCAAGATTTGCCGGGACGCTCTGGATGCTGGCGGTGCTTTCGAGCGGAAGAGCGATGGCAGGAGGGCCGAGAAGGTCTTGGAGAAGGGGGCGAGGAAGAAGAACGAGGAACGCGAGGAGCTGGAAGAGGAGATTAGGGCGTGGGACCCGTTCGACGAAATCGACGAGTTGCGGCAGACCTCGAAAGACAGGGGTTACGAGAAGGCGAACGGCATCTACAATCCAGATTTGCCGTCTGGCGGCGCGAATCGCGAGCAGCGCGGATGATTGGGGTATACTGTATTACGTGTTATACATGTAATACAGAGGAGGTACGAACATGGGGACCGCTGCTACGGCGCTGAGGCTTCCCGAGGGCCTGACGAGCCGTTACGACAATCTCGCGAAGGCCACGGGGAGGACGCGGACTTTCTACATGACCGAGGCCCTTGAGGATTCGATAGACCGCTTGGAATACGAGTACGGCATCCTCAAGGACGTGGAGGACTACCGCGCTGGTCGGCTTGAGACGTACAGCCTTGAAGAGGTGAGGGCGCACTGTGGCTTGGCGAATTGACTTCACGAAGGCCGCCGACAAGGCGCTCCGCAAGCTCGACAGGCCGACGGCTGGGAGGGTCTTGGACGAGCTTGAGGAGATAGCCAAGCTCGATGACCCTAGGAGTCGTGGAAAGGCGCTTACGGGCAATCTGGCGGGTCTGTGGCGGTATCGCGTTGGCGATTACCGTGTGGTGTGCGACATCGAGGACGGCGTGCTGGTGATTCTCGTTGTCGATGTGGCGCACAGGAGAGAGGTCTACAGGCGGCGTTGATAGGTTGATAGCAATGTAGTTTGCTACATTATCGCAGGTAGACATAGGAAAACCCCGCCCGACTTTATGCCGAGCGGGGTTATAATGTTCGTTGCTGGCTGTGGTTGCCGCCTCAACCAGCAGAAGTAAATTGGAGATAGTGGCTCCAACTCAACAGGACAATTATACCCGTTTTGCAGGGTAAATGCGAACCTCAGAGCCACCATCTCCACGAGAGAAAGGTGGCTTTTCATGCCGTACAAAGACCCAGAAAAAAAGAAGCAATGGGAGAAGGAGAACCGCGGGCGCGGCAAGCGTCATCGCGTCTGGATGTTCATCTTCTACGAGAACACCGCTGCCGATGGCTGGCGCGATGAGGCGGAGGAGCTTGGTCTGCCGTTTTGCGTCTCGCCGCTGCACGACATGGACGTTTGGACGAAGGCGGACGAGCGCAAGAACCCAAAGCACAAGGCTGGCGAGAAAAAGGAAGCCCATTACCACGGTCTTGTGGAGTACCCACAGCCCGTGGATTACGAGACCGTGAAGGCCGACTTTGTGTTCCTCGGAACCCATTCCATCAAGTACGCCAAGAGCAAGGCTTCCATGGCTCTCTACCTCACCCACGAGAAGTGCAAGGACAAGGCGCAGTACGACTCATCAGGCGTGTTGGAGTTCGGCGGGGCAGATTGGCGCGATTGGTGCTCGGAGCTTGAGGACGTTCACGCGATGATGCTCGAGATGCGCAACTTCATCCGCGAGAACAACTTCACCGAGTTCGCCGACTTCCAAGACTGGTGCGATGCCAACAACGACATGTGGTCTCGCGCGCTCGACCTCCGTTGCGCGTGGGCAATCGGAAACTATATCGATCGATACCGCAAGCGCGAGGAGCAGCACGCC
>CALJMO010000067.1 GCA_937982065.1 uncultured Collinsella sp.
AGCGGTCGGCGGGGCCATTGTGGCTCTTGACAGCGGATTGGGTCATATGAGCGAACGGGCCGCATTCGGAGCAAGACGACGCCGCAGGTAGAGAACGGACAGCGAGCGGGTCGCATTTGAGACAAGGTGACGTGAAACGATAGGGCGCTGACCTTCTGGTCGGGCCCTTGAAGTTGAACGTCAGATTGTCCAAATGCGGCCCGCGCAGCGTCGAGCAGTTACGGCGTTTGGTAAAACGCCGTAACTAACGTGCTCCGTACTGCTCGTAGTAGGCGTCGATGGCGGTCTTGAGCTCGTCGTCGATGACAACCTTGCCGTCGATCTCGTGGTTGTAGAGGGTCTCGACGACCTCGGCCATGGAGACGATGCTCGCGACGGGGAAACCGTACTTGGCCTCGATCTCCTTCTGCGCGGTGGTCACACCGCCCTTGCCGACCTCCATGCGGTTGAGGGACACGATCAGGCCCTTGATCTCGACATCGGCAGCAGCCTTGACCTTGGGATAGGTCTCGTCGATGGACTTGCCGCTGGTGGTAACGTCCTCGACCATGACCACACGGTCGCCGTCCTTGGGCTCATAACCCAACAGGTTGCCCTTATCGGCACCGTGGTCCTTGGCCTCCTTGCGGTCGCAGCAGTACTTGACCTCCTTGCCGTACAGCTCGTGGTAGGCAATTGCGGTCACGACGGCCAGCGGAATACCCTTGTAGGCCGGTCCAAACAGCACGTCAAAGTCGTCGCCAAAGTTATCGTGGATGGCCTGGGCGTAATACTCGCCCAGCTTCTTGAGCTGATAGCCCGTCACGTAAGCGCCGGCGTTCATAAAGAACGGGGACTGACGGCCGCTCTTGAGCGTAAAGCTGCCGAACTTAAGGACGTCGGACTCGACCATAAACTTGATGAACTCTTGCTTGTAAGCCTCCATGCGGGCTCCTCTCGTAATCGCGTGCGTGCTCTTCAGTTTAGCGCAGGCGAGGCGTCGATGTGAGCGCGCTTTGGGGCCACGGCATTCTGTAAAGGCTTTGTCAGGGGGAATGGTTTTCCGAACAATGGGGTTGACATGTCAAACCCCCTCATCAAGAATACGGGCGGATTAAAAAGGGGTACGAGATACCCAAAGCGCGCTGCGCTCAGCCTTTAGGAGGTGTGCCATGGAAGGCAGTCCTAGTCGAAAAACCTGCATGTCGCCCTCGGCACGCCGCGAGGACTCCGCACACGCATAAACGCCACCGGCAGATCGCCAAAACCACCGCAAAGGCGCGCTGCACCCTTTGTGGGCTCAAGAGCTTGACGTGAGCGACATCTAGGTTTTTTGAAGCAAATACGACACGTACGCTAACTCCCCTCAACAAGGAGGACCCTATGCTGATGCTCAAAACCGTCACGGTACTCGAAGCCATCTCCAAGCGCCGCCGCACGGCGCGCCCTGCCGCTCATACCGGCCTGTCCAAGAACACCATATTCGCCGCCACCCATAGTGCCGAGGACGCCCTCGTACTGCTTGACGCCACGGCAAACGGCCTCACCGTCGAGCAGGCAACTGAGCGCCTGAACGCCGTCGGCCCCAACACCATCGAGGCAACGACCAAAACGCTCGCCCGCCGCATCGCCGACGCCTTCATCGATCCCTTCGCCGGCATCCTCGCCGCGCTCGCGCTGGTCTCGCTCTACATCGACGTGCTCGCCGTACCCGAGCCGCAGCGCGACCCCTCCACGGTCATCGTCATCGGCATCATGCTGCTGGTATCGGGCGGTATGAAGTTTATCCAGGAAGCCCGCAGCGGCAATGCGGCCGAGGCCCTTAAGGACCTGGTCTCCAACACTTGCACCGCCCTGCGCGACGGCGGGCGCATCGAGATCCCCTTCGACGAGCTCGTCCCCGGCGATGTAATCCGCCTCTCTGCCGGCGATATGGTGCCAGCAGACGCCCGCATCATCACCGCGCGCGACCTGTTTGTGATCGAGTCCGCACTCACCGGCGAGAGCGAGGCCGTCGAGAAGACCACCGCCGTCACCGTCGTCGAGGGCGCCGACGGCTCCGCACTGCCACTCTCTGCCTGCAAGAACATCGTCTTTACCGGCACCTCCGTGCAAAACGGCGCCGCCATGGCGCTTGTCGTTGCCACCGGCTCGGACACCTACCTGGGCGGCATCGCCAAGATGCTCAACGGGCGCGGCGAAAAAAGCGCGTTTGACCGCGGCGTCTCGAGCGTCTCCATGCTGCTGGTGCGCCTGATGCTCGTTATGGCGCCGGCCGTCTTTGCCATCAACGCCGCCACCAAGGGCAACGTCATCGACGCGCTGCTGTTCGCCACGAGCGTGGCCGTGGGCATCACGCCGCAGATGCTTCCCGTCATCGTGACCACGAGCCTGTCGCAGGGCGCCAAGGACCTCGCCCGTCGCCAGGTTATCGTCAAGGAGCTGCCGGCGATTCAAAACCTCGGAGCGATGGACGTCCTGTGCTGCGACAAGACCGGCACCCTCACCGAAGACCGCATCGTGCTCGAGCGCTACCTCAACACCGATGGCAACGAGGACGCGCGCGTGCTGCGCCATGCGTTTTTGAACAGCTTCTTCCAGACCGGCCTCAAAAATCTTATCGACCTGGCCGTAATCGACCGTGCCGATGTGACACCCTCGACCGTCGCACCCGATTCCATGCTGGGCCAGAGTCTGCGCGACCGCTATACCAAGGTCGACGAGGTTCCCTTCGATTTCTCGCGCCGTCGCCTGAGCGTAGTTGTCGCCGACGCCCAAGGCAAAACCCAGATGGTTACCAAGGGCGCTGCCGAGGAAATGCTCGAGATCTGCTCCTTTGTCGAGATCGATGGCATCGCTCAGCCGCTCACCGACGAGAAGCTCGCCCAGATTCGCAAGCAGATCGCCGGACTTAACGCCGAGGGCCTACGCGTAATTGCCGTGGCGCAGAAGACCAATCCGCGCTGCGTGGGCGAGTTTGGCATCGCCGACGAGTGCGACATGGTGCTGATGGGCTTTTTGGCCTTCCTCGATCCGCCCAAAGCAAGTGCCGCGGGCGCCGTCGCCACCCTCGAGGCCAAGGGCGTGGCGGTCAAGGTCCTAACCGGCGACAACGACCGCGTCGCCGCCACCGTCTGCGAGCAGATTGGTATCGATGCGAGCAACGTCTTGCTCGGCTCCGAGATCGATACGCTCGATGACGCCGAACTTGCCGAGCGCGCCGAGAAAACCCACCTCTTCGCCAAGCTCTCGCCGCTGCAGAAGGCGCGCCTGGTACGTGTCATGCGCGAGATGCTCGACCGCACCGTGGGCTTTATGGGCGACGGCATCAACGACGCCGCCGCCATGCGTGCGAGCGATTGCGGCATCTCGGTCGATTCGGCCGTCGATATTGCCAAGGAATCCGCCGATATCATCTTGCTTCAGAAGGACCTGGGCGTGCTCGAGCGCGGCATCATCGAAGGCCGCCGCACTTACGGCAACCTGCTCAAGTACCTCAAGACCACGGTGAGCTCCAACTTTGGCAACGTGCTGTCCGTGACCGTCGCGAGCCTGTTCTTGCCGTTTTTGCCCATGAGCGCCCTGCAGCTGGTACTGCTGTCGCTGGTCTACGAGATCGTGTGCATCGCACTGCCGTGGGACACCGTCGATGACGCCTGGACTGCCCGCCCGCGTGCCTGGGACGCCGCGTCCATCAAGGGCTTTATGCTCGAGCTGGGCCCCGTGAGCTCGCTGTTTGACATCGTGACCTTCGCCGCGCTCTTCTTTGTCGTGTGCCCCGCCGCCGTGGACGCAAGCTGGCCCGAGCTTGCCGCCGCGGGCGACGTCGCGGGTATGGCGACCTTTGCCGCACTCTTCCAGAGCGGCTGGTTTGTCGAGTCCATGTGGTCGCAGACACTCGTGGTCCACATGTTGCGCTCCCCGCATCTGCCGAGCCCGCGCGACCACGCCGCGCCCGCACTGTGCGTTCTCACCGTGCTGGGTCTGGCGCTCGTCACCTGGCTGCCAGCAAGCCCCATCGCCGATGCGCTCGGCCTCATGACGCTACCCGCGAGCTTTTTCGCGCTGCTCATCGGCATCGTCACCGCCTACATCGCGCTCACCCAGCTGGCAAAGCGCCGCTACATCGCCCGCCACGGCGAGCTGCTGTAGCAAGTAGACGGAAAACACCCTGCCAGCTGCCGTTGCCACTACCACAGCCGCCAACGCCGCTGCCGTTGCCTCTGCCGCCGCCGCAGTCTATCCCCCCAGCAGTTGCGGTGGAATAGTTCCTGTTTAAAGCCCCGTGACTTTAATTTAGGGACTATTCCACCGCAACTTATTGGAGGATTAGCTAGTCCTTGGGTGTCCAGGACCAGAAGAAGTTGATGAGGGCCACGCGCGAGGCGGTGCCGGTCTTTTTGTTGATCGAGAAAATGTGACGATAGAGCGTGGAGCGCGAAAGGAAAAGCGTTGTGGCGATGTCCTGAACGCTCTGGTCCGAAACGACCAAGACCTCAAGAATATCGCGCTCGCGCTCTGTAAGCCCAAAGGTGGCGACGAAGGCATCAAGGCGTTCATCGGACGTGAGCTCCGCTGCCTCCACGGGCTCGGGGTCGGAGCATGTGGGCGCAAGATTCCCACCAAGATCGTCGGTGGCAAGTGGCAGGCCATCCTGCATCACGGCATCATCGGCTCGTTGCCCCAACTGCCCCAGCAGCGTAATCGCAATGCCCACAAACATCACGAGCGCCGCACCGATCGCAGCCAGCACGTTTTGACTCGAGATGATCGCCACCGCCGGCGCCGTCACGAGCATCGAGCACACGTTGTTGACGACGCGACCCATGCACGGCCAAAAATATGACCAGCGCGCATAGAGCGAGACGGCGGCATATTTTGTGGTAAAGAACACCACGAAAAAGCCCGAGCCCAGATAAAAGATGATCGTGGCAGCAAGCTCGTTGCCGCCATTGCCATCGACGATGAGCACAAAGAACGAAAGCGTGGACAGTATGGCGGCACATGTCATGCCGATATTCATATACGAGCGGCCGTGCAGGTCAAATAGTGCGCCAGCGACCAACGAGCTCACGACAAGCAGCAGGCGCGGCCAATCGCCCAAATCGACGGCTCCGACAGCATGCAGGGTCGTGAAGCCCGCGTTGAGAGCGGCGAATACGCCGGAAAGATACGCCGTCGCCACGGTCAGGCGAACTACGGCGCGACGGAATGCCGCCTTTGCCTCGGGATCGTCATGCCACTTGGCGCCGTATTCCAGAGCATCTACCGAAAGCCCGGCAGCACTGGGTTCAAAGTTGGGATCGGACTCGTCGCGCAGCTTGGCGCGTCGGGCACCGTGGAGCAACGCCACCTGCGCGATCGCGCAGACGACCAGAACAGCCTGCTGAGGAATGCCGGCAGGCATCACCATGTGGTTGAGCACCTGCACCAGAACGCCCATGGCGTAGGAAAGTGCAGCCGCACGCGCCAAGCAGGGCGTCCGTGCAAAGCGCCGCGCAAAGTTTGCATGGGCAGTCGATCCGCAGTAGCCCAACGCGCAGCACGCCACCAAACCGCCGGCAATTACCACCTCAACCTGAACCGCCATAATCAACAGCAGCAATGCCGCCACCAGCAAAACGCCCGTGACGTCACTCGTTGCGTCGATAGCATGGGGACGGCGATAGTACAGAATGGGACGCACAAAAAAAGCCAATCACGCTCGCGCCGATAACAAGGCTCTCATAAATAACGACCTCGTTCGGAGACACGAACTCGGCCATGCGCACATCAAAAAGATACTCGCACGCCAAAAACGTGAAGAAGAACAGCGCCAGGCATATAATCTCCCGAATGTCCCGACGCAGATATGCGGTTGTGTCTCCCATGCCCCTCATGGTTAACCCCCAGCCGCTCAATTGTCTGGAAATCTATTTTAATAAAGAACCAGTTTCAATATCGAAGCCAGGCTCGAAATGCTGCCAATTCGACCCCAGCCGTCCACATCACGCCGCAATTTTGAGCCGCATGGCCCAGAAGGGACACGCGCAACGCCACTTCCTTGATGGACATCCCGATGCGAGCGCACCCGGCAAGCATTAACTGCTCGCCGGGCGCCTTGGTCAGGAGGCTACGGTTATCGGGAAAGCCTAGGCCAAATCTTCGCCGTTGGTGGCGATAACCTTCTTGTACCAGTCGAAGCTCTTCTTCTTGGAACGCTTGAGGGTGCCGTTGCCGGCGTCGTCGCGGTCCACATAGATGAAGCCGTAGCGCTTGGACATCTCGCCCGTGCCGGCAGACACCAGGTCGATCGGGCCCCAGGTGGTGTAGCCCAGCAGGTCAACGCCGTCCTCGGTCACCGCATCGCGCATCGCGGCGATATGCTGGCGCAGGTAGTCGATACGGTAGTCGTCGTTGACGGAACCGTCCTCTTCGACAACATCCTTGGCGCCCAGACCGTTCTCAACCACAAACAGCGGCTTCTGATAACGATCGTACAGGTCGTTGAGCGTAATACGGAAGCCCAGCGGATCGATGGCCCAGCCCCACTGGCTCTCCTGAAGGTAGGGGTTCTTGGCGCCGGCGAAGGCGTTGCCCTGGGTGCGCTCGACATCGGGGTTATCGGCGCCGGCGGAGCAACGGGTGCTGTAATAGCTAAAGCTGATGAAGTCGACGGTGTTGGCGGCCAGGATCTCGCGGTCCTCGTCGGTCATACCCACGTCGATACCCAAGCGCTCAAGCTTCTTGACGGCGTAGGCCGGGTAGTAGCCGCGGCTCTGGACGTCGACAAAGAAGTAGTTGTCCTGGTTGTCGAGCTGCGCCTGGCGCACATCGCCCGGACGGCAGCTGTAGGGGTAGTAGGTGCCGGCAGCGAGCATGCAGCCGATTTTGACCTCGGGGTCGATCTCGTGGGCAATCTTGGTTGCCCAGGCGCTGGCGACGAGCTCGTTGTGGGCGGCCAGGTACTCGACGGCCTCCCTGTTCTCGCCCTCCTCAAAAACCAGGCCGGCACCCATAAACGGAAGGTGCAAGATCATGTTGATCTCGTTGAAGGTAAGCCAGTACTTCACCAGACCCTTGTAGCGGATGAAGATCGTGGTCGCGAGGTTCTTGTAGAAGTCGATAAGCTTGCGGTTGCGCCAGCCACCGTACTCCTTGATGAGGTGGATCGGGCAGTCGAAGTGCGTGATGGTCACGAGCGGCTCGATGCCGTGCGCTTGGCACTCGCGGAACACGTCCTCGTAAAAGGCCAGGCCGGCCTCGTTGGGCTCGGTCTCGTCGCCGTTGGGGAAGATACGGGTCCAGGCCAGGCTCATGCGGAAGGTCTTAAAGCCCATCTCGGCAAAGAGGGCGATGTCCTCCTTGTAGTGGTGGTAGAAATCGATGCCGGTCTGCGCGGGATAGTAATAGCCGTCCTCGAAGTCGAGCATCTTGCGCTGGCCGGAGACCACCGCATAGCGCTCGGGGCCGTGCGGGGCCACGTCCACGTTGGCCAGGCCGCGGCCATCCACGTCGTAGGCACCCTCGCACTGGTTGGCAGCCGTCGCGCCGCCCCACAGGAAGTCTTTACGGAAAGCCATACGTCGATCCTTTCACACGCTGTTTGTCGCGGCTTCAGTATCCCCGTAAACAGCGCGCCGCTCAACGGCAACGACGCAGGTCGATACTTCTTTTCGCGCGCAGGTGCCCGACAGCCGCCCCGTCTGACACTTTTTGATACCCGCCTGCCCAAACCACCACAAAAGGAACAGGCACCTTTGTGGTGGTTTGGGGCGGTTTGTCTCGATCTGTAACAGCTAGGAAGCCAAAACCGGGCCTGGCGTTACAGATCGAGATCTTTCGGGCAGCCCCTGCAGTTTGTCTAAATCTGTAACAGATAGAGACGATTTGGCCCGCTAGGTGTTACAGATTGAGACGGAAGATTCTAGTCGCAGGTGATGTCGAGATTTTTGCCGATAAGACCCCCCCCCGCAGCCGCCTTCGCCGGCGGGATATTTGACTGAATAGGAAAGAAAGGAAAAAATAGGAAAAAAAGGAAAGGAGACTCATGACTGAAACCATCTTCTCCCCCTCATTTGGAAATCGCCCGTCCTATCTAGTCGGGCGCAGAAATGTAATTTCGACATTCATCTCCGGCCTTGAGCAGGAGCCTGGCAATCGAGACCGAGCCATGCTCATGCTCGGCCAGCGAGGCAGCGGCAAGACGGTTCTTCTGTGGGAACTTGCCGACCGCGCACGCAAGCTCGGCTTTGTTGTCGCCACGCCCACCGTAGCCTCCGAGGATATGCTCGAGCGCATTGTTGAGAAGATCCAGGAAACGGGCGAGCCTTACGTCAACAAACGCCGCCTTCCCAAACTCACGAGCGGCAGTCTAAGTGTTTTTGGGTTCTCGGCAGGCCTCGAGTTCACACGAGACGTGCAGGAGTCCAAGAGCTTTCAGTTCAAGCTCACACAGCTCGCGCGCAAACTGACGGAGCAGGGACACGGCATCCTCATCCTCATCGACGAGCTCCAAGCAAATTCACCCGAGATCAGACAGCTCGTCACCGCCTATCAAGAGCTGGTCGGCGAACGGCTCAACGTCGCGCTCGTCATGGCGGGCCTCCCGGGAGCCGTCTGCGCGACACTCAATGACCGTGTGCTGACATTTCTCAACCGTGCTCGCAAGGTTACGCTTGAACCGCTTTCAGTCGGAGATGTCGATGCCTATTATCAGCGGGCTTTCGAAGAGCTCGACCTTGATATCCCAAGCGATCTTCGGCTGGACGCCGCTCGCGCAACTCAGGGCTCGCCCTATATGCTGCAGCTCATCGGCTACAACATCGCCAATCGTTGCCAGGCAGGAGAACGTGTAACGCCAGAGCAAGTCGACGGAGCAATCGAAGCGTCAAAGGCCGATTTTGAAAACGATGTGTGCGAAACGACGCTCGCCGCGCTATCGGACCAAGATGTTGCGTTTCTCGCCGCAATGACCGATGACGAAAGCGCCGTGTCTCGCATTTCTGATGTTGCGAAGCGCATGTCAGTCACGCCCGACTACGCACAAAAGTATCGCCGGCGCCTCATCGACGCCGGCGTAATCGAGCAGGCGCGCCGCGGTTACGTGCGTTTCGCTGTTCCATATATGGCTGACTATCTGCGCAGCCAGCTCTAAGCAACCACCACAAAAGGAACAGGCACCTTTGTGGTGGTTTGGGGCGGTTTGTCTTGATCTGTAACAGGTAGAGACGATTTAGCCCGATAGATGTTACAGATTGAGACGGAAGATTCTAATCGCAGGCGATGTCGAGATTTTTGCCGATGAGGCCTACGTAGCCGCCTTCGGCTGCCTTGGGGCTGTCAGCATGGCAGAGAACCCACTTGTCGGCCTTCCAGTAGCAGTAGCTGTCACCGGCGGCAGGCATGTCGGCTGCAGCCTCGGGGCGCGGGCCGTTGGTGCCCGCCGGCAGCGCCACCATCACCTGGAAGCCGCCGTCGTCGACCATGCAGGGCGTATAGTGGAGCGTGGTGTTGAAAACCTCGACAACCTTGCCCGCCGGCACGCGGAACGCCTTGACGCATGCGGTGTCGAGTTTGCCGTCCTCGATCTCCCAGCGATGCGCCACAAGCAGGATAAAGTCGCGGGCGCCCAGGTTGAATTCGCTGGCGCGGTGATACTCCAAGCAGTTGAGCTTCGTGTTGTGGCCGTTGCACCAGCCGAGCTGGAAGAGACGACCGCCAAACATGAGAAAGCCCAGTTTATCGGCATCCTTGACGCCCTCGAGCTCCGGCGCGCTTGCTACGTACTTGCTGCCCTCGGGGATGGGCGTGGCGGAGAGCGCCTCGAGCACGGGCAACGTGAGCTCGGACGGAACGTCATCCCAAACGTTGCCATAGGATTTGAACTCGGGATTGTTGACAGAGTAGATATGCATGTTCACTCCTGTTCGCTTATGTGACAGTACAAACATTCTAAAACAAACATGAGCGATTTTGAACGCTCATCCCGACCACTCAACAAAAAGGCGCCCCCGCATAAGCGAAGGCGCCCAATGCGCACGTTTTAGACGATAAAACCCTTATGCCTGCTGATAGTGCAGGTGCTTCTCGTCGATATCGGCCAGGTCGCGGTTGAGGTAACGGTGCGCGAGCCAGTTCGCCATGGGAAGGTTCTGGTCCAGGTAGTTACCGCACTCCTCGGGAGCGGCACCGGGGACATCGCCCTCAAAGCCGGCGACAAACTCGAACAGCTCACGCACGAGTGGCAGAATCTCCTCACTCGTCAGCTCACCAAAAACGACGAGGTAAAAGCCCGTGCGGCAGCCCATGGGGCCAAAGTAGACAATGCGGCTCGACCACTCGGCATGATTGCGAAGGAACGTCGCGCCCAGGTGCTCGATGGTGTGGCACTCGGCCGTGTTCATGACCGGCTCCTTGTTGGGCGTGGTCAGGCGCAGGTCAAACGTGGTGACGGCGGCACCGGTCGCCGGATCGCGGTCGATGCGGCTCACATACACGCCGGGCTCAAGCAACAGATGATCAACGGAAAAGCTGGCGATGCGCTCCATGGCAGATCCTCTCGATAGTCAAATTGGAACGGGGCTCTTTTAGCTGGTTCGAATGGTCGCACTAATCATACTAGTCAAAAAAGCCCCGTCCCAAAAAGACAACTTAGCCCAGGACACGGGCCATACGTGTCTTGAACTCGGACAGGAAGCGCGGAGCATCCACGGTCAGTGCCACAAGCGCGCTCTTGTCCGGATCGGACAGGCGGCGCTCATCGCAGATGGTGCGACCGCGGTACTCGCCCAGCAGATCAACACGCAGGTTGCAGCCGAGCGCACCTACGAGCGTGGGGTCGATCGCCACGGCAACGGCCAGCGGATCGTGCAACGCGCAGCCGCCCAGGTAGGGCGCGTTCATCTCGTACGAGCCAATGTAGTGCTCGACCATGCTCGCAAATGCGCAGCCAGCCATAGTGCCCGAGCCCGTCCAGCCGGCAATGTCGCGGCGTGTGAGCACCACGCGATGCGTCACGTCCAGACCCACCATGGTGAGCTTACGGCCCGAGCGCAGCACCGCGTCGGCTGCCTCAGGGTCGCTCACCATGTTGGCCTCGGCGCCCGCGCTCACGTTGCCGGGCACGGTAAGGGCGCCGCCCATCACGACCACGCGGCCGATGGACATCATCGCCGCCGCATCGCGCTCCAGGGCGAGCGCCAGGTTGGAGAGCGGGCCAGTCGCTACGTAGACCAGATCGGGACCATAGGTACGCGCGGCATCGATCAGATAATCGACCGCCGCGTTGCCGTCGGCCGAGGTCGCTCCCACCGGCTCGTAGGGCGACGCGGGCACGCTCGCGCCGCCGATGCCGTTCTTGCCGTGAATGAGCGCGGTGGACGCCGGCGGCGTATAGGGCTCAGTCGCCTGCAGAGGACGGTCGGCACCCAGGTACACCGGAACCTCGGGGCGACCCAGCAGATCGAGCACCGCCAGGCAGTTGTGCGCCGATTGCTCGACGCGCACGTTGCCAAAGCACGTGGTGATGCCCACGAGCTCCACCTCGGGGCTCGCGATGGCATAGGCCAGCGCCATCGCATCGTCCACACCCATATCCAGATCAAGGATCAGCTTCTTGATTGCCATTGTTCTACTCCGCTTCTCCGTCTTTATCGTTTAACCAAACCAATGTTCAACTTCGGCGCGCGTGGGAATCGATTGCTGAGCGCCCAAGCGCGACACCGTCACTGCCGAGGCGCGAGCACCCGCGGTCATGCACTCAAAGAGCGGCAAGCCCTCTAGGCGAGCCGCCGCCAACGCGCCGATAAACGTATCGCCGGCGGCCGTGGTATCGACTACCGTACTCGAAAGTGCCGGCATGCGCAGCAGCTCACCGCCATCGCCGAGCGTAACCGAGCCGGCACCGCCCAACGTGATGACCGCAGCTCCGGCACCCCTAGCGAGCAGGACGTTGAGCGCCGCGACGCAGCTTGCATCGTCCGCGGGCAAGATTCCCGTCAGCACCTGGCACTCGGTCTCGTTGGGACAGACCAGGTCGACCGCAGGCCAGACCTCCGCAGGCAGCTCGCAGGCAGGCGCTGGATTAAAGACCGTATAGAACCCCAGCTCGTGAGCGCAAACAAGTGCCTCGGCCGTCGCCGCAAGGTCACATTCGCCCTGGGCGATAAAGACGCTTCCGGCAGCCGGGGCAATCTCGCTGGCGTCGCCGTCGAACTCATGGGCCACCAGACGCCTCAGCGCGCAGGCAACGTCCGCGCCCGCAAGCGCATGGTTGGCGCCCGGTGACAGTATGATGCGGTTGTCGCCCTCGCAGCGAATGATGGTCGCCGTTCCCGTCTCCACGTCATCGCGATGCACTACAAAGTCACAGTCCACGCCGGCGTCTTGGAGCCCCGCCACGAGCGACGCGCCGAACGCGTCGCGACCGACCGCGCCGATCATGCACGTGCGCGCACCCATGCGCGCAGCGGCGACGGCCTGGTTGGCGCCCTTACCGCCGGCGTTGGTGATAAAACCGCTACCACCGACTGTCTCGCCCGCGCGCGGCATGCACTCGCACGCCACCGAAAGGTCCATGTTCATGCTGCCGAACACCGCAACGATGCCGCGATCTGCCATGGAAACCTCCTCATCTGCGGGCCTTATGCCCACCGTTGGCCGTCGATCGTGCACTCTCGCACCCCCTATAACTTTAGTTCACTTTGATGTGAACGCACCCTTGAGGTTGCGCCAGCAGCAAGCATTCACAGGAGCAGGCAGCTACAATGAATACGTGCTGATTATTCTCGTCATTGGATGATGTTTTATGGAACAATTCTCGCAATCGGGCTCGCGCGGTCGACGCCGCACGGGCAACGAGCCGGCGCCGCACGGGCAACGAGCCGGCGCCGCACGAACGCGTGAAGAGCGAACGCCGTGCCAACGAGCCGCGACGCACCGCGAGCCCCCATCGCGCTTCTGCCAACAACGCGGGCCGCGCCAACACTCCCGCCGCGGAGCAGACGCCTGCTCGCCCCAAGTCCCGCTACATCCCTGCCCTTGACGGCCTGCGCACGCTTGCCGTCGTCGCGGTGGTGCTCTATCACCTCAACCTCACGTGGGCGCAGGGCGGTCTGCTCGGCGTCACGATCTTCTTTGTGCTTTCGGGCTATCTGATCACACGCTTGCTGCTCAACGAAGTCGCTAAGACCGGACGCATCGACCTTAAGAGCTTCTGGATTCGCCGCATCCGTCGCCTGGTCCCCGCCGTGGTAACGGTAGTGTTTGTAACCTGCGCGCTGTGCACTATCTTTAACCACGTGATGCTCACCAAGATGCGTCCCGACATCCTGCCGTCGCTGCTGTTCTTCAACAACTGGTGGCAGATTGCCCAAAACGTCTCGTACTTCAATGCCCTGGGCGACCCCTCGCCGCTCACGCACTTTTGGTCGCTTGCCATCGAGGAACAGTTCTACCTGATTTGGCCGCCACTGCTGTTTGCCATGGTATCCATGCATGTGAGCAAGCCCAACACGCGCCGCGTGGTTCTGGGCCTTGCCGCGGTATCTGCCCTAGCCATGATGGTGCTTTACAACCCTGCCGCCGACCCCAGCCGCGTGTACTACGGCACCGACACCCGCGTGTTCTCGCTGCTGCTGGGTGCCTGGATGGCCTTTATCCCCGATCGCGACCTGGCGCCGGTGCGTCTCGCTCATCGTTTGGGGCTCAATCGCCTGGCTGGCGCCGTCAAGCACGGCAAGAACGCCGAGGGCAAGCCTGGCGAGAAGGCCGACGAATCAGCCGAGACCGCCCCGGCACAGCCGAGCGCCCTCGTGCGCTTTTGGTCCTCGCCCGCATCCATCGATGTATTGGGCGTCGTGGGTCTGGTTGGCCTTGCCGCCATGGTCGCGCTCACCAACGGCTACACCGCGTTCCAGTATCGCGGCGGCACGCTGTTATGCTCCATCCTCACGCTCATGGTCATCGCGGCCTGCGTGCAGCCCCAGGGCACGGTCGCACGAGCTTTGGCCGCCGAGCCACTCGTGTGGGTTGGCAAGCGCTCGTACAGCATCTACCTGTGGCACTATCCGCTGCTGTTGCTCATGAACCCGGTCGCCAACATCAACGATACGCCGTGGTGGCAGTACATTTTGCAGGTGTTGTTGGTGGTCGCCGTGGCAGAGTGCTGCTATCGCTTTATCGAGACTCCGTTTAGGAAGGGCGCCTTTGAGCGCACCGTGTCCGAGTTCCGCGACGGCACCACCACGCCCGCTAACTGGGTACGCGCGCACGTCCCTGTCTGCGCAGCCTGCGCTGTCGTGTTGGTCGTTGCACTGGGCGGCCTGATCTTTGTGCCCGAGACGTCTGCGCTGAGCGGCGAGGGCGCCGAAGTTCTGAACAAGGAAGCCAAGAACACCGCGCCCACCGACCAGCAGGCGGCCGACGACACCGACAAGGACAACGACGGCTTCCCCGATGGCTCCTACGATCTGCTTATGATCGGCGACTCCGTGTCGCTGCGTGCCGTAGACACCTTTGACGGCGTGTTCCCGCACAGCCATATCGATGCCGAAAAGGGCCGCCAGTTTGATGCGGGGCGCACGACATTTGAAGGCTATATCCAGCAGAACCTTGCCGGCAAGATCGTGGTCTTTGCCCTGGGCACCAACGGCTTGGTAACCGACGACCAGATCGACGCCATCATGGCCGATGCGGGAGATAAGCGTATGGTGGTGTTTGTGAACACGCGCAGCCCGCAGCCGTGGGTTGGCTCTACCAACCAGGCCATCGCCAACGCCGCTACGCGCTACAAGAACGTGCGCGTTATCGACTGGTACGGATACAGTGCCAACCGCAACGACCTGTTCGATGGCGATGGCACGCACCTATCGACCACTGGCGTGACTGAGTACCTCAACTTGATCCACGATGCCGTCAAGAAGGACCTGCCCGTACACCCCGAGGATCACGTCAACGATCCGCAGCCAGCAGCCGTCAAGTCTGCCACCGACGCGCTCGTCAACGCGCTCGCTCTCAAGCCGCACAAGCTGGGCACCGACAAGTAACCTGCAGCGCAAACTTCCCACATCCGGAGGGGGTGTCTGCCACGGCAGACACCCCCTCCGGCAGTTAGGGACGTTCCTTATGTGCCGGTACCTAGGGACACTCCTGGCGCAGCCAATGAAGACCTCTACGGATGAATTCCAGGCCGCTCCGTCGCTCCAGACATCGTTTCCGCGCCTCGTGCCTGCCCCAAACAATCAAAACAAGCCCTTTTCGCCGCACCCTCAAAGGTCTGTGGGCAAAAAAGGGCAAATATGAGTACTGTTACCATTTTAGTAGCAGGCAAAACCACCCAAAATGACGTCCGAGCGACCCCTACAACCCCCTAAAGCAGCCAACCTGACTGGTTTAAGGCGTATTGGAGCCAATTTTAATGAACATATTAAAGGCTATGTTCATTATCTTTTAGGATGTAAATGCTATTCACTTAGCAACATTACTCATATTTGGCATTTTTTGTCCATTGCTATATAACTAACACCCTATAGCAGACAAAAAACAGGCCGCAGCCCATCGCTGCGGCCTGTTCGGAAGCAAAAGTGGGCGTTAAGCGCTGTAGCCCATCGCTTGCAGCACAAACATGACGACTGTCAGCACCGTAATCACGGCGATAGTCGCCCAAGTGAGCACGTTCCACACGCGGCCATTGCGGTTGGCGCCCATGATGTGACGGTCGGCGGCGATAACCACCTGGAACACCAGAACCACGGGCAGTAGCACGCCATTGATGACCTGCGAGGTCATCATAATCTGGAACAGATCGACGCCGGGCATAAGCACCAGCACGGCAGAGATACCGATGATGGCCGTAATGATGCCGCGGTAAACCGGGGCCTCGTCCCAGCTGCGGTCGGCACCGCGCTCCCAGCCAAATGCCTCGCAGATAGCGCTCGACGTAACGCCCGGCAGCACGCAGGCAGCCAAGAAGCTCGCCGCGACCAGGCCCGAGGCAAACAGTACCGTGGACCACTGACCCGCAATAGGCTCCAGCGCGCGGGCAGCATCAGCGGCATCGCTAATCTGAATGCCCGCCGGGAACAACACCGTACCGGTCGTGATGATAATAAAGCCGGCAATGACATCGGCAGCAAGCGAGCCGCTCACGGTATCGATGCGCTGCAGCACGATATCGTCCTCGCCCGCGTTCTTATCGACCACGTTGTTCTGCGCCAAGAAAATCATCCACGGCGCGATGGTGGTACCGATCGTCGCGACCACGAGCGACACGTAGCTGGGGTCATTTTGAATGTTAGGCACGACCAGGTCGACCGCGACCTCACCCCAGTTGGGGCCAGCCATAAACGCGGCGACAATATAGGTCACGAAGACGCAGCTTACCAGCAGCAAAATCTTCTCGATGCGCTGGAAACTACCCGACATGGTAAGCATCCACACCAGCAGCGCCACGAGCGGCACCGAGATGCTCGCCGGAACGCCAAACAGAGCAAGGCCACTCGCGATACCCGCGAACTCCGAGATGGTCACCGCCGTGTTGGCGATCAACAGCGCCGCCATGGCCAGCACGCTCTTGCGCACGCCAAAGCGCTCGCGAATGAGCGACGCCAGGCCCTTACCCGTGACGCATCCGCAGCGCGCCGCGGTCTCCTGCGTCACGATAAGCAGCACGGTCATGACGGGAAGCATCCAGAGCATCTTATAGCCATAGCTGGCGCCCGCGCTGGAATACGTGGCGATGCCGCCGGCGTCATTGCCCGAAAGTGCCGCCAGCAGACCGGGGCCCATGGCGCCAAAGATGGCGGCGATGGTCAGCTTTTGCTTGATGCTCGGCTTTTGCTTCGTATTTTGCACGCGACCACCTACCCCATGACCGACATGGTGAGCAGCACCGCGGCGATGCAGTACGCCACACACGAGATCATGACGGCGATGACGTTCATGGCAGTACCCGACGTATTGAGGTCGTGCTCATCGCGCCAGAACAGCATCATCAGATAAATCACAGCGCTCATGTTGCCAACCAGGCAAATGACGGCAGCGATGTTAAAGCAGCCGGTAAAGAGCTGCTCCTCAAACATGGTGGCATCGGGGAACGCGGCAGTGCGCACCAGCTGCGCGCACAGGTAAGTAACAAGCGAAAGGATCAGGCCCATACCCGTGCTCTGGAAGAAGAATCCCAGGTACGGTTTGGGCTCGTCGTCGTGACCGTCGTACTCGAGGAAGTAGTTCTTGACGAACGACACCATGCGCGAGGCAGCCAGCAGCACGAGCGGCATGGCGCACATGGGGAACACCACCAGATGCGCGGAGCCCAGCGCCGTCCCCAGCACGGTCGCCATAATGCACGAGGCGATGCCCCACACGACGACCCAGTACTGACGATGCACGAACCAGCTGAGCACGTTCGTCGAGTCGTCCGACGCGCTATCGCCCGAGCCGACACCGGCGATCTGCAGGTCCTCCTGATGCTCCTCGGCGATAACGTCCATGGCGTCGTCGAAGGTCACGATACCCAGGATATGACGGTTCTCGTCGCAGACAGGGATGGCAACCAGGTCGTACTTGGTCATCTCGTCCGTCACGTCTTCCTGGTCCTCGTCGGGCGACACGTAGACCAGATCGCGATAGGCGAGCTGGCCCAGCGTGGCGTCGCGGTCGGCCACGATCAGCGTGCGCAGCGAAAGCACGCCCGTCAGCATGCCGCTCGGGTCCTCGGTATAGACGTAGTAGACGCTCTCGAAGTCCTCGTCGAGTTTGCGAATCGCCTCGATGGCATCGCCGACCGTCGCCGTGGCGGGCAGCGAGACAAACTCCGAGGTCATGATGCGGCCGGCGGTGTTGTCCTCGTAGCCCAACAGATTACGAATCGCCTTCTCCTCCTTGACGCCCATCAGGCGCAGGAGCTTCTCAGCCTTCTCATAATCGAGCTCGTCGATCAGGTCGGCAGCGTCGTCCGGGTCCATCATGGCCAGCATCGACGATGCGTCGGTATCGGACAGGCCCTCGAGCATCTCGGTCATAAGCTCGTCGTCATCGAACTCCGAGATGGCCTCGGCGGCCTGGGCAGTATCGAGCTGTGCAAACACCTGCGCACGCAGGCGCGGGTCGAGCTGCTCGATAATGTCGGCGATGTCGGCAGGGTGCAGCTCGCCGAGCGTCTTGTGCGACACCGAGAGTTGAATGTTCTTGGTCGAGCGGTCGAGCAGGTCCATGTAGGACCAAGCGATGATGTCCTCACTGAGTGGCTTGCCCAGGTGCTTCATAAAGCCTTCGACGATATGCTCGAGCGCGGGGCTGATGGCGCGTAGCAGACCGCGAGCACCGACCTCGGCGCCCAGCAGGCGCAGCTGGTTTTCGCCCGACATGGAAAACTTGATGTCGTTTACGCGCACGACCTTCATGCCCTGCGTGTCGACAATCTGCTTGTTGAGCACGTCGCGGGCAAGCAAGAGTTCGGTCGGCTGCAGGTACGAAAAACGGATTTCGGTGGCCGACGTCTTAAGGTGTACACCCGTCTCGTCGATACGGTCGACCCATTTGCGCCAGCTGATCATAAACGGCGTCTTGCCGGGTCCGCGGAACGCGAGCGACGTCACGTGCGGAAAAACTTCGCCGGTAGCAATGCCAAAATCGTTGACCACGCCGAGCTTTTCGCCATCGACGTCCAAGACCGGCAATTTGAGCATCTCACTCAGATAATTCAATGGTGCTCCCCATCATTATTCCTCCGAACGCGGCCGCATGTGCGACGTCCGGGGGCTTCTGGATATGTATACGCATGCGCGGGCGGCACGCCGCTCGACGCTTACACCCCGTGCATGCGCAAAAAGCACCTGCATGGGGTCATCGACTGTATGGTCGAGGTTTGGATTTCACCTGTAACCTTTCTCTTGACCCTCATTAACCGCAGTAACTATAGCATCAGCATCGCCCTGCGGCATCGAATTTATGCGCTGCACATTGCAGGCATACCAAACGCTGACGTATCCGTGACATAGCCATTGGGGACGTTCTTAAATGACTACCCAATAACTACTCTGTGGTGTCATTGTCCTCGGCAAGTTGGGGGAGCACAGCGTCCTTGGGCATGGTGGCCTTCGTCAGCGAGGTGAGCTTTTTGCTCAGCGACGTGTCCGTCTTGACCAGGTCGCTGAGCGTCACGATCTTGTAGCCGTCGGCGATGAGGCCGTCGATAATCTGCGGCAGCGCCTCGAGCGTCTGCTCGGCGCATTCGTCTCTATCGGTGAGCAGCACGATATTGCCCGGCGTCACCGAATCGAGCACCGTCGAGACCTGCTCGTCGGCACCGTTGAGTAGCCAGTCGCCCGAGTCGATATTCCACGAGACCACGGCGGAGACCAGGTCCATCGCATCAATCCAGTTTTGCTCGTCAAAGGCAGCGTAGGGAGCACGCAGTAGCATCGTCTTCACGCCGGTCGCCGACTTAATCGCATCGGTGCCTTTCGTGATCTGTTCGCGTACCGCCTCACGGTCCTGACCCTTGAGCGAATCGTCGCTGTAGCTGTTGGATCCGATCTCGCACCCGGCATCGACAATCGCCTTGGCCGTGGCAGGCGAGGCCTCGACCGCATCGCCCGAAAGGAAGAACGTCGCGGTGACGCCCTTTTCCTTGAGCACCTGCAAGATCTGTTTGGTGGCGCCGCTCGGACCCTCGTCAAACGTCAGCGCCACGTACTTTTTGTTGCCCTTGGGCGCCACGCTGGCGCACGCAACAACGCAATCGGTGGCGGGCACAACCTCGCCGCGATCCTGCGTCTTGCCCGACTGCTCACCAACCCACACCTCGGAGCGGCCCTGGACACCCCACGTCTGCACATACTCGATAGCACCCGTGCCCTCGACCTTGAGCTTGGGCTCGATAACCGTAGCCTGAACCTCGTGTTTCTCGTAGGTGTTACGGCCATCCTTGACCGTCACCTTCTCGCCACCCTCGAGTTCGCGGCTATCCCATTTGCCCTGCTTCACGCGCTTGCCGTCGACCTTCACCGACAGCTTTTCGCCCCCATGGCGCTTGAGCACACTGTCATCGACGGCCAGCAGGTCGCCTGCGTCGTAGGTGTCAGTCAACTCCTGGTCGTCGATGAGATTCTGCAGCGTAGAGCCCACACGCACCGCGGTCTTCTGGCCGTTGAGCTCCACGTCCACACTGCGGTTGACGTAGCCCACGACGGCAGCGATAAACAGCACGAGCGCGCAACCCACGGCGATGAGCGCGTAGGGCAGGCGAGACGAACGACGGGGCGTACGGCTGTTGCCGATGCGCGCACTGCGGTCGCTAAACCCGCGGCTATGGTTGAGGTACATCGCGCCGGGCTTACGGTGACGCTTGCGCTGACCGCTGGGCAGCTGCCCCAAATCGCGGCGCGCCGTCGGACGCGCACCCGAACGCTCGTTTAAGTTGGATCCGTTTTGGCGCATGTGCCCTCCCCCATAAACACAGCAAGCCGGAGCAACAGGTCTCCGGCTTGCCTCCCATCATTTGGTACGTCGCTATTTTGTAGCTTTTGACGAGCCTCCGCTCGCCTTTTGGTATTCGTCCTTAAAGGCCTTGAACATGCCGCGCGTCTTGCCGAGCTGCTTGCCCAGTGCGCGACTGCCCTTGTCCACGGCAACCGATCCCTTGTCGTCGAGCACCTTGGCGCCCTTTTTGACCTTGTCGCCCACCACGACGCTGGCCTCGGCGGCCTTGGCAGCCGCACCGCCCGAATACCCGAGCGACTTGACCTCGTCCGAGACGACCATCGCGCCGTTCTCGTAGCCGCGCAGCATCGTCGGCGGCACCTGCGTGTCACCAACCAAAACACTCGAAGCAGCACCGGCGGTCACATAGAATGCCTGCACGATGCCCGAGCGCGGCTTGAACTCAACGTCCGAGCAATAGCCCACGACGTCGCCCGATTCCGTGCGCACGTCCATACCGACCCAGATGATGCAATCGTCCAGGTTGATGTCGAGGCGCTTGGCCGCAGCGGTATCGTAGGTGCCCTTGACGTCGTCAACCGCGATGGCGCCCTCGTAGACACCAATGGCGTCGAGCGCTACGAATCGGTCGGGACGCTCGATCATACCCGCGATATCGGACTGGCGGACCATAAAGCCGACCACGCGCGTACCGCCCGGGGTAAAGACCGGAAAGTGAATCTTTCCGAGCTTTTTAGGGCTGCGCGGTGTGCCGTCCTTTTTGGTACGCTTGTCCTCAGTAGGCTTGCGATAGATCTTGGCGCCGACAAAATCCCCGGCGCGCATTATGCCTCGGTCGAGGGCTCCGCAGCCTCGGTATCAGCCTCGACGGCGTTCTCGACCACGACGTCGGCGGCAGGCGTCACGTTGCCGCCCGAAATGGCGTCGTTGAGCTGCTCGCGCAGCTGGTCCATGCGCTCGCGGGCCAGGTCGACCTTGGCGCGCAGGTCGTCGGTCTTGGCGTCGACCATCGGGCCAAAGTCATTCACCGCAGCACGGGCCTCCTCGGCGCTGTGCTCGTAGGTGTCGCGCATATTGTCCCAGGCGTCGTTGGCGATATCGGCAGCCATGGCGCGGGTCTCGGCGCCCGAGCGCGGGGCCAGAGCAACGCCGACAATAGCGCCGGCAGCGGCACCAAAAAGTGCGCCGGAGACAAAGCTGAAAGTCTTACCCATGATCATTCCTCTCCTGCGGGCACGTCGGTGCCCACCGTTTGAATGCTGTCCATTATACCCGCAGCGCATCACTTGCCGCTCCGCTCATCTGTGTACGGCAAAGGCGCAGGTACGTGATGGTGATAAACGCGTAGGCCTACTCCTGGGGCATAGCCGGCATGGCCACCGTGGCACCCGGGTCCTCGCCGGCGCCGTCCACGAGCGGCAGGCCGCCCTCATGCGCAGGTCCTGCCGGAACCGTCGCCGCACCGCCAAAGACGGCAGCGGAGGCCTCGTGGTTCTCGGCAACCGCACCCTCGGTATCAATCGCCACCTGGGGCTCGTCGTCAAAGTTGGGGACACCCTGGGGCTCGGTGGGAACGGGCTCGGCGGTCGCATCGGCAACGGGCTCGGCGTCGACCGGCACATCGCCCTCGTCAGCGCCCTCGTCCTCGGCAGCATCTTCGCCGTTCGCAACGGCGACGGCCTCGTGAGGATCCTTGCCCTCGGCCTCGGCGCACATGCCCAGCACCAGGTTGCGCAGGCCCGCGACCGTGCCCTCCACGTCGGGGGCAGGCTGGTCGGCGTGCAGATAGGCCCAGTCCATCATAAAGGTGGCCGAAGACAGCGCACCGATGGCCAGCGCGTCGTCGGGGCACGAAAGCTCAACCTCAAAGACGCGCTCGTCGTGCTCGCTTACGCGCGTGCGGCCGCACGAGATGCTACCGGCAAGACCGGTCTCGTTCATGAGCTCGACCGTCACATGCTCCAGCAGGTGGCAGAGCTCGGTCTGGCCCATACAGTCCTGGAACTCGCGACCCGAATCGCCCAGGCACAGATGCTTGGCAATCGCGGGCACCAGGTAGTACACGCGCGCCGTGGCCTCGATATCCTCCGAGGTCATGAGCGGCATGCCGGGGTTCACCAGCACGTGCGCGCAGATCTTGTCCTCGCTGACGGTGACCTTAAGGATGTTGAACAGGCCTGCCATAACTCTCCCCTACTCTTCCTTGTCCTACTCGTCGCCGTCGTGCGGATTCGCAGAGCCCGCACCCGGCGTCGTCGGCTCGTCTACCGAAGACTCGGAATCTTTCTTATCGGTTTCGGCCGGAGCAATCACGCGAATGAGCGAGATGCGCTGGCCACGCATCGACTGCACCTTGAACTTGTACCCCGCGACCTCAAACACCTCTCCGATGTCGGGCACCGAGTCACAAAGCTCCAAAATCCAGCCGGCGATGGTCTCATAATCATCGCTTTCCTCAAGCGGCCAACCAAGCTCAATCGCGTCATCGCACGAAAAACGCCCATCAACGAGCCACTCGCGGCGCGAAAGGCGCGTGAGATACTTGTTGTCGGGGTCGAACTCGTCCTCGATCTCGCCGACGATCTCCTCGACGATGTCCTCGATGGTGATGATGCCGGCCGTGCCGCCGTACTCGTCCACGACCACCACGATCTGGTCGTGCGAGGTCTGCATCTCGGACAGCAGCGGCAGGATGTCCTTGGTGTCGGGCACAAAGGTGGCGTCGCGCAAAAAGCCGGCGATGGGCTGGTCGCCCTTGCCGTCGAGCGCGGGCTGAATCAGGTCCTTGATGTGCGCGATGCCGGCGACGTTGTCAGGATCCTCGTGATAGACGGGGATGCGGCTAAAGCCGGTCTGGCGCATGGTGGACAGCACGTCGGCGACCGTCTCGTCGTCCTCGCACATGGTGGTGTCCACGCGCGGCACCATGACCTCGCGGGCAACGGTGTCGCCCAGGTCGAAGATCTCGTGGATCATGCGCTTTTCCTCGTCGAGCAGGTCGTCTTGCTCCGAGACCATGTACTTGATCTCTTCTTCCGAGACGTTCTGGCGGTCGTCGGCACTCTTGATGCGCAGGATGCGGGCCAGGCCATCGGAGCAAGCACCGGTCAGCCACACGAGCGGACGGGCGATCTTTTGGAAAAATGACAACGGTCCCACGACCTGCTTGGACACGCCCTCGGCATTGGCCAGGCCGATGCGCTTGGGGACGAGCTCGCCGATCACGATGGACACGAAGGCGACCGCGACGGTGATGATGACCG
The DNA here is from genome assembly GCA_937982065.1 of uncultured Collinsella sp. Classification (GTDB taxonomy): domain Bacteria; phylum Actinomycetota; class Coriobacteriia; order Coriobacteriales; family Coriobacteriaceae; genus Collinsella. The sequence continues at coordinate 23,667 of CALJMO010000067.1, forward strand.
GCGCCAGGCCGCGCGCGATGGCGGAGAGCGGCGCGATGCCAAAGCTCATGAGCCACGTGGCGAGCGGGTCGGACAGACTCGTCGAGGCGACGGCGGACGAGGCGAAGCCCACGAGCGTAATGGCAACCTGGATGGTGGCGAGCAGCTGGTCGGAGTCGGCAGCCAGCTTAATAGCACGCTCGGCGCGCTTGTCGCCTTCCTCGGCCTCGTGCTCCAACACGGCGCGCTTGGCCGTGGTGAGCGCCATCTCGGACATAGAGAAGTAGCCGTTGATGAGGGTCAAAACGAGGGTGGTGATAAGGGAGATGGTTATGTCCATCGGGAGTTTCTCGAACCTCCAAGATTCGGGACGTCAGGTTAAAACGTTGATGGCGGATACGGCAATTGCACCGGCGCCCAAACGAGAACGCGGGCGCGCAGGCGTGGTCGCTAGATTACGAAGAGGATCACCGCCATGAACTGGAAGATGCTGCCGGCGAGCACCCACAGGTGAAACACGCTGTGCAGATAGCGCACGTTTTTGGCGATATAGAACGGCACGCCCGCGGTGTAGCACACGCCGCCGACGGCGAGCAGGGCAAGTGCCACGGGGTTGAGCAGCGCAACAAGTTCGGGCAGCTTAAAGACAACGAGCCAGCCCATCAGCAGGTAGACCAGGCCGCTTACCCAATGCGGCTGGCGCTCGCGTAGGAAGCACTCGAGGGCGATGCCGATGATGGCGATGGCCCATACGGCAAAGAACAGCACAGCGCCGCCGTCGTTTGCGAGCGTGATGAGGCAAAACGGCGTATAGCTGCCCGCAATGAGCAGGTAGATGCAGCTGTGGTCGATGATGCGAAACACGCGCTTGGCGCGCGCGGGCTGAATCGCGTGGTAGAGCGTGGAGGCTAGGTATTCGAGGATAATGCTGACACCATAGACAATCGCCGCGGCCATGTGGGCCGGGCCTCCGCCGCGCAGGGCAGCGAATACGATCAGGAGCACCAGGCCCGCGATACCCAGCAGGCAGCCGACACCATGGGTGACGGAGTTCATGATCTCCTCGCCCACCGTGTAGTGTGGAACGGCCGCGGTCTTGGGTCGCGGCTTAGAACTGTCGCTCGAATCGGACATGCCGGTTACATCCTCCAACGTAAAGAGTTCTCAACACTATATCAAAGCGTCTAGGTACGTGCGAAATTTGCACCATACGTGACCCTTTGTTTACCCATTCTTTGTCTGTTGACGCATCAACGGCGAACGTCCATAATGCGCTTGCATTAAATGTTGATGTATTAACATCTTATAGGAAAGCTTCTTATGTCTCAAAACGCACGTTCCCATCGAAAGCTCAAGATAGCCGGCATCGTTGCACTGGTGGCTGTCGTTGCGCTGCTCGGATCTGCCGGCAACTTTCTGTTTGACTTCGCGCTGAATCCCCGCGCGCCATACACCATGAAGATGATGCAGGATAGCAAGAACGACAAAGAAAGTGAGCAGCCGGATGCCGAGGATGCCGAGGCGCGGGCATGGTTTAAAGAGAACCGCGAGAGCAGCGGCCTCACCGCAGATGACGGAACCGAGCTCGCCGCCTGGTATTTTACTGCCTCGGAGAACACCCACGATTACGCCGTCTGCCTGCATGGATATACCAACGAGCCCATCGGCATGGCTCGATACGCCAAGCGCTTCCACGACCGTGGCATGAACGTGCTCGCGCCTGCCGCCCGCGCCCACGAGCGCTCCGGCGGCGACTATATCGGCATGGGCTGGCCCGAGCGCCTCGATATCGTCGCATGGATCGAGCAAATCGTTCAGGCTGACCCCCAGGCGCGCATTCTTGTCTTTGGCGAATCGATGGGTGCAGCAACCGCTATGAACGTCGCGGGGGAATCTCTGCCTGCAAACGTGAAATGCATTATCGAGGACTGTGGTTATACGAGTGTTTGGGACGAGTTTTCCCTGCAGCTCAAGGACGTGTTCGGCCTGCCCGGCTTTCCCTTGCTCGATGTAGCAAACTTGGTGTGCAACGTGCGCGCGGGCTACGACTTTCATAAGGCGAGCAGTGTGGAGCAACTCAAACACGCGACGGTTCCCATGCTGTTTATCCACGGCGACCAGGACACCTTTGTACCGTACAGCATGCTCGACCAAAACTACGACGCGTGCGCCAGCAAGGTCAAGCAAAAGCTCACTATCCATGGCGCCACCCACGCCAAGAGTGCGCAAGTTGACCCCGAGCTCTACTGGAACACGGTCGACGACTTCCTCGACAAGAATTTTTAGGCAAAAAGCAACGTCTGGGGTTTTGTTGCCAAAAAACGGTTTGTGGTCGGCGGTATTCGATTTTTCACCGCACTTCTGAAAAACCGCCCGTGGGCGCTGTGCTCACGGGCGGTTTTTGCTCAACTAGCGCTACAAAGGCGCTTGTTTTGTCCAATAGCTAGGCGCTACTTGACCTCGATGAGCTCGTACTCGCTCGTGCCAAGGCCGATCTTCTCGGCATGCGCGATGCACGCGCGCCAATCGGTATCGGGATGCGTGATGCAGAAGGGGTCGCGCGCCTGCTCGCCCTCCAGATGCTCGTGGTTATGCTCCATCTTGGCGGCGCTGTCGGTGAGCTCAGTGTTGGGCAGCGGCTCGGATGCCATGACGGCATCGGCGCAGGCCTGATCGATAGCGACCGGGTCGAAGCTCGCGAACATGCCGATGTCGTTGACGATAGGCGTATCGTTTTCGGGATGGCAATCGCAGTTGGGGCTGATATCCATGGCAAGCGAGATATGGAAGCTCGGGCGGCCGTCGACGACGGCCTTGGTGTACTCGGCAATCTTGCAGTTGAGCACGTCGGCCGCGGCCTCATAGCCGGGCTTGATGGCGTCCTGGTTGCACACGCCGATGCAGCGGCCGCAGCCCACGCAGCGATCGTGGTCGATGGTGGCCACGTGCACCGTGCGAGTAGCGCCGCTGGCAAGCTCGCGCTCGCGGGTGTCGTTGAACGAGACGGCGTCGTGCGCGCAGATCTTTTCGCAGGCACGGCAGCCAACGCAGTGCTCGGTCGCGACGTTCGGCTTACCGGCGGCATGCTGCTCCATCTTGCCGGCACGGCTGCCGCCTCCCATACCCAGGTTCTTCATGGCGCCGCCAAAGCCGGCCTGCTCATGGCCCTTAAAGTGGGTGAGGCTAATCACGATATCGGCATCCATGAGCGCCTGACCGATCTTAGCCTCGTGCACGTACTCTCCGCCCTCGACCGGGACGAGCGCCTCGTCGGTGCCCTTGAGGCCGTCGGCGATGATGATCTGGCAACCCGTGGCATACGGGGTAAAGCCGTTCTGGTAGGCGGTATCGATGTGCTCGAGCGCGTTTTTGCGGCTACCGACATAGAGCGTGTTGCAGTCGGTGAGAAAGGGCTTGCCACCCAATTCCTTCACGACGTCCGCGACGGCGCGGGCGTAGTTGGGGCGCAAAAAGCTCAGGTTGCCCAACTCGCCAAAGTGAATCTTGATGGCGACGAACTTGTTCTCAAAGTCGATCTGCTCAATACCGGCGTGACGGATGAGGCGCTTGAGCTTGTCGAGCTGGCTCTCGCGAGCATGCGTGCGCAAGTTGGTGAAGTACACCTTAGCGGGTGCTGCGGGTGTAGTTGCGGTCATAGATATATCCCCTCGGTCTATATGGCGTTACAGACATAAGAGGATGGTACCAGTTAAAGCAGAGTTAAAGTCAAGTACGGCACCCAGTCATTGGGGACAGACTTAAATGACTACTCTTGGACTTTGAGGGCCTCGGCCAGGCTGACGCGCTTGATGGAGCGCGTGTGCAGCAGCGCCACGACCAGGTAGGTCGCAAAGCCAATTTCTGCGCACGCCGCCATGGACCACCAGGGCACGTAAATCTCAATATTGCCGTTATAGGCGAGCAGCATCGAGCGGAAGATGGCCGTGAGCGAGCCAATAATGACCGGCAGGCTCAACACGAGCGACGCTGCCACGCACAACGTGATCGATCGGATGTACAGATGCGAGATCTCGCCATCGCGATAGCCAAAGACTTTCATGTAGCTAATCGAGCGGGCGCTATGGTCGATCACGGCCTTGGTCAGCAGGTACATAAACAGTAGGAAGATAAACACCGCGAGCCCGACCATCATGCCGATCATTTTGCTCATCATGCCAATGAACTGGTCGCCTACGGCGCGCATGTCGTCGGGCGTGGTGTCGCCGGCAAAGTAGCGCGCGTCGAGGTCGAGCTTCTCGTTGCTCACATAGCCGTTAAAATAGGCGGCGTCGTTGCCGAACAGCTCGTTAAAGTCGTCGACACTCATATAGATATTCATGTCCGACTTTGAGCCCCAGGCACAATCCTTGCCCGCGTACTCAAGGGAATAATGCTCGCCCTCGTACTTGTCGCTGAGCGTGACCTTCTGGCCCTCGCTCCAGCCAAACTTATCGAGCAGACCGCCGCCAAAGACGACGCGCCCATCGCCCACGTTGAGGTCTTTCCAATAGCGCGAATCGGGCGAGATGCCGTAGACGGAAATCGTCTCCTCGCCATTACCATCGCCGCGGTTGTATTGCAGCTGGTAAACGGCATATTTCTCGGCCTGCGCGATTGCGCCCGCGCCGTTGTCGGTCGTATTGACCGGGTGGATATCGTCGTTGTCAGTGTCGATCTTAGAAGCCTTGTCGATCAGGTCGATAGCCTCGTCGCGGTCACAGCCGAGGGCATCGGCAAGGTCATCGAGGCGCGCATAAAGCGCATCCTTCTTGTCCTGGACCTTGGCAAGCGCATCCTGCGCTGCGGTCAGGCTCTCGGCAGACGGAGATGCGGTCGCGGCATCGGCTGCCGCCTGCGCCGCATCGGCCGCGTCATCGAGCTCGTCATCGGCATCCTGGGCGGCGGAAAGCAGCGCGCCGTCAACCGACTGCAAGCGCTCGAGTGCTGACCATTGCTCGCGCTCCTCGGCGGTGCCCTCGAGCTCCAGCGGAGCCTTGAGCGTGTACTGGTGCTCGGCGACCAGGCTCGTCTCGAGGTTGTCCGCGCAGTGCGTCATCGTGGGCAGAATCGCCAGGCCAAAGAGCAGCAGCAGCGACGCAAATGCAATGCCCACGAAGAGCGTGGCGAAGTTGCCCAGGTTGCGCAGGAAGATACGCAAGCGGAAGCGGGAAACAAAACCCATGCGTTCCGACAGCTGCAGACCGCGCTTGGTACCCGACTTGCCGCTCGCCTCGTGGCGAAGGAACTGCAACGGCGTCTTGCCCATCTTGCGAAGCAGGCCCACCAGTGTAATGAGGATGAGCGCGGCAGCGGGAACCACGGCGCACTTCACAAAGATCTCCCAGCTCCAGTACACCTGGAAGGGCGGCAGGCTGTACGAGCCGTAATACAGGCTACGCATAGGCTCGGTAAAGAACGCAATGCCGAGCGCGGTGCCCAGCAGCGCCGCGACCACGCCTACGATGGCGGGAAGCGCCAGGTAGTGCAGCACAATCTCGCGACGACGATAGCCGCTGGCGAGCAGCGTGCCGATGATGGCGCTCTCCTCCTCGATGGTGGCGTCGGTAAGGACCACAAAGACAAACGCCATGATCACGATGATAATGTCGAGCAGCGTCATCCACATCGTAGAGTCGCCGTCCACGTCGTCGCGCGCATAGCCAATGCCCTGATTGGAATCGGCGTCGATGAGGTCATCCACGCGCGCATCGGCATCGGTCAGCGCCTCGACCATATCCTGCTCCGCATCGATGCGATCCGCGGTGGGGAGGTCGCGATCGGTAAAGGTAAAGGAGTAGGTGTAGGCGGGCGCGCCGCCGACATCCTCGAGCGCGGCAAAGCCGGCATCGGTGACCTCGGCCACGCCATAGGTGATGGTGTTCACCGTAAAGTCCGAATTGTTGAGGAACAGCGCCTGGCTATCGGGCTGGGTCATGATGCCGCAGATGATGTAGGTGCGACCCTCGAGCTCGACTTTATCGCCCACGGCGAGGCCGTTGTTGGTGGCAAAGATGCGATCGATGGCCACCTCGTCGTCCGCCCTGGGTTCCCTGCCCTCACAGTAGGACGCGATATCGACCTTGGTGCGGTGCGCATAGGTGCGCAGTGTGCGCTTGGTGCCGTCGTCGCCGGCGGTCTTTTTGATGATGGCATCGATGGAGAAATTCTTGTAGAGCGTGACGCCGCCGACGTCGCCGGCCGCATCCTCGGCGGCTTTGAGTTGATCGTCGGTAGCCTCGAAGGAGGTGGTCACGCGGCCGTCCTCAATCGTGTACGCATCGCGCATGTCGTCGATAAGGCAGCCGATGGAATGCGCCGCGAGCAAAAAGCCCGAGGTAAGGGCGATGCTTCCGCACATGAGTAAAAAGATGCCCAGGTACTTGCCGATATTGCGGCGCAGCTCGCGCGGGAGACGTTTTGCGAGAGGTGTCATGGCGCCGCCTACCAATCGAGCTCGGCGGCCGCGACGGGCGACTCGTTGAGCTCATCCTCGACGATGTGCCCGTCGCGCAGGCGCAGCACGCGATTGGCCATGCGCGCGATGGCGGCATTGTGGGTGACAATGATGATGGTGCAGCCGTACTCGTGATTGACATCCTCCATAAGCTGCAAGATTTCCTTGGACGTCTTATAGTCGAGCGCACCGGTGGGCTCGTCGCACAGCAGCAGGCCCGGGTTTTTGACGAGCGCACGGCCGATGGCACAGCGCTGCTGCTGGCCGCCCGAGACCTGGCGCGGGAACTTGTTGCGGTGCTCGTAGAGGCCCAGCGAACGCAGCAGGTCGTCAATGTTGAGCGGGTTTTTGGACAGGTGCGCCGTGACCTCGATGTTTTCCTTGATGGTGAGGTCGGGCACTAGGTTGTAGAACTGGAAGACAAAGCCCAGCTCACGGCGGCGATACTCGCCCAGGTCGGTAGGTTTGAGCACTGTGAGGTCGCAGCCGTCCACCATGATGGAGCCGCCGTCGGCATCCTCCAGGCCGCCGATCAGGTTGAGAAAGGTCGACTTGCCCGAGCCCGAGGGTCCCAGCATGACGCAGATCTCGCCGCGATTGATGGACGTGTCGATGCCATCGAGTACCGTCAGGCGCGCATCACCGTCGCCGTAGTGCTTTTTGAGATCCTTGACCTGGACATAGGCTTCCTGCGTTGCCATGGTATCCCCCATTGTTAGCCTCGTACTACTTTATGAACGTAATAGTAAACCTTGGCGAACTATTTTGGGGAGAGGCCTAGGATTTATTTCAGACTAGGCGCGGGATTTGGCGCGTGCGAGAGCCAGGCCTACGGCGGCAATGGCGGCGGCGAAGAGCACGGTGACGCCCAGGTCGCAGGCGATGTCGCCCAACACGGCAGACGTCAGATCCGAAGCGAGCGCCTTGCCAATCGCGTCGTTCACCCAATACGTCGGCACAAAGTGCGCCACCGTCTGCACGGCCGAGCCCATCAGCGACAGCGGCATCCAAGCGCCGCCCGAAAACGTCATGAGCATGCCGAGCAGGTTGCCCACACCGTTAAGCAGCTCCTCGCGCGCACCCAGGCTCGACAGCGCAAAGCCAACGGCCAGAGGCGTGCACGCCAGGGCAAACGTCGCCGCCAGCACCAGACACACGCGACCCACGCCGACCTCGGCGACCGCGCCGGCAAAGCCCACGACGCCCATCATGCTCGACACAAACCAGATGCAGACGGTGATCACGGCGGCGGCCGCAAACACGGCAAGCGAGCGCCGGCGCTCAGAGATTGGGCCGGCATCCATACGACGTACGCGCTCGGGCTCGTTCATGCCCGAGAACACCAACCCCACCGATACGATGACCGACGAGATAATCGCATAGGCCCCAAAGTTGAAATACGACTCGAGCGTAGCAGCGGCTGTCGAGTCGACCTTGACCTGCTCAATCTCGACCTCCGCGCGCTTCGCGGCAGCATGCTCGGCAGCCTTGGCAACGTCGCCGTTGGAGGCAGTGGGCTCAAGTGCCGCCGCAGCACCCGCGAGCGAGATCCAGCGCGAGGCCTCGGCAGACGAAAGCGCCGCCGCCATGGTACCGGCACCGTAAGTCACGTCGAGCTTGGGCAGGGACTCCCCCGCGCGGGCGGCTGCAACAAGATCGCCCTCAAACCCCTCCGGGATAAAGAACACGCAGTCGGCGCTACCTTTGGCGCTGTTGCTCTTGGAGAGCGCGTCCGCAAGGTCGTAGGTGTCGTCGCCGACGCCCGTGACCAGCTCAAAACGCGAACCCAGATGCTTGGTAAGCGCACGCGAAAGGTCGCTATTGTCGCGGTCGACCACGATCACGTTGGTGTCGTAGGGCTTGTACTCGGTGAGCTGCGACGAGTTCCAGCTCACAGATGCCGCGATGAATACGCCCATGAGCGAGATGAACACCGTATAGATGAGCAGGTAGAACGGGTGCGCCAGCGCCATGCGAAGCGCGGTCTTAAAGGTGCTCATAGCGGCTCCTTCCAAAGATCAGCGTGGCGGCGGCAACGAACAGCAGCGCCATAAGGACCAGCGCGCCGGCGCGAACGGCAAAGGGGCTCAGGTCCTCAAAGAAATACAGGCGGTTGAACATGTCGCAGATGAGCTTGACGGGGTTGAGCCAGCACTCGGCCGGGCAGGCGCGGGCGACGTCGTCGGCAAGCGCCATCGCCGGCTCGCCGTAGAGGCCGGCGAACAGGGCGCACGTGGTGGCAAAGCCCGTGAGGATGCCAGACTTGGACGCCTTGCCGCCCTTAACGGGAAGCGTGCCCACAAAGAGTCCCAGGCCCGTGGCGGCAAGCGCGGAAGCGGCGCCGCCCACCAGACACAGCCCCTCGCGCCCGCCAAAGTCGACACCCACGACCAGGCGCACGTAGCCGATTGCGATCGCCATCGAGGCGAAGGAAACCAGCCACGAGCCGACAAAGATGCCAGCCAGCGACGCCGTCTTGGAAAGGCCGCCCACGCAGCGACGCGCGCCGAGGCCCGACAGATTGGGCTGCAGATCGACGACGCTCAAGGCGGCAAACTCGGCAGACATCATCGCCACCAGACCAAAGAGCGCGTAGTAGTAGATGACCGTGCCATCGGGCGTGGTGCGTGTCAGGCTTACGCGGCGGGTGCCGCCCTCGAGCGACAGGGCGCGCGCAACCGCCTCCGAGTCGGCGAGCGCCGCCGGGTTGTCCTGGGCAATCTGGGACATGAGCTCGGCATTTTGTGTATACGAGCTTGCCACCGTCTCCAGAATGCTGCGGTCGGTGAGCACCGATGAGGCACGCGAGCTGTCGTAGCTCGATAGCAGCGTGAGCTTGGGCGTGCCCGCATCGTCGACCGTATAGATGCCCGCAACCTCGCCGGCCTTAAGCGCACGGTTCGCATCGGCTGCGTCATCGCACTCGTGGATCTCGAGCAGCCGGTCGTCGCCTTCCTGGGCAAGCGACGTCGCCACGTCCTTAAAGGTCGAGGCGTCCCAAGCCTCATCCGCCACGACAGCAACCGGCACCGGGTCGACCGTGCCGTCGGAGCTGAGGTTCGCAAACATAAACATGAACATCGTGGAAAGCGCGACGGGAAAGACAGCGCCCCAAACCCACGTGCTCGGCCGGCGCAGCAGCGTCTTGACCGTGGTGATGATGGTTTTGAACATGACTGCCCCCTAGTCGCGCAGCTCGCGGCCGGTGATCTCGAGGAACACGTCATTGAGGGTCGGCGGCTCGGAATAAATGCGGCCAAGCGCCACGTCATGCGAGCGCAGCGCATCGAGAATGTCCGTCAGGTTATGCGGGCTCGCCTCGCACGAAAACGTGAGCTGGCCCGCCGTCGCCGACAGGTCCAGGACATGTGGCAGGCTCGCGACGGCACCGAGCGCCGCGCTCGGCACCTCGCCGACCTCGATCACGATCTTCTCGCCCATCTGAATCATGCGCTTGAGTTCGTCGTTGGTGCCCTGCGCCAGCACGCGCCCGCCGTCCATGATCATGATGCGGCTGCAGATCTGCTCGACTTCCTCCATATAATGGCTGGTATACACCACCGTGGCGCCCTCGTCGCGCAGGCGGCAGATGCCCTCCAGGATGGCGTTGCGACTCTGCGGGTCGACCGCCACCGTGGGCTCGTCAAAGAAGATGAGCTCGGGCTTGTGCGCGATGCCGCAGGCAATGTTGAGGCGACGCGCCAGGCCGCCCGAGAGCTTGCCGGGGCGGAACTTCGTAAAGTCGCCCAAGCCGACAGAGTCGATCGCCTCGTCCACCAGCGCGCGGCGGCGCTTGCGGTCGTTGACGTAGAGACTGCAGAAATAGTCGATGTTCTCGCGCACGGTGAGCTCGTCGAACACCGCCACCTGTTGCGGCACCACGCCGATGCGGCGCTTGAGGTCGTAGCGGGCGGGCGTCATGGGCTCGCCAAAGAGCTCGATGGTGCCTTTGTCGTAGGCAAGCAGCTGCAGGATACAGTTGATGGACGTGGTCTTGCCCGAGCCGTTGGGACCCAGCAGGCCAAAGATCTCGCCGGGGGCGATGCTCAGGTTAAAGTGGTCGAGCGCGATAAGATCGTCATAACGCTTGACGAGGTTTTCGACGTGGACGATGTCTGTCATGAGGCGGCCCTTCTGTTGGTCGTGGCCCGGTACGATTGCATCATCGCAGGAGCCGCCGGCGCGCACCAGTGAGCTTTGTCACGAGTGCGAGGCTTGGCCGCGTGGCCTGCCGACGTCCCCGATTTGCCGCGTGGGAGGAATGTCACGGTTGCGCAGGCGGTCCCTCCACCACGCGCGGCTTCGCGTACAATACCCGTATGAACAGGCTTTTCGACAAATCGATCGTTCTGGCGTGCTGTATTGCGGCCGCCATGGGCCTTGCTGTGGACGCTCACCTGGTCGCGGCGTTTTGCCTTGGCGTTATTGCCACCTCACTGGCCGAGGTCGCACAGGGGGAACGCACCCGGCGCGCGAGCGAGACCGCGAGCTGCGCTTACATCATCGCGGCAGTCGTCCTGCCGCCGTTTGTGCCGTTTGCGCCTCTCGCCCTCTATGACATCGCGCGGCGCGTGCGCCGTGAACGAATCTGGCCCGCGCTGGCGATTGGCGCCGTGTGTGTCTGCGCGCTTGTCGCGGACCTTCGTGGCGGCGTGCTCACCACCCGAACGCTGCTGTTAACCGCCATCCTTTCGGTTGCCGCCACGTTGCTGTCGCTGCGCACCGCGCAGCTGGAGCGCGAACAGGAACGCATGCGTCGCATCCGCGACAAGCTGCAAGAACGCGCCCTGGCACTCGAGGCACGCAACCGTGACCTCGCCGACCGCCAGGACTACGAAGTCGAACTCGCGACGCTCGCCGAACGCGCCCGCATCGCGCGCGAGATCCACGATAACGTGGGCCACCAGCTCACGCGCGCTTCGCTTCAAACCGAAGCCCTGCGCGTGGTCCATGCCAACGAGCCCAGGGTTGCCGCCGATTTCGCCGACGTCAAACGCACGGTTGACGAGGCGCTCCAACTCGTGCGCGCCAGCGTCCACGCGCTCAACGACAATGCCGCCGACCTTTCCGTGCAGCTCGAACGCATTGTTGAAGGCGCACGCTCGGACGGCGGCCCGCAGATTGAGCTTGAAGTTTTGGCCGAGCATGCGCCCGCAAATGTCGCCAACTGCTTTGCAGCGGTCCTGCGCGAGGCACTCTCCAATACCATGCGCCACGCTTGCGCCCAGACCGTCACCATACGATGCATGGAACATCCGTCGTTTTACCAGCTTGTCGTTACCGACGATGGCGCGGGCGGGGTCCAAGCAAGCGGCCGCGGCGCTGCGGAGGGCATGGGGCTCGCCTCCATGCGCGAGCGCATCGAGGCGCTTGGCGGCACCTTCACCGCCGGCCCGCGTGCCAGCGCCGGCGGCTGGCGCGTGTTTGCCACCGTTCCCAAACAGCAAGGAGATGAGGACCGATGAGGCTCATCGTTGTCGACGACGACCGCTTAGTGGTCGATTCGCTCAAGATTATCCTGGGCGCCCAGCCGCAGATCGAAGTGGTGGGCACCGGCGCCAATGGCGACGAGACGGTCGCGCTCTACAGCGAGCACGCGCCCGACATCGCGCTGCTCGACATTCAGATGCCGGGACGCGACGGCCTTTCGGCGGCACGCGAAATCCTTGAGCGCGACCCCACGGCGCGCGTGGTGTTTCTGACGACATTCTCGGATGACGAGTACATTGTGTCGGCGCTTAAACTGGGCGCCCGCGGCTACCTGATCAAGACCGATGTCGCCGCCATTCCGCCGGCGTTGGCACAGGTCATGGATGGCAAACGCGTGCTCGAGGGCAAGGCGATCGAGGATATCGATTTTAATGGGGCGGGCACCGAAGCCGACGCGCCCCGCCGGCCCACAGCCTTTGCCGGCCTAACCGACCGCGAGTTCGAAGTCGCCGAGCTCATCGCCCGCGGCCTCGACAACAAGGAGATCGCCGCCACCGCCTACATGGGCGAAGGCACCGTGCGCAACCACATCAGCTCGATCCTTGCAAAGATGGGCCTGCGCAACCGCACGCAGATCGCCATCGCCTACCTGCGAGGGTAGTTGCCCAACGACTGACCGCCCCGGCATAGCAAAATGGCTGCCACCGATTTAATACCATTTCAAAACTATGCCGGTTTACGGGGCTAAACTCAGGACCCCCATCCATACCCGCGTTTTCTGCAAAATGACGGCTCGTCTACCTGCGATTTTATTTTCACGAATATCGGCATGGTTGGGGACTCGTGACTCAGCCCCGTAAACCGGCATAGTTTTGTTCGGGCGGCCCTGCACGAGTGCCTCCGCCAGCCTCACGGGACCAAAATGATCCGTTTTCCTCCGCCCCCAAGGGATCAGCCGGAACCGCGCGCCACGAAACCGGCCCATCTACTACGTTTGACTCGACACCCCTGACCATACCTTCGTTTTGAGCATAACCGCAGGCGTTCTAACTGCGGTTATGTTTTGGCGTTTTTTGGCATGGTTGGAGGTAAGGGGCCAAACGTAGTAGATGGGCCGATTTCGTGGCGCACCCACCTCCCCCACGCACAAAAATGCCGCCACGGAGGAGGGAGATGCCTCCGTGGCGGCTGGGGGTGGGGTGGGGGCTACATTTCTGGCTCCCCGCCGGCCGCCCGGGGCCTTTTGGCCCCGGGCGCTACCAGCGTGCCTAACGCTTACGGATACCCCAGACCAGGGCACCGACACCGGCCATGGCGATGACAAATGCCATAAGCAGAGCGGCAGCCTGCTGGTCGCCTGTGGTGGGCAGGAAACCCTTGACCGTCTTGACGATGTTCGTCACGGTCTTGGGCGTGCCGGGATCGGGCGTCGGCACGGGCGTCTCGGGCTTCTTGTACGTGTTGTTGAACACGATACCCTCGACGCTCTTATCGCCCTTGGCAAAGGCGACATTCGCCTTGAGGTTACCCTCGCCGTCATCGGCCACGTTGACGGTCGCGGTAAAGACGGACTTGTCGTAGGTCATACCGGCCTCGTCGCCCTTGACCTCGCTGATGGTGTAGACGTACGTACCAGGCTCGTCGTACTCGAACTTGTCGAAGTTGATCTTGCCGTCGGCATCGTTGGTGACGGTGGACTCGATGTCCTCGCCAACGAGCTTAAAGCTAAACTCGTCCTTCTTGAGCTCGCGTCCCTCGAGCACCTTGACCGCGCCGATGGAAACCTGCGTAGGCATGGCGTGATACTTGTTGGTAAAGCCAGCCGACTCGGTGGTTCCCTCGAGCTTGTGCGTCGCGGTCAGCGTGCCGTCGCCGTTGTCGGAGACGGTGGTCACGACGGTGTAGGTCGTGCCGTCATAGGTGACGCCCTTGTACAGGCCGAGCACGTTGGGGCAAGCCTCGCGCAGCATGTACGTGTGCGTGCCGGGTGCCTCGTAGCGGATCGGGCTCAGCGTAACGTTACCGTTGACGTCGTTGGTACCGCTAGCGACAACCACACCGTCCTCGAGCAGCTCAAACGTGAACTCGCCAGCTGCAAGATCGCGGCCGGTCAGACGCTTGACCGTCTTGACCTGATCGGTCACGGACGAATCGGCAGGTGCCACGCCGTAGGTGTTGGTAAACGTGAAGGCAGCACCGTCGTCGCCTTCGCGCTTGACGCTCAGATGCCCGGCACCGTCGTCAGACACGGTGTAGGAAACCTTGCGCGTGGCGTTGGTGTCATTGGTCACGCCAGGGGCACTACCGGACTCGGTCACCGTGTAAGTAAAGGTGTGCGAGCGCGGAGCGGTGGGGGCTGCGGGCTCGGGCTCGTCGCTGGGCTCGTCGGCGTTGGCATCGGTGTCGGCCTCTTCAGCCTCTGCCTCGTCGGCCTCTGCCTCGTCGGCCTCGGCTTCGTCAGCTTCGTCTGCCTCGGCCTTATCGGTCGCATCGTCCGTCACGCCCAGAGCGCGGTTGAGGTCCTCGAGCGTAAAGTGGATCTTGCCAAAGTCCACGTTACCGACTGCGTCGTTGGTTACGGTCGTGCGCTCGGGCATCGGGGCACCTGCCTCGTCGGCGGTCACGGTAAAGGTGAACTTACCCGTGATGTCGGCCGGGGTCAGGCCCTCGGCAACCTGGAGCTTCTTAGTACCGGTGAGCGCAGCATCCACGGCTTCGGCGCCGTAGACGTTCTCGAACAAGGGCTCGACGCCGCCGTAGTCGACCGTCGCCGTCAGGGTACCGTCACCGTTGTCGACGACGATAACCTTAAAGCCAAAGCTCCACGTTGTAGCGGAAACGCCATTCGGCAGCCCGAATAAATCTTCGTAGGCCGTGTAGTTAATGGTCCAGGCAAGCTTGCCGTCCTTATCGGTACGATAAGCAAGCCCAGCAGCCTCAAGATTAGCAAGCATCTTAGTGTCGTAGTGCAGCGTATCAAAGCTCACGTGCCCGCCGATATTGGGCTTGAGGTTTTCGTATGCCACAAGCTCACCCTGATAGGCGATGCCGAACCAGAACTCGCCGTCGGCCATCGGGCGGCCGGTCAGAGTCTTGGTGGCAACGACCTGAGCGGCGGTGCCGCCAGGCGTGTTGGTCGTAGCGCTGTAACTGTTGTGGAACGGCACCAGGGCCTTCTCGACCTTGTTCTCGCCACTCTTGTGGACTGTCTCATGCGTGCCCTCGGGACCGCCGGAAACGGTCGTCGTAGCAGTGAGCGTGCCGGCGGTGTCGTCGGCGATGGCGATCGTCACCGTGCGCACGGCGTCGTCGTAGGTGTAACCGGGCTGGCCGTCGTTCTTCTCGGCCACGGTGTACGTAAAGGTCTTGCCGGCGTCAGCCTGCGTAAATATAACCTCATGACCAGCCAGAATGTCGATCAGTCCGACCGTTGCCTCTGCCGCTGCGGGGGACTTGAAGCTATTAGCCCCGGGCAGCAGACCGAGCGCGCGAGCCGAAGCGTCGTCAGCAGGTGTCACGGTAAAGGTGAACTGACCCTCGGTCATGGGGCGGCCATCCAGATACTTGCTGAGCCACAGACCGCCGGCAGCGGTGTAGTTAAGCTCAGTGCGGTACGTGTTGGTAAAGCGTCCGTTTTCCTTCTTGGTGACGTTGGCGGTCAGGCTGCCATCGCCGTTCTCGGTCACGGTCACTTCGGCGGTTGCGACATGCGCGTCATACGTCATGCCGACCGTGCTGCCCGCGTTCTCGCGAATCTCGTACTTATAGGTTCCGGCGGCAGCGTAGTGAATCTTGCCGAACTTGATGGCGGCAATGCCGTCCTTCGCGTCCTTCTTGCTCACGGTTACGGTTGCGGGATCGGGCAGTGGGGCGTCTTCGGGGGCGGTGATGGTAAAGCTGAACTCGTCCCCATCCGTCCAGTCGCGGCCGCTGATGACCTTGCTCAGGTCAAAGTCGAGGTCTGCATCGGTCGGGGTCACGCTGTAAGTGTTCTCGAAGGTCGCAGGCGTGGCGCTCTTCAGCTCGTGCGTAGCGCTGAGGGTACCGTCACCGTTGTCGGTAATGGTGGTCTCGATGGTGTACTTGGCGTCGCTGTACGTGATGCCCTTGCTGGTGGTTCCGCCGTTGACCTCGCGCAGCGTGTAGGGGTACTTGCCGGGCTTGGCGTACTTCACGGCACCCATCGTGATGTTGCCGCTGGCGTCGTTGGTGCCGGTGGCGACGACCTTGTCGCCCTCGACGAGCTCGAAGGAGAACTCGCCGGCAGCAAGCTCGCGTCCGGTCAGGACCTTATTCGCGGTGATCTGGTCGGTGACGCTCGTCTCGACAGGCGTCACGTTATAGGTATTGGTGAACGTGAAGGCCGCATCACCGTCCGGCTTGCGGGATACGCGCAGATTCCCCTTGCCGTCATCGGTCACGGTGAAGGAAACCTCGCGCGACGGCTTAGCGTCGTTGGTCACGCCAGCGACCTCACCGGACTCGGTCACGGTGTAGGTAAAGGTGTGCTCGCGCTTCTCGGGCTTCTCACCCACAGCCTTGTTAAGGTCGTCGAGCGTAAAGGTAATCTTGCCAAAGTCGACCTTGCCGTCAACGTCGTTGTGCACGCTCGTGCTCGCAGGCATAGGTGCGCCCTCTTCACCGGTCACGGTAAAGGTGAACTTGCCGGTGATATCAGCCGGGGTCAGAGCGTCGTCAACCTGCAGATTCTTGATACCCGCAAGCGATGCCTCGGTAGCATTCGTGGTGTAGGCGTTCTTGAACTCGATGCTCTTGACGTCCTTGGCGTCCTTCAGCTCGTGCGTGGCAACCAGCTGGCCCTTGCCGTTATCGGCGATGGTCGTCACGATGGTGTAGACCGCGTCATCGTAGTCAATACCGCCGGAGTTGCCCTTAACCTCATGCAGCTTGTAGGTGTGCTGGCCGATCTCGGTGTACTTGATGGCACTGAACGTCACCTTGCCGTCGGCAGCGTTCTTAACGGTCTCGATAAGCTCAGAGTCCTCATCCTTAATCTCGCGCAGCTCAAAGCTGAACTCACCGACCGTAAGGTCGCGCCCGGTCAGAGACTTGGTCACGGCAATCTGACTGGTTACGCTGGACTCAACAGGATTCGTAGCGTAGGCGTTCTTGAACTCGGTCTCACCCGAGGTCGCCTTCACGTCAGCGCTCAGTTCGCCCTTCTTATTGGGCTTCACCGTCACGGTGATCTCCGCGACGTTACCGCTGTAGGCGATGCCGTCAATCGTGGTCCCGGCGTGCTTTTCACTGACCTTGTAGACGTACGTGCCAGGTTCGGTGTATTCGACCGTGCCGAAGTCGATGACAGCCTTGCCCTTGTCGTCCAGGTCAGCCTTGCGCACGATCGCAGTCGTAGTCGCAGGCATCGGGGCGCCGTTCTCGGACGTCAGGCCAAACTCAAACGCGTCAGTATCCCTCCAGTCGCGGCCCTCGAGCACCTTGGTTAGACCAAAGCTGGCTTTGGTGTTCACCATTGCCGGCGTCATGTCATACGCAAAGCTGATCTTGCCGTTGTTGCCCAGGTAGGAATTGACATGCGTCGCGGCCGCCTTGGCGGACATGTTGTTCCACTTGGGGTTGAGAACGTCGGTCGCGGTGCCAGTGTTGTTGTCGCCCACACTCTCCTTGGTGGTGTGGAGCTCGTCGATAAAGGCTAGGCGCGCGGTTCCCACGCTAAACGAAAGGTTGCCGCCCTCGTCGGCAACAATAGCGCCGTCAAACTTCGCAGCGTCGCCGCCGATAAACTCGATGACGGTGGTGGCGGGCTTGGCCTCGCCGTTCTCGCCCTGCTCCTCAAACTCATCCTTGTAGTAATAGGTGCCGGTATCTGCCAGTGAATTCTTTGCGGGCTGTGTGCAGTCCTTGTCCGTGTAAATGGGAGTCTGCTTCTGGAAGTAGTAGTAGCGGTTGGTGTCGGCCGGCTCAAAGGTCGCAACCGTATCACCCAACGCACCACCGCTCCACTTGTTCGCGTAGAAGCTCACGGTCTTGGTGCCGTCAACGACAGTCGTATTATGCTCGATGTAGTCCTTGAGCCCCGTGACCTTCTCGGGCGTAAACAGGTTGTCAAGTGCGGCGCTCTTCACGCTCGAGGCATACTTCACCTGAATGGGCTTAACGTTGTCGACCGAAAGCTTGCCGTCTACGGTCTTAAAGTGGCTCAGCGGAATCAACGACGCAGGAATGTTAACCGTTACGATATCGCCCTTCTGGGGATTGTCAGCGCCAGCACGCTGCACGGTGATGAGCAGGTCTTTTGCCTTGCCGGTGAACTCGTATGTGTCGGTATTGGTTTCTTTGTTGAACGTCTTGCTCGCCTCGGTAAACGGCGTGCCGTTGATGACGACTTCGGTAAATCCGTCGACCTGCATAAAGTCGCCCAGCTCGTCGGTAAACGTAATGTAGCCGGACTTGGTCTCGTCGTAGCCCTTATGGATTTCGGTCGGATAAGGCGCCTCCGATGTGATGGCCTGTGAGATGTCGTCGAAGACCTTCTTGAGCTCTTCGGCGTTGGTCGCCGACTTGTAGTAGTCGGAGTTTTCCGCGCGTGTGCCAAGCTTGTCGCTCGCATACGACGTGGCATCGGGATAATTACTCGACACGGCGTGCATAAACTTGTTGACGTCGCTTGTCCCCTCTTTCGAGGGATCGTCAGCGGGGTCCGCTCCACTAAAGATGCCGATGGTATAAACGGTGGCTTTGCCATCCTTCATCTTCTTGGCAGCCGTCACGGCACCCTTGGCGACGTCAGAATCAAACTCGCTGAAGCTCGTTGGCTTGCCGTCGGTAAAGAACACAACGATCTTCTTGGCATCTGCGCGGCCAGAAGTGATATCCCCGGCCAGTTCCAGACCATAGTCGGCACGCGTGGCACCGCTTGGTTTGATTCCAGCAACTGTATCCTCAAGAACTTTCACGTTGCCGCCAGAGCAATCGGTCAAACCCTTCATCACCTGCGAGTTGTTGTACCAAAATTGCCCTTTCTTGTACTGGTCATTGCCGACCTTATTGGTCTTATCACCCGCAAACTTAACAATGGCAACCCTGTGCTGCCTATCGACACCCTCGATACCCTCGTTTTGCTTGGCAATGGTATTGATAAAGCTGTTCGCAGCGCTCTTCAGTGCATCGATACGCTTGGTGGAATCTCCGCCACCCATAGGATCATCCATCGAGCCAGAGGCATCCAGCACCATCACGATGTCAAGCGGCGTGGTGACCGTCACGGTTGAATTAGACGTCGAGGACATCGCCGAAAGCGTGGTCAAAAAGTCCGACTCTTCGTTTTCCTCGGTTGCCTTGACCGTCTTGTCGGTCCAGATTCGACCGACGTTTTGGGTCGTTACCTTATTGCCACCGTGGCCTGCCACCCAGATTTCCCAGCGACCGCTGGTGCCGGGGTCGGCGACCTTTCCGGTCATTATCGGTCCGTCCATTCCTGTGCTGGACCTGGCGTTGGCCTCGGGCAGCATGGCGAATGCTGCGGCTGGCAACACCAGCACTACGGCCAGTATCACCGCCAAGAGACCCCTCGTGTACTTACCCATCGCGTCTCCCTTCTCGCGGTCTCAGACCTTGCATCAGCCTAAAGTTACGAAATGAGACACAATTAGGGCAGGTGACACACGTTCCAGATTCGGTTTTGAGCGTGAGACAAATGTCTCACCAAAGTTGAGACACGAGAGTTTTCGCAGGAAAACGGATGCGACTCGGAGCCAACAGGTCAAAATGATCCGTTTTCCTCCGTCCCCGGGGGATCAGTTGGTAACGCTCGCCACGAAATCGGGCCATCTGCTACGTTTGACTCGATACCCCCGACCATAGCCGCTTTTCATGAAAAACCGCAAGCGTTCTACCTGCGGTTTTCATTTCGCATTACTTGACGTGGTCGAGGGCTGCCGCCTAAACGTAGTAGATAGGCCCATTTCGTGGCAGACGGGTCACGCGGCAGCCCTCGTGAGGCAAAAATGATCCGTTTCCCTCTGTCCACGGGAGATCAAGGGCTGCTACGGATATGGTGCTATTTCAAAACTATGCCGGATTACGGGGCTAAAGTCGGAGTCCTCATCCATACAGCCTTTTTTTGAAAAACGGCAAGCAGTCTACCTGCGGTTTTGTTTTTGGGATTTTCTGTATGGTCGGAGGTTCGCTATCCAGCCCCGTAATCCGGCATAGTTTTGTTCGCGACGGCACAACCGCGCGTTTAAGCGCGGGGCCGGTGGGGCATTTTTGCCCCACCGGCCCCTATTCCAGCGCTATTCCGGCTTGGTTTCTACTGTGGGAGTCTTGTCCGCTGCGACTGGGGTGCGGGCGGTGTCCATAGTCAGGCAGTGCTTGGGGCAGCTCTCGATGCACTCGCCGCACACGACGCAGGCGTACGGATCAATCGACCACGTTCCACCCTTGCGATCGACCGCGAGCGCGCCCGCCGGGCAGCGACGCGCGCACATGCCGCAGCAAATGCACACGTCCATGTCGTTAACGATGTGCCCGCGCAGGCGCTCGGGCGCCGCGAGCTTCTCCTGCGGATAGCACACCGTTACCGGCTGCTTGACCATAGAACCCAAGGCCGTCTTGGCAAATGTCAGCAAACTCATGCCGCGCCTACCTTTCCGTGCAGCTAATGCAGGGGTCGATGGTCAGGATAATCATGGGCACGTTGGCAAGGAGCACGCCCTGCAGCGCATGCGTCAGACCCGCCAGGTTTTGCGACGTCGGCGTGCGCACGCGGAAACGGTCCAGATTCTTGGTGCCGTTGCCGCGCACATAGTAATACGCCTCGCCACGCGGCTGCTCAATTACAACCTCGCCGCGCGCGCCGTCGGCCGGCGTAAGCTTGGTGCGCCCGCCGATACCGTCGTGCGGAATCTTGCCCACCAGCTCTTTGATGATGTCCATGGTCTGCGTGACCTCGGCGCAACGAACCTGGCAGCGGGCATAGCAGTCGCCGTCGGTAGCAACGATGGGCTCAAACGCGGCCAAGTCCGCATAGGCGCCGTCACCGAACATGCGCACGTCGTAATCCACGCCCGAGGCGCGCCCAAACGGACCGACCATCGAAAGCTCCAGCGCGTCTTTCTTGCTAATCACGCCCACGCCATGCAGGCGCTCGCCGCAGCTGTTGTCGTCCAAAAACGTATGCACCAGGGCCTCGTAGTCAGGACGCATGGCATCGAGCGTCTGGACAATGCCCGCCAGCTCGGAGTCCTCGATATCGTGCTTAAGGCCGCCGATCTCGTTAATCGACAGAATCACGCGCCCGCCGCAAGTGCTCTCAAAAATCTTGAGTATCTGCTCGCGCAGGGTCCATGACCGATAGAACAGCGCCTCAAAGCCAAAGGCATCGGCGAGCAGGCCCAGCCACAGCAAATGCGAGTGAATACGCGAGAGCTCGTGCAGAATGGTGCGGATATACTGCACGCGGCCGGGCACCTCAATGTCGAGCATGCGCTCGCAGGCGCTGGCATAACCGTAGCTGTGGCCCACGGCGCAGATGCCGCAGATGCGCTCGGCGATGTAGCCAAACTGGTGCATGTCACGCTTTTCGGTGAGCTTCTCGAGTCCGCGGTGCACAAAGCCGATCTGCGGAATTGCCTCGATGACGCGGTCGTCCTCGATCACCAGGTCCAGATGAAGCGGCTCGGGCAGCACCGGGTGTTGCGGGCCAAACGGAATAACGGAGCGATGTGCCATGGACCTTACGCCTCCTTTTTCTGCTTGTCGCGAGCGGCCTTGGCGGCAAGTGCCGCGCGGACCTTGGCCGCTTTCTCGGGATCCATGGCAGCAAGCTTTGCCTCCAGCTCGGCGGCCTTGAGCGCCGCCTTGGCAGCGGCCTCATCGTGCTGAGCATCGGAGCCGGCAGCCGCAGCGGGCTGGGCAGCGGCGCCCGCGGCATTGCCGGCGCCCGCAGCGCCCTCCCCCGCAGCCGCAGCAGCCGCCTTCTCGGCCGCGGCCTTGCGCGCCTTGGCCTCGGCGGCGGCACGGACCTTCATGGCCTTCTCGCGCGCGGCCTTCACCTCGGGCGTGATAACGCTCATGGGCTCGGCAGTCGAGACCTGGTAGAAAAAGCCCTTAAAGTCGATCTGCATGTCGGTGATGGCAAGCCCAAACAGGTCGTGCGCTTCATTTTCAAACGGGAATACCGCCGGATAGTACGAGCTGATGGACGGAATCTCCTGGTACTGATCAATTCCCTCAACCACCAGGTTCTCGATCGCATAGTTGCCGTCCTGAGCGATCTGCTCCTGAGCAGCACGAACGTTAATAAACGTATAGACTAAGCGATACGTGCCGTCGTCGACGTTGCGCTCGGCGTGCATCTGCACAAAGCGCGCGCCGGCACCCTTGAGCGCCTGCACATGCGGCAGGAGCTCGTCGATCCCGACGGTGGTATAGATAGCCTTTTGCATTACTTGGCCTCCTTTGCAGCGGCGGGCGCACCGTCAGCCGCGCCTGCGTCGACACCGGCCCCGGCCCCCGCAGCAGCTACAAACCCGTCCTCGCCTAGCTCAACGCCACCATCCCAGGTAGCGGCGCCGCCCACGGTGAGCGGGTCGCCGCCGGCGCGCATCACGGCCTCCTTCTGGTCCAGGATGCCGCACGCCTCCACGATGGCATCGATCACGGTCTCGGGACGAATGGCGCACCCGGGCGCGTACACATCCACGGGAATCGCGCGGTCCACGCCGCCGATCACGTTATAGGCATCGCGGAACACGCCGCCCGAGCACGCGCAGATACCGCAGGCCACCACGCACTTGGGCTCGAGCATCTGGTTGTAGATCTGACGCACGACGGGCAGGTTCTGGGCATTGACCGACCCCGTCACCAAAAAGATATCCGCATGCTTGGGGTTGCCGGTGTTGACCACGCCAAAGCGCTCCGCATCGAACAGTGGCGTGAGCGAGGCCAGCACCTCGATATCGCATCCGTTGCAGCTCGAGCCGTCGTAATGAATAACCCACGGCGAGCGCGACATTTTATGATCCATGGATGCCGCCTCCTAAATAAACACATCGACGAGGATGGGCATAAGGTTGAGCAGGCCAAACACCAGCGCCACGCCCCATCCGAGCCTAAAGCAGCTGCGCCAGGTGCTGCGTGCGAAGGTGTTGTCGATCAGGACCTCGACAAAATACGTTGCAGCCATCACGACCAGGGCGACCACCCAGCTCACCGGGTTGTCCCAAACAAAGAACATGCCCACCCACATCAAAAACAGCACGGTCTCGCACCAGTGCATAAGGGTCATCTTGGCCAGCGTGCCGCCGCTCATCTCGGTGGCGACGCCCTGGACAATCTCCTGATGCGCATGATGCGAGTACGAAAGGTCAAACGGCGACTTGCGCAGCTTGATGGTAAGCACCGCGAGCAACGCGAGGAAAATGGGCGCGCTGTGCACGATGATGGGGACCGACTGCCCCGTCACGGCGATGGAATCAAAGCTGTCGGTGGCAAGGTACAGGCCCACGCTCATCAGCAAAACGGCGGGCTCGTAACTCATAACCTGCAGTAACTCACGGTCGGCGCCAACCTGGGCAAACGGACTTTGCGTCGAGGCGGACGCCAGCACCACAAAGATCGCGGCGAGCGTCACCATAAAAGCGCACAGTAGCGTGTTAGAGCCCGACACAAAGATGCCGCCGCCCACCACGGTAAAGATGAGCGCGCACGCCATATAGGTATCGTCCATGGTGTTTACGCTGGCGGGGGCCTTGCGCAGGAGCTTGGCCACATCGTAGAAGGGTTGCAGCAGGCGCGGGCCCACGCGGCCCTGCATGCGAGCCGAAAGCTTACGGTCAAGACCGTCGATCAGGCCGCCCACAAGCGGCGCCAGCAGGGCAAACACCACGGTACCAATAAATATGCCCACGACGCCCGAGCCTTCGAAATACTTACCGCGCAGCACCGAGGGCGCACTCATGGCAAGCCGCTCGGGCCCAATCCACGCGCAACACAGCAGCGCAAACAAGATAATGCTGCAGCACACGACGCTGCCCGCGGGGCCAATACGCTTCTCGCCAAGGGCGTCCTCCGAGTACCAATTGCGCTTTTCGGCCTTCACCTCGTGTCCCATCGAGCCGCGGAAATGGCGATATTTGTCGGTTCCCACACCCGAAAGGTACACGTTGACGTGCGGCTTGTTGCTCACGCGGAATGAAGTCAGCAGCACCACGGCGATAAAAGCCACGATAACCACCATCAGATACATGGCGTCCTTGCCAATAACGTACGGCACGCGGCCAAACACCATGGCGAGGTAAGGCGACACCAGACCGCTCGAGATAACCGGGAACGCCACGCAGCACAGAATCAGCAGCGCGGCGATGGTGTTGAGGGCCATCCATTCGGTCTTATGGACATTGGCCTCAACGTTTTGAGCCGTGGGGTCGACGCCCGAAAGCTTGGCAAGCCACTTGCCCCAGAAGAAGAACGTCGCGGCCGAGCCAAAGGCAAGTACCATGATCATTAGCACGTTGCCGGTCTGCGCAAACGCCACCAGGGCGCCCCACTTGGACACGAGCATGCCAAACGGCGCCACAAACATGCCCATAATGCCCAGCATCATCAGACGCGTCAGGTGCGGCATGCGGCTGAACATGCCGTCCATGTCCTCGATATTGCGGCTGCCGATATGGTGCTCGGCGGTGCCTACGCACAGGAACAGCAGCGACTTAGCCACCGTGTGGAACAAGATCAGGAAGATGGCCGCCCATACGGCCTCGGGCGCGCCGACACCCAGGCAGGCACTGATGAGACCCAAGTTGGAAATGGTGGAGAACGCGAGCACGCGCTTGGCATTGCTCTGCGAGATGGCCATGAGGGCCGCGAGCAAAAACGTGATGGCACCCACACTCGTAACCATAAAGCCGGTCACGGGATAGATGGCATAGAGCGGGCTCAGCTTGACCATTAGGAACACGCCGGCTTTGACCATGGTGGACGAATGCAGCAGGGCGCTCGTGGGCGTGGGGGCAACCATGGCGCCGAGCAGCCAGGTATGGAACGGCATCTGCGCGGCCTTGGTAAGGGCGGCGAGCGACAGCAGAACGACCGGCATCACCAGCAGCGCGGATTGCGCGGTTCCGGCGCCGGAAAGCTCGATCATGCCCGAGATGGTCAGCGGCATGCCGTTAACGTGCAGGTACATGAGTCCGGCCAAAAACGCGATGCCGCCCAGCATGTTGAGGATGATCTGGGTGAAGGCGTTCTTGATGGCCTCGGGCGTGCGCGTGTAGCCAATCATGAGGAACGAGCACACGGTGGTGATTTCCCAGCCGCAGAACAGCCACTCAAGGTTATCGCTCGTCACGATGACGAACATGGCCGAGAGGAACAGGAACATAAGCGCCAGGAACTGCGGGCGACGGTCGGGCGCGGTCTGCCCGCGCAGCGCGGCCTCGTGCTCGTCATGGGCCTGGAAGTCCTTCATGTAACCCAGGGCATACACGCAGATTAGACTGCCGACGATACCGACGGCGAGGACCATGATCACGCTCATGTAGTCCAGGTAGAGCGGCGTCGCCGTGACGGCCTCGGCCGCGGGCAGCGTCATGGCTGCAAAGGCGAGCGAGCCCACCAGCTGCACCACGCCGAGCACCGTGGTGAGCGTGCTCTTATATTTACGCGCGTTGTACAGGATGACGGCGCACAGAATCACGTCGATGGCGGAGCTGATGATCGAGAGCACATGCGAGGTGCCGGGGGCAACCTCAAAGCTCTGCGGACCCGTGCCAAAAAACATGACGGCGACTACAACTGTCACCGCCATAATAATGCCGGAACCTATGAGCCCCACCGCATCGCGGGCGCGGTCACCGCGCGCGAGCAGCATGCCCAGCGCCGGTACCAGCGGAAACAGGGTAAGGAAATACAGTAGCGTCATACCATCACTCCCCCATGCAAAAACGCTGCAATTGTTTAACGTTATAGCTCAATTGAGGAGCAGCGGCGGCAGGTTTTCGGTCAACTGGGGAGTTTTAGGCGTACGGGGCAAGGGCGCGTCCGCTTTGGAGCAGAGAGGCGACGCTCCCCTATCGCAGCGACAGGCGCGCGGGCCACTGCGTGCAGTTTATTGGCCACGTTGGAGGATGTCCCGACAGGCTCGCGCCGGTCCAAAAAGTTGGCGCGGCAAGAAAAATGCGCCCCTGTGGGCGCACCATCCCGTTTGCTATTCCGCCTTTTTAACGCGCGGCTTGCGACCGCGCGGCTTATCGACCAGTGCGGCCTCACCGCTCTCGCGGTACTGACGGCACCAAGCCTTGACCGAAGACTCGCTGGGAATCTTGTGCTTGATCATGGCCTCGCGAACCGTCAAGCCGTTTTCCAGACGGTCCTTGACCACAGCGAGCTTTACGTCGTACGAGTAGGTGTGATGATGCGAACCGGCATTGAGA
The DNA here is from genome assembly GCA_937982065.1 of uncultured Collinsella sp. Taxonomy (GTDB): domain Bacteria; phylum Actinomycetota; class Coriobacteriia; order Coriobacteriales; family Coriobacteriaceae; genus Collinsella. The sequence continues at coordinate 49,947 of CALJMO010000067.1, forward strand.
ACGGCGTCGGCACCGCCCACGGCATACGCGCGGGCCCACTGACGAGCCGTGGCCTGGGGAATGCCAATCTCCGCGGCGAGGGCGCGATGACCGACCCCCTCTTGGAGGATCTCGACGGCGCGCTGCCTAACCTCGGGCGCATGCGTGCGAGTCCTAGTTGCTTCCGACATACCTGCCACTTCTTAGCCTTAACCGTTAATCTGCTTTCTTACGTGCAAGTTAGATAGTAGCATTTTACTGTTTGCTCAAAGCAGTTAATTAAAGTAGACGCGGCGTTATCTGGGCATTTGGCACCAAATTACGACATTTCTTTATCGATTATTTACGCTGGTAGCTGACTCGCAGCTAATCGTCATTCGCTTGTCAACAAAATTGGCATCTCTTTATGTCCTTTGGTATAGAGGATATGGTTATTAACCCCTCCCCCAATAATTTTGAGTGATCCGCAAGGCAGTAGACGTCCTCACTCCTCATGATTACCTCGCATTGCTATCCACCGGAGCAAAACAAAAAGGGCGGGACCTGCTGCGCTTGCAGGCCCCGCACCGGTTGACACCCGACGGGACACAGCCGGGCGAGACGGATCCGTGCTACCGCCCCGCCTGGCCGCGATGTTCAACTACAGCTCGTTGGCCGCGTGATATGCCGTGCGAATGGCGCTCGCAATGTCGGCGGTGCGCTCGCCCGAGCAGTCGCCCACGCGGGTCACGGGCACCGTCACGCCATCCAAGTCAAACGCGTTGGCCTTGGAGCCCACGGCCATCACCACGTAATCGCAGGCGATTTTTACCGGCTCCTCGGCGCCGTCCTCGGTGGTGTGAACAGCCTCCACGCCCTCGTCGGTAATGGCGGTCAGGCGGGTCTTCACGTGCTGCTCCACGTTGTGCTCGGCAAAGTCGCTCATGATCAGCGGCAGAATGGTCTCGGACTCGCCCGCGGCAATCTTGTCGAGCATCTCGACAATCGCCACCTCGCAGCCGTGCTGCAGCAGATACTCGGCAGTCTCGGTGCCCACCAGGCCACCGCCAATGACGGCGACGCGGCCGTTGAGCTCCACCTTGCCGGCCAGCACGTCCCAGCTCGAAACGACCTTGTCCGAGTCGGCACCCGGAACGGGGATGACCACGTCGTGCGCGCCCACAGCCACAATCGCGGCGTCGGCGGCGTTGAGGTCCTCAGCGGTAGCGGCATGGCTGAGCTCAACCTTCACGCCCAGGCCAGGCAGAATCTTCTCGTAGTACTCGACCGAGCGCATGATCTCGTCCTTGCGCGGAGGCGCAGCCGCCAGCACAATCTGGCCGCCCAGATGATCGCTCGCCTCGTAGACGGTCACGTCGTAGCCGCGCTTGGCCGCCACGCGTGCGGCCTCCAGGCCGGCGATGCCGCCGCCCACCACGGCGATCTTCTTGTCGCCCTCGCCCGGCTTGATGGCGATGGTCGCCTCGTCGCCGTTCTCGGCATTGAGCACGCACGAGATGTACTTGCGATTTTGAATCGCGTCGACGCAGCCCTTGTTGCAGTTGAGGCACTCGCGGATGGGCTCACCCGTGGCGGCCTTCAGCGCAATGTCGGGGTCGCACATGAGCGAGCGGCCATAGGCGATGATGTCAGCCGAGCCATCCTCCAGGATCTTCTCGCCGGCCTCGACCGAGACAACACGGCCCACGGTTGCCACCGGCACAGAGACCAGGGCCTTGACGCGCTCGGCCACCGGCAGCGTCCAGTTGTAGGGCATGGCACCCATGGGTGGAATGGTGTCGCCCATGTTGCCGGTGTGGTTGGCCTGTGCAACCTGGATCATATCGATGCCCGCGCCCTCAAGCAGCTTGGCAAACTCGCAGGCCTCGTCGGGCTGCAGGCCGCCCTTGCCGCGCGGCGTGCCGTCGGGGTTCTCCATAATCACGGGGAGTTTGTACTCCACCATCAGCTGCGGCGCGGCTTCCTTAATGGCAGCGACGACCTCCAGCGCGTAGCGAACGCGGTTCTCGAACGAACCACCGTACTCGTCGGTGCGCTGGTTGAGGATGGCCGAGCACAGCGAACCCACCAAGCGGTCGCCGTGGACCTCGATGGCGTCGATGCCGGCCTGCTGTGCGCGAGCGGCCGAGGCAGCGATGGCCTCCTTAATCTGGGTGAGCTGCTCTACGCTCGCCTCGTTCACAAAGTGCTGCATGTCGTGATGCAGCTTGGCGTAGGCCTGGTTGCGGATCTCGTTGGACTCGGCCATCTTGGCGGCAAAGGTCTCCTCGTCGCCGGCGGCCTTGGCCTCCTGCGCGGCCTTGGCGGCAGCCATGGATCCCATGACCATGCGGCCGACACCGGGCACGTCGTACTCGGGGTGGAACAGCTGCAGCGCGACCTTGGCGCCGTGTTTGTGGACGGCGTCGGCCAGCGCCTTAAACGTGGGGATCTGGGCGTCGGTTGCCAGCTTGGGCGTGGGGCTTGCGGTCATGACGGGAGCGACGTCGCCGATGACGATGTAGCTCACGCCGCCACGGGCCAAGCGCTCGTAAAAAGCCAGGCTGCGCTCGCCGATGGAACCGTCACGCTCCTCGTAGCCGGTGGTCAGCGGCGGAAACATAATGCGGTTCTTGAGCTCAAGGGGGCCAACCGTAATGGGCTGGAGCAGCTTGGATGCAGGTGCGGTCATGGACATTCCTCTCTTGTAGGCGCGGCGGCGATGATGCCGCGTAGTTGTTTAGAGGATATGGCATGGGAATACAGCAGCACAACGGAAATCGGCGAATATCAGGTGGCGGCTGGTGGATGGGGGTGGGACGGCCCGTCAGTTTGCCTCAATCTGTAACAGTTACGCGGCAAAACCGGGTCTTACTGTTACAGATCGAGACATTCCTCTCGGCCCATCCTCAACAATCTAGATCTGTAACAGCTAGGCCCACTTTTGGCCCCTATCTGTTACAGATCGAGACAAACCAAACCCGCCTGCTAGAAAATCTCAATCTGTAACAACAACTCGGCAAAATCCGTCCCTCGTGTTACAGATTTAGACAAACGAAGACCGTCCTGCCGAAACATCTCGATCTGTAACACTTAGCCGCCCAAATCGGGTCTAGATGTTACAGATCGAGATTTTGTTTGAGAGGCCAAGAATTGGACCGAAAACACAGTCCCGGGATAACAAAAAAGCTCGCCGGCTAGGCCGACGAGCTGCAAGTTCTTGGTCGCGGGGGCAGGATTTGAACCTACGACCTCCGGGTTATGAGCCCGGCGAGCTACCAGACTGCTCCACCCCGCAATGTCTGGGCGCCTCATGTGCGCAAGAAAGAATATTACGCGGGAGTTCGGTAAACGGCAAGGAAAATCTCGTAGAGCATAATTCCTTCATATTTAAACCCCTCAGCCCCTATCACCGTAAACGAATCGCAGCCGAGCGCCGTCGACGGCACGTATACAATGGTGCGCGTCCTTTTATGCCAACACCGGGAGTAGACATGCTGCTCGCTATCGATATGGGAAACACGCAGACGGCCATGGGGCTGTTTGACGGAGACGAGCTGGTGCAGTCGTGGCGTATGCCCACCGACCGCTCCTATACCGCCGACGAGATCCACGTGCGCCTGATGGGCTTCTTTAAGATGTATGACCTCTCGCTCGGCGCGGTCGACGCGATCGCCTTTGCCGGCGTGGTGCCGCAGCTCTCGCGCGAGTGGCACGCCGTGGCCGACCGCATTGCCGCGGACGCCATCGTCATCGGGCCGCAGACGGCCGCCGTGACCAAGTTGCGGGCGGCGCGCCCCCAGGCCGTTGGTGCCGACCGCATCGCCAACGCCGTCGCTGCCGAGACCTTCTACGACGCGCCGGCGATCGTGGTGGACTTTGGCACCGCAACCAATATCGACGTCATTGATGAGGACGGCTATTACATTGGCGGAGCGATTGCGCCGGGCATCCGTATCTCCATGGACGCGCTTGCTGCCCGTGCCGCCAAGCTCGCCAGCGTGCCGCTCGAGGCGCCCGAGCACGCCATCGGCCGTGACACCGAGGAATGCATCAAGGTCGGCGCCGTGGTGGGCGCTGCCGCCATGGCCGAGGGCCTGGTCACACGCATGAAGCGCGAGCTGGGTCGTGAGGACGCCACCGTTATCGCCACGGGCGGTCTCGCCGGCATCGTCGCCGATTCGACCGATGCCTTCGACGTGGTCGACAGACAACTCACCATCAAAGGCATCTGCGAAATCTACCGCCGCATGCAGGAGCTGGGATAGAGCAGGGGCTTAAGTCAAGCACGCCCGATGCCACAGTCCCCGCAAACGTTCGCCAAGCCCATTCCCCAGACAGGCGAAACCCTCCCCGGCACAGGCCGAGGAGGGTCTTGTTGTCATCGTTATCTTTGGGCGCGGGCGGCTCGCGTTACAGCCCGCGAATCCGTACGGCCTCGGGCGGAAACTCCTGCTCGCCGGCATCGGTCTTGATGGTCGCGCGGCCCCAGATGTCCAGGCCCGCAAACACACCGACCGCAAGCGGCAAACCGCTGGGCGGCACCGCCGCAACTTGGCGGCCCAGCAGCGGCACCATGTCGAAGTACTCGCCCAGCACGGGAGCCAGCGGCCCTGCGGCGCCTTGCGGCGTGTTGGCAACAACCGCCCAGGCGTCCACGCGGGCCAGCATGGCGGCGGCCAGCGCCTCGACCAGCGCTTCGTCAGCCACGTCCACACCGAGCTCGCTCAACGCCGAACGCTCAATATCCACCGTCACGGCACCGAACATGCCCGCAGCACCGGCACCGCCGTTCACGGCAACACGCGCGAGCGACGTCTCAAACGCAGGCGCACCGCACACGATATCGCTCGGCCACTGGATACCCACCTTACCGGCAAGGCCCAACCCCGGCGTCGAAGCCGTGCCCACGAGCGCGTCCATCATGCCCATCGCGGCCACAAACGGCAGGCCGTGGAAGGCGTGCATATTCACATCCGGACGCACGACCAGCGAAAACGTCAGCGAAGCATCGCCCGCGCTCCACGCGCACCAGCCCGCGGACACGCCCTCGCGGCCCGCGTCGCGCGCCGCGTCGAGCTCGGTGCCAGCGGCAACAGCATTCATCTCGATCATCTACATACGCCCCAATTCGCCCACGATATGGCCCACGCGGTCCTCGGGCTCCTTGACCTCGACACCGTTGTAGCGGAAGAACCGCGCCGGGTCGTGCATCAGGTCCTCGAGCGGCACCAGCACAAAGTCGCGTTCGCCGATCAGCGGATGCGGCAGGCGCAGCTTTTTGCCGCCGTGGGTCTCGCCGTCCATCCACAGCAGGTCCAGGTCGATGGTGCGCGGACCGTTGGCCTTGGCCTTTTTGGAGCGGTCGCGCCCCAGCTCGGCCTCGATCTTCATGAGCTCATCGAGCAGCACCAGCGGCGCCAGCTCGGTCTTGATCTCGATGACGGCGTTGGCAAACGCGTCCTGGCGCGTCTCGTAGGCCGGCTCGCTCTCGTAAATCTTGGAGGAGTTGGACACGCAGGTGAGTGGAATCTCGGCGATCATCTCGCGTGCAGCGCGGATGTTGTCGCAGCGATGCCCCAGGTTGGAGCCCACGGCCACAAACGCGCGGCGCGGCTGCGGCTTGGCAACCGCCCAGTAGCCGTTTAGGAACTGCGCAAAACCCGCGGCGTCGTGCACGCGCACGATGTTGGCACCGGCCTGGATGGCGCCCAGGCACACGCCAAACGTAGCGGCATCGCGCTCGGCGGCCTCGGTCACGCCCGAGACGGCGCCCACAAAGCGCTTGCGCGACACGGCGCACATGAGCGGATAGCCCAGTGACGCCATCTTGGCAGTCTCGCGCTGGATGACGATGTCCTCGTTAGCCGACTTACCAAAGCCCGGGCCAGGATCGATGCAGATGCGGTCGCGCGACACGCCGGCATGGATGAGTGTGCGGGCCTGGTCAGACAGAAAGCCCATGACGCGGCGCATGATGGGCGCCGAATCGGGCAGGGTGAAGCGGCGGAGCTGCGAGGTGGGCACGTAGGCTTCCTCGCGGCGGGCGCTGCGGCGCATCATGGCGGCCAGACGGTCATTGGACTCCGATGCGGCCTCGGTGGCTGCGGGCGCGGGCGCGACGGTCTCGGCGGCAGCAGTCTGCTCGGTGGCGGGCGTCTCCTGCTCGCTTGCAGGCTCGGACGTGGGCTCCGGTTCGCCAAACGGCAACGAGGGCTGCACCACGCCGCCCGGAAGCTTGGCCTCCGACTTAGGCTCACCCAGCAACTTGCCGCGACGGCGGCGAGCCGGCTTCTCGGCCTCACGCGCGGCCTCGGCAGCCGCCTCGCGCGCCTTCTCGGCAACAAACGCTGCTGCCGAGGTATCGAGCTGCACCGTTGCGTGCGTGCGGGTGGGCGCGGCGACCTCGCCGGCATGCATCACGATGATGCCGCAGGTGCTCGTCTTAACAAACTCGACCATCTTGGGATCGGTGAAGCCGGTCACGTCGTTGACGATCGAGGCGCCGCAGCGCACGGCCGCCTTGGCAACCGCCACATGACGCGTGTCGATCGAGACGATGGCGCCCTCCTTGGCCAGCGCGCGCACCACGGGCAGCACGCGGCGAGCCTCCTCGTCGGGGTTGACCGGGGTAAAGCCGGGGCGCGTGGACTCGCCGCCCACGTCGATGATGTCGGCGCCGGCGTCGAGCATCGCCAGGCCGTACTCGATGGCGGCATCCGGATCGAAGTGCTCCCCGCCATCGCTAAACGAATCGGGCGTCACGTTGAGGACGCCCATGATGCGCGGACGGTCAAAGCTGAGCTCATACTTTCCGCACCGCCATGTCTTGCTGTCGTTCGCCATGAACATCCTCCTAAAATGCCCACGCCGCCGAGCTTGGGGAGCTGGCGGCGGGGTCGCTTTGCACTCAGTCTTTCTATTGTATCCGCGCGCGCGGGCTAGAACGCAAACGCGGCCGCGATGTCGCAAGAAATCAGCAGGTCGGCATTTGCATCCTGATCGGTGGGAGCAAGGTTGCATATGGCCAGCGTATCGCCGGTAAAGTAACGCGTAAGGCCTGCCGCCGGATACACCACGAGCGAGGTCCCGCCCACAATGAGGGCATCGGCCGCGGCGATGGCGGCAACGGCACCGGTCAGCACGTGCTCGTCGAGCGGCTCCTCGTAGAGCACTACATCGGGCTTGATGCGCCCGCCGCACGCAGGACACACAGGCGCACCCGCGGCGTCCTCGTGCTCGCGCGAGCAAATCCACTCGGCGCTATAGACCGCGCCGCACGACTGGCAAATGTTGCGATGGACCGATCCGTGCAGCTCGAACACGCGTTGCGAGCCGGCCATCTGATGCAGGCCGTCGATATTTTGCGTCACCACGGCATCAAGCTTGCCGGCGCGCTCCAGCTCGGCCAGCTTGATGTGGCAGCGGTTGGGCTTAGCGTTAAGCGCGATCATCTTGGTGCGGTAGAAGTCGAAGAACTCGGCCGGGTGCACCTCGTAAAAGCTATGCGAGAGCATGGTCTCGGGCGGGTAGGCAAACTGTTGCTGATATAGGCCGTCCACGCTGCGGAAATCGGGGATGCCACTCGCCGTGGAAACGCCCGCGCCGCCAAAGAAGACCACGCGCTTGTGGGTGCCGAACAGCTCCGCCAGCGCGGCGGAGGCCTGTTTGGAGTCCGTTATCGCCTGCGTCATATGAGTCCTCCGTCCTTGTTGGTCGGGCAGCGTCGGGCGATGTCCCAGCATGCGGCCTTTGGGTCAGCACGCGCGGTGCCCACCACCGCCCCTGTTGCGCTAATCTTAAGCCTGCCAACCCCGTCGAAAGGACACCATGCCTCAGACTTACACTTTCGCCTCGTGGAACGTCAACGGCCTGCGCGCCGTGCTCAAAAAGGACCCGAGCTTTATCCAGATCGCGCAAGAACTCGACGTCGATATCCTGGCGCTGCAAGAGACCAAGCTGCAGGAGGGCCAGGTCGATATCGACCTGCCCGGCTATCACCAAACCTGGAGCTACGCCGAGCGCAAGGGCTACTCGGGCACCGCGGTCTTTAGCCGCCAGGAACCGCTGCGCGTACTGCGCGCCGATGCGCTGCTGCCCTACGCCGGCGAGGGCGAGGCGGCCGAGCTCGTCGCCCAAGCCGCGACCGAGGGCCGCGTCTGCGCGCTGGAGTTCGACAAGTTCTGGTTTGTGGATGTCTACACTCCCAACGCGCAAAACGAACTCGCCCGCATCGACGTGCGCATGGCCTGGGACGATGCCTACCGCGGCTTTTTGAACGCGCTCGAGTGCGAGACCGGCAAACCCGTCGTAACTTGCGGCGACTTTAACGTGGCGCACGAGGAGATCGACCTTAAGAACCCCAAGTCCAACCGCGGCAACGCAGGCTTTTCGGACGAGGAGCGCGGCAAGTTTACCGAGCTGCTCAACGGCGGGTTTACCGATACCTGGCGCGCGGCAAACCCCGACGTCGAGGGCGTCTACAGCTGGTGGAGCTACCGCTTTAATGCCCGTAAGAACAACGCAGGCTGGCGCATCGATTACTTTCTGGTAAGCGATTCGATCGCCGCCAACGTTCGCGACACCGGTATCCGTGGCGATATCTTCGGCAGCGACCACTGCCCCGTCACCCTCACGCTAGAGCTCTAGCCCCAAGTAATTTCCTGGGGGACAGAGGAAAACAGATCATGTGACCCCTCTCCCCCTATAAGTTGCGGTGGAATAGTTCCTGTTTGGGCAGCAAATTGCCAAAAACGAGAACTATTCCACCGCAAGTTCGTGAGGGAACGCGAAATGCCTTACAGCCCGTATTTCACGACGACACGGTTAATGCGACGGCACCAAGGCTTGTACAAGGCGGCCAAGAACACGCAGGTCGCGAGGCCGTGTGTGATATCGAACGGCACTGCCGTGGCAAGACGCGCCATGGCACCCGCCCACGTGAGCGGTTGAACAAAACCGATAATGTCGTAGGCGTTGATCACAACGCCGTACAGCAAACCCGAAGCAAAGCCGTAGGTCAGCAGCGCCGGCATACGCACGGCGCCATCGGCGCGATCAAAAGCGCCGGCATGCGCCAGCGCACCGCCAACGTATCCCACGAGCCCCCAGGCATACATCTGCCACGGCGTCCACATGCCCTGCCCAAAAAAGAAATTGCTGGTCAGCGCCGCCAACGCACCGACCATAAAGCCGTTACGACGACCGAGTGTCGCCCCGGCGATAATGGCGATGGCACTCACGGGTTTAAAGTCGGGAATGGGTCCAAACAGGATGCGCCCCGCCGCCGCCAGCGCCGCCAGCACCAGCGTGGGCATAATCTGACGCAGGCCTGGACGCGATGCCTCATAGCCCGCAAAGAACAGCGCAAGCACCAACGCCACCACAACCAGCATGGCCAACGCTGTCTGCTCAACACCCGCCAGCAACGCGGCAGCCATCACCGCCGGCACCGCCAACAACAGCGGATCTCCAGTTTTGCAAGCAAACGCGAGAAACGACAGTCCGTCATCCCATCACGCCCTATAGAACACGTTGTCGGCAAAGAAGTCGGCCGGGGACTCCATGCAGGCAATCTCGCCGTCAAACATCATGGCGACGTCGTCGGCTACCTGCTCGGCAAAGTCCAAATCGTGCGTAGCCATGATGACGGTGCCGCCAGCCTTCGCATGGTCACGCAGGGCGCGGGCGATGGTGCGGCGGCTGAACAGGTCTAGACCCTTGGTGGGCTCATCGAGCAATAGCAGTTCGGGGCCGATTAGCAGCAGTTTTGCCAATGCAAGCAGTTGACGCTGCCCGCCCGAAAGATCGTACGGATGGCGTCCATCCAGACCCGACAACCCCAAGCTCGCCGCACGCTCCCGCGCCAAGTTCTCGTCATATCCGCAGGTCGAGGCCCATTCCATCAGCTCATCGCGAACCGTCTCGGCAACCAGCAATGCTTTGGGATTCTGAGGCAGCAGCGCCGCCGAGGCCGCTCCGCGCACCATGCGGCCGCGCTGCAGCTTGGCGGTCTTCGCCAGCACCGAGAGTATCGTCGACTTACCGCATCCGTTGCCGCCCACGATCGCATGCACCGCACCGGCCGAAAACGACGCATCGAGCCCGCGCAGCACCCAGCCGGACGCTCGATCGTAGCGAAACCAGCCTTCCGACAGGGTGGTAGCCGACCTGCCGTGCATTTTTTGGAGTATTCTGCTTCCATCCGTGCGCGAGAAGGCTTCCAAGCCGTTCTCGAGCGACGTTTGCGCCACAAATTCGGACGATTTGTCCAATTCCAAACTTTTTTTCGCGCTCGATACGACCCCGGGCGGCTCCAGAGAGCCAAAATTGTCCTCACGCCTGCTGAATACTCCATTTTTTGCACATCGGATGGCACCCCACCCCAACGTGTCATCGGAAAACAGCGATTCTCGGCGTCCCAAAGATGCCATATCCGCCACCTCGCGCACGCGCCCGCCCTCAATCCGGTACGCGCACGTCGCGTATTCGAGCATTGGGCGCGGCTGGTGCGTGGCCACGACAACCGTGCAGCCCAACTCGCGATTCACGCGAAACAGCGCATGCAGAAAACTCTTCTCGGCAACGGGGTCCAGTTGGGACGTGGGCTCGTCGAGCAGCAGCACGCGCGGGCGCAACGCCAGCACAGCTGCCAGCGACAGCAGCTGTTTGCGTCCGCCCGAAAGCGTATCGGTATCGCGGTGGAGCCAATCCTCCAACCCAAAGAAATAGCTGGTCTCGGCCACGCGACGGCGCATCTCGTCACGCGACATGCCTAAGTTTTCCAGGCCAAACGCCATCTCGTGCCACACGGCCTCGCACACGATCTGGTTCTCGGGATCCTGGAACACATAACCCACGCGCTCCGCCGATGCCCGCACATCCATGTCGGCGACGGGCTCGCCCAGCACGCGCGCATCGCCAGTGCGCTCGCCCACCGGAGCGATCTCGGGCTTGAGCAGCGACAGCAGCGTCGACTTACCCGATCCGGTACCGCCAACAAGCAGCGCAAATGCACCTTGGGGAACAGACCAGTCGAGCCCCTCGAGCACCGCAGCATCAGCATCGGGGTAGGCAAAGCTCAGGCTCCGCACCTCAATCGCTGGCATATCCGGGCCGCACGCAGCGCCCGACACCGGGCCCCTGTCCAACCGAGCCATCAGCCAAACCTCTTCTCATCAATCGCGTGCAATGCGCAAGGCAGCACCATCCAGGCAGCGTACACAACATAGCCCGGCCACGGCGCCGGCACCGAGAGCTGCGGATAAAACGAATACTGCGTCGTCGCGGTCCATGCCACCGCCACCGCGGCCGCGCCAAACAGCGCAAGCCCAACCAGCGCGGCAACATCGCCGCGCCCCAGCCGATACCGCGCATACGTCGTTCGACGCGTCGCGGCGCCCCACCCACGGGAGCGCATGGCGTCCGCGCGCTCCAGCGAATCTTCCATGCCCCAGCCCATCAACACGCTCGACGCCCGCAGGTGCGAGCGCACGGGGTCGGCCGGCGCACGCCCCGGTACATCAATCGCATCTTGCACCGCCAGCACCGTGCGGCCGCGGCGCAAAAACTGCGGGATAAGCCGCATGCACATCGAGATCATGAGCGCGATCACCGGCGCGGCGTTACCCAAAAGCGCAAGCACCTTGTCGTATTCGAGCATCGACGCCGCGGCCTCAAACCACAGCACGCTCGCCACAAACAGTCCGCCCATGCACAGGCCATATACCATGCTCTCCAGATACACCGCGCGCACGCCGATGCGAAGCAGCTCCGTCGAACCCGAAGCGCTAAACAGCGGATTGACCAGCGCGATAATCAAAATCACCGGCAGCTGCCAGCGAAGTGCGCCCAGCGTGCGGGCAGCCCCACGCGTCGCAAATCCATACGCCAGCCCGCCCGCAAGCGACAGCGCAATCAGCACCGGTTGCATCGAGAACATGGTGAGCCCCAGCGTCAGCACTATATAGAGTGCCGACACAGCCGGATGCGACATCGAGAACGCCGCGACGGGCTCGCCGCCAAACTCCTCTCGTATGTTGTCCACGGGCACCCCCGTCCCCTCGCTCAAACGACAGCTCCGCAGCATCGCCAACGCCGCACGCAAGCAGTGCAAACGCCACGCCGGCGGCGCAAGCCTCAACCGCCGCAAACCAATCGCTACGCGCTCAACATATGCCTGCGGTATCATATTGCGCCGTGTATCGTTTCCAAACACACGTCTCTATAACGTAACAGGAGATCACATGGACGCAACCGCAATTATCCTCGCTGCCGGCGAGGGCACCCGCATGAAGTCGAACCACTGCAAGGTTTCGCACAAGATCCTGGGCAAGCCCATGGTCCAGTGGATCGTCGACGCCACCATCAAGGCCGGCTGCAGCCGCATCGTGGTCGTCATCGGCAGCCACGCCGACGAGATGCGCGCCCTCATCGACGGCGCCTACGCCAGCAGCGCCACCAAGGTCGAGTGCGTCGAGCAGACCGAGCGCCTGGGCACCGGTCACGCCGTGAAGGTCGCGCTCGAGGCCTGCGGCATCACGCAAGGCCCCGTCGTCGTGCTCAACGGCGACCTGCCGCTCATCACCGCCGACACCGTCGCCAAGTTCGCACAGACCGTCGCTACCGGCGAGCTCGCCTGCACCGTCATGACCATGACCCCGCCCGACCCCTTCGGCTACGGCCGCATCAAGCTGGGCGCCGACGGCCAGATCGAGCGCATCATCGAGCAGAAGGACTGCACGCCCGAGCAGGCCGCCACGCTGCTGGAGTGCAACGCCGGCTGCTACGCCTTCGACGGCGCGCAGCTCGCCGCCCACATCAACGAGATCGGCAACGACAACGCGCAGTCCGAGTACTATCTGCCCGACATGCTCGAAATCCTCAAGGGTCACGGCCAGGCGGTCTCCATCTTCCACTGCGACGACTACCGCGACGGCCTGGGCGTCAACAGCCGCATCCAGCTCGCGCAGCTCACCGCCATTGCGCGCGACCGCATCAACGAGCACTGGATGGCCGAGGGCGTCACGTTCATCGATCCCACGCAGGCCTGGATCGGCCCCGACGCCGTTATCGGCCGCGACACCGTCGTGTGGCCGCAGACGCACCTAATCGGCCACGTCACCGTGGGCGAGGAGTGCCAGCTCGGCCCCAACAGCCGCCTCACCGACACCACCGTCGGCAGCGGCTGCACCATCGATGAGACCATCGCCATCGAGGCCGTCATCGAGAACGGCGTCGACTGCGGCCCGCGCGCCTACCTGCGCCCGGGTACCCACATGCTCGACGGATCCAAGGCCGGCACGCACGTGGAGATCAAGAAGTCCACGATCGGCGAGGGCTCCAAGGTGCCGCACCTGTCCTACATCGGCGACACCACCATGGGCTCCGGCGTCAACGTGGGCGCAGGCTCCATCACCTGCAACTACGACGGCGTGCACAAGCACAAGACCGTCATCGGCAAGGACGCCTTCATCGGTTCCGACACCATGATGGTCGCGCCCGCCCAGATCGGCGACGGCGCGCTCGTGGCCGCCGGCTCCGTCATCACCGAGCCGGTCCCGGCCGACGCACTCGGTCTGGGCCGCGCCCGTCAGGTAAACATTGAGGGCTGGGCCGCCGATTATCGCCGCCGTCTGCACGGGGACGACGAGGTATAACGTTTTACCAAGCACAAAAGGAGCTGTTCCCTGGGGACGGCTCCTTTTTCTATCGTGACCTGCGCGACCGGATGAGTGGTCGGTTCGTGTCCGTTGACGGTAAAGACGTTATCAAGACCTGATAAACCCCGCATCGCGGTTACAATGCAACAAGGCATCTATATGGCATTCGATGTTAAAGGAGAAGGGTAATGCCGATTAATGATCCCGAGAAGTCGGAGAATATGCGCAAGTCCATCCGCGTGTATTCCGGTTCCTCCAACCGTCCCCTCGCTCAGAAGATCGCTGAGTACCTTGGGGTCGAGCTTTCGGGCCTTACGCTAAAGCAGTTCGCCAACGGTGAGATTTACGCCCGCTACGACGAGACCGTCCGTGGCGCCGACGTCTTCCTGATTCAGTCCGTGGCCGGCGGCAACGTCAACGACATGCTCATGGAGCTGCTCATCGCCACCGACGCTGCCAAGCGTGCATCCGCCCGCTCCATCACCGCTGTTATCACCCACTACGGCTATGCCCGCCAGGACCGCAAGGCCGGCCCGCGCGAGCCCATCACTGCCCGCCTCGTCGCCAACCTGCTCGAGCGCGCCGGTGTCAACCGTATCATCACCCTCGACCTGCACCAGGGCCAGATCCAGGGCTTCTTCGATATCCCGGTTAACCACCTGTCCGCACTGCCGCTGTTTGGCCAGTACTACAACAACATGCACTTCGACACCGACAACCTAGTTGTCGTCTCCCCCGACGTGGGCCGCGCCAAGGCCGCCAAGAAGCTGTCCGACATGCTCGGTTGCAGCCTCGCTATCGCCCACAAGGGCCGTCCGCGCCACAACGCCGCCGAAGTCATGGGTATCATCGGTGATATCGAGGGCAAGACCTGCATCATCAACGACGACATGATCGACACCGCAGGCACCCTGTGCGCCAACGTCAAGGAGCTCAAAGCCATGGGCGCCGGCGACATCTACGTGTGCGCCACCCACGGCATCTTCTCTGGTCCGGCCATCGAGCGTCTGAACGACGCTCCGATTGTCGAGTGCCTCGTCACCGATGCCATTCCCGTCGAGGTCGGCGGCAAGATCAAGACCATCTCGGTCGCCGAGGAGTTCGCTCAGGCCATCTCCGCCGTTTACCATGAGGAGCCCGTCTCCACGCTCGTCGGCGGCGACTTCGCGCTGTAATCCAGCGTGCATCTCATCATCTTTGGTGTTTTTAAAGGGTCGGAAGCTCGCTTCCGACCCTTTTTCTACCCCTCGACAACCTTCCCTGGACAATTAGTTCAGATACGTATTTTTTTAAAGCTCCAAAGGCCGTTCTGAGCTCCCCGGCGAACGCCATACTGCCCAAAGCTCATCGCTTTCGAGTACGACCGCCGCATATTTACCCTCAAATCGCCCTCGAAAGCCCTTAGAAACGCCTCGAACGCCCGCCGTCTTATACGTATCTGAACTAACTGTCCAGTAGCTATCGTCAACCTTCGCGGCAGAGCTCAATTTCCTGCAATCCCCTCAACCGATTCCACCGATTTCATAACACCCAGCCGTTCATGGCGCGCAGCGCCCCGCTGAGCGAAAAGAACGGTATGGCGGTCGCATTCTGCCGCCAACTTAGTACGTTATAGCTATGACGACCGTGATTTCACATCTCTCCGCCCTCCGCGCAATTCGTCGCGCACGACGGGCGTACTCTGCCCTACCCTGGGACTCCGTTGATAGCGAACAGCAAGCACAGGCCTTGGCTGGCTGCATTCCCAACAATGACGCGATAGACTTTGGCGCACTTTCGATACTCGACGCCTGGAATGAAGATGATTCCGAACTGCTCGATCTTCTCGTTTCAAACGAAGACAACAGGCGCCCCGACAAGCGACTTCTTCAGCATATTCTCTCCGCTCCGCTTCCTGAAGGTGCAATTATGCACGTCGAGGCCGACATCTACGCTACGTCTCCTGCCATGACAGCCATGCTTTGTTCCAAGAATGAATCAGTCGCCAAAACCTTGATGCTACTCATGGAACTGCTCGGAACCTACTCCCTTCCTCCCGGGGCAACATACCCCATTGCCCATGACGACATCTGGCCCAAGGGCGATGGCTGCGCAGCGACGGGCGATCTCGATTGCTTGGGCAACCAGTCGGTGGTCGAGCAACAGAACGAAACCCGCTACGAACAGGCACACTACAAATGCGAGCCCGCCACGACCATCGAAGAGCTCGAGACTGTTGCACAGCTTGCCAAAAGCAGCTCATACACCTCGTTTCGCACGGCAGTCAAGCTCGCCCGACCCGGATCTGCATCCCCAGCCGAATCCCTAATGTTTGCCGTTCTCGGAGCGCCCATGCGCTTTGGCGGATTCGGATGTTGCAGCCTGCCCATGGGAGGCCTGCTACTCAACTATCGAATCGACTTCGACACCCTTGCGGTCAACATGTCCTCGGGCATCCCCTATGCCATCTGTGACCTATATTGCCCGGCAGCCGGAGTCGACAACGAATACAACGGAATTGGGCACGAGCTTCAAAACGCTCGCATCCACGATGGCAATCGAAATAATGGCCTCAAGGCAATGGGCATCCACGTCCTGGTTATCAATCGCGACCAAATGAAAGACCTTGTTGCACTCGAAGCCTTCGCCCAAACGATGCATCGACTCGCGGGAGTCCGATTCCGATACCGTATCAAGGGCTATCGCAAGCGTCAGGCCGCTTGGCTCAACGCCCTGCGGGCCGGAATCAGCCTTGCGCCGGTCTAAACGGCGAATCACCCGCGCGCCGCCGAACAGGACTGGACAGTTAGTTCAAATACGTATAAATGGACACATTGAATTAGGCTGTTTTGCGGCTATCTCTATACCATTCGCCCTATTTGAAGGCAGGGTAGACTTCAAAACAGCGCCATATGAACTAACTAAAGCTCCAAAACAACGTATCGGCATTGAATTGAGCACTTCGAGCCCTCAGAACTTATACGTATCCGAACTAACTGTCCACCTCTGATTTCGACGGCCGTCCAAACGCCCCTAAACGCCCTCAATTACCCTCCATTTGACAGCGGCAACAGGGTCGCTCACCATAGCAGGCGACAAATCGACGAAAGGAAGCACATGGCAGCTGCACAGCCGCTTAAGATTCGCATGGTTGCCGGGCTTGGCAACCCTGGCGATGAGTATGCCGAGACCCGCCACAACGCTGGCTTCAAAGCAATCGACGAGTTGGCCCGTCAGGCCGGCGTCACGTACTGGAAAAACCAAGCAGGCGCCGAGGTCGCGCTCATCAACATCAACGATGCCGAGGAAGAGAACGGCAAGCGCCAGATTGTACTGGTCAAGCCGCAGTCGTACATGAACACCTCGGGCGGACCCATCTCCAAGCTCTGCCGCGAGTACAAGATCAAGGCCGAGGAGCTGCTCGTCATCCACGACGAGCTCGACATTCCCGCCGGCGACGTACGTGTTAAGGTGGGCGGCGGCCACGCCGGCCACAACGGCCTGCGCTCCATCATCGACAAGATGGGCAGCCGCGACTTCAGCCGCATCCGCACCGGTATCGGCAACCCTCCCGGCAAGATGGCCGTGGCAGATTACGTGCTCAAGCAGCTGCGCGCCCGCGAGGCCGAGGACTTCCAGAACACCTGCGCCCGCGCGGCCGACGCCGCCGGCCTGGCGATCGTGCACGGCGTGGTCTATGCCCGCGACCATGTCAACGGCGCCGCCTCCGCCAACGGCAAGCACTAAAACCTATCATTTAGGAACAGGTTTATTTTGGCAGGTTTTACCTGCGGAAACGCCCCAGTTGCGGCATCGCAATCAACCGCGCGCCGACATACATGCATAGCATCCCAAAGGGGGCCTGCCTCATCACAACCCGAGGCCGGCCCCATTTGCCGTTTTACCTGATAAAACCGACCAAAATAAACCTCTCCCCCTTTGGTAGGCCAAAGTGGATAAACCCTGCTCCCAACCGCCGAAGACACACGTAAGTGACATGTCCATGAGGGTATAATTTGCACCGTATGTCTGCACAACGCCTGTGCGCGTACGGTTTTATTCGGGCTACCGTCCATTTCCGTGGAGGCACGGTTCGGCGGCCCTAACAAGAGAGGGGTTCTATGTATAAGATCCTGGAGAAGACGCAGTTCTCGGAGAAGGTGTTCAAGTTCCGCATCGAGGCGCCTGCAATCGCCAAGCATGCGCACGCTGGACAGTTCCTCATGGTTCGCGCCAACGAGACGGGCGAGCGCGTCCCGTTTACCCTGGCCGGCTGGAACGGTGACGAGGGCTGGGTCGAGTTCATCTTCATGGTGATCGGCAAGACCACCGAGATGCTTTCCACCTACGAGGCCGGCGAGTCGCTGCGCGACGTCGTGGGCCCGCTGGGAGTTCCCACCGAGATGGCCGAGGGCCCCTGCGCCGTCATTGGCGGCGGCGTCGGCCTGGCAATTGCCTTCCCGGTCGCCAAGCACCTGGTCGAGACCGGTCACGAAGTTCACGCCATCATGGGCGCCCGCACCAAGGACCTCCTGCTCATGGAGGACCAGTTCCGCGAGCTCCTCGACGAGGACCACATCCACATCACCACCGACGACGGCTCCTACGGCGAGCAGGGCGTTGTTACCGCTCCGCTGGAGCGCCTGCTGCAGGACAAGGCCGTGAGCCAGGTCTTCTGCGTCGGCCCCGTTCCGATGATGAAGTTCTCGACCCTCACCGCCCAGAAATACGACACCCCCATCACCGCGTCCCTCAACCCCATCATGGTTGACGGCACCGGTATGTGCGGCTGCTGCCGCGTCGAGGTGGGCGGCGTGACCAAGTTCGCTTGCGTCGACGGCCCCGACTTCGATGCCACCCTGGTCGACTGGGATGACCTTCGTGCCCGCCAGGCCGCTTACCGTTCCGAAGAGGGCGAGTCCCTCAAGGCCTATGAGGAAAAGAGCTGCGCATGCCACTAGTTAACGGTCGTTTCGTTGCCGATATGAAGTCGCCCCGCACCCCCGATAACGAGGAGCCGGCTGCCGAGCGCGCCTGCGACTTCCGCCCCGTCGACAAGGGCTTCACCGAGGAGATGGCGCTGGCCGAGGCTGAGCGCTGCCTCAACTGCAAGAAGCCGTTCTGTGTTGAGGGCTGCCCTGTCAACATCAACATTCCCCGCTTTATCGAGCAGATCCGCGCGAAGGACTTCGGCGGCGCTCTCGATACCATCCGCGAGGACTCCATGCTTCCCGCCATCTGCGGCCGCGTCTGCCCGCAGGAGAACCAGTGCGAGGGCAAGTGCATCCGTGGTAAGAAGTCCGAGCCCGTGGCCATCGGCCAGCTCGAGCGCTTCCTGGGTGACCGCCCCGAGCTCGCCTCCACGCCCAAGATGGCCCCCAAGAACGGCAAGAAGGTCGCCGTCGTTGGCTCCGGCCCGTCCGGCATCACCTGCGCCGGCGAGCTCGCCCGCAACGGCTTTGACGTCACCGTCTTTGAGGCCTTCTTCACCGGCGGCGGCGTGCTGGTCTACGGCATCCCCGAGTTCCGTCTGCCCAAGGCAGTCGTCAAGCGCGAGATTGACGGCCTGGAGGACATGGGCGTCAAGTTTGAGTACAACTCCGTCGTGGGCAACATGGCCACGGCCGAGGAGCTGTTCGAGCAGGGCTTCGACGCCATCTACGTGGCGACCGGCGCTGGCCTGCCCAAGTTCCTCAACGTCCCCGGCGAGAACCTGCCCAACGTCTTCTTCGCGAACGAGTACCTCACCCGCGTGAACCTGATGAAGGCCAACAAGTTCCCCGAGTACGACACCCCCACCAAGCACGGCAAGAACGTCGTCGTCTTTGGTGGCGGCAACGTGGCTATGGACGCCGTCCGTACCGCCAAGCGTCTGGGCGCCGAGCACGCCATCATCGCCTACCGTCGTACCGAGGACGAGATGCCCTGCCGTCGCGCCGAGCTGCACCACGCTAAGGCCGAGGGCGTCGAGGTTCTGCCGCTCGTCTCCCCGCTCGAGTTTGTCGCTGGCGAGGACGGCTCCGTGTGCGCCGTCAAGGTCCAGAAGATGGAGCTCGGCGAGCCTGACGAGTCCGGCCGTCGTCGCCCGGTGCCCATCGAGGGCGCCATCGAGGAGATCCCCTGCGACGTCGCAATCTCGGCTATCGGCACCAACGCCAACCCCTTCGCAAAGAAGATCGGCGGCAAGATGGAGCTCAACAAGTGGGGCTACATTGTTGCCGACGAGGAGACCGGCCAGACCACCGATCCCCGTATCTGGGCCGGCGGCGACATCGTCACCGGTGCCGCTACGGTCATTCTGGCGATGGGCGCCGGCAAGAAGGCCGCCGCTTCCATCACCAAGAGCCTACTGGGCGAGTAATCATCCGCAGCGCTAGCCACCAAACGGCAAAGTCCCCGTCGAGCACACGCCCGGCGGGGACTTTTTCTATGCTGGCCGGCCGACCACCACGATGGGGACAGGCACCTTTGTGGTGGTTGGGGGCCTGGTCGGCAAACCAATTCCGGCGTTTGTCTCAATCTGTAACAGTTAGGCCCTGTTGAGCATCGTAGTTGTTACAGATCGAGATATTGCGCCAGCCGCCTCCGCTTTATCTCAATCTGTAACAGCTAGAGGCCAAATATGCCGCCTGGTGTTACAGATCAAGACGTTGGGCTGACGGCCGGACGGTTCATCTAAATCTGTAACAGTTAGAGCCATTTTCGCTGGCTTGGTGTTACAGATCGAGATTTTGCAAAAGCCGAGGATAGACACTGCCGCCAAGGCCTTCCCCTCGGCCTAAAACAAAAACCACCGCAAAGGTGCTTGTCCCCTTTGTGGTGGTTATTGATCGGCTAGCCTTCGAGCTGCGCTACCTTGTAGCGGTAGGCAGCGGCGATGACATCTTTGCAGCCCTCGCGGCCCAGCTTGGCGCGGTTGACGACGATGTCCTTGCCACTCGTCATCTTCCACTTTCCGGCGCTGTAGCGCTTATAGAACGCCTCGCGCGCCTTCTGCTGCTGCTTGACCAGCTTGGCGCCCTTCTTTTTGTTAAGGCCGCGCTTCTTGCGCACGATCTCGACGCGGTCCTCAAAGGGTGCGGTCACCAACACGGCAATGTGGTTGGGATTGTTACGCAGCAGGTAATCGGACAGACGGCCTTCGATAATGCAGCTCTCGGTCTCGCCCAGATCCAAAATCACCTGGCTCATCTTTTGGAACAACTTGTCCGAGTACGAACGTGCATCGTAGCGGTCGGGCAGAAACGCCATATTCTCCACGGCCAGGCGCTCGTCGTAGGCAGCCATCTTGTCGAGCGACTCGCCCGCGCGCAGCGACGCGCGCACCAGCAGCTCGTTATCGTACAGCGGAATCCCCAACTCGTCGGCAAGCATGCGACCAATCTCGTGGCCCTCGGCGCCAAAGTCGCGCGCGATGGTAATGACCACAGGATTCTTCTTATTCTCCAGATCGCTCATCGCGATTCCTTTCTAACAAATGAAAAATAGGCGATTCCTGATTCCCATTTTGTCACTTACGACCGTCCTGGTTTCCCAAGTGCGGCAGATTGCCCCGAAAGAGGAGCGCCGCGTACTAAATGTACGCAAGTGACGATTGAGGGGCAAGGTGCCGTGCTTGGGGAAGCAGGACTATGCGGCTACGATACGACGTTGATACGCTCGGACCAGCAGCGAGATACCAAAGTTGAGCACAAAGTACATCGCAAACACCAGGCCGTAGAGCATAAGCACCTGCGACAGATCGATCGCGTGGGCCATCACGACGTTTGCCGCGTACATGAGCTCGGCCACGTTAATGCCCGAAAGATACGAGCTGTCCTTGATGACGGTCGTGCACTGGCTAAACAGCGCCGGAATGATCGTCTTAAACGTCTGAGGCAGAATGATGTAGCGCATGGTGGCAAAGAAGCCGAAGCCTTGGCTCTGCGCTGCCTCAAACTGGCCGCGCGGAATCGAGTTGAGGCCGCCGCGCACAATCTCGGCCATAACGGCGCTGGTAAACAGCGTAAAGGCGATGGTCGAAATCACAATGTCCAAACCCTGCACCGTAAAGTAGATAAAAAGGATCCACAGCAGGTTCGGCGTGCAGCGGAACAGCTCGATATAGGCGCTCACCAAAATACGGAACGGGCGGGGCGCATAGCTTTTAACGAGCGCCAGCACCGTGCCAAAGATGAGCGAGAAAAAGATCGACAGCGCCGAGATCTCGATCGTCTTAACAAAGCCGCCCCAAATGTAGAGCAGGTTGGTCGCGTTAAAGATTTCCATGCGCTAGGCCTCCTCTACGTTGTCGAGCCCCAGCTCGGCCAGGCTCACGCCGCGCGGACGCTCCTTGGAGCGGCGCTCGAGCCACTGCACCAGCATGGCGAGCGGAAAGCAGATGATGAAGTACATAAGGCAGCAGACGATGTATCCCTGCAGGTAACCGTACAGACTCACAAAGTTGTCGGAACGGTACATAAGGTCGCCGCCGGCCACGAGCGCCAGCACCGACGTGTTCTTGACCAGGTTGAGCGCCTGGTTACACAGCGGCGGCAGAATGATCTTGAATGTCTGGGGCAGCACGATGTACCAGTATGCCTGCGCACGGGTGAAGCCCTGGCTCTGGGCCGCCTCCATCTGACCGCGCGGAACCGCCTCGATACCGGTGCGGATGACCTCCGAAATGTAGGCTGCGTGATACAGACCCACACCCAAGAAGCCCAGCACGAACGGCGCAATGCGCACCGGCTGGTCGGCACCGGTTATGGCCTGCAAAAACTGCGGACCGGCCATGTACATAAAGAGCACCTGCACGGGCAACGGGGTGTTCTGGTAAAACTCCACGTACACGCGGCTTATGGCGCGCAGCACGCGCGAGCGAGTGGTAGAGAACACGCCCAGCAGCGTGCCCAGCACCAGCGACAGCAGCAGACCGGCAACGACCACCTGCAGCGTCACGCCAAAGCCCTCCCAGAAGGGCCCCATGTTTTGAAATGTCGTCGACCAACGGTCGGCGTCAAATAATCCTTCGAGCATTTGATTCCTTCCTTGGACGATGCGCCTATACAAGACCCCAGGTCTTGACCTCTTGGTCGAGCCAGCCATCGGCCAGGCGATCGCAAATCACCTGATCGACCACGGCCGAAAGGTCGCAGCCCTTCTTGGTCGCCACACCGTAGCCCTGCTCGCCAAACTTGACCTCGGGCTGCAGCAGCTCAACGGTCTCGTTCATGTAACCGGCCAGCGTGGAGCGGTCCATGGCAAAGACATCGATATTGCCGGCGTCGAGCGAACTCTTGATGATGGGGTAGCCACTAAAGGCCCTAAACTCGGGCTTGCAGCTAAAGCCGTTGTCCTTGATCATCTGCTCGATCAGGCCCTGCGTGGTAGCACCCTGGCTCACGCCAATGACCTTGCCGTCCAGATCCTCAATCGAGGTAAAGCCCGAACGCTTCTTGACCATGAGTCCCACGTAGTCGGTGCGGTACGGCGTCGAGAAATCCCAGCTCTTCTTGCGCTCGTCGGTGATGGTGTAGGTCGCTGCGACCACGTCGAGCTGGCCGTTATCGATCAGCGGACCGCGCGTCTTGGGCGTTACGTCGGTAAACTCGACAAGCTCCTGAGCACGGGCCTCCTTGTAGCTCACGCCAAAGACGGCAGCGGCGATCTGGTAGCACAAATCGACTTCCATGCCCTCAAAGCGGCCCTTGGCGGTGTCGTAATAGCCATAGCCGGGAACGTCCTTCTTAACGCCGGCATTCAGATGGCCACGCGACTTGATGGCCGCAAGCTTGGAGCCCTTGTCGGAGCCCTCGCCGCTGGTGGAGTTGCCGCAACCGGTAAGCGCGGTCCCCGTCAGCGCAAGCATGCCGGCGCCCGCCAGCTGCAAAAAGTGACGGCGCGACACGGCCGCCCTCGTCATATCCGTCATGTCCATCACCGCGCCTAGTGCAGAATCTTGGACAGGAACTCGCGGCAGCGCGGGTTCTCGGGGTTATCGAAGAAGTGCTCGGGCGTGCCCTCCTCCAGAATGCGGCCGTCCTCCATAAAGATGACGCGGTCGGCCACCTGGCGCGCAAAGCCCATCTCGTGCGTCACGCAGATCATGGTAATGTCCTCCTGCGCGAGCTCAATCATAACGTCCAGAACCTCCTGGACCATCTCGGGGTCGAGCGCCGAGGTCGGCTCGTCAAACAGGATGATGGGCTGCTTGGTGCACAGGGCACGGGCGATGGCGATGCGCTGCTGCTGACCGCCCGAGAGATTCTGCGGATACTCGCCGGCCTTATGCGCCATGCCAACACGCTTGAGCGCGGCAACAGCGATCTCGGTCGCCTCCTCCTTGCTCTTCTTTTGAAGCTTGATGGGCGCGAGCGTCAGGTTGCCGAGCACCGTCATGTTGGGATACAGGTTGAACTGCTGAAACACCATGGAACTATACTTGCGAGCCATCTCCAGGTGATTCTTTTTGGTGAGCGGCGTACCGTCGATGACGACCTCGCCCGACGTGGGCTCCTCCAGATAATCGACGCAACGGATGAGCGTCGACTTACCCGAACCGGAAGGCCCGATCATTACGAGCTTCTCGCCGCGCTTGACGGTGAGATTGATATCTTTGAGCACATGCAGGTCGCCAAAGTACTTGTTGAGATGCTTGATCTCGATCATGTCTGCCATGAATGTCCCTTCCCTGCGTTTACACGAGTTGAACTATTGTACGGAAAGAACCGCGTTTCCGCAGCCCACACTACATTCCCGTAAAGAACCCGCAACCTTTAACCCACTCATTGGGGACTGACTTAAATGAGTACCTGCTCATTGGGCACTCATTTAAGCCTGTCCCCAATGAGTACCCAGCTCATCAAAAAGGGGCGCGACTGCAATGGTCACGCCCCCTCGACATCAACTATGTACCGCTCGGCCCCTACGCAAGCTTTGCGCCGACGATCTTTGCCGCGGCCGGCTTGTCGAAGTTGCCGCCGGTGGCCTTGCCGAGTGCACCCATAACCTGGCCCATCTGCTTCTTGGACGTGGCGCCCAGCTCGGCGATAACCTGCTCGATCAGGGCCTCGAGCTCCTCGCCCGAAACCTGCGCGGGCAGCAGACTCTCCAGGATCTTGACCTGCTCGGTCAGGTTGTCGGTACGCTCCTGGTCGGTGCCGGCCTTGATGGACATCTCCAGCGTCTCGCTCGTCTGCTTGATCAGACGCTTGATCATGCTGTTGACGTCTTCCTCGGTCACATCGCGGCGCTCGTTAACCTCGATATTCTTCACCTCGGCCTTAACCTGGCGAATGATAGACAGGCGAACCTTGTCCTTGGCCTTCATGGCCGCAATCATTTCCTTCTGCAGCTCTTCGTTGGTCATCTGCAAATCCTCCTCAATAGTGCGGGCGGCACTCGCACGAGCGCCGCCCCATGATTACTTAGTCGTCGACGAATCGTCGGTCGAACTCTTGGTGACGCCCTTCAGGCTGACGTTGTACGGCACGTCCTTGGGCATGGGGTTAACGGTGATGTCGGCATCCTTCTTGTACTGCTCCAGCCACTCGCTGTACGCGGTGCTTGCCGCCTGCGTCTTCACCACGTTGGAGACGTACTTCTTGATGTCCTTGGGCACCTGCTTAATGTCATCGACCTGATTATCGACATGGAAGTAGTCGGTGCACTTGATGATGTGATAACCATAGGTCGACTCGACGACGTCGCTCACATCGCCCTTGTTGAGCCCCTCGAGCGCCGCCTGGTAGCTGTCGACGAAGGTGGTGAGCTTGTCCCAGCCCACATCGCCCTTCTTGTCCTTGGAGCCGGTGTCGTCGGAATACTGCTTCACGGCGTCCTCAAAGCTCAGCTCGCCGGAGTTAATCTTGTCCAGGCACTCCTGCGCCTTGGCCTTGGCGGCGGCCTTGTCCTCGTCGGAAGCGTCAGAATCGACCTTGATCAGAATATTCGACGAGCGACGGGCGTCACTGTAGTTGGACAGGTTCTCGTTGATGTAATCGACAATCTCGCTGTCCTTGGGCTTGCTGGTGGGTGCCACGGCATCCTTGAGCTTTTGCTGCGCCAGGCTCTCCTTGAGCGAGTCCTTGTAGGTGTCCTCGGTGTAGCCATAGGTCTTAAGCGTCTTCTTAAAGGCTTTGGCGCCGCCGGCACTCTTGCAGGCGTCCTTCCAAGCCTTCTCGACCTCCTCGTCCGAGACGGTCACGCCGTTTTCCTTCTGCGCCTGCTGAAGCAGAATCTGCTGCGCGTAGGAGTCGATGAGCTGCTTGCGGTACTTCTTGGGCGTGAGGTCATTGTCAACCAGGTACTGTGCCCAGTCCTTGTCCTTGGTGTAGCCGTAGGACGTGCGCATGCTCATAATCTGCTTGGTCACGGTGTCCTCGGTGAGGTTGGTGCCGTTGATAGCGGCAGCCACGCCACCAGTGAGCTTATAGCCTGAGCTGGCGCTTTCGGTCTGCGACATCAGGCCGGAGCACGCCATGGCCGAAACGGAGAGCAGCATCGCCAGCACGCCGATGACCACCAGGACAATCTTGACGGTCTTGGACACATAGGTCTTGCGCTGCTTCTTGCGAGAGCTAGAGGCGGCGCGGGACCGTTGCTCGGACGTCGGCGCGACCTCGGGGTTCTTTTTCTTATTTGCCATGTTTGGCCTTTCGCATCACGAATCGAACAAACGCCATTGTGTCACAACGCAGCCCCCGCGGCACACCTGGTGCATGGAGGACAGGTTAATCTGCACCATTTTGGTGCAAAGGGGACAGGTCTGGCAGTTGGCAGTTAGGGACGTTCCTTTTCTGCCGGCAGTTAGGGACAGTCCCCAAATGCCGACTTAGAAGTGGCGACGGATGGCGTCGACCATGCCTTGGGGCGTGGTCTGGCCGAGCACGTCGGCTGCGGCATCGGCGTCCATAAAGATATTCATGAGCGCCTGAAGCGCCTCGACCTGGCCGCCCGGCTCGGCAATGCCCAGATTGATAACGATCTGCGACGGCACCGGGGCGCCCATGCCCGCCATCGCGTTGAACGTCACAGGTGCGGCGGGCTTTACCACAGCGATATAGGGCTTGACCACAAATCCCGGATCGGTATGCGGAATGGCGATGTTTGCCGCCGGCATGGCGAGACCCGTGGGATAGGCGTCCTCGCGCGTGCGGACGGCGTTGAGCCAACCCTCGGCAATGTAGCCGCGCGGGGCAAGCTCGCCCTCGAGCCGCGCAAACACCTCGCCCGGCGTCGCGCACTCCCAATCAAAAAACACCAGCTCGGGCGTAAACAGCGCTTCGTTATCCGCCATGCGCTCACCTCTCTCACCTAGTCACCTGGGACGTTCTTAAACGACTAGTCATTCAAGAACGTCCCCGATGACTACCTAAAACAAAGGATGGCCACTTGCGCCTTGGCGCCAATGACCACCCTGACTACTCGGCTAAATTGTACTGTGCGCCACTAGCCGCGCGGCGCATCAATTGCGACCTTGCCGCTCTCCAGCACGTGAACGCGACCGTCGGCGAGCATTTGCACGACCTCGGGATACAGCACATGCTCGATCGCGTGGATGTGCTCCTCAAGCGTGTCGACGTCCCAGCCCTCCTCAACAGCCAGCGCACGCTGGGCGATGATGGGGCCGTTGTCGTAGATCTCGTTGGCAAAGTGCACGGTCACGCCGGTCACCTTGACACCGCGAGCAAACGCATCGTCGATCGCATGGGCGCCGGTAAAGCTCGGCAGCAGCGCCGGATGCAGGTTGACCACGCGGTTGGGAAACGCCGCCAGCAGCGGCGTGTGCACCATGCGCATGTAACCGGCCATGACCACATATTCGCAGCCGCGCTCGAGCAGCTCGTGCGCGATGATCTCGTCGGCGGCGATGGGGTCGGCATAGACATCCTTGGACAGCGTGAGCGTCTGGATGCCCGCGCGCTCAGCGCGCTGCAAACCCTTAGCCGAAGGACGGCTCGACACCACAAGCTCAATCGAAGCGTTGAGCTTGCCGGCGGCGATCAGATCGATCAGCGCCTGCAGGTTGGTACCCGAACCGCTGATGAGCACACCGATCTTGAGCGGCTCGGCCGTATCGGTGCCGGTCGGACGGGTGTAGGGCACAAAGCCCAGGCTCGCGGCAGCAGCCATCTGCTCGTTAGCGCTCATCGGAGTACACGACCTTACCGGAGCCCTCGACGCACTCGCCCACGCGGAACGGCTTCTCGCCCAGCGCGACCAGGGCCTCGGTCACGGCAGCCTCGTCCTCGGGGGCGACGATCAGGCACAGGCCAACGCCCATGTTGAAGGTCTTGCATGCCTCGTTGGGCGCGAGCTCGGCCTGGCGCGACACGTAGGTGATGACGGGCGGAACGTCCCAACCCATCTCGGCGCCGTTGCGGGTGACCACGGCGTCGACGTCGTCGGCGAGCGCGCGGTTGAGGTTCTCGGTGATACCGCCGCCGGTGATGTGGGCGATGGCATGCACGTTGGCGCCGCCGCGCAACAGCTCCAGAATCGGCTTGACATAGATGCGCGTGGGAGCCAACAGGGCGTCTGCCAGCGATGCGCCGCCGAGCTCCTCGAGCGGACGGCTCAGCTCCTCGGCCTTAGCGGCGGCCTCGGGCGTGCCCGGCTTAATACCGTCAACGCCAATGACCTTGCGCACGAGCGAGTAGCCGTTGGAGTGCACGCCGGTGGAAGGCAGACCCAGGATCACATCGCCCGGGCGGACGTTTGCGGGGTCGAGCATCTTGGGACGGTCGACGACGCCCACGGTAAATCCGGCGAGGTCGTAGTCGGCAGGCGCCATGACGCCGGGGTGCTCGGCCATCTCGCCGCCCACGAGCGCGCAGCCCGCGAGCTTGCAGCCGTCGGCCACACCCTTGATGATCTTTGCCATGTGCCCGGCCTCGATATGACCAATGGCAACGTAATCCAGGAAGAACAGCGGCTCGGCGCCCGAAGCCAGAATGTCGTTGACGCACATGGCGACCAGGTCCTGGCCCACCGTCTCGTGACGGTCCATGATCTGGGCGAGCACGAGCTTGGTGCCCACGCCGTCGGTACCGCTGATCAGAATCGGGTCTTCCATATCCTTAAGCGCGGCGGCCGAGAACAGGCCACCAAAGCCACCGATGCCGCCGATGACCTCGGGACGGTTGGTGTCCTTAACCATTTGCTTAATAGCGTCGACGGCGCGGCCGCCCTCGGCGGTATCGACGCCGGCGTCCTCATACGTCACATGCTTGCTGTCGCTCATCTGAGCCTTCCTCTCCCACTACCGTCCGCCGCCCGGGCGCCAAACGGTGCTCATAGTTGCGTTCATTTCAGCGCGCGCCATAACAACGCACGCCGCTCAATCAACAAAACAGCAGGTAAAACCTACCAAAATAAACCTGTCCCTACATGGCAGGTTTTAAGCCTCGCCGTGCTCCTCTTCCCAGCTGCGATCGTCGTATTTCTCGACCACGGCGTCATCGTCAACGTGCAGCGGCTTGTCCAGGTTACGGGGCTTAAAGCCCTCCATAAACTTGTCGCGGCCAAAGCTCTCGGGAATGGCCACGGGGTAGCGGCCGGTAAAGCAGGCATCGCAGTAACCGCCCTTGGGCATGACCTTAAGCAGGCCCTCGACCGAAAGGAAGGCCAGCGAATCGGCGCCAATGTACTCGCAAATCTCGTCGACCGTTTTGTTGGCGCTGATAAGCTGCGACTGCACGTCGGTATCGATACCGTAGAAGCACGGCCAGATGACCTCGGGCGAGTTGATGCGGATATGAATCTCCTTGGCGCCAGCGTTGCGCAGCATCTTGACGAGCTGCACCATGGTGGTGCCGCGCACGATGGAGTCGTCGATGACGACCAGGCGCTTGCCCTCGATGTTGTCGCGCAGCGGGTTGAGTTTCATGCGCACGCCCATGGCGCGCAGCTCCTGCGTAGGCTCGATAAACGTACGGCCCACATAGCGGTTCTTGATGAGGCCCTCGCCAAAGGGAATACCGCTCTCGTGCGAATACCCCTCCGCGGGCGGCAGGCCGGAGTCGGGCACGCCGATGACCAGATCGGCCTCGACGGGCTCCTCGTGTGCCAGCTGACGACCCATGTCGTAACGGCAGGCATAGACGCTCTTGCCGTTCATGATGGAGTCGGGGCGGGCAAAGTAGACCTGCTCAAAGATGCAGTTTGCGGGCTCTTCGGCTGCAGGCACGCCCTGCTCGGATACCAGACCCTCGGCGCTGATGCGCAAAATCTCGCCGGGACGGACGTCACGAACATACTCGGCGCCCACAATGTCGAGCGCGCACGTCTCGGAAGCAACGACCCAGCCGCCGGCGCGCGTGACATGGACGGCGGAGTCGACCGTCGCGGCGCCGTCTTGCGAGGGCAGCTGCGAAACGGATGCGGCATCGGCCTGGTCCAGACCCTCGTCCACCAGCTTGCCCAGCACGAGCGGGCGAATGCCGTGCGGATCGCGGAATGCGTAGAGCGCCTGCTCGTTAATGAGCGTCATGGCGTAGCCGCCGCGCACGAGCTCCATGGTCTTGCGAATGCCCTCGCGCAGATGGCCTGTACGCTGAGTAAAGTAGCCGATAAGCTTGGTCGCGACCTCGGAATCCGAATTGGAGAGGAACGGCACGCCCAGCTCGATCAGCTGGCGGCGCAGCTCGTCGGTGTTAACCAGAGTGCCGTTGTGAGCAAGCGCGATAATGACGCTGTTGATGGTGGAAAGATGCGGCTGCGAGGCTTCCCAGCTCTTGGCGCCGGCGGTGCCATAGCGCACGTGGCCCACGGCCAGCTGGCCGGAGAGCGTCGACAGGTCGGCGTTGGAGAACACGCGATCGAGCAGTCCCAGGTCTTTGCGAACCATAACCGTGCCGCCGTCGCCCACGGCGATTCCCGCCGATTCCTGGCCGCGATGCTGCAGCGCGCGCAGACCAAAGTACGTCAGTCGAGCCACATCGCGATCGGGTGCCCACACACCAAAAATGCCGCATTCCTCATGCAGCTGGTCGGAGTCCGGATCATACGTCGACATGGTCTTCACCTGTCCCGCGGCGCGCTCGGCCGCGTGGATGGTTTCTTGAGACATGGCATCCCCTCAGAGCCTCGTTATTTGGCGTTACCTGCCCTATTATACGCACGGCAAGACAAGCACTCCCGCGCATGAACAGCGCTTTTTAAAAGCCCACCGAGCTTATAATCCGTTTTGCAGCCAAACATTTTATTGGGCAACCGCCTCGGGGTCGACGATCCCGCATGTTTCCGTTGCGACGCGCCTCGCTCACCGTTGAGGGTTACATTGTTGCAATTGGGACGTTCGTCCTGTCTTTTGGCAGGTCGGCGGCGTATCCTTGTACCTACAGCAAAACGAGAAAGGTTATGTATGGATCGAAACGAACTCGACCCCAGCGTCCCCAGCGCCACGGAGGTCAAGAAGATCCCCCTCATCATTAAGGTATACGCCGCCCTGTGCATCCTGTCCGGCGTGGGCACGCTCCCTTCGGTCGGCGCCTTTATGTGGCAGGTCATCACCGCGCTCATCAACGGCAACGCCGCCGCCAAGCTCGGCGACAACACGCTCGTCGCGGTCGGACTTATCGTCGCCGGCATCATGCTCTCTGCGGCAAGCGCCGTCATCCTGATCATCTTTGGCCTGGACCTTATCAAAAACCAGCGCCGCAACGCCGCTCGCCTGTCCTACATCCTTATTGCGTTTACCGTCGTCGAGCTTTTGGTCGACGTGATGCTCCAGGGTATCGGGCCCTTCTTGCTGCGCCCTGCCATCCAGCTCGGCATCCTCGTCGCGCTTTCGGCCACCGTCGACCCCACGCTGCGCCAAGAGCGCGAGCTGCAGCGCCGCCTGCAGGAAATGCTCGATCGCGACGCCGCCGCCGAGGGCATGCTCGGGCGCGATGAAACCGGCGAAGGCTACATCAAGCTCAACTACTTCAACCTGTTCTGGGTATTCTTTGTCTGCTGCATACTCGGCCTGATCGCCGAGGACATCTGGCACATGACGGTCGAGGACCCGGGCGTCTACCAGAACCGCGCCGGCATGCTGTTTGGCCCCTTCAGCCCCATCTACGGATTTGGCGCCGTGCTCATGACCATGGTGCTCAACCGCTTCTATAAAAAGAACCCCATCATTATCTTTTTGGTGAGTGCGCTGCTCGGTGCAAGCTTTGAGGTGTTCGTGGGCTGGTTTATGCAGACCTCGTTTGGCGTGGTCTCGTGGAGCTACTCGCATATGAAGCTCTTTGGCATGCCCGATCCGCTCGCCGTCCTTACCGGCGGACGTACCTGCACGGGCTTCGCCTGCCTGTGGGGCCTGGGTGGCCTCATCTGGATCAAGCTGCTGCTGCCGAGGCTGCTCAAGCTTATCAACATGATTCCGTGGAAGAGCCGCTACTCCGCTACCGTCATCTTCACCATCATTATGCTGGTCGATGGCGTTATGACGCTGCAGTCGCTCGATTATTGGTATCAGCGCGTCAACGGCACGGAACCGGATATTCCCGTTGCGCAGTTCTACGGCAAGTACTTCGATAATGACTTTATGGAGAATCGCTTCCAGAGCATGACCATGAGCCCCAAGGATGCGACGCGCGTGTAGCGCCAACCGCGCCCAAAACGCAAAATGCCCGCCGGTATCACACGTACCGGCGGGCATTTTTATAAACGAGCCTTCTATCGACGCAAGCCTCTACGCCTCGCGCTCGACCTCACTCACGCATTCATTCTTGATGGTGCCGACGAGCGCCTGCAGCGCATCGACCACGTGCGGGCGAATGTCCCCGCCAATGAGCACGAGCATGATGTCGTCACCTACGGCAAGCTCGCCGCTTGCCAGCCACACGCGCACATAGCCGATACCCGGCATCGCGCGCGTGGCCTCGATAGCAGCCTGCACCTTCTGAGCATCGAAGCCGAACACCATGCCGCCCACCTTGTGGCCCGGCGCCACGCCATCGGTCTCGACACCGCGCGCCTCGGCCTTGGGCGTCGCGCGCACCACACCGTTATGTGTCAGATACATACCGCACGCAGGTGCCGACGAATCGGCCTTGGCCTCGCGCAGCCAAGCATCAACCGAAGGCATCGTTTTGCCATTCTCGAGCATCATTTCCCCTTTCACCGTCATTGAGTAGCCCATTATCTATTCCTCGACCGGCGTGAGCACCATGACGGCACGTGTGTTGCTCAGCGATAACGAACGACAGGTCACAAGCGTTACGACCTTGGTTGCCGAGGCGGCGCGATCGCCCGCATCACTCGTCACGGCAGAAGCCCCGTCGAGCATCTCGGACAGGTAGTTCTTGAGCCCGTCGTCACCCTCAAAATTGGTCGTGCGTGCCTTGGCATACGTGTCCTCGACCACCTTGGTCGCCAGCGGACGCAGCTTATACGTCGCATCCCGTGTGATGTAATACACGAACTCGATGCTATCGAACGTTGCCTGATCAGTGGTGTCCGAAATCACGTTGAACATCGACCCGTCATTCATGTGGTGGCCGTAGATCGTGGTCTGCTGGTCAACCATTCCCGGCGCGGTGTCATCACTATCCAAGAAAATGGCACCGGACGCGTTAGCCGTACCGTCAAACAGCGTGTTGAGGTATTTGGAGTTGTTGTTGGTCTGCACCACGGGATAGTTGATGTTGGTTCCCGGCGCGTAAATCCAACCCACAATCTCGGGGTTTGTCTGAGCAAGCGCATCAAAGTCGATAATCGGCACGCCGCTGGCGTCCTTATCGCTTATATATTGCTTCTCGATTTTCTGATACGAATCGCTCGCCTGCTTATAGCCAATTTGAGCATTAATAAAGATAGCGGCGGCGGCAACAATCAGACCGATGCCGATGATGATGAGCAGAATGGGAATAATGGAGCGGCGCTTCTTACGCGGCGGCTCGGCGTAGCTGGACGGCGCGGCATGCGATGAAGACCGGGACGGCTTCTTAGCTGCGCTATAAGACGAGGGACGATACGCAGCCGGCGTGTCCTGGCGGCGGTGCGTCGCCGGCGTCACAGGACGCGCCGCTCGCGGCTGCTGAGGAGAGGATGTCCGACCCTGCTGCGCCGCATGGGCGGCACCCGGCTTCGACGGATCGGGGATCTGAGAAGCCTTGAATCGTTTTCCCTGATAGTCGGACATGGCTCTCCTTATACTGCGGTGAAACGGCAGAACGCCTAGGCGTCGGCCATCTCCTGCTTCATCTTCTCGATAACCTTGCGGTACTCGGGGTCGCAAGCGCCTAGAATCTGCGTGGCGTAGATGGCGGCGTTCTTGGCGCCGTTGATGGCAACGCAGGCCACGGGCACGCCCGAAGGCATCTGCACCATCGACAGCAGCGAATCCATACCGCCCAGGTCACTCGTCTTCATAGGCACACCGATAACCGGCAGCGGCGTAAAGGCAGCCACGACACCGCCCAGGTGAGCAGCCTTGCCGGCGGCGGCGATAATCACTTTGATACCGCGATCGGCGGCAGTCGAGGCCCACTCGTGGACCTTCGCCGGCGTGCGGTGTGCGCTCGCAATGACGAGCTCATAGGGCACACCGAGTGCCTCGAGCTCGGCGGTGCAGCCTTCCATAACGCCCAGATCGGACTTGGAGCCCATGATGATCCCGACAACCGGCTTTTGATCTGCCATAAACAAAGACCTCCTGTTGAGAGCGGTGACGCGGCGGATCCGCGACCCTTAACTACTGAGAGTAGTATAGCTGCTCCCGTCCCTGCGGTCTTTGTGGCGCTTCGCGGGCGGGCCAGGCTTTATCTTCACTCCGGTTGCTTCGCAAAGTCGTTCAGATGAAAACACCAGACCGCCGCGGGGCACCCTCGACCTACCGGGAATTGCTATGACGTACGTTGGCTGAATTTGGTTTGGAATGGGAGGTTTGCGGAGGGTAGTGGACAGTTAGTTCAGATACGTATTTTTTGGCCGTGCCTCTTGGCGCTAATAGAGTGGTTTGAAGTCACTTTGAGCCCCATAATGACCTTTATCGCCCTTATATAAGCGTCTCCACCGGTTCAGAAACTCAAATTCAACCCAATCGGACTCAGGTCGACCTTTACACACCCTCTGAAAAATACGTATCTGAACCAACTGTCCAAGGGCATGTTTCGCCCCGGCAAAAGGCCTCCCGGTGAATGAAAACTCGCCAGGAGGCCCCATACAAAACGTGGGCCCTGCCGTTCGAACGAACGACAGAGCCCACACTCATTTTCTGTTCAGCCCCAATCATCGCGCAAAGCCCCTTCGGCAGCACACGGTGCAATCGAGTCACCGTAGGCCGGGGCGGGAGGGGCCGAGTTTCCTCCTGAACGACTCTGCTTGCAGCCGGAGCGAAAGGGGGAAATCTCGGCCCCTCCCGCCCCGGCCGGACAGGTCAACTACACCGTGTGCTGCGGCAGGTCCTGCAGGGCGATGACGTCCATGCCCATGTCGTTGGCGCTGCCGTGACCCTGCTGGTCCTCGCGCACCGCCTCGATGGCGCTCACGTAGGTGTTGGCGGCAGACATCGCCGTCACGCAGGTCACGCCGCGACGCACGGCCTCGGTACGTAGCATGTAGCCATCGCCACGCGAGCCCGGACCGTACGGCGTGTTGATGATTACCGCAATCTTGCCATCGGCGATGAGGTCGCCGATGTTGGGACGCTCGCCGTCGTGCGGGCCGCTGATCTTCTCCACGACTTCGCACGTCACGTTGCCGCCGCGCAGCACGCGCGCCGTACCCTCGGTGGAGCAGATGTCAAAGCCCAGGTAGCGCAGGATGCGGGCGACCGAAAGGATATGGCGCTTGTCGCGGTCGCACACGCTGATGAACACCTTGCCGCAGCTCGGATCGGGCAGCTTGTAGTCGATCGCCAGCTGCGTCTTGGCATATGCCTCGGGATAGCTCTTGGCGATACCCATGACCTCGCCCGTCGACTTCATCTCGGGCCCCAGGATAACGTCGGCACCGGGGAAACGGCCCCAGGGCATAACGGCTTCCTTCATGCAGAACCAATCGAGCTGACGCTCGTCGCTCGGCAGGCCCAGGCTGGCGATAGAATCGCCCGCCATGATACGCGCCGCGCACTTGGCGAGCGGCACACCGGTGGCCTTGGAGATAAACGGCACGGTGCGGCTCGCGCGCGGGTTGGCCTCGATCACGTAGACGGTCTCGCCCTTGATGGCGTACTGCACGTTGACCAAGCCGCGGACCCCCAGCGCCATCGCGATGCGGCGCGTGGTCTCGCGGAGCTTCGCCTGCAGGCTCTCGCTAAAGCTGAACGGCGGGATGCAGGTCGCAGAGTCGCCGGAGTGAATACCGGCCTCCTCGATATGCTCCAGAATGCCGCCGATGTAGACCTCCTCGCCGTCGCACAGGGCGTCGACGTCGGACTCGATCGCACCCTCCAGGAAGCGGTCCAGATACACCGGGTAGTCGGGGCTAATGCGCGCAGCCTCGGCCATGTAATCGCGCAGATGCTCGGCATCGTAGGCGATCATCATGCCGCGGCCGCCCAGCACGTAGCTCGGACGCACCAGCAGCGGGTAGCCGATGTGCGCGGCCACGGCCTCGGCCTCCTCAAACGAGGTGGCCTGGCCCGCCGGCGGGTACATAATGCCCAGCTTGTCGAGCAGGGCGGCAAAGCGCTCGCGGTCCTCGGCAAAGTCGATGGCATCGGGCTTGGTGCCCATGATGTTGACGCCACTCTCCTCGAGCATGCGCGCCAGCTTAAGCGGGGTCTGGCCGCCAAGCGTCACCACGACGCCGTCGGGGCGCTCAACATCGATAACGTCCATGACGTCCTCGTAGGTGAGCGGCTCAAAGTACAGGCGGTCTGACGTGTCGTAGTCGGTCGAGACGGTCTCTGGGTTGCAGTTGACCATGATGGTCTCGAAGCCGCGGGCCGCCAGCGCGTAGCTCGCGTGCACGCAGCAGTAATCGAACTCGATACCCTGGCCAATGCGGTTGGGGCCGGCGCCCAGGATCATCGCCTTGGGCTTGGGCGCCGGCGTGGTCTCGTCGGGAGCTGCGCACTTCTTGGCATCCGGGCTCGTGCGGTAGATGTTCTCGTACGTCTTGTAGTGGTACTCCGTGGCGCTCGAGAACTCCGCAGCGCAGGTATCGACCGTCTTCATGCTGGGAACCACGCCAAGGCCCTTGCGATAGGCGCGCACAAAGCGCTCGTCCGAGCCGGTCAGCGCGGCGATCTCGGCGTCGCTCGTACCGTACTGCTTGAGCAGACGCATCGCGTCGGCGTCGATATCCTCCACACGCAGGCCGCGAATGCTCTCCTGGACCTGCACCATGTCGTTGATGCGGTTGAGGTACCACGGATCGATGCCGCAGATGGCATGGATGCGGGTGATGTCCCAGCCACGGCGCAGGGCCTCGACCACAAAGAAGATGCGGTGCTCGGTCGGGGTTGCCACGGCCTGAGCGAGCTCGTCGTCGCCCAGCTTGTCGGCACCCTCCTTGCCACCGGCGCAAATGCCCTGGTGGCCGTCCTCCAGCGAGCGCATAGCCTTGCCAAAGGCCTCCTCAAAGGTGCGGCCGATCGCCATGATCTCGCCCACGGCCTTCATGCGCGTGGTGAGCGTGGGGTCGGTACCCTTGAACTTCTCGAAGGCAAAGCGCGGCACCTTGACCACACAGTAGTCGATTGTGGGCTCAAAGCAGGCGGGCGTTGCCTTGGTGATGTCGTTGACGATCTCGTCGAGCGTGTAGCCCACTGCCAGGCGCGCGGCGGCCTTGGCAATGGGGAAACCCGTGGCCTTGGAGGCCAGCGCGGACGAACGGCTCACGCGCGGGTTCATCTCGATGACGATCAGGCGGCCGGTCTGGGGGTTCACGGCAAACTGCACGTTGGAGCCGCCGGTCTCGACGCCGATCTTCTCCAAGATGGCGAGCGAGGCGACACGCATGCGCTGATACTCCAGGTCGGAAAGGGTCTGCGCCGGCGCCACGGTGATGGAGTCGCCGGTATGCACGCCCATGGGGTCGAGGTTCTCGATGGAGCACACGATGATGCCGTTGCCGGCGTGGTCACGCATGACCTCCATCTCGTACTCTTTCCAGCCCTCGATGGACTCCTCGACCAGCACCTCATGGGCGGGCGAGAGCTCCAGGCCCTGGCTCACGATGGAGACGAGCTCCTCGTGGGTGTGAGCGATGCCGCCGCCGGCGCCGCCGAGGGTAAAGCTCGGGCGCAGTACGCAGGGATAGCCCACGCGCTCGGCGATGGCCTCGGCGTCGGCCACGCTGTAGGCATAGCCCGAGCGCGCGACCTCCAGGCCAATCTCGGCCATGGCCTCGTTAAAGAGCTTGCGGTCCTCGCCGCGCTCGATGGCGGCCAGGTCGCAGCCGATCATCTCGACGCCGTACTTGTCGAGCGTACCGTCTTTCGCCAGCTCGACGGCGGCGTTCAGACCGGTCTGGCCGCCCAGCGTGGGCAGCAGCGCGTCCGGGCGCTCTTTCTTGATCACGCGCTCGATAAACTCGGCGGTAATGGGCTCAACATAGGTGCGGTCGGCAAGACCCGGGTCGGTCATGATGGTCGCCGGGTTGGAGTTGACCAGGATGACCTCAAAGCCATCCTCCTTGAGCACCTTGCAGGCCTGGGCGCCGGAGTAGTCGAACTCGCAGGCCTGGCCAATGACGATGGGGCCCGAACCAATGACGAGGATACGCTTGATGTCAGTACGTTTCGGCATGTTTAAAACCTCCTAGAGAGGCTGACTCAATGTTTTGGAAAAGTCAGCGAGGGTGCAGCTGGTGCATCAGGTTGCCGTGATGCGAGGGCGCGCTGGGCTTATGCCCGCGCGACCGAAGCAGAGCGGCAAGATGATGTGCCAGATGCAGCCGCAGCGTCGACCGGTCCGCCGTTCGGTAGAACGGCGGAACCATCGTCGGCAAAGTTCCAGCCGGCAAGGCGGTCCTTCGCGGTATCGATGTCCAGGTAGTTCTCCTCGCCGTCCATGAGTCGCGTAAAGGCGGTAAAGAGATAGTGGGCATCGGTGGGGCCGGGCGAAGCCTCGGGGTGGTACTGGACCGAGAAGCACGGGGCGTCGAGCAGCTGGATGCCCTCGGCGGTGCCGTCGTTGAGGTTCACATGCGTCAGGCGAATGCGACCGAAACACTCGTTCATCACGACCGGCGCGATTCCGCGGCGCACCCAGGCGCGCAGATCTCCATCGGCCGCATGCTCGGTCTCGCCGCCCGAAAGCTCGGGGACAAGCTTGCCCAGGCTGGGGAACAGCAGGCCAAAGCCATGGTTTTGCGCGGTAATCTCCACGCGACGGCTTACCAGGTTCATGACCGGCTGGTTGCCACCGCGGTGACCGAATTTGAGCTTTTCCATCTGGGCGCCGCAGGCCAGGCTGATCATCTGGTGACCAAGGCAGATGCCAAAAACCGGCACCTTGCCGATCAGCTGCTGCACCTGCTCGTAGGTCTCCACCACGGCATCGGGGTCGCCGGGGCCGTTGGACAAAAAGACGCCATCGGGATTCATGTCGAGCACCTCACTCGCGGGCGTGTCCCACGGCACGACGGTGAGGTCGCAGCCGGCACGGACCAGGCCCTCCAGGATGCCGCGCTTCACGCCGCAGTCGTAGGCGACCACTTTGTGGCGGGCAGGAGCGGCAGGGGCAAGCGCAAAGTCATGCGTAGCGGGCAGGTCGGCGGCCACAAACTCGTGAGGTACGGGGCAACTTACGGTCTTGACCAGGTTCTCGCCTACCAGCGTGGGCGCAGCGGCCAGACGCTCGGCAAGCTCGTCGACGTCGAAGATCTCGGTCGAAATAATGCCCATCTTGGAACCATTGTCGCGCAGGTGGCGCACCAGGGCGCGAGTGTCGACACCCTCGATAGCGACGATGCCGTGAGCGCGCAGGTACTCCGGCACGCTGACGGCCGAGCGCCAGTTAGAAGGCGTGGCGCACATGTCGCGAACGATCATGCCGCGCATGGCCGGAGCGCTCGCAGGGCGCACGGCGTCGCCGGGGAAGGCCGACTGGACGTCGGCCTCGTCAATGCCGTAATTGCCGATCTGCGGATAGGTCATGGTTACGATTTGACCGGCATAGCTCGGGTCGGTCATGACCTCAAAGTAGCCCTCGAGCGACGTGTTAAAGCAGACCTCGCCGGTCGCGGTACCCTCGGCACCGCATGCACGGCCATAAAAAATAGTCCCATCCTCAAGATACAGGATGCAGGGACCGCAGGTGCCCTTGCTGGTTTTAGCCAGCATACGCTGACACAGCTCGCTGGGCGCGATGGTGCGGGCGGCAGCGCCCGCAATATGGTTGTTCGCCATAGTTCTCCTTCCCGGTCTCACAGGACCGGCTTAAAGGTGTGTAGTTAGGCCTCGCGGTATTCTAACCGCAAGCATCGCCCATGGCATTAATTACATAGAATTGTTTACAAAATGATAATTATGACTTCCTGTGCATAATGATTTTTCTGGGACGGGGATTAAAAAATCATTCTGAAAGCAGGGCTTTGTCGCCAACTGCATACATGACAGAATGATTTTTTAATCCCCGTCCCAGAAAAATCATCCCGCGTGGGCTTGCGGCTCACGCGGGATGACATCGTTCTATGTGGCTGCGGACTACTTTTGCTTGTCCTGCTCCAGCAGCTCGGACGGCGTGCGATCGGGCTTGCCGCCGCGGAAGATCTCTCGACCGTGCAGACGATGCTCCAGGTCACGCTCGGCCTTTTCCTCGTCAATCTTGGTCTGGCTCACCGCCGGGTCCTCGATCAGCGACGAAACCGAGTTCACCTGCTTCTGAATGCGCTCGGCGATGGTGTCGTCCATGCTTACGATACGCATCTTCCAGTCGATACTCGTGGCGTTGGATGAGCTCTTGGTCCAGACGAACGTCAGGATGGCGCTCTGGTGCCCCTGAGCAGGAAACATGCCAAAGAAGGAATCGTGCTGGATCCTGCTGTCCTCGTCGATATAGGCGTGAACGTTATACACCACGCGGTCGATCTTGTCGTTGAGCAACGCGTTGGTCGCAAGCGCCGCCGCCTGAATCTGACCGTTGGACAGCAGCTCGAGCTCGTTGGCAGACGATGTGTCCAACACCGTCACCTCAACCGTGCCCGTGCGTTCATCGGCCTCGTCGACGGTAAAATCGAGCGGGAACTGCGTAAAGCCATTGCCCCATTCAAGTCCACCCTTGAGCGCGGTCGAGACGGTATCCACCGAAACGCTCTCGGAGAGGTTCGCGGTGTTCAGGCGTCGCATCACACCGTAGCCAATCTGCATGCCCACAATCAGCACCAAGATACCGATAACCACGGCCATGGCAGTCTTCGTAATGGTATGGCTCACCTGCGAACCCGAAGGGTCGTCCTCGGACAGCGGGTCGATATGTTTTGCCTGGCTCGCGCGATCCTCGCTGCGCAGCTGCGCTAGCGCCGCTTTGTCACCGCGCTTGGCCGCAGCCTCCTTCTCACGCATGCGCTCGGTACGCCTTTTGGCGAGCGTGGGATCCAAGACGCCGGATGCATCGATTTCGGAGAATAACTCCGTCACTTCTTCCGGAGTCAAAGGGTTCTTGTCAGCCATAAACTTCCTGTCATATCAATCAGTCGAGCTCGTGCGCACGCGCACCTTCGAACTGCATTCGATAGTAACGGGCATAGGTGCCGCCACGGGCGAGAAGCTCCTCGTGCGTGCCACGCTCCACAACGCGACCATGCTCAACGGTCGCAATCTCATCGGCATGCTTAATGGTCGAAAGACGGTGGGCGATGATAATCGTGGTGCGGCCGCGTGCCAGCTCTTCGAGTGACTCCTGCACCGCCTCCTCGCTCTCGTTATCCAAAGCACTCGTCGCCTCGTCCAAAATCAGGATCTTGGGGTTCTTGAGAAACACGCGCGCGATGGCAACGCGCTGCTTCTGTCCGCCCGAAAGACGGCTGCCGCGCTCGCCCACCACGGTGTCGTAGCCCTGCGGAAGCGACTCGATAAAGGCATCGATGTTGGCGCGACGGGCGGCCTCGGCGATCTCTTCTGCCGTAGCGCCCGGCTTGCCGTAGGCGATGTTCTCGCCAATCGTGCCGTCAAACAGATAGACATCCTGCTGCACCAGGCCGATGGCGCGGCGCAGGCTCTGCTGCGTCACATCGCGCACGTCCTGACCGTCGATGCTAATGGATCCGGTAGCCACGTCATAAAAGCGCGGCAGCAGCGAACAGGTCGTGGACTTGCCGCCGCCCGAAGGGCCAACCAAAGCGATGGTCTGCCCGGGCTTGATGGACAGGTCCATATGGTCGATAACGGGACGCTCGTCGGCATAGCCCTCGCCCAGCTCGACATCCTCGTAGTTAAAGCACACGTCGTGATACTCCACGGCGCCAGCAGTCACCTGCAGATCCGTAGCGCCCGGCTTGTCCTGGATATCCGGCGCGGTCGAGAGCACCTCGTCCATACGTTTAAAGCCGGCGATAGCCTTCTGATACGTTTCGGCCGAATTGACGAGCGTCTCAAGCGGCGTGCAGAACAGCGAAATATAGAGTGCAAAGGTCGCCATATCGACCGCCTGCAGCTGTCCCTTGGCGACCAGCCAGCCGCCCAGCAGCACCACGATCACATAGAGCACACCCGAGAGCAGGCCATACGTCGCGGTATAGACGCCCATGGCGTGATACATGTTCTCCTTGGACAAAAGGTAGCGGTCGTTAGAGGCACGGAACTTGGCACGCTCGGTCTCCTCGTTGGCAAAGCTCTTGACCACGCGCATGCCCGCCAGA
This sequence comes from uncultured Collinsella sp., assembly GCA_937982065.1. GTDB lineage: Bacteria > Actinomycetota > Coriobacteriia > Coriobacteriales > Coriobacteriaceae > Collinsella. The sequence continues at coordinate 92,273 of CALJMO010000067.1, forward strand.
GAATCCTGCAGCTGTGCATTAATGCCGCTGATCTTCTTGCGGTTGTCGCTAAAGACCTCGCGCATGCGCATGTTCTGCCAAAACATGACGACCGCAAACGCCGCCGTCACCACGGCCATGGCAAGCGCCAGCACCGGAGCGATGGTAAAGAGGATCACAAACGAGCCAATAATCTCGATACCGCAGATGATGATCCACTCGGGTACGTGATGCGCCGCCTCGCAGATATCGAACAGGTCGTTGACCACGCGGCTCATCATGTCACCCGAGCTGTTGCGGTCGAAGTACGTAAAGCTAAAGCGCTCATACTGGTCGAACAGGTCCTCGCGCATTTTGGACTCCATGCGCGCGCCCATCACGTGGCCCCAATAGCTCACAAAGTAGCGGCAGGCGCAGCGGACGGCATACATCAGCACCAAGCCCACCGCGATCATGCCGAGCGCCTGCATAATGGCAGCCTGACCCTGAGTAAATAGCCCACCGGTCAAATTACGCAGAATAATAGGAAAAGCAAGGTCAATGGCGGCAAGCACCAGAGCACAAACAGTATCAGCAACAAAAAGCCCCATCTGGGGCTCGTAATACGAAAGAAACCTCTTCAGCATAATCACCTTACGCGGTTTTACCAAACCGCGTTTCGTCTCGACGCTGCAAGTGCTCCATTTGGACAATCTGGCCTTCAATCGTCGGTCGCGTATATCCATACGCTTCCCTCCTCTTTTAGGCCACCTTGTCTCAAATGGAGCACTTTCGCTGACTTACACAAACCTGCGGGATCATCCCCGCTCGTTAAAGCTCGGCCCCGCCTAGTCGGTGCGCGATGCTGTCGCAGGCAAGCGCGCCTACGACGGTCTTGGCGTCTTCGATCTTGCCGTCGAGCACGGCGTCGATCAGCTCATGCAGCGGCACCAGGTCCACGTTGACAAACTCGTCATCATCGGGGTTGGGCGCATCAAACTCGAGCTTGGTAGCCAAGTAGATGTGGATAATCTCATCGCAAAAACCACAGGACGTGACAATCGACGTCAAAAAGCGAATGCGACCAGCCCTAAAGCCCGTCTCCTCATGCAGCTCGCGCTTGGCGCAATCGAGCGGGTCCTCGCCTGGATCGAGCTTGCCGGCGGGAATCTCGACCGTCACGCGGTCGATGGCGGTGCGGTACTGACGCACCAGTACGATCTTGCCGCTCTCGGTCAGTGCCACAACAGCCGCCGCACCCGGATGGCGAACGATATCGCGGGCGCTGCGGCGACCGTTGGGCAGCTCAACCTCAAGACGGTGGACGTCGAGGATTTTGCCCTTCCAGGCGCACTCCTCCGAAAGAATCTTCTCGTGCAGCTCGGCATCGTGCGGGTCGTCATCGCCCAGCACCAGCGCCGGCTCGTCAGCGACCTCGCCACCAGGCTCGCCCTCGGCGTGCCCATACACGCGGCTGTCCTCTTCGACGATCTGCGCGTCCACGAGCTCTTCGTTCTTCTCGTCCATCCGTCTCATTCCTCTCGGATTTTAGGCATCCCAGGCGTCGCGGCCGCGCAGCGCGCGCAGGCCGATGTCGTGACGCAGGGTCTTGCCCTCAAAATCAATCTTCTCGCAGGCCTCGTAGGCAAGGTTGCGGGCGTTCTCAAACGTATCGCCCAGCGCGGTCACGGCAAGCACGCGGCCACCATTGGTCACGAGCTGGCCGTCCACCACGGCAGTGCCCGCGTGGTACACGGTCACGTTCTCCATGGCCTCGGCATCGGCGATACCGGTAATGACCTTGCCTTTCTCGTAGCTGCCGGGATAACCCGCACTCGTCAGGACAACGGCCACGGCCCACTCGTCGCGCCAGTCGAGTTCAATCTGATCGAGCTCGCAGTTGGCACAAGCCAGCATGACCTCGACCAGGTCGTTCTTAAGGCGCGGCAGCACGACCTGCGTCTCGGGGTCGCCAAAGCGGGCATTGAACTCCAGCACCTTGGGACCGGCGGGGGTGAGCATAAAGCCGCCGTACAGGCAGCCGCGGTAGTCGATACCCTCGGCAGCGAGCTCGGCCACGGTCTGCTCCATGACCGCCACCATGGTGGCGTGCTCCTCGTCGGTCACGATAGGCACCGGGCTGTAGACGCCCATGCCACCGGTGTTGGGGCCCTTGTCGCCCTCAAGCGCACGCTTGTGATCCTGCGAGGTGGCCATGGGACGCACGGTCTTACCGTCGGTAAAGGCCAGCAGCGAGCACTCGGGGCCGGTCAGCATCTCCTCGATGACCACGGTATTGCCGGCATCGCCAAAGGTGCCGCCAAAACACTCACGCACGGCCTCCTCGGCCTGCGCAAGCTCGGTTGCCACGATAACGCCCTTGCCCGCGGCAAGGCCGTCGGCCTTGACGACCAGCGGAGCGCCCTGCTCACGCACATAGGCAAGAGCCGAAGCCTCGTCGGTAAACGAGCCATAGGCTGCCGTCGGGATACCGGCGCGCTCCATGAGCTGCTTGGAGAACAGCTTAGAGCCCTCCATCTGGGCGCCCTCGGCACCCGGGCCAAAGCAGGGAATACCCGCCGCGCGCACGGCGTCGGCCACGCCCGCCACGAGCGGAGCCTCGGGGCCAATTACCACGAGTCCGCATCCGTGGCTCTGCGCAAACGCCGCCACGGCCGCAGGATCGCAGTCGTCGAGAACGACGTTCTCGCCGCAGCTCGCGGTGCCGCCGTTACCCGGCGCGATGTAGAGCTTGCCGGCGCGCGGTGATGCTGCGAGTTTAGCTGCCAAAGCATGCTCACGGCCGCCGCTGCCCAACAACAGGATGTCGATGGTTTGAGTGTCCGCCTTCAAGGGTGCCTCCTCTATGGATGAACGGCCCGCTCCGCGCGAGCCCTTTGCAAGCAAATATACCCCTCGGCCGCCCGTCCGGGCTGCAAAGGGGTATATCGCAATAACCGTATAAACCGATTACTTCCAGAATCGGTTGATGATCTGCTCGCGACCGGCGCCGACGCCAATGAACGTCACGCGGGTGTGTGCCAGATCTTCGATAAACGCCACGTAGTCCTGAGCCTCTTGCGGCAGCTCATCAAAGCTGCGGCAACCGGTGATATCGCACTTCCAGCCAGGAAGCTCCTCGTAGATGGGCTTGGCGTGCTCAAAGCGCACCTGGTGCTCGGGCACGCTCGTGTAGCGCTCGCCATCGACGTCATAGGCAACGCACACCTTAATGGTGTCGAAGGCCGAAAGCACGTCGAGCTTGGTCATGGCGATGTCGGTGAGACCGTTGACGCGCGAGGCATAGTTGGCGATAGGGCCGTCAAACCAGCCGCAGCGACGACGGCGACCGGTGGTCACGCCGTACTCGTAGCCCTCCTCGGTCAGCGTGTGACCGGCCTCGGACTCGTAGGAAAGCTCGGTAGGCATGGGGCCCGAACCGACGCGGGTGATATAGGCCTTCATGACGCCCAGCACGCGGTCGACGTTCTTCATGCCGACGCCGGAACCGGTAATGGCGCCGCCGGCGGTGCAATTGGAAGACGTCACGTACGGATAGGTACCGTGATCGATGTCGAGCAGCGTCGCCTGGGCGCCCTCAAACAGCAAGTCCTTGCCCTCATCGATCATATTGTTGAGCAGCAGGCTCGTCTCGGTGATGTAGGGACGCAGGCGCTCGGCCATGGGCAGGTACTCTTCGCAGATCTGGTCCACGGTATAGGTGGGCAGATTGTAGATGAGCTCCAGCTCGGGGTTCACGCGGGCAAGAGCGGTCTCCAGCTTGTCGCGGAACAGCTCCTCATCCAGCATGTCCTGCATGCGCAGGCCGATGCGGGCCATCTTATCCTGGTAGCACGGACCGATGCCGCGCTTGGTGGTACCGATGTTCTTCTTGCCGAGCTTTTGCTCAAAGGCGCCATCCAGATCGATGTGGTACGGCATGATCACGTGCGCGTTGCCGCTGATCTTGAGATTCTTGGTGGTGATGCCGTCGGCCTCGAACATGTCGATCTCCTCAAGGACAACCTTGGGGTTGACGACGCAGCCGTTACCGATCACCGACACATGATCGGAATACATGATGCCGGAGGGCACCTGGTGCAGGCCGTACTTCTTGCCGTTGACGACGATGGTGTGGCCGGCGTTGTTGCCGCCCGAGTAGCGCACGACGGCATCGAAGTCGCCGGCGACCAGGTCGCAGATCTTACCTTTGCCCTCATCGCCCCACTGGGCACCGACCAAAACGGTTGACGGCATGTTTACTCCTTACATTCATGGACTGTCCGTGCGCCACGATGGCGCGCAGAAGCACAAAACATTCCCAGTATACCCGTGCAACGGGCACCTGTCCTACTCCTCGGCATGTGCCCCATCAAGCTCATAGAACTTGGTGGATGCCGGCAGGAACATCAGGTCGACGTCGCCGATCGGGCCCGAACGGTTCTTGGCCACGACGATACGCGTAACGCCCTCGTCGGGTCGATCATCGCGCGAGGCCTCGGCCTCGTCGGCAGAGCGGTCCAGGAACATGACGATGTCGGCGTCCTGCTCGATGGAGCCCGATTCGCGCAGGTCGGAAAGCTGCGGGCGCTTGCCGGTACGGGATTCGACCTGACGTGACAGCTGCGACAGTGCAATGAACGGGATCTTGAGCTCCTTGGCCATGATCTTTAAACCACGCGACATCTCGGAGACCTCGACGGTACGGCTCTCGGAACGACGGCCCGGCGGAGGACTCACCAGCTGCAGGTAGTCCAGGATGATGATTGCCTTCTCCTTGTTATGGAGCATGCGGCGGCTCTTGGCGCGGATCTCGGTCACCGTGGTGCCGGGCGTATCGTCAATCAGGATATCGAGCTTGGACAGCGTCTGCGTAGCCTCGTTGATGTTGGCCCACTGCTCGGGACTAATACGGCCCGTGCGGAAGTCGCTGATCGACATCATGGCATAGGCGCAAATCAGGCGCTGGGCAATTTCCTTGCCCGACATCTCCAGCGAGAAGAAGCCGACCGTATAACCCGCGGCAGCAGCGTTGAGCGCCAGGTTCAGAGCGAACGACGTCTTACCTACAGCAGGACGAGCGCCGATGATGATGAGCTGGCCCTCGCGGAAGCCCATAAGCATACGGTCGAGTGACGGAAAGCCCGTGGGCACGCCCGCCGCCTGACCGCCGGCCTGGCACACTTCCTCGGCCTCGTTATAGGCCTCGACCATAAACTCAGTCAGCGTCTTGTAGCTCGACTTGACCTCGCGCGCCGTGACCTTGAGCAGCTTGCTCTCGGCTAGCTCCACGACCTCTTTGGTGTCGGTGGGGGCGTTATAGGCCAGCGCGTTGATCTCGTTGGTGGCGCCGATCAGCTCGCGCAGCATCGAGTCGCGACGCACGATGGCGGCATGGTGCTGCCAGTTGACGAGCGACAGGGTCTGACCCATCAGCTCCAAAATGTACGCCTCGCCGCCCACGGCATCGAGCTTGTTGATGCTTCGCAGGTAATCGATGAGCGAGATGGAGTCGATGGGGATGCGGCTGTTGTACATATCGACCATCGCGGTATAGATGGTCTTATGAATGGGCCGGTAGAAGTCATCGGGCTGCAGCTCGACCTGGGCCTCTTCGACCACCTCGGGCGATAGCAGCATAGCGGCCAGTACGTTGGCCTCTGCATCTTGGTTTTGAGGGAGACCCAACTTGGAGCCACGGTCCTCGACCGTCAGCCCCGTCTCCCTTTCGTCATATGCCATGAGCATCCTCATTCATATCGCTTGCGAGCATCCATAGTATCAGCCACAGTCCCAAAACGGGCCGCGCCCCGGCAATCATCACCGAACGAAACGGATGAACGGTCCCGCATTTGGAACCTCACCGCAACGCCTGCCATGGCGCTCGCCAAGCGTAGAAAATAAAAGGGCGCCCTGGTCTCCCAGAGCGCCCTTCTTAGAACAAGATTGTTGCGTTGCAGCAAATGCTACTCGGCAGCAGCCTCGGTCTCGACCTCGGCGGTCTCGGCCTCGGCGACCTCAGTGGCCTCCTCAGCCTCAGCCTCGGCAGCGAGCTCCTCGGCGGTAACGCCGACGAGAACGACAACCTCGGCCTTGATCTCGCGGTACAGCGAGATGGCAACGGTGTGGGCACCGGCAACCTTGATGGGCTTACCGAGCTCGACGCGCTTGCGGTCGATGTCCATACCGAGCTGAGCCTTGATGGCGTCAGCGATCATAGCGGCGGTAACGGAGCCAAAGAGGATGCCCTCGTCGCCGACCTTAACGTCAACGGTGACCGTCTTGCCCTCGAAGGCAGCCTTGGTCTCGTTGGCGGTAGCCAGACGGACGGCCTCGCGCTTGGCGATGTTGTTGCGACGCTCGTCGAGCTGCTTGAGGTTGCCCTTGGTGGCGGCAACAGCGAGCTTCTTGGGGAACAGGAAGTTCTCAGCGTAACCCTGAGCGACCTCTACGACGTCACCCTCGCCGCCCTTGCCCTTAATCTCATCGAGAAGAATAACCTTCATGATGCGTCTCCCTTCTTAGCCGCGGTCGCGGTTGCCACGAGAGGAAACCACGGGGACGGTGTACGGCAGGAGAGCCATCTCGCGGGCGCGCTTGATGGCGTTGGCGATGTCATGCTGATGCTGCGTGCAAGCGCCAGTGACGCGACGGGGCTTGATCTTGCCACGGTCGGTCATGTACTTACGGAGAAGCTGAGTGTCCTTATAGTCGATGAACTCAGTGTTCTCCTTGCAGAACTGGCAGTACTTACGACGCGGCTGACGTGCAGAAAAATCATTAGCCATGTCAAAATACCTTTCATTTGGCAACTTCGGCGAACCGAAGCCGCCTCTCACTCAAAAATAGGTGAACAACCCTTAGAACGGGATGTCCTCATCGTAGACGTCGACCGCGGGCGGCGTAGCCACCGGCGCGGCAGGACGTGCTGCAGGCGCGGGAGCTGCGGGGGCGTAACCGCCCTGGTCGTAGCCACCCTGGCCACCACGGGAGCTCATAAACTCGATCTCATCGACGATGACCTCAAGTTTGCTCCGGCGCTGGCCTTCGCGCTCCCAAGAGCTGTAGCGCAGCTTGCCCTCGATCGCGACCTTGTTTCCCTTTGCCAGGAAACGGCTCACGGCCTCGGCGCGGGTGCCGAACATGGTGCAGTCGACAAAGTTGGGATAGTCCTCCCACTCGCCAGTCTGCGCGTTGCGGCGACGATCGTTCACGGCGACGCCAAAGGACAGAACCTGGGTTCCGCCGGCGGTGGCGCGCAGCTCGGGATCGCGGGTGAGGTTACCGGTGATGTTCACTCGATTGATGCTCATAACTCACTACTTCCTCTTGGGGCACAAGCCCAGTCCAAAACGACAGTCTTACTCCTGGTCGTCGCGACGGACGATCATGTGGCGGACCACAGCGTCGGTGATGCGCAGGACGCGATCAAGCTCGGCGATCTGGGTAGGATCTGCGTGGAAGTTGATGAGGGTGTAGTCACCATCGGTGAGGTCGTTGATCTCGTAGGCGAGCTTGCGCTTGCCCCACTCGTCAACGGAGTCGACCTTGCCAGCGCCCTCAGCGATCGTGGTATCGATACGCTTCATAACAGCGAGACGAGTCTCGGGGTCGAGCGACGGGTCAACAAAGAACAGCAGTTCATAAGCCTTCATATTGTCACCTCCTCTGGGCAAATGTGGCTTCAGGTCGTGAAGGTGCGCCTGAAGCAGGAAAAGACTTGGTAATAATATCTTTCAACCTCCTAGGCTGCAAGAATATGCAGCTACAACCTCATGACCTCCACATATGCCCATACTCGCACGACGTTTCATGCGCATTCCAACCAAATGCTGACCAAAAGCTTGACGGATCTGTGGACAAGATACGGTGCCGTGAGGACAAGCTGAGCCAAGTCGCAGGTCAACGGGCACAAGGCTGTGGTCGCAAAATGCATACCAGTGGTCTAATGAATCGCCAAAAAGATTTTAAATTCGTTTGCTCGTGGTCTATAAAGTCCTTTTTTGAGCAATTCGCTTAGCATGATTTTGCTGGTCAGACTGCATGTGCCGCGCGTTTTAGGCACAGCGCGAGACACTGTGGATCAAAAAATGCTAAGTTTTCGGCTTGCACCTTACGATTCCTCGTGTATACTAACTTTCGCATTTAACGGAGAGTTGTCCGAGTGGCCGAAGGAGCACGATTGGAAATCGTGTAGGCGTCAAAAGCGTCTCCAGGGTTCAAATCCCTGACTCTCCGCCAGTTAATTCCAAAGCAGGCCTTTGAGCCTGCTTTGTTTTTACCCCACGCGGAGGGGTGGCAGAGTGGTTGAATGCGGCGGTCTCGAAAACCGTTTGGCCTGTATAAGGTCACGAGGGTTCGAATCCCTCCTCCTCCGCCATTTTGGTTGAGAAAGCTCCCAAGAATGGGAGCTTTTTTGTTTTGAGTCCCTAACAAGCAAATACGGCGGAGGAGGAGGGATTCGAACCCGCCAGGGCGCGGAGCGTAAAGAAAACGCGCCAGTGGCGCGTTTTTAGCGCAGCGCGGTCGGCGCAAGCCGACCGGATAAATTTTGAGCTCCGCTCAAAATTTGGACACCCCCCTATTCAGCCACGCCCCCATCGCGTTCGATCCCAGCCCATATCTCAAACATGTACACCACCCTCCAAAGATGTCAAAAAATGTCGTTTTTGGAGTGTGATGTACATGTTTGCGTATGACGCGCACCGAGCATGAGTCGATTTGCTCGCATCCGGTATATTTCCCCACCTCAACGGACATAAGAATTTGGTGTCAGCTCGAAGCGAGAGGTCCCCAATGGATACTCCTGTTCTCATTTCGCATAAAACGGCGTGGCTCGTCCATCATGCACCGCGGAACCTGGTTCAAGCCGTCGCACAACGCGACTACCAGATAGGCGTGCGGGGCCTCTCTACCCAGCAACGCATCGCGCGCATTCGGCAGGCACTTACCGACTGCGGCATTCCGTCCACCATGCTCAAGACTATCGACATCTCCGTAGTATTTGCTTTCGAGCGAATTCGCACCAACGGTGTCACTTGCCACGTTCTCGGCCAAAACCTACCCTACGACCATATTGACGAGCTTACGCCCGGCATCTTTATCACCGACGAAGCCTTCACCTTCGTGCTCGCTGCCGAGTGGATGGATAGGATCGAATACCTCGAGTATGGTTACGAAGTTTGCGGCGACTATCGCATGGGGCTCAATCCCTCTGACCCTTACACTGAGCAACCAACCACCACCTCCAAGGACGAAATTGTCGAGCTGCTCGATCGGCACCCCGGCAAACCCGGCGCCACACGCGCCAGACTCGCGCTCAGACACATCTACGACCACTCAGCCTCGCCCATGGAGACTGCATCGTCCATCGTCCTCTCGCTCCCTACAAGCGAAGGCGGCGTTGGCATCCGAGGTATCGAACTCAACAAACCGCTCGAAATCCCTCAAAGTCTCTGGCATTGCACAAAGGCCCGAACGCTCAAAATCGATGCCCTCATTACCTATAAGCGCAGAGAACTCGGCATCGAATATAAGGGCGGCTTTCACGATGAGGTCGAACGCAAGGGGGCGGACGCGGAACGAGAGGCCGTACTCGCCCAAATGGGATATCGAATCGTTACGCTCACCTCGGCACAGTTCGCAAGTCAACTTGCCTTTCACCGCGCCATGAACAGCATTCGCGAAGCACTCGGTATGCCCCGCTGCACGGACGCCGAGTACCAGCGAAAGCAAAACGAACTGCGCAAGGCACTTATCCGCAACTGGAAGCGCGCGCAGGGCGAAGACACGCCTTCCGAGTAGCGTCATCCCAGCGCGCCACACCAAAACATGTGCATCACCCTCCAAAACCGACATTTTTCGACATCTTTGAAGGCTGGCGTACACGTTTGGCACCTACGCCCGCACCCGGTCCCGACCGTTTGCCGAGCAATAGGGTCGCAATCGGCGCCGAACATGTACTATGTACGGGCATTGTCTAAACCCGTAACTCAAAGGACCCCATCTTGCCCGTCGTCGCCGCTATGACCATTACCTCGCATGCATCGGATGCCATGGTCGCTATTCCGTTTTGGCTCGAGATGTTCGCCGTTGTCGCTGCATCGATCTCGGGTGTGCTGGTTGCGCGCGAGCACAAGCTCGACCTGGTGGGCGCGGTCGCGCTCGCGGTGGTCTGCGGTCTGGGCGGCGGTCTTTTGCGCGACATGACGCTGCAGGTGGGCAACGTCTACATCCTCAACCAGCCGATGGCACTCCCGCTTTCCATTGCCACGGCGGCCATCATCTATATTTTCCCGGCAATCGTCGACAAACCCGAAAAACTCATTCCCCTGCTCGACATCATCTCGGTCGGCATCTACGCCGCCACTGGAGCAGACAAGGCGCTGGTCTACGGCTTTGCGCCGGCGGTGTGCATCATGATGGGCTTTTTCACCGCGGTGGGCGGCGGCATGTTGCGCGACGGCTTTATGGGCGTGGTTCCGGGCATTTTCCAACGTACTAACTTTTATGCCATCGCGGCCATCGCCGGATCGGCAAGCTATGTAAGCCTCGTTATGAGTGGCTTGGTCAGCAATGTCGCCGCGCTGGTCGTATGCGTTGTCGTGACCATGGGTCTGCGCTGGCTCTCGCTGCGCTTTGACATCAAAAGCCCCACCGAGGAAGACATCGCACGCTTTTTGCACCGCAAAAAATAGGTGGCGCGGGCCCATCCTTCGAAATGCAACCGAGAGGTTCTTTTAGAGCGCCCGCGCGTTGGGTACCCTGTTAGGTATATGCCAAACACCTAACAAAAGGATCAACCATGGCTTTCAATCAAACCGCGGCGGCGCCGTCACACAAGATGCGTCGCTGCCTGCTTATGGCATTCGCGCTCATCGCGCTGGCGATCACCGCGCTTCCCACGGCGTCGTTCGCCGGCACGGACACCGCAGGCAACGTACTTGCGACCGACAATGACGCCAATCCGTCCGGCGTCGAAGGTGACCTGTACTGGGCAGGTCAGGACCTCAACTTGGACGATACGTCCATCGACCGCGATATCATCGCCGCGGGCGATACCCTCTCGATCCGCGACTGCACAGTGGGCGGCGCCGTCCGTCTGGCGGCACGCACCATCAACATTGCCAAGACCGCGGTTGATGGCAGCGTGACCATCGCTGGCCAGCATGTCGTGCTCAATTCCGACAGCACCGCCAACTGTTTCTACGCGATAGGCGAGACGGTTGCTCTGCGAGGCTCCACCAAGTCGGCAGCGCTCGCGGGCGATACGGTGACCATCGATGGCACCGTCGATGGCGATGTCGAGGTTTGGGCCGACAAACTCATCCTAGGCAAGAACGCCCACATCACCGGCACCGTGAACGCGCACGTCTCCGAGGACCCCGAGCGTGCCGCGGGAGCCGAGGTCGGCGCGCTCAAGATCGACCGCACCGAGAACGAGGATACTTCCACCGTTAACGATGTCATCGGCGGCATCGTCGCCGCGGCACTCTCGACCTGCTTTGTCGCTCTGCTGCTCGAGCTCGTCTTTCCGCGCGCGACCGCCGGCGCCGCCGGCATGCTCCACCAGCGCCCCATGCCCCTGTGGGTGAGCGGTCTTCTGGGCACGATTGCTATCGCCCCCGCCGTCCTACTGCTGATTATCTCTATCGCTGGTCTGTCGCTTGCTGGAACCCTCTTGTGCGGCGTTATCGGCATCGCATTGGTGTCGAGTGCCTTTTCGGGGTGCGCGCTCGCCCGCATGGTCGGACACAACCAAAACCGCTACGCCATGGCAGCCGTGGGCGGCATAATCGCAGGCGCCCTCACGGGGCTTCCCCTCGTAGGTGACTTCATCAGCGGCGTGGCCTTTGTCTTTATGCTCGGCTACGTTATCCAGATCATCTGGCGAAACGCCCGCCTCAAGCCGCAGCAGCCGGCTAACATGCCAGGACTCCCCACCGCTTAGCCACCAACCACCACAAAGGTGCCAGGTTACTTTGCACCAACAAACGAAGCGGGGCACTCGGTCATGTCGACCGGGTGCCCCGCTTTTCTTGGAGGGTTCTCTAGTAACTTTTTCAAAACCAATGATCATCAGGTCGGTAGGCCTGTGCGTCACTCGCTACGGAGGCAGCACGCCATTAAGCAGGGGGGCAATTATTTTTCACGACGACCGCCTCCCCGCTTGATGACGAGCGCGACAACAATAGCCGCCACTCCGATGGCAGCCAAAGCCGCCACCAGCACCAACGTTCTATCTCCCGTCGAGGGCATAAAGCCTCGACTTGCTTCTTTGCTTGGAGTGTTGAGCACCGACAGTTCAATCGAACCCGTCCCGGCATCAGCGGTATCAACCCGCAGAGGGCTTTCGGCCGACACGGTCACCTTGGGCTTCGCGGCTGCAACCTGTTTAACGTCCAATCCCTCGGACGTAACCGTTACCGTTCGCTTGCCCTCAAAGGCGGTGTATCCCTTGGGAGCCGCGACCTCTTCGACGGTGTAGACACCCGCGTCCACACCGCTCAATTCCACATGGCCGTCCGCGCCCGTGGTGACGCACGCGGCGGCATCCGTCGACCACGAGCCGTCGGTCGTTAGGATGCGCCCGCGGTCATCGATGATGCGCAGCTTGGCGCCCGCGAGCGGTTTATCGTCCGAGCTTGAGCGCTTGATCAGACTGAGTCCCCAGGTGTAGGCGCACGCGTCATCGCTCGGCGTGCGGGTGAAGCCGGCGTCGCCGGACTGGTCGGCGAGAGGAGAGCGCGGGTAGCGCAGGCAGACCTCGTTGGGGTTGCCCTTGGTAGCGCCCCTATTGCAGCTGGCCCCCAACGGCGCATCGTAGACAGCAACCACGCGGGCGCCCGCGGTGAAGGCGTCGACCCCGCCGAGCGCGGCGATGAGGTCGCCGGTGCGCACGGTGAAGGTCTTACCGTCGACCGCCACCTTGGTGGCGCACTGGGCCGTGATGTCGGTCCAGCCCTTCGCGGGCTCGGTGCCGACGCGGCCGTCCTTGTCGGTCTGGACCGCGTCGAAGCCGCCGTCCGCGCCCGCCGCCACGTACACGCGCATGCTCGCGGCGACCTTGGAGGGGTCGAGCCCCGCGCTCATGGTGTCGACGAACCGCACCGTATAGGTGTCGTAGGCGGTGAGCCCGGCCGGGACCGTTGCCGAGAGGCGCCAGTACAGGTCGTCGGCGACCGTGGCGTCGGCGGCCTTCTGCCAGGCGGCGGCGCTGTCCTCCAGCACGTGCTTGGACACCTTGGGGGTCGCGGCCTTGGGCTTGACGGTGACGGCGCTGCCGCCCACCAGGGCCATGATCGGCGCGGTGCCGGCCTCGCCCTGGGAAATGGCGTCATCGTCGGCGACGATGAGCCAGTAGCCGCAGGGCAGCTCGGCCGTCGTGCCCGCGTTAAGGGCCACGGAAGGCGCACCGGCATTGTAAATCGCACGGGCAAGCTTTGCCGCTAGCGTGGTCGTCATGTGCCCGTCGGCATTCATCCATTCGGCAGCCTCTTGCGCCGGCGATGCCGAGTTATCAAGCCCTGCATCATGAAGCACGGGAAGGGCAGCTTGGCGAACCGTGTCATTCGCCCACGCTACATCAGTTGCGACCTTTTGGTCGGCATCGGCATCGTCGACAACGGTCGCCGAAAAGAGCTGGTACGCGTCGTAACGTGTCGCGACTGTACCGTCCACCGTAATGGCTCCGGTGTCGGCAGCACGGGCCGTTCCAGGGGCGATCGCGAAAGACAGAATAGCGACCATGATTATCGTCGCGACAGCCAACAAGCTGCGGCTAAGCCTACTCATGGTGATCACCTCGATCCAGATCGCGATGGCGACGAGCATGCATCCACGTCGCGGCGAAGCACAGCAACGAAGCGCCAGCAAGATATGTCATAGTCAAGCCAGCCCCGCCCGCCTCAGGAAGCATGGTCGAATACCTGTTGGTAAAGGTCGGTGGAGTCGGAGAGTCGTTATCGTAGGTGACGGTGACATCGAGCTTTCCGGCGCCATTAGCCACGACAACCTTAACCTTGTGCTCGGTCGTGTCATAGGTAATGTGATCCTTGACGTTGCCCTCGGCGTCCTTGGGAACGACCTCGGAGATCTTGTAGGTATAGGTTCCCGCCTTGTTGTACTCGACGGGAAAAGAGACGTTCCCCTCGGCGTCATTAGTCACCGTCTGGAGTACCTTGCCCTCGCCGTCCTTGAGCTCGAACGAGAACTGTCCTTCCTTGAAGGTTCCACCTTCAAGCACTTTCTTTGCTTTGATTTCCGTGGATACCGTCAGGCGATTATCGTAGATCCAAATCTTGTCCTTCTCGGCATCGCCGATGATCTCCGCGTTCCCGACAACGTCCCTCGCCTTTTCAAGCGCGGCCTGATATTCCTCCGTAGTCGCATCGCCCTTGAGCATGATCCATGTGGGGCTTGTTGTGTCGTACCCCTCAGGCGCCTTCGACTCCACAAGCTTGTAGAGCACGCAATTAGTCATCTTTTTGGTGCTCGTGCCGAACGAGATTTTTCCGCTGCCATCGGTCTTGGCAGTCTGGAATTCCTCATCAGTCTCACCGGCGCCATCCATGGCCACACTGTAGAGCGTAAACTCCGCGCCCTCGAGCGTCGCGCCGACCTGCTGGGCGTCGTATTTGGTCATCGTGATGCCGTAGCCGTTGCCACCTGCGGTAGCAGAAGCGCTCTTGACAATCCATTTTTGATCATCGATCGCGGAGCCATCAGTCACCCCCGTGAGCGTGGCGGTGTTGGAAAGAGAAACTTCATCGCCAGGATTTCCGCTCGGGATCACCTCATACTCGACTTTGAGATACTTCTTATCGGGCACGTTGAGTGTCAGCTTCGTACGCGAGCCAGATTCATCCTTGACTTGCTCCATCTCCGATGAATAGTCCTCATCAGCCAGCAGTGACCAGGCACCATTCATCCGCTCATAGACCTTAAGCGTAGACGGCACCAACGTGCACTTGGCATCCATGGTGTCGACGAGCTCGAGGATGTCAGTGTCGCTCTTAAGGGCAACCGCAGACTTGTTGACCAGAATGGTGTACTTGATGCGATTGCTGTCAGTGACCCGCTCGCCGGTCTTGTTGATAACGTTGTTCTTGATGGTGACGGTTCCGCTGCCAGAGCTGAACTCCTTCTCACCCGACTTAGCGCTGGCAGAATTAGTGAACTTCACCTCGTTCGTAGAGGTGTCGAGCTTGCCTCGCTTGACCGCCGTCCGATATGTAAGCTTGGCGTAACCGGCAAATTCACCAAGCTCTGTTGTAGGAATGGAGAAGGTGACCGTGCTACCGTTGCTTTTCACGTTGCCGGCATCGAGCTGTTTGCCCGAAATGATCGTCTCCGCCTCGCTTCCGCTACCGTAGCCGGCATGCTGATCGTAGGGATTCTGCACGAGCGTGTATTTGGCGGAATTCACAACGTAGCTCATACCGTCCGGAAGGGTGTCGACAATATTCAGAGGTTTGTTGCCGAGTTTTCCGGCTCCGTAGTATTCGTACTCACCATTTGCGCCCTTGTTGCCCTGCTGGCGGTTCGCGTACACTGTCCAGTCGACGAGCCAAGCACCCTTCTCTGCCGAGCCGTCGACGGAGCTCCAGTCGAAGCTCTCGCTCCAAGACACCTTCGACTCCGCTTCCGGCTTCTCGACCGCAGGCGTCGTTTCTTTGTTGACAACGTACATAACGAGGTCGGTGTACTGCCGCTGAAGGT
Organism: uncultured Collinsella sp.; assembly: GCA_937982065.1. Lineage (GTDB taxonomy): Bacteria > Actinomycetota > Coriobacteriia > Coriobacteriales > Coriobacteriaceae > Collinsella. The sequence goes on from CALJMO010000067.1 coordinate 107,951, forward strand.
TCAGGCCCGACGCACTGACCGACGCGAAGTTCGAGTACCAGCCCGGCAACGCATCGGACGTGGTGGTGTAGGTGATGACGGCGTAGTCCTCGTTCTCGAGGGCGGCCTTTACCTTGTCGTTCACATTTATATCAAGGTTGAAATTTCTTTTTGTTCCACCGACCGTCCAGTTGGCCGTCAGGTCCCAGTCAGCGTTCTGGCCCCGTTTCAGCACAGTTTCGCCGATTGTGATGGAAATGGAATCTACGTCGATGCCGAGATTTTGCGACCACGCCGACTGAAACGTATCCTTCACCGTCACCTTGTCCGGATGGACCGCATTAACGATCGCTTTCAGCGCGACCTTCGTCTCCCACGTCGCCCTGCCCGTCGTCCCGGCCTCGTCGGAGCTCACGCGCCTCTTGGTGATCGGCGTACCCATCAGCTGCGGCGTAAACTTGCCTTCGGCTGCTCCCGAGACGCGGCCTTCATGCTCGATAGTCGCATTGTTGTGCACGGTGTCATAGGAATTCGTATCGTTCATCCTGGTGTGATAAACGATGCAGTAGGTGGCGTACTTATCGTTAAGGTTGTCCGGGAACGTATAGGAAAAGGTATCTTTCGACGAATCAAGAGCACGCTCGTAGATCTTGACTCCATCCGATTCCGACGTACCTTTGTAAACCGTGTAACTCCCCGTATACGTTTGTTTAGCGTCCAACTTATCGGTGAACTTGTAGCCACTCATGTCAGCCTTAAGCTCGCCTTGGTTGAGCCTGACCGTCCATTTGATGTCCGACGACGTGCCCGAGCCGTTGGACTTGTTGATCATGTCATAACGAAATTGACTAGGAGCAGCCGTGGCCGTGCCGTTCTGGCGATCGTTAGGGCCGCCCCATTCCCACGCTGCCGTGTTTTTGGAGCCTCCCTGTTCGTTGATATACTCGCCGTTGTTCACGGAGACGTCACTCTTCAGCTTGGTTTCATACGTAATCGTATGGACACCCCGGGGAAGGCTGCCCAAGTTCTCGATGGTCGCGGTCTGACCTTCGATTGTTGGCTGCGATTCAATCGTCTTGCCGTCAAGCTTAAAGCTGCCCTCCACAAAGCTGAAGTTCTCGCCTAGCGTATCGGTGAACTTAACGCTTGTGGCATACGGCTCGACGGTGAGCTTAACGGTCCAGGTGACCTTGGCCACGCCGTTGGAGCCCTGAGAGAAAACCCCCGACTTCTCTCCCTTAACGCTACCGTCCTTGGTGGAAATATCGACCTTCCCCACGCCGGGGAACACGACAGATGTCACGCCACCAGAACCAACGTCCTTGTTTTTAAGCTGGAACGAGAAGCTGGCCGCGACATGGATGTTCGCAGGGTTTTTCGCGAGCCACGCCTTGTCGAACGTAAAGATGGCCTTGTTGTTTTTAATCTACCATGTGCCAGCTCTTACGGCATCGGTGCCCGTTCCCGCCATAAGGTCCACAGCGGCGTTATCGTCGACGGCTATGGTGTCAGGAAACTTGTAAACGGCAACATTGTTCCCAGGCGTAGGAGCCTCGCCAGTTTTGAAATTTGCCGAAAAAGCCCCGTAAAGGGTTGATACAGAGGTCACGGCACCTTTTAGCTCCTGAGTACGATACTCGTCGGTATAGAGCTTAACCGTAACGCTCGCTGTCTTCTCATCAATCGCAATCGGCGTCGGCGGCGTCGCATCCTCGGCGCGCACGGGGGCCGCACCGTAAAACACTGCGGCGGTGAGGCAAATCAAAATGAAAATCAGAGCCGCCATACCCAGCGACCGCGAGCGGTGTGCGTCCATAGTTGTCCCCTAATTCCTACAACACAGTGTGGAATACGGCGAATCGTCGGATCGAACACAAACCCCAACATCAACATGAACCTGCCTAGCGCATTGCAAGAACCCATTGGGGAGCAACTTCTAAGACGGTTCGTCTATGCCACAATGCATAAAATATAATATAGATACCAGTCATGTAAACCGCAGGTAAAGAGGTCTTTTAATTTAATACCAGTTGGTATTTACCTGTTAACGGGTTTGCATTAAAGCAGTTATATTCTGTAGAATTATGTATATGTTTAAACAACTTAACTTTGACCGGAAAGCCGCTCGGAGGGATAACCGCCCCAGCTGTGGTGCAAACGAACCTGTCCACTGCACAAAAAGGGCGCCGACCGCGATGGTCGACGCCCTTTCTTGTTAGTCGCTATAAAGCCCAGCGCTTATTTGTTGACCTGGCCGGCGCGAACGGCAGCCTTCTTGCGGTCGGTGGCGTTGAGCAGACGCTTGCGCAGGCGGATGTTCTTGGGAGTGATCTCGACCAGCTCGTCGTCGGCGATGTACTCCAGCGCCTCCTCCAGCGAGAAGGTGCGGGGCGGCACCAGCTGAACGGAGATATCGGAGGTCGAGGAGCGCTGGTTGCCCAGGTTCTTGGTACGGGCGATATTGACGACCATGTCGCCAGCCTTGCTGCGCTCGCCCACGATCATGCCCTCGTAGCACTCGGTGCCTGGCTCAACAAACAGCTGACCGCGCTCCTGCAGCGTACCCAGGGCATAGGCAACGGCCTTCTCGGTGGTCATAGAGATCATTGCGCCGTTCTGGCGGTTGCCAATCTCGCCGGCATAGGGGCCGTACTCCAGGAAGGTGTGGTAGAACACGCCCTCGCCGTGGGTGACGTTCATGATGCGGTTCTTAAGACCCATGATGCCGCGGGTCGGGATCTTAAACTCGAGGTGCGTCACGATGCCCGAGGTATCCATGCTCGTCATGATGCCGCCGGAGGTACCGAAGACCTCAACGACCTTGCCCGAGTACTCGTCCGGGCACTCGACGACGGCCTGTTCGACAGGCTCCATCTTGTTGCCGTTCTCGTCCTTCTTAAACAGAACGCGGGGACGGCCGACCTGGAACTCAAAGCCCTCGCGGCGCATGGACTCCATCAGGACGGACAGGTGCAGGATGCCGCGGCCCGAGACCTCGACGCCGCTCTTGTCCTCGAGCTCCTCGATCTTCATGGTCACGTTGTTCTCGGCCTCGTTGAACAGGCGCTCCTTGAGCTGACGGGCGCCCACGATGTCGCCGTCGCGGCCGACAAGCGGGGAGGTCGAAGCCTCAAAGACGATGGACAGGGTCGGCGGGTCGATCTCGATGGGCTCGAGCTCGACAGGGTTCTCGGGATCGGTGTAGACATCGCCGATATCGGTGCGGTCGATACCCACGACAGCGGCGATGTCGCCGGCGCCGACTTCCTGGCACTCGGTACGGCCCAGGTAGTCGAAGGTAAAGAGCTGCTTGACGGTGGCGGTAGCGCTGGAGCCGTCGTTCTTGACAACCAGGATCTGGTCGCCCTGGTGGATGGCGCCAGAGTACACGCGGCCGATACCGATGCGGCCGACGAAGTTGGAGTGGTCGATGGTCACGCACTGCATGGCCAGCGGGGCGTTCTCGTCAACCTCGGGCGCGGGCATGTCGTCGATAATCATATCGAGCAGCGGGTACATGTCCATGTTGCCGTCGTTAGGGTCAAGACGGGCAAAGCCGTTCATGGCGCTGGCGTAGACCACGTGCTCCATGGCGAACTCAAGCTGGTCGTCGGTGGCGCCCAGGTCGGCCATGAGGTCCAGGCAGTCGTTGTAGGCCTTCTCGGGGTTGGCGCCCGGACGGTCGATCTTGTTGATGACGATCATGATCTTAAGGCCGGTGTCGATAGCGTGACGCAGCACGAAGCGGGTCTGGGGCATGGGGCCCTCAAAGGCGTCGACCAGCAGCAGGGCGCCGTCGGCCATACGCAGCACGCGCTCGACCTCGCCGCCAAAGTCGGCGTGGCCCGGGGTGTCGATGACGTTGATCTTGACGTCCTTGTACTCGATAGAGATGTTCTTGGCGAGAATCGTAATGCCGCGCTCGCGCTCCTGGTCGTTGGAATCCAGGACGCGGTCCTCGACCTGCTGGTTGGCACGGAAGGCGTCCGTGGCACGCAGGAGCTTGTCGACCATCGTCGTCTTGCCGTGGTCGACGTGAGCGATGATGGCGATGTTCCTCAGATTGTCTACGCGCATGTAGTTCCCCTATCTTCTATCTATATACAAACGGCACGCGTATGCGGCCCGCCCAGCGATACAACGCTCAGCGGGAATATTGAGCCTTTTACCGAAAACTCGTTTATTTTAGCGATTTTAGATGAGAGGGGTTTCCTCACCTGCAGGTTCAGGGTCGCTCCACATAAAACCATCGCCGGCGCCCATGCCCTCATACAGCACATATGCCGAAAAACCACTCTCGAGCGTGGTTTCGAAGAAGCTCACGAGCAGAGCATCGTGATAGCCGCCGTCAATCTCGACGCAGCCGGTGTAGCCGATGGCATAGCGAGCGATACGGCCCAGGCCCTCGTCCTTAAGACCCATCTTGTGCTCGGAGATAAAGTTGGTGGCCGCCTCGAGGCACGCCTCTTCGCCATCCTCATCGAGCGCCGCCAGATAACGGTTGGAAGCGGCGTCCTCAATTGCCACGACCACGCCAGGGTTTTCACCGGCGGCAAGGTCGTCCAAGAACGCGCCGATCAGATCGCACACCATGGCGTCGAGCTCGGCGGAGACGTTACCGGCGTCCTGCATATCCTGTGCCATCTTTAGACCTTCCCATCGAGTCTGGCGTCGTTACAGTTCTTGTGCCTCGGCGGCGATCCTGGCGGCAGCGTCGCGGGCGCGCATCATGTCCGCTGCGCGCTTGTCGAGCACCTTGATCTGACTGGTCAGCATTACCGCATCGACCACACCCCAGATCACAAGGCCCGTAGAGATCGAAAACCCAAGCGCACCAACTGTACCACGAAGGCGCGAGCAGATTGCCGCGACAAGGGCGGAGACGACAACCATCTTGATAAACGAGCCGCGGCGTTCGCGAAGCGTGCGGGCCTGCGTCACATAGGCAATGCGAGCCGCCTCAGAAGCCTCCGAGCGCATCTGGGCCTCGCGCGCAATGGCCGCCGCCTCAGCCGACATACCGCCGGCCATCAGCGAACGCTCCGCAGCCTGGCCGCCCCACATTTAGAAGTCATCGGGGGAGAGCGTATGGACGAACTCGTCGAACTTCTCGAACTCCCGCTCGTCGTCAACTTCCTCGGCATGGGCAGAAACGGTGCCCAGGCGATTCATGATGTCGTCCTCCACAAACATGGGGGCATTGCTGCGCACGGCAAGGGCAATGGCATCACTGGGACGCGCATCGATCTTATGCTCGTTGCCATCGGCCAACACGACAACCGTCGCGTAAAACACGGGCGGCTCGGCGCGAACGATTTCGATGCGTTCGAGCTTGGCACCCAGGGCGCCAACAGTATCGAGCAACAGGTCATGGGTAATCGGGCGCTCGGCGCGGCCGCTATCGATGCCGCGGCTGATGGCAGCGGCTTCAAACGAACCAGTTTGAATGGAAAGGGAACGCAGTGGCGCGGGCGAGTCCGATTTGCTGCAGCGCTCGCGAAGCACGATAAGCGATGGCACGGGACCGGCGGCCATGACGATGGTCTCTATGTCGACACGAACCATGGAACACCTCCGGTACGTAGCGGTTAACACGCGGCAAGGTCGCCGCATTGAATAGCTATACTACCCAATCTTTCGCACAGCACACAAAACCAAAATGAGATTTATCACAGACAAGAAAAAAGCCCCGAGGCAATGCCCCAGGGCTCTTCACAGTTTTGATGGTGGACCTGACAAGATTCGAACTTGTGACCTCCCGGTTATCAGCCGGACGCTCTAACCAACTGAGCTACAGGTCCATCATGGTGGAGGTTAGGGGGATCGAACCCCTGACCTCAGGCTTGCAAAGCCCGCGCTCTCCCAGCTGAGCTAAACCCCCACGGAGACAGTAATAAACACCCCAGCGGCGACTCGGCTCTCGCTGGGGTGTTTATTGCGAAAGAAAGTGGTGGACCTGACAAGATTCGAACTTGTGACCTCCCGGTTATCAGCCGGACGCTCTAACCAACTGAGCTACAGGTCCATCGCGCAAGGGATATATTAGACGAGTCGTTACGCGCGCGTCAACAACTTTTTTGAAAATCTTTGAGGGGTGTCGGCCCCGGCTGCCCGGCGGCATGCGAAGTCGCCTGCTCGGACAGTCCTGCTCGCACGGAGAGCACATTAAGTGCTCTCCGGCTCGTGCGGAACTCGCGATCGACTTCGCATGCCGCCGGGCAGCCGGGGCCGACGCGGGGTTCAAAGGTTTTCAAAAAAGCGGTCGGCGCGCAGTGCGCCGACCGCCGATATATGGGGTCTGATATTTTCTAACAGTTAGGGCCTCTTACTCGTCAAGGAGATCTTCCGGCATGTCGTTGCCGTCGCCTAGATCGACAGGGGTTTCTTCGGGGGCGGAGCCGTTTTCTATGGCTTCGCCTTCGGGCCTCTCTTTGGCGGCCGTCATGCGGGCCACGGCGCAGATGCGGTCGTTGTCGTCGACGGTCATCATCTTGACGCCCTGGGTGGCGCGGCCGGTCTGGCTGATCTCGTCGGTCTTGACGCGAATGACCGTCGCGCCCTCCGTCACGATGAACAGCTCGTGCTGCGGGCCCACCGTCTTCATGGCCGCGAGGTTACCCTTACGCTCGGTCATTTGAATGGTGTAGACGCCCTGGCCGCCGCGATTCTGCTCCGGGTAGTCCGCAACCGGCGTGCGCTTGCCGTAGCCGCGCTCGGTGATGACGAACAGATCGCCGTTGCCGTTAGTGACTTCCATGCCCAGAACGCTAACGCCGTCCTTCATACCGATACCGCGAACGCCGCTGGTATCGCGACCGGTAGCGCGTACCTGCTCCTCGGAGAACATGATCGCCTTGCCCGCGGTGGTGGCCAGGATAATCTTGTCGCCCTCGCGCACGCGGCGCACGTTCAGCAGCGCGTCGTCGTCACGCAGGTTGATAGCGATCAGGCCGTCGCGACGGCTGCGGTCATATGCGCTCATCACGGTCTTCTTGACCATGCCGCTCTTGGTGGCAAACATCAGGTACTCGTCGGCTGGGAACTCGCGGCAGCTGATGACGCTCGCGATCTTCTCGCCCTCCTCGAAGGGCAGCAGGTTGACGATCGCGGTACCGCGCGCCTGGCGCGTACCCACCGGCAGCTCGTGCACCTTCAGGCGATAGACCTTGCCCTTGCTCGAGAAGAACAGCACGTACTCGTGCGTGGATGCGATAAACATCTCGTCGATGACGTCGTCCTCTTTGAGGTTGACGCCCGACACGCCCTTGCCACCGCGCTTTTGGGCACGGTAGGCGGCCACCGGGATACGCTTAACGTAGCCGGTGTGGGTGATGGTCACGACCATATCCTCGTCGGCGATGAGGTCCTCGACATCCAGGTCCTTCTCAACCTGGCTGATCTCGGTGCGGCGCTTGTCGGCGAACTTCTTGGAGATCTCGCGCATCTCCTCCTTGATGACGCCCAGAATCTTCTCCTCGTGCGCCAGCAGGTCCTCGTAGTAGGCGATGGCGCGGCGCAGGCCGTCCAACTCTTCTTGGATCTTGTCGCGCTCCAGGCCGGTCAGGCGGCGCAGCTTCATCTCGAGGATGGCCGTGGTCTGCTCGGGCGTAAAGCCAAAGCGTTCGATCAGTCGGCTGCTGGCCTCGGAGTCGGTCTGCGAGGAGCGGATGATGCTGATGACCTCGTCGATATGGTCAAGGGCCATCAGGTAGCCCTCGAGGATATGCGCGCGGGCCTGGGCCTTCTTAAGGTCAAAGCGGGTGCGGCGGGTGACGACGTCGACCTGGTGGTCGATGTAGTGCTGCAGCATCTCGCGCAGGCTCAGGCATTTGGGAACGCCGTTGACGAGTGCCAGGTTGTTGGCGCCAAAGGTCGTCTGCAGCGAGGTGTACTTATACAGGTTGTTGAGCACGACCTGCGGAATGACGCCCTTCTTGAGCTCGATGACCAGACGGATGCCCTTCTGGTTGGACTCATCGCGCATATCCGAGATGCCCTCAATGCGCTTGTCGTTGACGAGTTGGGCGATCTTCTCCTGCAGGGTGCCCTTGTTGACCATGTAGGGAATCTCGGTAAAGACCAGGCGGCTGCGGCCGGTCTTGGTGGACTCCACATGTGCCTTGGCACGCACGGTAATGGAGCCGCGGCCGGTCTCGTAGCTCTGCTTAATGCCGGCGCTGCCCATGATGATGGCGCCGGTGGGGAAGTCCGGACCGGGCATGATCTGCATGAGCTCGTCGACGGTGGCGTCGGGGTTGTCGATCAGGTAGCAGGTGGCCTCGATCGCCTCGGTGAGGTTATGCGGGGCGATGTTGGTGGCCATGCCGACGGCGATGCCCTGGCTGCCGTTGACCAGCAGGTTGGGAAAGCGCGCAGGCAGTGCCACGGGCTCGGCGAGCGATTCGTCGTAGTTGGGCTGCCAGTCGACGGTATCCTTCTGCAAGTCACGCAGCAGTTCCATGGCGGGCTTGGCCAGGCGGCTCTCGGTGTAACGCATGGCCGCCGCGCCGTCGCCATCGATGTTGCCGAAGTTGCCGTGACCGTCGATGAGCGGCGTGCGCATGGAGAACCACTGCGCCAGGCGGACCATGGCCTCGTAGACCGCAAAGTCACCGTGCGGGTGGTACTTACCGATAACTTCGCCGACCGTCCAGGCCGACTTTTTGTGTGGGCGGTTGGGGTAGATGCCGCTCTCGTTCATCGCGTACAGGATGCGGCGGTGTACCGGCTTTAAGCCGTCGCGCACGTCCGGCAGGGCACGCGCTGTGATAACCGACATCGAATACTCGATGAACGACTGCTTCATCTCGCGACCGAACTCCGAAATCTGGAGCTGGCCGCCGTTGATGTCCTCGCCGGCCGAGGCGCCACGATCGACTTCGCCAAAGCTCTCCTCGAGCTCACCGTCGTCGTCCTCTTCCTCATCATCATCGGCATCGGGGTTATAGGTGTCCGGATCGCCGTCCTCGCCCTGCTCAGCACGGGCAAGCAGGCGCTTCAGATCATCGGGCATACCGGCATCGCCGGCCTCGTCCATACCCTCGTTATTGTTGATATCGTCTGCCACGTTACCTCCTCTTAAGCGTCAAGGAATCGTGCATCATGTGCATGCTTCTCGATGTACTCGCGGCGATAGCCGACCTCGGAACCCATCAGCTCGCGCACGGCGCGGTCCGCCACCACGGCGTCCTCGATCGACACACGCTGCAGAATGCGGGTCTTTGGGTCCATCGTCGTCGAGGCAAGCTGTTTGGGGTCCATCTCGCCCAGGCCCTTGTAGCGCTGGACGGTATAGCCCTTGCGCTTTTTGGTGATCTTGCCGTCCTTGGCCTTGCCGTCCTCGTCGTTATCATCGGGGTTCAGGCCCAGACTCTGGATGGTATCGCGCAGGATCTCGTCTTCGGGCTGGCGGCCGTTGGGATACACGTAGTGGATCTTGTTGCGCACCTTAATGCCAAAGATGGGCGGGCAGGCAACATAGACGTAGCCGGCATCGATCAGCGGACGCATGTACTTGTAGAAGAACGTCAGCAGCAGGATGCGGATATGCGCGCCGTCGACGTCTGCATCGGTCATGATGATGATCTTGTGGTAGCGCGCCTTGGTGATATCGAAATCGCCGCCGTCGCCGGCACTCGTCGTGACGCCGCAGCCGATCGCGGTAATCAGCGACTGGATGGTGTCACTCGAGAACGCGCGATGGTCACCAACGCGCTCGACGTTCAAAATCTTGCCGCGCAGGGGCAGAATCGCCTGGATGTCTCGGCGACGGCCGTCCTTGGCCGAACCGCCTGCCGAGTCGCCCTCTACGATGAAGAGCTCGGTCAGCTCGGCATCGCGCACCGAGCAGTCAGCGAGCTTACCGGGCAGGGACGCCGTCTCGAGCAGGCTCTTGCGACGGGTCGCTTCGCGCGCCTTGCGGGCGGCGTTGCGCGCCTTGCAGGCCTGTTGCGCCTTCTTGACGATCTCGCGGGCGGGCTTGGGATGCTCCTCCAAGTAATCGGCGAGGCCGTCGGTCACGATCTTGAGCGTCAGCGCGCGCATATAGGAGCTGCCGAGCTTGGCCTTGGTCTGGCCCTCAAACTGCGGATCGGGCAGCTTGACCGAGATAACGGCCGAAAGGCCCTCGCGCACATCGTCGCCGGTCAGATTGGCGTCTTTTTCCTTAAGCAGGTTCTGCTTGCGCGCATAGTCGTTGATCACGCGGGTGAGCGCGGTGCGGAAGCCCTCAAGGTGCATGCCGCCCTCGGGGGTGTAGATGTCGTTGGCAAACGACATGACGTTCTCGCCGTAGCCGCTATTCCACTGCAGGGAAACCTCAACCTCGCCCATCTTGGCCACAGGTGCGTCCGGGTCCGATTTGCCCTCGATGTAGATAGGCTCCTTAAAGGCCTCGGGGACGTCCTTGCCCTCGTTAAGGAACTTGACGAAGTCGATGATGCCGCCCTCGTAGCAAAACTCCTCCACGTGGGGAGTAGACTCGCGCTCGTCAGTCAGCACGATTTTGAGGTTCTTATTGAGGAACGCCGTCTCCTGCAGACGGTTGTGCAGCGTATCGAAATCGTAAATGCAGGTCTCGAAGATCTCGTCGTCGGGCCAGAAGGTGACGGTGGTGCCCGTCGAATCCGAGGTGCCCACGACCTCCATCTTCTTGACGGTCTTGCCGCGCGAGAACTCCATCTCGTAGGTGTTGCCGTCGCGACGAACCTGAACGACCACGCGCTTGGACAGTGCGTTGACGACGGAGATGCCAACGCCGTGCAGGCCGCCCGAGACCTTATAGGCCGAGTTATCGAACTTACCGCCGGCGTGCAAAATCGTCATGACGACCTCGAGCGTCGGGATCTTTTTAACAGGGTGCTCGTCGACGGGGATACCGCGCCCGTTGTCGACGACCGTGATGGAGTTGTCGGCGTGGACCGTCACCTGGATCTCGGTGCAGAAACCGGCCATGGCCTCGTCGACGGAGTTGTCAACGATCTCCCACACCAGGTGATGCAGACCGCTGGCGCTCGTCGAGCCGATATACATGCCCGGGCGCTTACGAACGGCCTCGAGACCTTCGAGAATCTTAATCTCGCCGCCATCGTAATCGTTTTCGTTTGCCACACGTCCTCCTTCAGTCAAGAAAATGTGTACAGCCTTACTAGTTTATCGTAAAAAAATACCCTCGGGAACGAGGGTATTTGGCTCTACAAGGCCACCAGATGCGATTTAAGGCTCTTTTTTGCTTTGCACGCCCTTGGCCCACTCGGCACTGGCTCTCATGGCGTTCTCGAGGGCCTCGCGCAGTTTTTGGTCTTCGATGGGCGCCACTTGGCGCTCAATCTCGGTGCGCTCGGCATCGCTGAGGTCGGCGTGTGGGGCCGGCGGGCGCTCGGTCGCCGCTGGGCGAAGGCGCTCCTTGGCGGCGGGCGGCGTGTGACCGGGCGCGGTGGTTTTGAACACCAGGCCATCCACATGCGCACCGGCGCGCTCCATGCGCGCGCGGATGATCTCGCGCAACAACGTCATTTCCTGCGTCCACGAGGGCGAGTCGAGATACACCAGCAGCTCATTGGACTCGGGCAGGTAGCGCAGGCCCGTCACATGCCGCCCCTCGCGCGTGCCCGAGCACACCGCGTTCCACGCGCGATAGACCGCGCGCGACTCCTCGGCAGCCTCCATCTGCGCGCGGCGCTCAGGTGTTGCAGCCGCCAGGATGCGCTGGCGCTCTGCGTTTAAAAACCCACTGAAGGCGACCGTTTCGCTCTCGCGCTCGTAATTAGCACGTCTCACCCATGCTCACCACCTTGGCTCGATCAAGCAGGTCATCGGTAAAGTATCCCAGGTTGGTCGTGGTTATGACCGTTTGGATATCATCGCCGATCAGCCGCAGAAAAGCACCGCGGCGCTCGCCGTCGAGCTCGCTCATCACGTCGTCCAGAAGCAACAGCGGAGCAGTACCCAGAACATCGCGAGCCACGGCCACCTCGGCCACCTTCCAGGACAGTACCAACGTTCGCTGCTGTCCTTGGCTGGCAAATGAACGGGCGGAGCGACCCGCCACGGTAAATTCAATCTCGTCGCGATGCGGTCCCACCAACGTCACGCCGCGGCGAATTTCCTCGTCGGCGTGCTCATCAAGGGCGGCCAGCATGCGCTCGTACGCCCAGCCCTTCAGCTCTTCGCGATCCTCGACCTGGGGCAAATCCCCCAGTGTGGACGTATAGGTCACGTTGGCAGCCTCGCCGGACGCCACTTGCCCGTAGGCAGTGTGTACATGGCCCGCCAGCCGGTCGAGCAGGGCCAACCGGTGCACGAGCAGAGCCGCGCCCGCGCGGGCAATCGAATCGTTCCACGCGCCGAGCATCTCACGGCAGCACCAGGTCTCCTTGAGCAAGGCGTTACGCTGGGTCACGCAGCGCCCATAGGTGCTCGCAAGATCGGCATAGCGTGCGCTCAGTTGCATGCCAAAGTCATCGAGGGCGGTGCGGCGCACACTGGCGCCTCGCTTAACCATGTCCAGATGGTCAGGGCAAAACAGCACGCTCGGCAGAACCCCGCGTACACCGGCGGCAGAGCATCTCTTGCCGTTGCGGCTAAACGAGCGCTTACCGTCCTCCGCGCTCAATCCCATATCAAGCACGCGGCCGTCGCCCTCGAGCCTCAGCTCGACCTTGCACGAGCCCACGCCGTCATGGACGAGCTCGGCTGCGGTCGGATGCCTAAACGAGGCGCCGCTCGTCAGCAGCTGCAGCGCCTCTATGAGATTGGTCTTTCCCGCCGCGTTGGGTCCCGCAAGTATCGTCACGCCCTCGTCCAGGGCAAGGCGATAGCTATCGAAGCTGCGGTAGTGCGCGACGGAAAGATCGCGGGCGAACATGGTCATGGCGCAACGCTAGATGCGGACCGGCATGACCAGGTACAGGTAGTTGATCTTGTCGTAGGACTTGAAGATGCCCGCCTGCGAGTAGCTCTTGAGCTCCAGCGTGATCTCCTTCTCCTTGGACAGGGCATTGAGGCAGCCGAAGATGTAGTGGTAGTTGAAGGCGATGGTGCCCGACTCGCCCTCGGCCTCGACATCGATCGTCTCCTGCGCAAGGTCCTGGTCATTGGAGATGGAGGACAGGCCCATCTGCCCGTTCTCGACATCGATCTCGAACTTGACGGCGGGGTTGGCGCTCGCGATAACGGCCACGCGCTTGAGGGCGGCGTTAAAGGCGGCGACGTCGATCTTGACGCTCGTCACGCACGAATCGGGGATGAGCTGCTTGTAGTTGGGGTACACGCCCTCGATGCGGCGCGACACGTAGGTGGTGTTGCCGGCCTCGAAGACGACCTGGGTGTCGGTAGCCCCGATCATGATGGTCGCCTGGCTGGCCATGATGTTCAGTGCGTCGTTAAAGGCGTCAGCCGGAACGTTGAGCTCAAAGGAGCCTTCGAGGGTCGAGGTCTCGACCTGCGTATCGCACACGGCCAAACGGAAGGAATCGGTCGCCACCAGGCGCACGGTGTTGTTCTCGACCTTCATGTGCACGCCACCCAAGATGGGGCGGGCCTTGTCGGTCGAGGTGACGCGCCACACGCGGCCGACCATCTCGGACAAGATATCGGTCGGCAGTTCCACGGCGCTCTCGATGGCATAGGCCGGAAACTCGGGGAAGTCATTGGCATCGAGCGTGTTCAGCCTAAAAGAGCTCTTCTCGCAACTGATCAGCACTTGGCGCTCGGACAGCTCAAAGGTGACCGGGGCATCGGGGAGGGTCTTGGTGATATTGGAGAGCATCTTACAGGGGATAACCATCTCGCCCTCTTCTTCGACATGCGCCGCGATGCGATGACGGATCGAGATGGTGTAGTTAGAGGTCTGGAATTCCAAGATGCCGTCTTGGGCCTTGACGAGCACGCCCGACAGGATGGGAAGGGTGGATGCCGAAGCGACACCCTTCATTACGACGCCGATGGCTTGTGTAAGCGAGCTCTGGCTGACGGTGAACTTCATCTTTTAATACCTTTCTATAGATATAAATATCTTAATAATAGTAATAGCACTGACGAAACTGTTGATTACTCCCAAAGACGCAGGTCAGACCCAGAAAGAGAATCGACAGCAACCTGTGTGCAACAGGGGTGGTTTTCCACGTTCAAAACCTGCGCAAAACTTTTCATCACCGCGGGTTGGGTTTTAAACACCTTATGCCCGTGGTTTCGACAAGTTTTCAACAGGTGTCTCTATTTCCCTACGAGCGCAGTGTAATTTTATCGCGCAGCGACTTGAGGTCTTCGGTGACGGTGCGGTCTTCCTGGATCATCTTCTGGACCTTTTTGTAGCTCGTGCTGACGGTCGAGTGGTTGCGGTTGCCAAATTCGGCGCCCACCGCCGTGGTCGTCATCTCGCACATTTCGATGGCCAGGTAGATGGCGATATGGCGTGCTTTGGCGATATTGGCGTTGCGGCGCGGGCCGATGAGCTCCTCGTGCGTCACGCCGTACTGCTCTTCGATGACGGACTGAACCGTCTGGACGTTGATCTTTTTGGCCGATGTGTCGAAGTACTGGCTGGCGATGGCGTCGATATCGTCAAAGGTGAGCTCCCCGCCCTCGCGCTCGCGGTCCCCCGCCTCGCCGGCACAGCGCTCGCAGAAGCTCTCGAGTTCGCGGATGTTGGTGCCCGAGACCTCGGCCATGTGTTTAAAGTGCTCGTCGGTCAGGTGCCCGCCGTCGCCCCCATAGGCCGCCAGCAGCGAGTCGTCGCCTGCCTCGGGAGCGGCGACGATGGTGTTCTCGTAATAGCGCTGCAAGATCTTGTATTTCATCTCGTAGCTGGGCTCTGCGACCAGGCAGAGCATACCGGCGTTAAAGCGGCTGGTCAGGCGTTCGTCCATGCTCAGGTCCTTGGGGGCGCGGTCTGCCGCGATGACGACCTTCTTGTTGTTGCGGATGAACTCGTCCATGAGCTGGAAAAAGTAGTCCACGCTCGCGCGCTTGCCGATGATGTTTTGGATGTCATCGATGATGAGCACGTCCACACCGTGGTACGCCTGCATGATGGGGGCGTTGCTCTTCTTTTGGCGGTCGAACTCGGTCATCAGGTCGTCCAGATATGCCTGGGAGTTGGCATACTTGACCTTGATCTCGGGCGACTTCTCGGCGAGCTCGTTTTTGATGGCAAGCAGCAGGTGCGTCTTGCCCAGGCCCGATTTGCCGTAGATGAACAGTGATGTGCACGTGCCGCGCTCGTCCGCGAGGGCGGCAAACTTGAGTGCCGAGCGATAGGCATGGCTGTTCTCGGGGCCGTAGACAAAGTTCTCAAAGGTAAATTTTGAGTTCGCGGCGAGCGGGGCTCCATCCATATTCTGCTCGGCCGGCACGGTCGGTGCTGGCATGGATGAGGCGGGGGTCGCAGCTTGCGTGGATTTAGTCGGCGCTCCGCCCTTCATCTGGTTCATCATGCGATGAAAATCATCGGCCGAGAGCGTGTTCTTGATTGCAATGCCCGAATCAGCGCCCGCCGCTGCGTCGTGAGCGATGGGCATGTGCGTGACGGGTGCGTTCGTTGACGTCGCCGCCGCGGCCGGCAACGGTGCCATGGTTTCACGGGAAACATCGCTGCGCTGGTGCTCGATTGTCGGCACGTCGCCTGCGGAGGCCGGCGCCGCCGGGGAAGCAGCGGGAGCCGTGGTCGGCGCCGTCGCGGCAGCGGATTCCGTCGCGGCGCCTTGCGGTGCCACGATGTCGAGTGCAATCGGTGCAAAGGCGATTTCTTCCAGATAGGCCTCAATAGTCGGCTGATGCTTTTTGAGCTGCGCGATGGCAAAGCGCGAGGGGGCCTCGATCGTGAGCGTATCTTCGGTCAGGCTTATGGCGCGCGATTGCCCCAGCATGTTGATGAGGCGTGCATCTTGGCCGTCGCGCTGGCAAAAGGCGATGGCATCCCCCAGGATGATGCTTGCTTCCTCGTCCACTGTCTCTCCCGTTCTTTAGCTCTGAGCTCGCACGCGAGCGGCGCCGAGTTCGGTCAGATGGTATTTCTGGCCATGCTTGATGACCAAGCCGGCCTGCGCCAAGTCATTGAGCGTGCGTGACCAAGTGGGGGCCGAGTTTCCAAACGCCCTCGCCAGATCGGTTGCACCGCACGCTTGATTTTGCGCCAGATAGCCCAGCGCGGCGTTGCCGCGGTCGCTTACGAACACGTCCGGTTGTGGCTGCGCATACTGATTTGCTGCATTAGGATACATCATTTGAGCTGCTGGTTGTTGAGAACTCTGCATCGGTGGCATTTGCTGTTGAAAACTTTGAGGCCACTGTTGGTAAGGCTGCGGAGGCATCTGCTGGGCCCAAGGGCTGTACTGCTGCTGCGGCATCTGCTGGTACGGCTGCTGATATCCCTGCTGGTACTGCTGCGGGAACTGCTGGCCATACCCCAGTGGCGGCATCTGCTGATATGGATATCCCTGTTGGTACGGCTGATAGCCCATTTGCTGGCCACCCGGCGCCCCCGTCGCCTGCTGCATTGCTGCTGCATCCTGATCAGCCAGCGGCATGGCCTCTGGCATGTTTGGCGGCATCGACATAGATGCCGCCTGGGGTTCTTGTGTGGGAAGCATTCCGGGCTGCTGCATCTGTCCCACGGGGGGCTGCATCTGCTGCGTTGCCACGGGCTGCTGCGCAAAAGCTCCCGGCAGGGGATATGTGGGCTGCTCCGTCTCGGGCCGCACGGCAGCGCCGCGTCCGCCGGCACGCTCGATTTCCTGCACGCGTTTAGGGTTCAGGCTTACCGTAACCACGGTGCCGTTGCCCATGTTGTCCTCGATGGATACGGCACCGCCGGCGTTTTCCAAATACTCCTGCACCATGGGAAACCCTGCTCCGGTTCCACGGATATAGCGCTTCATCTTGCTGTTTGCGCTGGTAACGCCAAAGTCGAAAGCACGTTCCTTGTCGTCGATGCCGGGTCCTTGGTCAGCAAAGCGGATGGTGTCTCCGCCGTCCAGAATCGAGATGATGGGCTCGGCAAAGTGTGCGTGGATAAAGTTTTCGACAATCTCGCGGATGACCATGAGCGAGATGTGGCCACCTTGTTCTTTCATGCACTGGTAGACGGTGTTGGTCGTCTCTTCCAAATACGTGCGGACATCTTGCGGATCAATGACGATCACACGCGGTGTCGACAGCATGTCGTCATAGACGGCGATGCGCGCGGCGTACATGGCTTTTGGCGCCTGCGTTGTCGTCTGTTCACCTTCGTCACGCTCTTCGCGCACGCCGGTGATGTGCTCGTTGTCGGGTGCCGGGTCTCCGGAATCGACCATGGTGTAAAAGTCGTCAGACATGCCGCTCGCAATCTTCCAAAAGGTTTCGAACAAATAGTAGCTCACCGTGCAATGTTTCTCATCTTTCGACAACTTTTCAAAACCTGTTGAAAACTTTGGAAAACGGACGAAAAGTTCTCAACATTGCCAACATGACCTGTTGAAAACTCGATGAAATATCGTGAAAAGTTGCCATGCACCGCTAAATCGAGCTTGGCTTATGGGGGAACCGTGTGAACTGCGCAACCTTTTACCTTTGATTTCTTGACATTTGAACATTGATTTCCCTACAATCTTCAAGCTCACGTGTCTATATCTGCGTCCGCGTCCCCGCGGACACTCGAAATGCAGCAGGAGGAACTTAAGATGAAGCGTACGTATCAGCCTAATAAGCGTAAGCGTGCCAAGACCCATGGCTTCCGTGCCCGTATGGCCACTAAGGGTGGTCGTGCCGTGCTCGCCCGTCGTCGCGCCAAGGGCCGCAAGCGTCTCACTGTCTAGCAGCGATACACACATCTCGCATGAAGACTATTAAGTCTCGGCAAGATTTCGAGCATGTGTTCAGTCAGGGGCGTCGTTTCAATCACCCTCTGATTCGAATGACCATATGTGAATCGGTTGGCGAAGGCGACTCCGGAAGGGTCGCCTTCGTTGGTGCTAAGCGACTCGGTTGTGCCGTCGTGCGCAACCGATCCAAGCGTGTGATGCGCGAGGCCGCCCGCAGCTGCGGATTTCCCGTTGCGGGTTATGACATCATCTTGTTCGCAACTCCCAAGACGAGGGTTTCCTCGCCGCAGGAGATGGACAAGGCGTTGCGTTCGCTTATGAAGCGCGCCGGCGTTGCCGGGGAGGAGCGATGAGCAATCACGTTTTGCGACGTGTTGCCATCGCTCCTATTCGCATATATCAACAGGTTATTTCGCCCTTATTGCCTGACGCCTGCATTTATTACCCAACGTGCTCGCAATACGCCGTCCAGGCGATTGAGAAGCACGGTGTTTTGAGAGGCTGCTGGCTTGCCGTGAGGCGCATCGCTCGCTGCAATCCCCTGCACGTCGGCGGTTATGACCCTGTGCCCTAGCGGGCACTCGCTATCGGAGGAAAACTTACATGTGGGATTGGATCGTTAACATCCTTTTCGAGCTGCTCAAGCTCATCCAGACCTTTGCGGTCGACTGGGGCCTGTCCATCATCATCCTGGTGGTCATCATCCGTCTGCTGCTGACGCCGCTCATGCTCAAGTCGACCAAGTCGACGGCTCGCATGCAGGTGCTGCAGCCCAAGATGCTCGAGATCCAGGAGCGCTATGCCGACGATCCCCAGCGTCAGGCCGAGGAGATGCAGAAGTTCTACAGCGAGAACAAGTTCAACCCCATGGCTGGCTGTCTGCCGCTGCTGATTCAGATGCCTATCCTGTTCGCCCTGTTTACATTGCTGCGCAACCTGCCGCAGTACTTTAACGACGGCACGTTCTCGTTCTTCAACATCCTGCCCGACCTGACCACCACGCCGAGCGCTTCCTTTGCCGATGGCTTTGTGGTTGCACTGCCTGCGCTGGTTTGCCTGATCCTGTTTGCCGTCCTGACCCTGATTCCGCAGCTCTATATGTCGCGCAACCAGACCGGCCAGCAGGCTCAGAGCATGCGTATGATGGCCGTTGTCATGACGGTCATGATGCTTTGGATGGGCTGGAGCCTTCCCGTTGGTGTTCTGCTGTACTACGACGTCTCGTCTGCTTGGCAGGTTATCCAGCAGATTTTTGTGACGCAGAAGGTCATCGACAAGGCGAAGGCCGATGAGGAGGAGCGTCTTAAGAACGCTCCGCTGCAGGTTGAGGTCACTCGTCGCGAGAAGAAGCCGCGCCCGCACAAGAAGAAGTAGTGGGATATCAATCTTATTTAGGTACCTAACTTTTGGAGTACGTTATGTCTGAAGAGATCATCGAGGATATGCTTGAGGAGGTTGCCCCGCAGGTCGCGGGCGATTATCCCGAGATTGCACAGCGCTACAAGGCTGGTGAAGAGCTGACCGATGAGGAGCTCGACACCATTGCCGATGTTGCGATTTCCATCCTGCGTTCCATCCTTTCGCACTTCGATGCCGCCAACTCTCCTATCGATGAGTATGAGGGCGACGAGGGTGAGCTGATTTTGGATATAACGGCTCCCGACCTTGCTGTTCTCATTGGCCGTCATGGTCGCACTCTTGATGCTCTTCAGGTTATGTTCTCTTTGCTGGTGAGCCGCAAGCTTGGCTTTAGGTATCCGGTTGTAGTGGACGTCGAGGGATACAAGAGTCGCCGTCAGGATAAGGTCGCCTCCATGGCTCAGTCTGCTGCCGAGCGTGCCATCCGCACTCATAAGAGTGTTTCGCTTCCGCCCATGAATGCCTACGAGCGCCGACTGGTTCACATTGCACTTCGTGGCAACGATGCAGTCGATACTCATTCTGAGGGTTCTGATCCTGATCGCCATGTGGTGATTGTTGCTCGATAATCTACTCGAGCTTATGCTAGGGGGACGTGGTTTCCACGTCCCCTTTTTTTGTCAAAAGTTCTCGATACGCTGATTTTTGTCAGAAAGGAGCTTTCGTTGTTAGTACTTACCGATCAGCAGGCTGACGAGATGTTGAGTCGCCTAACTTCCTATTGCAAAGAATATTCCTTGAGCGTAACTGATATTGAGCTGAGGAAATGTATCCAGCATTTGGATTTGGTTCTAGAAACAAATAAGACAACCAATCTCACCCGTATTCTTAACGTAGAAGATGCTGCCGTACTTCATATCCTCGACTCACTTGTTTTGCTCCCCTATATCAATAAGGCTCCTGAGGGAGCTTTGCTCGATATGGGAACAGGTGCGGGCTTCCCTGGTATTCCATTAACCATAACCACGCATCGTAAAGCTACTTATATTGACTCTGTTGGCAAGAAGGTTGATGCTGTTAATTCCTTTGTCCATGCTCTTGGATTGAAACATGCTCATGCGGTTCATGATCGTCTTGAAGAATATGCTCGAAGCCATAAGAAGCAGTTCTCTGTTGTAACCGCCCGTGCACTGGCCCCTCTACCGATTCTTGTTGAGTATGCGGCTCCGTACCTCAAGGATGGAGGGCTATTTGTTATCACCAAGGGCAATCCTTCGGATGAGGAGCTTGCTTCTGGCATGTCAGCTGCAAAGATTTGCGGCTTCACTTTGCTTCTGAATGACGCTATCGATTTGCCTGAGGGCCTGGGCCACAGGGAGTTCATTGTTCTTAAGAAGAGTCATCCAGCATCCGTCTCATTGCCTCGTGCAAATGGCATGGCAAAGAAGAATCCGCTTGCCTAGATGTTTCACGTGAAACATAATGGATACTAACAACTTGCGGTGTTTCACGTGAAACATGGCGGTTGATATCGAATCGGAATGTTTCACGTGAAACATCCTCCGTTTGACAGCTTTAATACACACCAGGAGGGACCGTGGGATTTCGCGACGTTAAGCGTTCTAAGAGTGCAAAAGACACGCGTATCATTGCAATCATCAATCAAAAAGGTGGCGTCGGTAAGTCAACGACGGCTGTAAACCTTGCAGCAGCACTGGGTGAGCAGGGTCGTAAGACGCTGATTGTCGATTTTGATCCGCAAGGAAACAGCACTAGCGGATTTGGAATTGAAAAAGAAGACCTTGATCACTGCATCTATGATGCATTGTTGAATGATGTGCCGGCAGAATCGCTTGTTCTTGATACAAATTGCAAAAAGGTATTCGTAATTCCGGCTACAATTCAGCTTGCAGGCGCGGAAATTGAACTCGTAAGCGCAATTGCTCGTGAAACCCGTCTCAAAGATTTGCTTGAGCCGATTCAGGACGAGTTCGATTTTATTTTCATTGACTGTCCCCCCTCGCTCGGCCTGCTTACTATCAACGCCTTGACCGCAGCAGACAGCGTTTTGATTCCGATCCAATGCGAGTATTATGCACTCGAGGGCGTTACGAAGCTGCTTGAGTCAATGAAGATGGTCAAATCACGTCTGAACAAGGGCTTAGACACCTATGGTGTGCTTATGACCATGTATGACTCGCGTACTTCACTATCGAATCAGGTTGTTGAGGAGGTTCAATCGTACTTTGGTGATAAGGCGTTTAAGACGCTAATCCCCCGTACGGTTAAAATCTCCGAAGCTCCGTCTTTTGGAGAACCGGTAATTACCTATGCACCTCAAAATAAGGGTGCAAAAGCATATATGAACCTTGCAAAAGAGGTGATCAAGCGTGCCTAGTGTAAAGAAACGTGGCGGATTGGGACGTGGACTCAATGCTTTGGTCTCAGAGGCCGAGTATGAGACCGGCGGTTCGGCTGCATCGGCTTCAAATGCCGCATCTGAAACAAAACTACCTATTGAGGATATCGTTCCCAACCCTAATCAGCCGCGAATTCACTTTAACGAAACTGAACTTCGCGAGTTGAGCGAGTCAATCCAAGAACATGGCGTTTTGCAGCCGCTTTTGGTTCGCAAGCATGGAAACGGCTATGAGATCATTGCTGGTGAGCGTCGTTACCAAGCTTCAAAGCTTGCTGGTCTTGAGGAACTGCCTGTCATCATTAAAGATGTTAACGATGAAGAGATGCTGGCTCTTGCTCTTATCGAAAACCTTCAACGTTCTGATCTGAATCCCGTCGAAGAGGCTAAGGGCTATCGACAGCTCATCGATGCCAGCGGTATGACCCAGGAGGCATTGTCGAGGGCGGTAAGCAAGTCACGCTCTGCAATTACAAACTCGCTGCGCCTTCTCGATCTCCCTGAAGTTGTTCAGCAGATGATTTTTGAGGGCAAACTTACTGCTGGTCATGCGCGTGCGATTCTTGCAGTTCCCTATGAGGACGCTCGAATTCGACTTGCAGAGAAGGTTGTTGCAGAGGGCCTTTCCGTAAGAGCGACAGAAAATCTCGCTCCGTTGTTTTCTGCCGGAGAGACACCTAAGACGCCGAGGCCTGCGACGCCTCAGTCTTTTAAAAAGGCTGCCCGCGTGCTTCGTCAGGTTTTTAATACCAACGTGCGTGTGAAGAGCTCGCGTGGAAAGAATAAGATTGAGATTGAGTTTAAAGACGAGGAAGAGCTCTCTCGTATTCTTGGCGAAATGATTCAGTTTGATCAAGGAGGCCAAGATGAGGAATAAGATTTTAACAGCAATTGCATTGGCGACGACTGTCGCGGCTGGTGCCTTTGCTGGCCATAAGATCGCGACAGACGATGAACTTCGAGGTCGTTTGCTTCGTGGCGCGCAAGATATCGTCGATACTTCCAAAAAGAAAATGGATGTTATGACAGAAGATGTTGCCATGCGTACTGCTCAGGTAACGAAGAATCCCAGGATTAATCAAGGTTGGGTTAGCAACCAATGGGAAAATGTAGGTTATTAGGTACCTAATAATTACTCAGCATATTTTGAGGGGTCCTTGTCTGATTCATGAGACAAGGACCCCTTATTTTGGCCGTAAAACATGGGACAGGTAGCAGCTGATTCAAAATTAAGGTCAATAAATGAAACGACCCCGGTTGCATATTCTGCAACCGGGGTCGTTCGATGTTTCACATGAAACGTTTTGGGGTGCGACTCCCCTATGCGTTCTTCTGAACTTTAAAGCGCTGCTTCAGCTGTCCGCAAGCGGCGTCAATATCGTTACCACGGGAGTTACGAATCGTGGTCTCGATGCCACGGGACTCAAGACGACGCTGAAGATCCTCAACCTTATGAATCGGCGACGGCTTGAGCGGGCTGCCCTCGATGTCGTTAAGCTGAATCAGGTTAACGTGGCACAACGTTCCCTCGCAGAAGTCGCAGAGCGCCTGCATCTCGGGATTCGTATCGTTGACGCCTTCGATCATGGCATACTCATAGGTCGGGCGGCGGCCAGTTTTCTCGGTGTAGAGCTGAAGCGCCTCGTGAAGGCGAAGCAGCGTGTACTTCTTGACACCGGGCATGAGCTTATTGCGCGTCGACTGGATGGCGGAATGCAGGGAAACGGCAAGCGTGAACTGCTCGGGGATGTCGGCAAATTTGCGAATACCGGGAATAACGCCACTGGTAGAGACGGTGAGGTGACGAGCACCGATACCGATGCCGTCGGGGTCGTTGAGGATTCGCAGCGCCTTGAGAACCTCGTCGTAGTTGGCAAACGGCTCGCCCTGGCC
This sequence comes from uncultured Collinsella sp., assembly GCA_937982065.1. Lineage (GTDB taxonomy): Bacteria > Actinomycetota > Coriobacteriia > Coriobacteriales > Coriobacteriaceae > Collinsella. The sequence goes on from CALJMO010000067.1 coordinate 131,402, forward strand.
CATGAAGACAACGCTCGTGGAGCGCTCGCCAAAGTCGTTGGATACATGAAGTACCTGGTCGACGATCTCTTGAGCGGTCAGAGAGCGCTTGAGGCCGTTGAGACCGGTAGCGCAAAAGGCACAACCCATGCCGCAGCCTGCCTGGGTGGAAACGCAGACGGAAAGCTTGTTGCGACGGGGCATGCCGACAGTCTCGACGGAAACGCCGTCGTGGTACTCGAGCAGATACTTGCGCGAGCCATCTTTGGAAACTTGCTTGGTGAGTTCAGTGGGCGTGTCAAAGGCAAAAGCCTCTTTAAGCTGCTCGCGGAAAGCCTTGGGAAGGTTGGTCATATCGTCGAACGAACAAACGTTCTTCTCGAAGACCCATTCGATGAGCTGCTTCGCGCGGAAGGCGGGCTGGCCAAGTTCGGCCACGAGCTCGCGAATATCGTTTTGGCTCAAGTCGCGAATGTCCTGAGATTTAGTCCTGGGATTCATGGAAGCCTTTCGATTTTGGGGAAACGTAGAGGGTATCGCTACAATATGGTATCAGCTGCAGAAATTATAGAGGAGGAGTCTGCCCATGCCGGGTAAAAGCCTAGAGAACATGCACGTAGCGGTCTTGGCGGGCGGTCATTCCGCCGAGCGCGAGATCTCGCTCAATTCGGGAAAGAACGTTGTGGTGGCACTGAAGGAAGCCGGCTACACCTCGGTGGAGCTGCTCGACACGGCCGCTGATGATTTTATGGTAACCATGGCGACCGGCGGCTTTGACGTGGCGTTTATCGCCATGCACGGTGCCGGCGGCGAGGATGGCGCCATGCAGGGTGCCATGGAGACCCTTGGTATCCCCTACACGGCCTCGGGCGTGCTTGCCAGCGCCTGCGGTGCCGACAAGGAGGTCTCTAAGCTCCTGTACGCCAAGGCGGGCATTCCTATTGCCCCCGGCCTCGCGCTCGAGGTGGGCGATGAAGTCGATATCGATCATATCGTCGAGGTTTGTGGCGAGCGCTGCTTTGTGAAGCCGGCCGTCAACGGTTCCAGCTATGGCATTTCCCTGGTCCATGAGCCCTCCGAGCTGCCCGCGGCAATCGCCAAGGCGTTTGAGTACGGCGACAAAGTGCTGGTCGAGAAGTGTATCGAGGGTACCGAGATCACCGTCGGCGTATACGGCGAAGATGACGTGCGCGCTCTGCCGATTGTCGAGATTCGTAAGCCCAAGGACTGCGAGTTCTACGATCTGGACGTGAAGTATGTCGACCCTACGGACATCCATAGCATTCCGGCGCAGATTTCACCCGAGAATTACGCTCGTGCCCAGGAGCTTGCCTGTGCTGCTCACAAGGCCCTCGGTTGCCTGGGTATCTCGCGCAGCGACTTTATCGTGAGTGAGGACGGCCCCGTTATCCTCGAGACCAATACCATTCCCGGCATGACCGATACGTCGCTGTATCCGGACGAGATCCGCCACACCGACGACATGACGTTCCCGCAGGTCTGTGACAGCCTGATCCGTATGGGCCTTCGTCGAGCGGGCATTGCATGCTAATCGAGGACGCGGTTTCGTCAGGAACGCCGCAGTTTGTCATCGACTCCTATGCCACGCTTGCCGAACGCGCCAAAACGCAGTCCTTTGGTCTTATCGAGGAAGATGTGATTGTCCTCGATACCGAGACCACAGGTCTTTCGGTGCAGGACAATGAACTGATCGAGATCTCGGCGGCCCGTCTTTCGGGCCGCGAGATCGTCGACCGTTTCGATACCTTCGTGCATCCCAAGCAGCTGATTCCCGCCGAGATTACCGAGCTCACGAGCATTACAAATGCCGATGTGGCAGATGCCCCGTCGGCCGTTGAGGCCGTCGCCGCTCTCGCCGATTTTGTCGGTGGTTGCCCGGTGATCGCACATAACGCCACGTTCGACCGCTCGTTTATCGAGTCGGTCAAAGGCGGCGTCAACGTGAGCGATATTTGGATCGATTCGCTGGCGCTGTCGCGAATCGCGCTTCCGCGCCTGGCCTCGCACAAGCTGTCTTTTATGGCCGATCTGTTTGGCTGTGACTCGGTATCACACCGTGCCAATGCCGACGTCGACGCCCTGTGTGGCGTATGGCGCGTGTTGCTCGTGGCGCTCACCGACTTGCCCCAGGGCCTCATGGCGCGCCTAGCCGACATGCATCCGGATGTGCCTTGGTCCTATCGTCCTATCTTCTCATTCTTGGCAGGGCAGAACCCTGGTTCTATCTTCTCTCTCAGCGCCGCTCGTGCTGACGTTCTCAAGGCCGATCGCGCCGACGATCGGGTGGACGCCGACGAACTGCCGGTCCTCAAGATGCCGAGTCGTGAGGAGATTGAGGCAGACTATGCGCCAGGTGGCCTGGTCAATCGCATGTACCCCACCTACGAGCCGCGTGATGAGCAGATCGCGATGGCGCTCGAGGTCCGCGATGCGCTGGTCACGGGCACTCATCGTGTAATTGAGGCGGGCACGGGCGTCGGCAAATCGATGGCCTATCTGGTGCCTTTTGCCGAGGCAGCACGCCGTAACAACATCACGGTTGGTATTGCGACCAAATCGAACAATCTCGCCGACCAGCTCATGTACCATGAGCTGCCAAAACTTGCCGAGCAACTGGACGGTGGTCTGTCATTTTGCGCTCTCAAGGGGTATGACCACTATCCGTGCCTGCGCAAGCTTGAGCGCATGAGCCGCGGCCAGGTCGAGATTACCACCAAGCGCGATCCGGCGGACACGCTCACGGCGGTCGCGGTCATTATGGCGTACGTCTGCCAATCAGCCGATGGCGACCTCGACTCACTTGGCATTCGGTGGCGCAGCGTCAACCGCCCCGACTTTACGACGGCCTCGCGCGAGTGTGCTCGTCGCCTCTGCCCGTTTTTCCCTGATAAATGTTTGGTCCACGGCGCTCGCCGTCGTGCGGCGCATGCCGATGTGGTGGTCACCAACCATTCCCTGCTGTTCCGCAACGTTGCGGCCGAGGGCAGGATTTTGCCTCCGATTCGTCATTGGGTAATCGACGAGGCCCATTCCATCGAGCGCGAGGCGCGCCGCCAGTGGGCGCGCGTGGTGTCGGCGGACGAGTCACGCGTTCTGTTTGAGCGCCTGGGTGGCTCGAGCACCGGCGCGCTAAGCCAGGTTTCCCGTGATTTGGCAACCTCCGAGGGCTCTACGCTCTATCTGGGCCTTACTGCCAAGGCGACGTCGACGGTTGCGCGCGCGAGCATGGCAATCGCCGACGTGTTCGATGGCGTTCGCGAGCTCGGCCGCCGTGCTCGTGGGGGTTATGACAATGCCAATCTATGGATTGGCCCCGAACTGCGCGAATCTGACGACTGGCATGATTTCTTACAGTCGGCCTACGCTGCCATCGACGCGTTGGAACAGGCTGACAAGAGCGTCGACGCGCTGGTGCAAGCCGTCGCCGCCGACAAGCCCGAGGTTGTTGTCGACCTGGGTGATATCTCGCGCCGCTTGCACGAGCTGGCCGAGAACCTCAAACTCATCATTGACGGCACCGATGAACACTACGTGTATTCGCTGCAGGTCAATCGCAGGTTGCGTGCCGGCGGAGAGTCAATGACCGCAGAGCGCATCGACATTGGCGAGGCCTTGGCAACCGAGTGGCTGCCCGAGGTTCACACGGCTATCTTTGCCTCGGCGACCATGACGGTGTCCAAAAGCTTTGAACACTTTAACCACGCGGTCGGCCTCGATCGCATCGGTGCTTCAACATCCTCATCGTTGCACTTGGACTCGAGCTACGACTTCGATTCGAACATGGCTGTAGTCGTTGCGGGTGATATCCCCGATCCGCGCGATCGTGAGAGCTATCTTACGGCGCTCGAGCGCGTGCTGGTCGACGCCCATCTTGCCATGGGCGGATCGGTGCTCACACTGTTCACCAATCGGCGCGACATGGAAGACCTGTACGCCCGCGTTGAGCCCAAGATGGCCCGTGCGGGTCTGGAACTCAACTGCCAGCAGCGCAACTCATCTCCTCGTCGCCTGCGCGACCGGTTTATCAGCGAGCCGACTTCATCGCTTTTTGCGCTTAAGGCCTTCTGGGAGGGATTCGACGCCAGCGGCGAGACGCTGCGCTGCGTCATCATTCCCAAGCTGCCGTTCTCGAGCCCCACGGACCCGCTCTCGTGCGAGCGCAACCTGCGTGAAGACCGCGCTTGGGCGCGCTATTCGCTGCCCGAGGCGGTGCTCGAGGTCAAGCAGGCGGCCGGCCGCCTTATCCGCTCGTCGACCGATTGCGGCGTGCTGATTCTGGCCGACCCGCGCCTGGTGACGAAGGGCTACGGAAAGAAGTTCTTAACGTCGCTGCCCACGAGCTCCTATCAGCGCATCGAATCGGCGCAGATTGGGCACTATCTGCAACTGTGGCGTGCACGCCACGAGCGGCGGCGCTAAAGCGGACAGACGAGGGTTTTTGCCATATCGCACAGACGCTTTGACAGGGCGGGGTCATCCAAGATGCGGATGGCTCCGCCCGCTGCGATTATCTGGCTCAGTAGCCAACGCTCGGAGCCGTAATGCACGGTTACCGTTGCCATGTCTGCTCCGCTGTGCTCGATTAGGGTGATGCCGGCCCAGTCCAGATGCTCCGCCATATCGAATGGCATCAAGAGCTTTGCACTACGCTGCGTCCGGGCAAGGGAATCGTGGAGGGATGCGACGTCCGGTGCGTGAGGCACGACGGAGTCTTCCGTCAAGGCGAGTCCCTCGATTTTATCCATGCGATAGGTGCGCTGCTCATCGACTGCGATGTCCCAGGCAATCAGGTATGTTTGGTCGCCGTTTGCCGTAATGCGCAAGGGGTCGACCAGACGCTTGCGTGGCCGTGCATCGTCCATCGAGCGATACGAGATGCGGCAGCGAACGCCGTCCTGAATGGCGCAGCTCAGCTGCTGCCAGTGCGACCCGTGGTTGACGGTGTCAAAGACGCGCTGGTTATAGCCGAGCTCTTCGGGTAGAAGGGCATGTCGAATCCGAGCTGCCGTATGCGGCTCGATCCCCAACGATTCAAGTTCATGGTTGAGCACAGCGCCCTCGGCGGCACTCAGGCGCAGCGGTAGCACACGCCCGGCGTCACCGGTGAGGACCACACGCTCGCCGCGGCATTCGCAGATGATGCGCGCGCCCGATTCTCGGTCCGCGAGCGTCGAGACGATCTCGAGAATCTCGTCGAGCGATACCCCCGTGATGTCAAAGCGACTGCAAATCTCGGTCCGTGTCATGCCGCTCTCGCCGGCGGCGTAGAGGGCCTCCATGATGTCGATGGCGCGCGAGAGTCTCTGCTCGCTGGTGAGTTTACGCACGGGCATACTCGTGCACCGTCCTTTCGATGAGGTGGTTCCACGCCTGTTTGAGCGATTTGGGGGCCACGGGCCTCATGCCGTCCATGGCGTGGGCCATGCAAAATGAGGCGCCGGCTTCAAGATCGCGCACGTCAACGGTCCAGGTCCATCCCACATCGGTGTGTACGAGCTCACCTCGCCCACGCGTGAGACCGTTGATCATATCGATCTGCGTCTGAGGGGCGAACGAGAACGTGGCTGCAACGGGCGGTCGGTCGGCAAAATCGAATTCAAAGAACAGGTAGTCGCTGAGGTTGAAGTCCGCAGGGATGGCGTAGGCCTTCGAAGGACGCCAAGCGCGAACGATACGGTCGCAGCGGAATGTCCTGATGTCGTCGGTGACGTTGTCGAGGCCGCAGAAGTAAGCCACGCCCTCGCGCTCGAACATGCCGTAGACGCAGACGGTACGTTCTCTCTGCTCGCCGCGTCCGTTCTGATATAAAAATCGCAGCGCGCATCGCTCGGCAAAGGCGCTCCAAACCGCATCGACGGTGGGAGAGCGGCTGATCGGCGCCTCGTCTACCGTCGTCCTGCCGGTGAGATAGGCAATCTTGGAGCGAATATCGGCAAGCGGTGCGGCAAAAGTGGATGAGCCGGCCGCTAGTGTCTGGTCGATGGCGTTGAGCAGGATATCGGCGTCGTCTGCGGTAATGAGGCCGCCTGCCGCAAACGTGTGCTCGCGGTCGATTGTCCACGAGCTTTCCTCGGTCTCCTGCGCGCCGGTGGGGCGAACCTCCTTGATTAAGATGCCGCGTTCGAGCAGCTTGTCACGATCGCGTCGAAACTTGCGCTTATCCGAGTCGATATTGCCCGAGCCATATCCCAGGTCAGAATCCAAGACGATCTGCTCGGTCGTCAGCGGTTCGGGGGAGCTATTGAGCACAAAGAAAAGATTGAGGATGCGCTGAGCCGTTTTATCGAAACTGGGCTCCGAATTTCCCTTTTTAATTGTCTCGGTCGTGTCGCTTGCCGTCATAGAGTCCTCGCATGAGAAGGTGGTTTGCTGCCATGATTTTAGTCCGATATGGAGATTAGGCTATATCCTTGTCCGCTCGGGGCGTTAAGATGGCCCGAATTCGGTCGTTTGCGCTCGCTCGGGGTATACTTTCGACTATATACGGTTCTAATGTGCATGCATTGGGCCTATTTGTCGGATTATGGATGTGGAGCGCACATGGCGAACACCCAGAACTATATTAACCACCTGCTGCAGAACACCGGCATTACGCCGGCATGCAGCGAAGAAGAGCGCTTGGCTGCCGAAGATATCGCTCAGATCTTCCGCAACCACGGCTTTGACCCCGAGGTTCAGGAGTTCAATGCCCCGGCGCCCAGTAGGTTGGCATTTGCCGTTACCGGTATTCTTGCGTTTGCCGGCGCCCTGCTGATGGGCATCGGCGGCGGTATCGGCTTGGTCGGCACCTTGCTGGCCATTGTCGGCGCCGTTCTTTACGTGCTCGAGCGCACGGGCCACCCCGTGGTTTCGCGCCTGGGCAAGACGGGCGTGAGCCAAAATGTCATCGCCCACCACAAGGCCTCGGGCCCGCTCGCGTCCCCGCGTAACCGCCCGGTGGTCGTTGTCGCACACTACGACTCTCCCCGTGCTGAGCTGCTCGCCCGCGAGCCTTATGCTTCGTATCGTGCGCTCATCGCCAAGCTGTTGCCCGTTGCCACGGTTGCCCCCGCTGCCGTTGCCATCCTGCGTATTCTGCCGCTCCCCGGCGCGCTCAAGGTTCTGCTGTGGATTGTCGCGATCCTCGCTTCCCTCGTTGCACTCGCCAACGCGGTAAACATCATCTCTAACCGCCACATTCTTCCCTATACGTCTGGCGCGGTGTGCAACAAGTCTTCTGTCGCCGCTATGCTCGGCGTTATGGACAACGTTGCTCCCTTCCAGGGCGAAAACGAGTTTCCCGACGATGTTCCGTTCGATACCTATTTTGGGGAGCAGAAGCGTCGTGCCGAGGAAATGGCGCGCGCAGCGGCGGAATATGCCGCGGCCCAGCAGCAAAACGACTACGGCAACACCATCGAGTATGAAGAGCCTACCTACGCCGAGGACGAATTCGGTCAGCCGATTGCTCCCGACGCTCAGACCGAGCCCGAACAGGGTGAGGCTTTCGACGAGCAGATCGAGGGCTTTGAGGGTGCGTCTGCCGACGAGACGCTGATTGGCGCCATCGTGCCCGAGGATCAGAATCAGGCTGTCCAGGCCGAAGAGTTCAATGACGAGGTTTCCGCTGCCGAGCCGGTGGAGGAGCCTGTCGCGGCCGAGCCCGAGCCCAAGCTCTATCGCAATGCCGCCGGCAACATCCGCTTTGGTTCGGATGCCATCCGTGCGCTCGGAATGCTTCCCGAGTCCTGCACGCTCGATTACGAGGAGGGCGAGGAGCCGACGTTTGAGCCCGAGCCTGCCCCCGTCGTGGCTGCACCTGCGCCCGCTGTCACCGTGGATGATGAGTCTGCCGCGGTTGCCGCTGCCGTTGCCGAGCCCGAGGCGGTGTCCGCGATCGATCCCGCGGCAGGACTGGACATTTTGGCTCCCGCCGCGCCGGCGCAAGACGTTGCGGACGAGTCTGACGACGATTACGTTGAACAGCCGAGGCGCGTGTCTTACGAGAGCGATACTGATTTCTCGGCCGAGATTCCCACGGCAACGCCCCATGCCGACATTGCATCCGCGTTCTCGTCGATTGGCGCCAGCGCTTCCAACTTCTTTAAGGGTGCGCTTGCAAAGGGCAAGAAATTTGTCGACGATTTCGAGGAGAAGCGCGCTGCCGCACGCGAGGCTGCCGAGCAGGAGGCTATCGCTCAGCAGCAGGCGGCCGAGGCGGCACGTGAGCGCGCGGCGCAAGAGTTCGAGCAGAACGAGGCTATGCAGTCCGTACCCGTCGACGCTGCCGAAGCTACAACGTCTTTCGAGGCTCAGCAGCACGTCGATAGCACCATGTCGTTTGATGCCGCGCAGTTCGATTCCACGATAACGTTTGAAAAGCAGGGTACCGCGATTGCCGAGCCCCTTCCTGCTTCCGATGAGCAGGACGACGCGGCGGGCGATGGCGAGCCCATTGATGCTGCCGAAATTCAGGATGCGACCGAGGACGAGCCCGTCGAGGTCAACTCTGACGAAGAGCAGTACGCGGCAGCCGAGCAAGATGATTCGACCGAGGTCGAGCAGGAGGAAGTGTCTGCGGTTTCCGAGGCTCCCGAGACAGATGAGCCGAGGCCTTACTCCACGCAGATTTTCACCATGCCGACTCCGAGTGGTTCCGGTGCCACGGTTGCCAATGTCGCTCCCACCCAGGACGAAACGGTCGATTCCCTTATGGCCCAGATTTCCTCCCAGGCATCGCCGCGTCCGCAGATGAATGTTCCCGATCCGGCGTCGGCACCGTCGCCTGCGCCCTCCTCGTCTCCGCTGGCTTCGGTCCCCGATCCATCGCTGCCGTCGATGAAGCAGGCAAACGTTGCGTCTCGCACGTCGCTGTTCGACCTTCCCGATCCCTCTGCCCAGGTCAACGACCCCTTTGCTACTGCTCAGGGTCCCGAACCCACATCGGCACCCGTTGCGCCTCCTATGCCCGTTGCGCCGGGCGCGCAGCCGATCGAGACCATTTCAGCTCCCGCCCCGGCGGCACCCAAGTCTCGTAAGCGCGGCCTGGGTGGCCTGTTCGGTCGTAAAAAGAAAAACGAGCAGGACAGCATGAGTGACTGGCTGGGCGTCGAAGACGATTACGATGCCAAGAAGTCCGGTCGCGGTATCGGTTCGTGGGATAACTTCGAGGACGATAACGATGGCTGGAAGGGTGGCGCTACGTCTTCCGATGGCGCTTCTTCCGAAGATATGCTCTCAGCTGTCGCCTCTATGGGCGATGATGAGCTGCTCGGTCACGATATCTGGTTTGTGGCAACCGGCGCCTCGGATTGTGATGGCGCTGGCATGAAGGCCTTCTTGGCTTCGCATCGCGATAAGCTCCGCGGCGTATTCTTTATCAATCTTGAATCCGTCGGCGCCGGTAGGCTTTCGGTGGTGACGGTCGAGGGCGAACAACAACTGCTCAAGGGCGATCGCCGCATCATGAACCTGGTCAGCAAGGTCTGCAAGTCGTTCCATGTCGATTGTGGCGCGCTCGAGATGCCCTATGCCAAGACCGATGCCTATGCTGCGCTCGAGGCGAGCCGCCGAGCCCTTACCATCGCCGGCGTGGACGGCACGCGTCTGGCTTGCGCTCGTACCGAGGACGACCTGCCCCACAATGTCAACCCGACGAACATTGCTACGGTATCCGAGGTCGTGACCGAGGTTATCCGCCGTTCGTAGACGGAGCTCTAAGGAGTCAACGTGTTTTCGTATATTAAGCGCCATTGGCCTGTCTACGTGATTTTGACCTTGATTGCCATTGCGTTAGGATTTGGGGCTGCCTACATCGTGGGTGCAAAGGGCTCGACCCCCGCCTCCGCAATCAGCGAAGAGGTGGAGCAAGAACAGAGTACGGGTGCCGATGGGATTCCTGAGTCCGAGCAGGCAATCGTTGATGGTGGATCTTCGTCTGCAGAGTAGATGCGGCGATTTAAATGATTGAAAGCGGGCGAGCCAGGGGACTGGCTCGCCCGCTTTTTCATCGCGCTAGCGCTTCTTTGGGATCGACCTAAGGCGAGCGAACCATAGGGCTGCGGCACCCGAGGTCAGGAGCGCGGTGATGCAAGCGGCGATGGGAACTGATCCTGTTGCCGGTAGGTCCTGCGGTAGGGTACAGCGTTGAATGACGCTGTCCTCGTCATGTGACTCAAGTTTATCGCCGCCACCGTTGCGGCAAAGATCGACGTGCGCGCTGTTGGTGAGTGCGGTTTGGGGCGTATAAGCCGACGTTGCCTGCATGTGTACGACTGCGCCCCGAGCGTCTGTGCCAAGGATTGCTTTGGCATCGTCAAGGTCGTCGTGCTCATCTTTGAGATCATCGCGGGTCCAAGAATCCGCATCGCTTCGAGTCGTAAAGTCGGCGGCTACCGCACCGTATTCAATTCGAATGCCCGTTACGACGGTATTGGATGTAAGGTCGAGCTCTTCCGCCTCGAGTGTGGTGGATTCCGTGGTCGAGACATCCGCCTTCCAGAGGCGCCAGCCGTCGTAATCGACGAGGCGACAGTCCTCACCAAGGCTCTCTTTTACTTCGTCGGACTCAAGCCAAGGATTTTCGTGTCCATCGTCAAGTGTCGCGTTCGCCGGTTCATCGACGTCTGTCGAGTCCAACGGCGTCGTGCGATACCACACGTTGCACAGACCGTTGAGGTCGCCGATGGCGACGGGGGTTTCGATTGAGACGAATCTCGCCGTATCGTCCTCGGCACACTCAAGATCATCGGTAATTGTGAACTCATCAACCCAGGTAGTTGAATCGTTTCGAGCGTCGATGGTATAGGAGAAAAGTCCATCCGTATTGGTTTGCGTCGCGGCGCGATTTTTACCATCTCCGTTGGCCAGCAGACCCTTTCCGATAGGTTGGACAAGCTCCTGACGCTTGTCGACCTGTCCTTTGATCTCGATGGGCGCATCCTTCATCGCGACGGATTGGACTTCTCTCGTATCCTTTATTTCAAACGTTATCTCCTCGGCAAGGTCATAGGTCCGCGGAGACATCATTTCGCGCAACGAGTAGGTGCCGGGTGCAAGATGTTCGACGCGGTGCGGCTTGTCGGATGAGGTCCAGGAGTCTATTTCGGTTTTATCGGGACCATATAAGGTGAGTTGTGCGCCTTCCACTTCCTGCTCACCGCTTGCATCGACCTTGGAGATATCAACCTTGGTGTAATCGTCGGATACGTTAAGCCGTGCTTCTACAACGGGCGTTTTCTGGTCGGCATAAGCGAGGTCTACGATATGGGGCGTCCGGTCGAGTAAGAAGCCGGTCGGCGCTTGAGTCTCGACAACCTCGTAGCGCGCGGTACCAGATCCCAGCGGCAGGTTGTCTGCGCGTGCTTCGCCAGTTTCATCCGTCGCGACGGTCGCGACGGTCTCACCGTCGATCGCGGCAATGCTACCATCGGGGCGCACGATATCACCCGAGGCACGGATCTCAAAGATGGCGCCCGCGAGCCTGCTGCCGTCTACGGCATCGGTTTTAACGATCCTGATGTTTCCGGTCGCGGCGTGGTCATAATACGAGGCGATTGCAACGGGCGTTAGGTTCATGTCGGCGGGTATGTTTACCTCGATCTCTTCGCCGACAAGATAGGGCTCTTTGGCCGAGGTTTCGCGTACATAATACGTGCCCGGCACGAGCGATTCGGGCAGTGTGACGGTCCCGGTCGCGTCAGTCGTAAAGTTGTCCATTACGTTATGTGCTGGATACCAGCAAGTTTGTGAGACAGGTTCGTGATTGCTGTCGAGGAGTTGGAAGGTGAATCCGGCTAGTGGAACAGAAGCGCCTGTTTGGGCGTCGCGTTTTACAATCTGGAGATGCGTCGACAGAGCGTGGTTATCCACGATATATTGAAGCTCGGCGCCGTTGGAAATCTGATTGGCCCCGACGGTCCATTCCCCTGCACGTTTAAAACCCTCGGGGACGGTTTCCGGAACCTCGCGAACCGTGTAGCCGGCACGGTCGTATGGGACGGCTCCGTGGACACCGGCGGGTCGCTTACCTGTGCCGAACCATGCTTCGGGCTGGTCTTTGGTGGAGGCAAAGCCATAGATGTTTGTGGTCAGTGTGCCAACAACCTGCTGAGAGCTGTTGCTGACAACCTCAAAGACAACACCACCCGCCGGCTGCTCCAGGCCGGATTGGTCGCTATTGCCGTAATCCTTGAATTTGGAAATCTCAAGGTTAAACGCAATGGGGATATCGGAAACGCGAGATTCGATCTCAACCACGCCTGAATCGCCGAGCTGGTCGGCTCCAACGGTATAGGTCCAGCTGTCGTTGGATGGCAGGTAGCCCTCGGGGGCTTTTGATTCGTAGATGGTAAAGGTTCCTAAGGGGACATCGGCGAGGGCGGCCCGACCGCTTTCGTCGGTCGTGAGGATTTGTGCCCATCCAGGGGTTGATTGCGACACACACGTGAACTCTGCTCCTGCGAGTGAAGATCCCACCTGGGGGCCGGCATTCGTCGCGGCATCGAGTTTTACGATACGCAGGTTGATGGTGCCGGGCTGTTCATCAATGGCGACCCGCCCGCCGTCATTCCCCGTGGTAAAGGCGATGCGATCACGACGGGGGACATAGCCGGCCGGCGCCTTCGTTTCAATCAGGTAGTACGCCGTGTTGGGTAGGAGTGTTGCTTGCGCTCGACCGTTGCTGTCCATCTTGATGGTGCCGACACGCGCGCCGCTGGCGCTCTCAAAAATATCGAATGTTGCCCCGGTAAACTGATAGGTATTGTTTCCGCTGGTAATAACGGTGTCAGCAGACTGCTTTTGGAAGGAAACAGAGACCGCCGGCAGTACATAGAGCATGTCTTGACGTTTGCTGCCGCCCGATACGGCTCCTAGATAGCGTCGCGCGCGGTGCGGAGCGGCTTTGATGCTTCCTGATTTTGCGCTGTCGTGGAGCCACCGCGCAGCCGCCACGACTTCATTGTCGGCGGTAAAGTGTCCGCTCTTGGTTTTGCCCTGAGCGGTCGTGTAGGAGTAGGTGCCGTCGACATGGGTAGTGCCGTTGAGCATCCATACGGCAAGCTGGGTGGCGGCGCGGGCGCGATCGGGTGAAAGATGGTAACCGCCAAACGACGTGGCGGTAGGATATCCGTGACAAACGATTGCCGCGAACTCGTCGTCGAGCCACACCCAGCCTTGATCAAAGTTGAGCCATGGGCCGCCCGGTTTGGTGGGGCCGGGGCGCTCCTGGTTCATGCAGTAGGCAATCGAGGTGTCTTGAGCTTCATACTTGCCGATGAAGAAGGGTCCACAATCATCGCTAATAGTGCGGAAGCCGAGCTGGTCGTAGCCATCGACGGCAAATGCGGCTCCCGGTGCCAGGCAGCCGAAAAGCAGGAAGAGGAGCAGGAGCAGCGGACCTGTTGCGATTGCGCTGTGGACAGAGTGCGTGGGTGCGTTGGACATGGCTGCTCCTTATCCCTCGTGCGCCGCACGGGGAGGCTGCGACGCGTAGGATGAGGCTACCCCCGAGGTTCATGCGGGTAAGTACCGGAGCCTGACCAAAAGCTTGCCCAATTCCTGATTAATTGAGCTCAAATACAACAATCAAGCAAAAGCGCAGGTAGAAGATAGGGAGAACAGGAAGTCAAAGGTCCTCATCTCCACAATTGACGCGATTTTCAAACGAATCTCCACAGCTAAAACAAGCATCGCCACTCTTGTATCGAACAAGACAACCGCGTTATACTATCCCCCACATATGCGGGCATCGCCAAGTGGTAAGGCATCAGCTTCCCAAGCTGACACTCGCGGGTTCGAGTCCCGTTGCCCGCTCCAGTAAAAAGCACAAGCACGGCAGCGTTACGTTGCCGTGCTTTTTACTACCAAGCGCCGGGACTCGAACCCGCCAGGGTGCGAACGCGAAGCGTTTGTAGCGAGCAGGCGAAGGCGCCGACAGGCGCCTGAAGCCGGTGCGGATTTGCGAAGCAAATACGCGGACGTCCCGTTGTCCGCTCCATGGAGCACAGAAGACCTCGGGACGGCCAATTCAACAAAGTCTTCCCCATCGTCACCGTGAATCCGAGGGGATCGACCGCAGCCGGTGCGGATTTGCGAAGCAAATACGCGGACGTCCCGTTGCTCGCTCCAATTCCAAAATGTTAGGTTAATGCCTGCTGCCCATACTTGCACCTGCGCACGGTACAATGGATGGGTTACGACCAACGTGCCAATAACCAAAAAGGAGCCGCTATGATCGATCGCTATACCCGCCCGGAGATGGGACACATCTTCTCCCTCGAGAACAAGTACGCCATTTGGCAGGAGATCGAGGTTCTGGCCTGCGAGGCCCAGGCGGAGCTCGGCAAGATCGGTATTTCCAAAGACGAGGCCCAGTGGATCCGCGACCATGCCAACTTTGAGAAGGCGAAGGTCGATGAGATCGAGGAAGTCACGCGTCACGACGTCATTGCCTTCCTGACCAACATGAAGGAATACATCGATGCCGATGTTCCCGAGGGCGACCCCAAGCCCAGCCGCTGGGTTCACTATGGCATGACCAGCTCGGATCTGGGCGACACGGCCCTGTGCTACCAGCTCACCCAGGCCTGCGACCTGATCATCGAGGACGTCAAGAAGCTCGGCGAGATTTGCAAGCGTCGCGCCTTTGAGGAGCGCAACACGCTCTGTGCCGGCCGCACTCATGGCATCCACGCCGAGCCGATGACCTTCGGCATGAAGTTTGGCTCTTGGGCCTGGGAGCTCAAGCGCGATCTGGATCGTCTTGAGGACGCCCGCAAGAATGTTGCCTTTGGTGCCATCTCGGGCGCTGTCGGCACGTACAGCTCCATCGAGCCGTTCGTCGAGGAGTATGTCTGCGAGCACCTGGGCCTGGTTCACGACCCGCTGTCCACGCAGGTTATCAGCCGCGACCATCACGCCTATCTCGCCGGCGTTCTCGCCACCACCGCAGCCACCTGTGAGCGCATCGCTACCGAGGTTCGCAATCTACAGAAGACCGATACGCTCGAGGCCGAGGAGCCGTTCCGTAAGGGCCAAAAGGGCAGCTCAGCCATGCCGCACAAGCGCAACCCCATCACCATGGAGAAAGTCTGCGGTCTGTCGCGCGTCGTGAAGTCCAACGCCCAGGTTGCCTTCGATAACGTCGCCCTGTGGCACGAGCGTGACATTTCGCACTCCTCTGCCGAGCGCGTCGCCCAGGCCGATAGCTTCATCGCCCTCGACCACATGTTCCAGTGCCTCATCCGCGTTATCGACGGCCTGCAGCTGTATCCCGCCCGCATGATGGCCAACCTCAATAAGACCCGCGGCCTCATCTTCTCTTCCAAGGTACTGCTCGCCCTCGTCGACACGGGCATCACCCGCGAGGACGCGTACGCCATTGTGCAGGAGAACGCTATGGCAACCTGGCACGAGGTACAGGATTGTGTCTCCGGCCCCACCTTTAAGGAGCGTCTCGAGGCCGACCCGCGCTGCACCGTCAGTCGGGAGAAGCTCGACGAGATCTTTGATCCGTGGGACTTCCTCACCCGTATCGACACGGTCTTTGATCGTCTGGAGCAGCTGAGCTTCGAGTAGGTTCGGGCATAACGTTAGCTTTTTAGGGCGCTTTGCTGGTAATGTGTGTTGCCGGCAAAGCGCCTCGTTGCATTTAGGGAAAGACGGGGATAATAGTCGTCTCGAATAACATTCTGAGAGGGGATCGCATGATTTCGTTTGATTACAAGCCTCAGGGCGTGTGTGCTCGCAATATTCACCTTGACCTTTCCGATGACGGCAACAAGGTGGTGGGCGTTGAGTTTACCGGCGGCTGCGACGGCAATCTCAAGGCTATCTCCAAGCTGGTCGAGGGCGCTCCCGCCGATCGCGTAATCGAGGTTCTCGCCGGTAATACCTGCGGTATGAAAAAGACCTCCTGCGCCGACCAGCTTACGCGCGCTATCGAGGCCGCTCGCGCCGAGATCGCCTAATGGGTATCGCCGATCACATCAAGAACGGAATATCGCGTCGCGGCTTTGTACTCGGTGGGGCTGCCGCGGGCGCTGCCACGGTGCTTGCCGGATGCTCGAAAAAAACGGGTACCAGCGATGATGTCGCCGGCGAGCCGCAGGTTATCAAGGACGATTCCAAAATCATCTCGATTACGGATGAGTATGAGGCTGTCGACATCGATCTTGAGCCGGCGTCATCGTGGACGCTGCCTCTGGGTACGCTGCTGTACTACTGCGACGGCGATTACGCCGCGGCGATGATGGCGCCCGCATCGGCACTGCACGCCAACACACTCGGCGTGCTCAACCTGGGCGATGGCTCGCTTACCACATTAATCGAGGATCCTATCGAGGGCACGGGATACGCATTCTACGATGTCCGTGCCGGCGACGGCGTATTCGCGTGGGTTGAGATGAACTTTGCCAATTCATCGTGGAAGCTCTACGCTCAAAATCTGTCGGGCGCTTCGCTCTCTGGCGACGTGGTTGAGCTCGATCGAGGTGGCAAGGACTATGATCCGCCCCTGTTCACGGCGTTCGGGTCATCAGTCATCTGGTATAAAATGCCTTCGGCAGGCGGCAATAAAACGAGTAGTGATTCGTTTTGCTATCGTCGCTCGCTTGATGAATCCAAGGCCGAGGTAATTTGGAAATCGACGGGCCGCTTTGCATCGGCCCCGCGCGCGAGCGACGGCATTTTGACCATCTCGCCGCGTGTCCGCAACGACGAGGGCGTCTACTACGGCATAACGGCAATCGATCTGACCGACGGCAACAACACCAAACGTGCCCAGCTAGTTCTTCCCTCGTCAGTCTCGCCTTTCGAGGCCGTATATATGGGCGATACCTTCGTGTTTTCTATCGAGGCGACCTATAGTGGCGTGGGCAGCCTGGGCAACATGGGCACGTATATCGGTAATGAGGGAGGGCCGTACCTCTTTCTGTCACGCGAGCCGCTCGCATGTGCGGCTGGCAAGAAGAATAAATACCTTGTTAAGGTACAGGCGTCGCATTTCCTGATCGACACCTCTGCCAAGACCTATGGCTCGCTGCTGTCGCCCGACCGCGCTTTGGAGTATGGCGATTATCCAGCTACGGCGGGAAAATCGGACTCATTCCTTACGTACGCCACGGTGCGCAACAGCCAGGGTATACCAGAGACGGTCACTGCACGTCTATTCTCTCTTTAAGCTTAGAGGGGTTAAAAAGGCGCCAACAGGGGAATAAACGCGTTGTAATTGTGAGTACCGCCCGCCGAGCTGCCGCGTCATAGCGGCATCCGGCGGGCTCAGGTGCGTTAAAATGGGCTTGTTCTTAGCTAATTGAGACAGGGGGGCCGTGTTATGGCTTCAGATGCAAAAAAGATTCTGCTGGTCGAGGATGAGAAGGCAATCCGTGACGCCGTCGCTGCCTATCTCGAGCGCGAAGGCTACTGGGTTGTGGGCGTCGGCGACGGCCAGTCCGCGATCGAGGAGTTCGAGAAGCATCAGTTCGACCTGGTCGTGCTCGACCTTATGCTCCCCAAGATTCCCGGCGAGCGCGTTTGCCGCACCATTCGCGATACCTCGGATGTCCCCATCATCATGCTGACGGCTAAGGGCGAGATCGAGGACCGTATTATCGGTCTTGAGCTCGGCGCCGACGACTATCTGATTAAGCCGTTCTCGCCGCGCGAGCTCGTCGCCCGCGTTCGCGCTCTGTTCCGCCGTGCTCATCAGGCCGACGAGCCCGCCGTCGAGGTACTCGACTTCGGCGATCTGGTCATCGATATCTCGGGCCACAAGATCTTGGTCGAGGGCAAGGAAGTCGATCTGACGGCTTCCGAGTTTAAGCTGCTCACCACGCTTGCCCGCCATCCCGGCCGTGTGTATAACCGCATGGAGCTGGTCGAGAAAGTGCTCGGGTATGACTTTGAGGGCTATGAGCGCACCATCGATAGCCACGTGAAGAATCTTCGCGCCAAGCTGGGCGATGATCCCAAGAAGCCCAAGTGGCTCTACACCGTCCATGGTGTCGGCTATCGCTTCGAGGCTCCGGCCAAGACCGATAAGTCGGACGAGAAATAGGGAAATCACATATGACACCTGCGCGCTTTGAAATCGGACAAAAGCACAAGCAGGAGAGCGAGGCGGGTTCCAAGGCTAGTTGGAACACGCCTCGTTCCGATTCACGGCCAACGATGAGCTATCCCTCGCGCATGGCACTTGCTTTTGCTCTGACATCGCTCATGACGGTATTGGTGCTGGTGGGCGTTGTCTCTGTTGTGTGGGGCACGGTCTTTTCGGATTACACACGCTCCAATATCGTCGAAATCGCAAATTCCGCTGCCGAGAAGTTGGCGACCTCATATGAGGAAAACGGCTCTTGGACCGCGGGAGAACTGCGCACGGTCGCAACGTCGAGTTTGGTTTCCGACGATCTGGGCATGCAGGTCGTCAATAAAAAGGGTGTGATCGTTTATGACGATTCCTGGCCCTCGGCAAGCGCCACCGCCGATGTACGCGAAAACCAGGCTACGACCGACGACACGAGCGGCAAGAGGGCATCGCATAGCCCGGTCTCGTCTGCTCCAACCGACTCCGATAGCGTTGCTAACGTCGAGATTGTAACGTCTTCCGGCGAGCATGTCGGACAGGTAAAGCTGTGGGCCATCGGCTCCGACGCTCTGCTCACCAAGGCGGACTCTGCGTTTAGGGAGAAGACCTTTAACGCCATGGCCCTCGCCGCGGTTGTTGCAATCTGCATTTCGGTCGTTATCGGATCGCTCGTGTCGCGCATGCTCACCAAACCGATTCATCGCATCACCAGTACCGCAAAGCAAATCCGTGACGGCGACCTGTCGGCTCGCACGGGGCTGCGCGGTGATGACGAGATCGATCAGCTGGGTGAGACCTTCGATGAGATGGCCACCTCGCTCGAGAAGGATATGAAACACGAGAAGCGCCTGACCTCAGACGTTGCACACGAGCTTCGCACGCCGCTTATGGCCATGCTCGCAACGGTCGAGGCCATGCAGGATGGCGTGTATCCCACCGACGATGAGCATTTGGAGACCGTTACTTCCGAGACGCGTCGCCTGGCTCGTCTGGTGCAGCAGATGCTCGACCTGTCGCGCATGGAAAACAGCACGGCTCCGCTCAACCTTGAGCCGGTGGACATGGTTCCTTTCGTGCGTTCCATCGTCAATGCCCAGGAGCGCCTGTTTGTCGACCGCGATCTGCGCCTGCGTTTTGCGGACGAGACCCAGGGTCACGACGATGTCGTCGAGGCCGATCCCGACATGATCACGCAATGTGTTATCAACCTCATGAGCAACGCCATGCGCTACACCCCCGAGGGCGGTTGGGTCGTGGTGTCGGTGCTCAGTGACCGCAGGCACGTCAGCATTGCCGTTTCTGATACCGGCATCGGTATTGCCAAGGACGATCTGTCGCGCATTTTCGGGCGGTTTTGGCGCGCCGATGCCAGCCGCGCCCGCGAAGCTGGCGGCCTGGGCGTCGGCCTCGCCGTGACCAAGCAGATTGTCGAGCGTCACCATGGCTACATATCCGTGGAGTCGGAGCTTGGAAAGGGTACGACTTTTACAATTCATCTGCCCCGCGAGCACACGGCGGACGCGGCATCTACTACAATGGAGCACTAGCTTTTCGCTATTCGGTGAAGGAGGGGCCGCGCCCCTGCCGCTCCGAGTTTGCGAAAACATGCGGGAAAGAACCCGCATTTCTGTCGTATTTAGGTAAGGAGTGACTCACGTGACAACGATGGAGCGTCGTCCGGATTCCCGTGGCAAGGTTCGTGATATTTACGATGCCGGTGAAAACCTGCTGATGGTCGCCACCGACCGCATTTCTGCGTTCGACTTCATTCTTCCCGACGAGATTCCGTTTAAGGGAGAGGTGCTCAATCGCATCTCGGCATTCTGGTTCGATAAGTTTGCCGACATCGTTCCCAACCATCTCGTTTCCATCGACCCGGCGGATTTCCCCGAGGAGTTTGCTGAGTATCGTGACTACCTCGCTGGCCGCGCCATGCTGGTTAAGAAGGCCCAGACGATTCCTATCGAGTGCATCGTCCGCGGCTATCTGACCGGTTCGGGCAAGAAGACCTACGACGAGAACGGCACCGTCTGCGGCATCCAGCTGCCTGAGGGCCTGACCGAGGCTTCCAAGCTTCCCGAGCCGTTGTTCACGCCGTCCACGAAGGCCGAGATCGGTGACCACGACGAGAACATCTCGTTCGAGCGTTGCTGCGAGATCGTGGGCGAGGACATCGCCACGCAGATTCGTGACCTTTCCCTCAAGATCTACAAGGCCGCTGCCGAGTACGCCGCGACCCGTGGCATCATCATTGCCGACACCAAGTTCGAGTTTGGTGTTATTGATGGCAAGGTCACGCTGATCGACGAGTGCCTCACGCCCGACTCCAGCCGTTTCTGGCCTGCTGCCAGCTACGAGGAGGGCAAGATCCAGCCTAGCTACGACAAGCAATTCGTCCGCAATTGGCTCAAGGCCAACTGGGATATGACGGGGGAGACCCCGCACCTGCCCGCCGAGGTCATCGATGGCACGTCCGAGCGCTATCGCGAGGCCTTCCAGATCATCACGGGCTCCCAGTTCACAAGCATGAAGGAGAACGCATAAGTGAGTACCCGTAGCGCCACGAACAAGCGCACGCAATCCCACGAAGTTACCGGGGTTGCGCGCAAGTCTGCCGCATCTGCTAAGCCCGCTCGTCAAGCAGCGAGCTCCGTTCGCGTCGTGCCGGCTTCGTCTAAGGCACGCCGCAAAGAGCTCGAGAAGGGCGAGAACCTCGAGGGCCTCTCTAAAGAGGAGAAGCGCGCCCGCAAGGCTAAGCAGCGCGCCAAGGAGGACCGCATCTATACGGTGTCGAATATCCTCCTCAAGCAGGACGAGGACTACACCAAGCGCCGTCGCATCTGGTGGGTTGTGCTCGCCATTGGCATGGTGCTCGTCGTGGCAATTTGGGCCTCGCTGTACTTCGCTCCCGCTGGCATGGTGTCCAGCCCTGTCCAGATGGTCGGCATCGTTTTGTCCTATGTCATCATCCTAGGTGACTTTATCTACGACTTCGCTCGTATTCGTCCCTTGCGCAACATGTACCGCGCGCAGGCCGAGGGCATGTCCGAGAACAAGCTCAACGCTCTTGTCGAGCGCGCAGCTGCCGAGGAGGACAAGAAGGACTCCAAGAAGAAGTAGCGTTTGCATACATACTTATCGCTAAGATATAAGGCGCGTCGTTTTTGCGGCGCGCCTTTTTACTGTTCTATAGATAGATGGAGTGGCACATGATTCGAGCTGCCCTGACGGTCGAAGAGGCCCTGGAGGGTATGAAGTCCCTGGAGCCCAAGATTAAAAACTATGCGCGCCTGGTTGTCCGCAAGGGGGTAAACGTTAAGCCCGGCCAGGAAGTCGTCGTTCAGTCTCCGGTTGAGTGCGCGCCGTTTGCGCGCGTGGTGGTCGCGGAGGCCTATGCTGCCGGCGCCGGCCACGTGACGGTCATCTGGGCCGATGATGCCGTGACGAGGCTCACGTACGAGCATGTCGAGAAAAGCTATTTTGAGCAGACGCCCGAGTGGAAGCGCCTGCAGCTGGATTCCCTGGCCCAGGACGGTGCCTGCTTTATCTTTATCGAGGGTGCGGACCCCGCCGCCCTTAAGGGCATCGATCCCGCTAAGCCCGCTGCAGCTTCTAAGGCAAAGAACACGCAGTGCAAAGTTTTCCGCCGTGGACTGGATTACAACATCAATCCGTGGTGCATCGCCGGCGCTCCGGTCGTGGCTTGGGCGCGCGAGGTGTTCCCGGGAGACGCCGATGAGGTTGCAATCTATAAGCTGTGGAATGCGATTCTGCACACCGCTCGCGTCGATGGCCAGGACCCAGAGAGCGACTGGGAGCTCCATGACGCCGCATTCGAAAAGAACCTGCGTTTCCTGAACGACAATCGTTTCGACTGCCTGCATTACACCGCGGCAAATGGAACCGATCTGATGATTGGCATGACGAAGGGTCACGAGTGGGCCGGCGGCAAGGGCAAGACGCCCGATGGGCACCCCTTCTTCCCCAACATTCCCACCGAGGAAGTCTTCACTTCGCCCGATCGCATGCGCGCCGACGGTATCGTGTACTCGGCCATGCCGCTCATCCACCACGGCAATAAAGTCGACGATTTTTGGATTAAGTTCGAGGGCGGCCGCGTGGTGGACTACGACGCCCGCGTGGGCAAGGCAACGCTCGCAAGTATCATCGATACTGACGAGGGCGCTGCTCACCTGGGAGAGGTCGCGCTCATTTCCAAGAACACGCCGATCCGCGAAAGTGGTGTTCTGTTCTACGATACGCTCTATGACGAGAACGCTAGCTGCCATCTCGCGCTAGGTGTCGGTTTCCCCGAATGCATCGAGGGTGGGTACGACATGTCCAAGGAGGAGCTCCTGGAGCATGGTGTTAACGTCTCGAGCACGCACGTCGATTTTATGATCGGCACGGACGACATCGATATTACGGGCATTACGCCTGATGGACGTGAAGTTGTGATTTTCCAGAACGGCCAATGGAGTTGGGAATAGTCCCAGACCGTGGTACAATGCCACCCGCGGGCCGTTAGCTCAGCTGGCAGAGCAGGGGACTTTTAATCCCAAGGTCCAGGGTTCGAACCCCTGACGGCCCACCCAAAGATTGTTGAGACGGTCAACTTCGGTTGGCCGTCTTTTTTGTCGCCCTTTCATGGGTTCGAACCCGTCGGGGCGCGGAGCTGAGTAAACGCGTGAGCGTTTGCCAGCGCAGCGCGCGAGGCGCGAAAGCGCCGCAGCGGCCGCCTGCGAAGCAGGCTGAACCCCTGACGGCCCACCCAAAGATTGTTGAGACGGTCAACTTCGGTTGGCCGT
>CALJMO010000068.1 GCA_937982065.1 uncultured Collinsella sp.
TCGATGAAGTAGAACGAGTCGGTGAGGTCTGCCAGGTCGTCGAGCAGGTGGCTTGAGATGAGCACGCTGCGTCCCCGCGCCACCTCGCTGCGCATCGCGTCGCAGGAGGTTTTCCGTTTTCCCGGATCGAGGCCGTTCAGCGGTTCATCGAGGATGAGGTACGGGCAATCGGTCGCTATCGCCATGGCAAGCTTTACCTGCTGCTTCATTCCTGTCGAGAGTTTACGGGTCGGCTTGTCGAGATATGGGGAGATTCCGAGGGAGTCGCAGAGCGAGTCGATGTCGGCGGCCGATTTCCACGCCTCCCTAACGAAAGCAAGGTGCTCGATGGCCGATAGCGTGGGGTAGAGATCCGCGCTGCCCGAAGAGCTCAGGTAGACGAGTTCTGCGAATTCGGCTGATCGGCGTTGGCAGATTCCGTCTGCCGCCAGGCTTCCCGAGCGGATGCGGGTGGGAAATTGGCCCGACAGCGCTTCAAGAAGGGTGGTTTTCCCCGAGCCGTTGGGAGCAATGAGGCCCGCCGCCGTTCCCGGGCTCAGGAAAAGCGATCCGATTGAAAGTATCGTCGTGCTTCCGTATCCCACGCTCGCGTCCAGAAGCTCGAGCCCATGGTGCTTTTTCGCGGGTCCAGGCTGTTTGGGCGAACGTGTCGCAACGGCGCCGACCGCAAAAAGGACCGCGGCGTATACCAGGGCCACGGCAAGCATCGATGCGCCGCCTGAACCGGAGCCAATGAATTCTGTCGGGAAGCATCCTACGTAACCCGTTGCCTCGATAGGCGAGAACACGGCCAGCGGCAGGAGATTGAGCGCGGCGCTATGCCCCAGTGCCGAATCGGACAGTAACGGGAATGCCGGGGCCGCGACAAGCAACGCGGAGGTAAGGGGGCCCGCGAAGACGCGCCTCGTTGCGGTCGATAGGACGACGGAACAAACGGATATCAAGGTTCCGCCCGCGAGCAGCGCGAGAAGTATGGTCGTGAAGACGTTTCCCGCGGTCGTGGTAGTGAGCGCGCCGTCATGGAAGAAGGCGATCGGGTACCCGATCTGCCCGAATCCGTTTAGGGCCAAGGCGCAAATGCCCCCGGGCGCAAGGCCGGCGAGGAGCATCGCGGTCCCCGCGCCGATTATCGAAAACACGGTCTGGATAAGGCGCCGGAATTTGGGCACGGGCGCCTTCGCCGCCAGGGTCGCAGGCCTTGTGGCCCCGAGCAGGAGTATCGACGAGAGAAGGAAGGGGATGAAGGGAAGGAAGGACGGCGCCTGGGCAATGGCGTAGGGCAGGAAGGAGAGGAACGGCAGGTCGTTTGCGGAGGCCGGGATATCCGCGATGCCGGAGCTGCTCAGAGCGCGGCAATATGCGAGCTCCGCGTCATTGGTCTCCTGGTCCCCCACGATGGACCCGGATTGGAAGCCCTCGTCCATGAGCGCGTAGTAGCTCTCGGCAGAGTCGAGAAAGGCGGCGTCGGTTTGGGCGGCGAGGGCGGCGTTCGCGTATCTCGCAAGCTCCGCGTCGACTTGCTGCTCTGGCGATAGGTCTGTGCCGCTGGCCTGGGGCGCGCGCGTATTGAATGCGTCGACAAAGCCCTGCATGCCCTGCTTCATAAAGAAGGGCCCGTAGATGGGTGAATTGAACGCAATGGGGACGGAGAAGGCTGCAGCGAGAACGAGCGTGGAAATCCATACGGCCCTGTCTCTTAGGATTAG
>CALJMO010000069.1 GCA_937982065.1 uncultured Collinsella sp.
ATTGACCTTTTGGTCATGCCGCCGAAGTTGAAAGGCAGATTGCCGCTCTGGCGGGTTTGCAGCGTCGACTGGTTACGCGGTTTGGTAAAACCGCGTAACCCCTAAGGCCGCTGGCCCATACCACCCTCGAGGGTGACGGTCTCGCCGTTCATGTACTTAAAGTCGGGGCCGCAAAGCTGAACGACCACGCGGCCGATCTCCTTCTCGACATCGCCGTAATGGCCCGCCGGCGGCATGTGAACGTTGGCCTTGAACGCCTCGGGATAGGCGTCCTGGAAGTTCTCGAGCGCAGCAGTCCAGGCAAGCGGGCACACGATGTTGACGTTGATGCCGTCCTTGCCCCACTCGTTGGCGGCAACGCGAGTCAAGCCGCGGATGCCCTCCTTGGCGGCAGCATAGCTGCACTGGCCATAGTTGCCAAACAGACCGGCGCCCGAAGCAAAGTTGACCACGGAACCCTTGGTCTCCTTCAGGTGCGGATAGGCCTTCTGCATGTACAGGTAGGTGGCATACAGACCAGAGTAAATGGCCAGATTAAACTGGTCCATAGTGTGGTCGGCGATGGTCACACCCGAGGCGCTGGCCTGAGCGTTGTTGACGACGGCGTCGATGCGGCCGAACTCCTCAATCGCCTTGTCGATAACGTTCTGCACGACGGCCTCGTTGTCCTGACCAGCCGAGACATCGGCCTGAACAGGCAGAACTTTGACGCCGTACTCAGCCTCGAGAGACTCCTTGGCAGCCTCGAGTTTAGCAACGTTACGACCGGTGATGACGAGGTTCGCGCCCTCCTTGGCAAAAGCGATATCGATACCGTAGCCGATGGAGCCAGCAGAGCCGTCCTTAAGCGTGGCCTTGCCGCCGCCGGTGACGATCACGGTCTTACCAGTGAAAAGTCCCATACGAAGTCCTTTCAAAATCGCGACGGGCACGCCCGCCGACTGCGCGCATCCAAAATAAACGCGCCAAAAGCTGAAATGCAACTTTAGCTTCTTCAAGTGAAAAGAAAAGGCCTCGGCAGGCGAACGGCATAACGTCTTTCGGCGAAGGGATTGTCAAGTACAAACTGGATAAAGCGGCCGAGTTTTTGCTATCGACGCGAGCCATCGAACACGTTTTGAAACTTTGCTGCGGCGCGCGGGATGTCGGCGCGAGACTTTATCATAGGGTGACAAACAACGATGAGGAGCACATGCCTATGACAGACGAGCTGGACCCCCAGACTCAACAGCATATTGATGATTCCGCAGACACCATTGACGACTGCGATACTTTTACCAGCAGCGATGGCAGCATTGATGCCGCCGTCGAGGAGGCTCCTGCCGCCGCAGGCGAGGCCGCAGACGCTAATGTCGCCGCAGAGCAAGACAAAGAAGAGCAGCTAGAGCAGCCGGACCCGAGCGATACTGAGCCCAAGGCTGAGAGCGCTCCGCAAGTAGCGGGCCCCATCGAGGTGTCTTCGGAAGAAGAGCTCGACGCCGTCATGGACTCCATGATGGATGCCGTCAAAGCGATGAAGGACGCCGTCGCCGATGCCGATGTCGACGCCGAGGAAGAGGAAGCCGCCGAGGCTGCCTCGACGTTTGTGCCCGGCGAGACCCCGGTTGCCGACCAGGGCAGTACCATGCCCTCGTTCCTACAACTCGAGCACCCCACGATCGGCGCGGACGCGGTCGACCCGCACGCAGCGGGCTTTTCCGTGATCGAAGGCGGCACCGGCAATATCGCCGCGCCGCAGACTGCCGATACGAATGCCGCCGAAGCCGCGCACCCGACCACCTCGCATGCCCCCGCCACGAGCCGCGACCTGGGGAGCGCCGTCTCAAACACCGCTAACGCCGTGGGCACTTTTATCGCCCAGGGCGCGTCGGCCATGCGCGAGATGAACGCCGCCAAGAAGGCACTCGCCGATGCCCGCGCCCATTTAGCCGAGCTTGAGCAGCGCATCGCCGACCAGGCAGAGGAGCTCGAGACGCGCCAGGACATCGCAGGCCGCTACGATCAGATCATCGCCGATCAACGCCAGGCGATTGCCGCGGCACAGAAGACCGCTGCGGCAGCTGAAATTAACCGTGATGCCCATGCCGCCAAAGCGACGGAGCTCAAGGGCCAACTCGAGCAAATGAAGGCAGAGGACGATGCGACCGAGCTCCGCCTGAAGGCTGCACTCGACGCCGTGGAAGCCCGCGAGGCGAGCTCGCGCGAGACCGGCAACCGCCTCGTTCGTCGCCTTGAGGATTCCAAGCGCATCCGCGACAAAGTGAAGGCCGAGCGCGATGCCGGTATCGCCGCCGCACGACAAACTGCCGATGCTACGCGCGCGCAGCTCGAGACCTTGCGTCGCGAGTATGCCGAGCTGCAGCGCAACCCTTCGGCAAATCCCGCCAATTACACCGTGCGCACCAGCGAGTTGTCTATGCAAATCTCCGACGCTGCCGACGCCCTCCGCAAGGCCGAGGAAGACATTCCGCGCGTGACCGCCGATCTTGAGCATTCACTTGCCGCCGCCGAGCAGGCCGTCGAGCAGGCACAGGCCCCCATCGCCGACGCTAAACGCGCGCACCAGGCCGTAACGGCTGAGGCAGATGCCGCGCGCGACGAGCTGCAGTCCGCAAAAACTTCCGCCGCGACGCGCCAGCGCGAGCTGCGCGAAAAGATCGCCACGCAGGACAAGGCACGCCGCGAGCAAGAGCAGGCCATCGCCAACGCCCAAGCGGACGCCGCACATGCGCAGTCGATTATCGAGCAGGCGACCGAGGTGCACGACCATCCCGAGATCACCGAATCGCTCGCCGGGTCCTTGGCACGCGACAAGGCCGAGCATACCGAGACCGAGCGCGAAGTTGCCCAACTCGAGGCCGCCGAAGACGACGTGCGCAAGCGAACCCGCGACTCACGCATCAAATTCACCGGAGCCATCGCCTGCATCATCGCCGTGATTCTGGTGATCATCCTGATCTGGCTGTTCGCGAGCAAGTAAACCCGCTGCCAAAAACACCCAACGCAGTTGCGGTGAGATAGTTCCTGTTTAGCCCTAAAAAAGGCCAATTCAAGAACTATCTCACCGCAACTTATTTAGATCGGCGCAAGGACTGTCCCCAAGTGCCGGCACAAAAGGAACGTCCCCAGGTGCCGAGTAAACCACGGCAACGCCGATGTTTTGGCGCGGACAGCGAAAACGCCCCTAAGCGAGCAAGGTGACGTGAAAGAGGAGGGCATTGACCTTCTGGTCATGCCCGACGATCGAACGTCAGATTGCCGCTTAGGGGCGTTTGCAGCGTCGGCCGGTTACGGCGTTTGGAAAACGCCGTAACCTACTGAATGAGCATTGCGTCACCAAAGCTGAAGAAGCGGTAGCGCTCCTCGATGGCGGCGGCGTAGGCATCCATGATCTGGTCGCGGGAGGCAAGCGCGCTTACGAGCATCATGAGCGTGGAGCGCGGCACGTGGAAGTTCGTGATCAGCGCGTCGACCACGTGATAGGTCGAGCCAGGCATGAGGTAGAGCTGCGTCGTCGCGTTCTCGCGCACCACGATGTCACCGCGGCCGAGCGTGTCGGCGCCGTCCTCACGGCCCTCAAAATAGCGCGCCGTCACAGCCGGATCGGACACCGGCGCGTCCGCGTCAAACGCGCTCTCGAGCGAGCGCACCGCCGTGGTACCGACGGCGATCACGCGATGCCCCTCGGCCTTAGCCTTATGCACGGCGTCGACCACCTCCTGCGATACGTGGTAGCGCTCGGTGTGCATGACGTGCTGCGTAGGGTCGTCCTCCTCCACCAGACGGAAAGTATCGATACCGACCTCGAGCTCGACAGCGGCAAACTTCGCGCCCTTGGCCTCGATAGCCGCCATGAGCTCGGGCGTGAAGTGCAAACCCGCCGTGGGAGCGGCAGCCGAGTGCTCCTCCTTCATGGCGTAAACGGTCTGGTACTTCTCGGGATCGCCTTCGTAATCGGTAATGTAGGGCGGCAGCGGCACGTGGCCGGCAGCATGAATAGCCTCGTCGAGCGTGCGCGGGTCGCCGGCGGCATTGCAACCGGCCGGCTCAAAGCGCACCAGACGGCCACCACGGCTATCGGTGACAAAGTCGATGACCTCGGCCGTCAGCACCACGGGAGCCCCCTCGGGCGCATGGGCGCCACCGGCGCGATACTCAATCTGGGCACCGGGCTTCAGACGCTTGCCCGGCTTGACCAGACACTCCCAAACATGGCCCAGCGGGTCAACATCCTCGCGGCGCTTGAGCAGCAGCGTCTCGACCACGCCACCCGAGCCGGCTTTGTGACCGATCAGGCGGGCCGGCATCACGCGCGTCTTGTTGATGACGAGCACATCGCCCGGCTCGATATAGTCAATGATGTCACGGAAGATGCGGTGCTCGACGGTACCGCCGTGCTCCAGCGGCGTTCCCGCCTGGGAGCCCTTGCGATCAACCACCAGCAGGCGGCAGGAGTCACGCGGCTCGGCAGGCGCCTGGGCAATCAGTTCCTCAGGAAGGTTATAGTCAAAATCATCGGTACGCATAGACACGTCGGATACTCCTTATATAGCTAAAGTCCGCTCTACATCCTAGCAGGCTGACGTCCCAAATGAACTACTTTTTGGCGGCTTTGCGCTCGTCGCGGATACGGGCGCGGTCCATGGCCGCCTCGACAGCCGAGAAGCGGCAACCACAGTAGTTCTGCCGATACATGCCAAGCTCGCGCGAGCGACGCGTGGCCTCGGGATAATACGGACGAAAATCGCGAATCACCGGAGTGAGACCGCGAGCGGCAGCCAGACGCTCCAACACATCATTGCAGGTTTCGAACAGCTGATACGGCGAGACGGCGAGCGTCGTGCCCACAAACTCAAACCCGCGCTCCTGGGCCACGCGGCACGCCTCGGCCAAGCGCAAGGCATAGCACGCGCGACAGCGACGGGGTCGATCGGCACCCAGCGGTGCCACGCCGGTCTCCCAGCGCCCGCGGTCCTCCCCTGCCTCGATAAGCTCGATGCCGCCGTCGGCACACCACCGGCGCAGCTCGTCCAGGCGGCGCTGCCATTCATCGCGCGGCTGAATATTGGGGTTGGTCCAGCAGATTGTGGGTTCAAACCCCTCCTCGCGCAGCAGGCGAACCGGCTCAAGCGAGCACGGCGCACAGCAGGCGTGCAACAGCAACGGCTTCATCAACATCTCCTCTCCCACAATGATTTTTCTGGGACGGGGATTAAAAAATCATTGCGTACCTAATGATTTTTAAATCCCCGTCCCAGAAAAATCATCCCAAAAAGACTACCTTGCGAAAAAGCGCACGCCAAAGGACGTGTCCTCGCAGGCGACAATGCGGCGGTCGCGCAGAATGGTCCGCACGTAATACCAGTCGCCCACACAGCCCGACAAGTGCAAACCAGCCGCCAGGTAGCACAGCAGCGGATAGCCCGAGAACGCAAGCCCCAGGGCAAACGCCGCCGTCACAACAACCGTCGGCGCTAGGCAAATGACCATGTACCGCCGGCGCGAATACACCACGCCCTCGGCGCAGGCGTAAATCATGCAGGTTTCGAGATTTGCCCCAAAGGTCACCCGAGCACCGGCGGGCGCAAACAGCTTAAAGAACACCGCATGCACCAGCTCGTGCACGGCAAATGACGCCGCCGAAACCGCAGTCAAACCGACTATCCAGCCCAAAACGGCCGTCCAACCGCCCGCGTCAGCCGCATCCAAGTCCGCGGGCCCACCCAGCAGCATAAACACCGGCACCAGGCACACGGCAAATGCGCCGAGCACGACCATCCCCCACACAAAGCAGGCGTGCAGAAAATCCTCGTCCTCAAACGCATGTATGTTGGAAATCTCATTCATAGCATCTTAGGATAGCGCCCCTGCCACGTACCCGTCCGCATGTGCGATAATGTCGAACGATATGCACGAATTGACCACCGCGTCGCCAGGCCTTGCGCCCGGCCGCGCCCTTACTATATGCGAAGGAGTCCCATGGCATCCAAATACTCCATGAACGACCGTCCCAGCTGGCCTCGCCGCGCCATCGTTACCGCCGGCGAGCCCTACGGCAACAAGGGCCTTCACTTTGGCCACGTCGGCGGCGTCTTTGTCCCGGCCGACTTCTTCGCCCGCTTCCTGCGCGACCGCCTGGGCCGCGAGAATGTCATCTTCACCTCGGGAACCGACTGCTACGGATCGCCCATCATGGAGAGCTACCGCAAGCTCAAGGAGAACGAGGGCTACGACAAGTCCATTAGCGAGTACGTCGAGTCCAACCACTCCCGCCAGGCCGCGACCCTCAACAACTACAACATCAGCTGCGACATCTACGGCGGCTCGGGCCTTGAGCCGGCGGCCCAGATCCACAACGAGGTGACCGCCGAGATTATCGAGCGCCTGCACGAGCAGGGCACCATCTCCAAGCGCTCCACGCTGCAGTTCTACGACGCCAAGGCCGGCACGTTCCTCAACGGCCGCCAGGTCATCGGCCGCTGCCCCATCCAGGGCTGCAAGTCCGAGAAGGCGTACGCCGACGAGTGCGACCTGGGTCACCAGTTTGAGCCCGAGGAGCTCATCGCGCCCAAGAGCCAGCTCACCGGCGAGGTGCCCGAGCTGCGCCCGGTCGACAACCTCTACTTTGACCTGCCGGCCTACCTCGACTTTATGAAGACCTACACCGCCAAGCTTGCCCAAAACCCGCAGGTTCGCTCCGTGGTCTCCAAGACCATGGAGGAGTGGCTGCTGCCGGCTCAGCTCTACATTCAGAACAAATTCCGCGAGGCCTTCGACGCCGTCGAGGACCAGCTCCCCGAGCACACCGTGTTGGAGCCCGAGGGCAACAAGAGCAGCTTTACCGTCACCTTCCCCAGCTGGAAGGAGCGCGACGACGCCCACGCGGTGCTCGCCAACGGCGGCGTGCGCTTCCGCAGCGGCAAGGCGCTCGTGCCCTTCCGCATCACCGGCAACATCGACTGGGGCGTTCCGGTGCCCGAGGTCGACGGCGTGACCGACGTCACCTGCTGGTGCTGGCCCGAGAGCCTGTGGGCGCCCATCAGCTACACCCGCACCGTGCTCGCACGCGATGCCCGCGCCGCCGGCGTGACCGAGGGCGTCGCCGCCCAGGATGCCGCCCTCATGGGCGAGCCCGCCGCCGATTCCACGCAGGTCCCCGCGCCCACCTACCAGCACAGCTCGCTCGACTGGCGCGACTGGTGGTGCTCTGACGACGCTCAGATCTACCAGTTCATCGGCCAGGACAACATCTACTTCTACTGCATCGCGCAGACCGCCATGTGGGAGGCTCTGGGTTGGGACCTTACGCAGAGCACCGTCAGCGCCTGCTACCACCTGCTCTACATGGGCAAAAAGGCCAGCTCGTCCTCGCAGACGCCTCCCCCGCCGGCAGACGACCTGCTCAACCACTACACCTGCGAGCAGATGCGTGCACATTGGCTGTCGCTCGGCCTGTCCGAGAAGCCGGTGAGCTTTAGCCCCAAGGCATACGACACCCGCGTGACCGGCAAGGACAAGGACGGCAACGAGGTGCGCGCCTGCGACGACAAGCGCGTCATCGATCCGGCCCTTAAGGAGAGCGCCCTTTTGACCGGTGTGTTCAACCGCCTGGCCCGCAGCTGCTTCTACGGCGTCGCCGTCAAAGAGGGCGACGAGAGCCCCTATCGCAACGGCTGCATCCCCGCTGGTGCCGCCTCCGCCGCCGTGGTCGAGGCTGCCGAGCAGGCAGTTCTCGCCTTTGAGCAGGCCATGTACAAGTTCGAGACGCACCGTGCGCTCGCCGTGTGCGACGACTACCTGCGTGCCGCCAACAAGCGCTGGAGCGATGCCTCCAAGGCCGCCAACAAGCTCGAGGGCGAGCCAGCCAACGCCGCCATGAAGCAGGCCCTGGTCGACGCCTTTACCGAACTGCGCGTGGCGACCGTCCTGATGCACGGCATCGTTCCGGCCGGCTGCGAGCTCATCTGCGAGTACTTCGACGTCGATCCGGTCGCCTTCTTTAGCTGGGATAACATCTTTGCCTCCACGGACGAGTTTGTGGAAAGCCTGGGCGAGAAGCCTGGCGAGCACCGCGTGAAGCCGCTGCCCCCGCGCTTCGACTTCTTCAGCAAGCACGAGAGCCAGTACTAAGCCAACACCAAGGCAGAGTAGTCAATTTGGGACGGGGCTATTTTAGCTACCCCGTCCCAAATTTAACTGCAACGCCTGCCGAAACGGACGGGCAGCTAAAATAGCCCCGTCCCAAATTGACTACTTTTAATGGAATGGGAAGGAAAGACGGATGTCCAAGCCGCGTCGTCGTAAGCAGAAAAAGCAGGTCAAGGCCGAGCTCAAGCTCAGGCAGTTTGCCGCTACCGAGCTTTCCGACCAGCTTGCCGCCCTTCCCTGCGCCGCCGACCTGCCGCGCTTTATGGTCGACACGGTCGCCGGCGCCTATGCACCCGCCGATGCCCAGCTCATAATCGAGGGCTTCGGCGCCGCGGCCACACGCCCGGTCACG
Organism: uncultured Collinsella sp.; assembly: GCA_937982065.1. Lineage (GTDB taxonomy): Bacteria > Actinomycetota > Coriobacteriia > Coriobacteriales > Coriobacteriaceae > Collinsella. The sequence continues at coordinate 8,501 of CALJMO010000069.1, forward strand.
CTGCGCGCCAACACGCTCAAGGCGACCGCCGAGGACATCGCCGCCGCGCTCGACGCAGCCGGCATCGCCCACCGCCCCATCGCATGGTATCCGGACGCCTTCATCCTGCCCGAGGCCCAGGTTTCCGACCTGTGGGACCTCGACATCTACTGCGACGGCAAGATCTACTTGCAGAGCCTGTCGTCCATGATGCCACCGTTGGTCCTGGGCGCCCAGGCAGGCGAGGACATCCTGGACATGTGCGCAGCCCCTGGCGGCAAGACGACGCAAATTACCGCCCTCACGCAGGGACAGGCGCACCTTACCGCCTGCGAGATGAGCATTCCCCGCGCCGAGAAGCTCGAAGCCAACCTCCACCGCCAAGGCGCAAAAAACGTGCCCGTCATGCGCATCGACGCACGCGAGCTCGACGAGTTCTTCCGCTTTGACCGTATCCTGCTCGACGCTCCCTGCACCGGCACGGGCACCGTCATCAGCGGCAACGAGAAGAGTCTGCGCGGCCTGACCGAGCAGTTGCTCGGCAAGTGCGCCCGCTCGCAGCGCGCGCTTCTGGACCGCGCCATGGGAGCCCTCAAACCGGGCGGCACGCTCGTCTATTCGACTTGTTCGATCTTGCCGCAGGAAAACGAGGACGCCCTGCAAGAGGCCCTCGACAAGCACATGGACTGCGAGCTTATCCCCCTCGACGGCACGCCGAGCGAAAGTGAAACGCGCCGTGCTCAGGAAGCTGGCGAAGAGCCGCGCGTCGAGAGCAACGCCCTCACCGAGGCCATCGCCGCCGCCCACGTCTCGTCCGTCGCCAACGGTATGCCCGGCACGCTGACCATTCCGCCCAGCCGCGACTTTGAGGGCTTCTATATCGCCCTGATCCGAAAACGCAGCTAGCGCACGGATTCAAAACTCAACAAACTATCTCCGTGCGCGCTTGTCCTGCTGGTCACGGTGCTGCTTAAGTGCCTCGCGTTCCTTACGCTCGACTCTTTTGCCTTTAATGGCCGTAACCACAAAGTAGATGACCGCGGCGGCAACGATTGCGCCCACACACAGGCCAATCGAGCCCAACATTGCTGTGAAATCCATACCGCGTCACCTCTCTTTTAAACGGGACATTCAAGATAGCACCTCAATACCCGCCACCACAGCTCCTTCACGTTCGCCGGCCCTTCGGTCTAACGGATGGCGCGGCGGGGAAAAATCAACTCGTCAAACGATTTAGCAAGCACAACGCTGTCGGCACCCTGCCAGCCACCATCGCATAGAATCGAGCCCCCATGGATACTCTCAACGATTTGAACGAGCGCGTCGACGCCTTTGTCGGCACCAGTTCCTTCGACGCGCCTGCCGCGACGAACGACCAGGCCCCCATCGATGTTCCCGCCGAGGTTCACGAGGACATCGTCGCCTCGGTCGATTTTTCCGAGGTCGAGCTTGCAGACGAGTTCACCGAGCCCCAGGTAGCCGTGACCCCCAACGGACTGCTCCCTATGGAGCCGCTGCCCATCGACGGGCGCCTGCGCAAGGCGGCCCTCCGCATGCCCGACGAGATCGAGGAGGCCAGCGGCTTTACGCTCTTCGGTCGTCGCATCAAGTCGCTTATCTACACCACCGACGTCGCGGTCATCCGCAACTCCAACGCCGATGCCGTCTTTGCCGTTTACCCCTTCACGCCACAGCCGGCCATTACGCAGGCGCTGTTGACCGTCGCCGAGTGCCCGGTCTTTGTAGGCGTGGGCGGCGGAACTACGACCGGCAAGCGCTCCGTACAGATGGCAGCCGTTTCCGAGATGCAGGGCGCGGCGGGCTGCGTGGTCAACTCCCCCGCCACTGCCGAGATGGTCGAACACATCACCAACATCGCAGACATCCCCGTCATCGCCACGGTCGTACGTTGCGACGATGATGCGCATGCCAAAGTGCGCGCCGGAGCCAAGATCCTCAACATCGCGGCCGGCAAAAACACGCCCCAGGTCCTTCGCGAGCTGCGCGAGCACTATCCTAACCTGCCGCTCATCGCGCCGGGCGGCAAAACACCCGAGAGCATCCGCGAAACCATCGCCGCCGGCGCCAACGCCATCATCTGGACGCCGCCTTCGGCCCAACAGTTGCAGACCGACATGATGGAGCGCTACCGCAAGATGAAGGAAGACGCAACGCCCGTCATCTCGCGCGACGATGTGCCCATTATTGACCAGGTTGCCGCCGCCGAGGTCAGTCAGGTCGAGAACATGAATCCCGACGTGCCGATTCCCGATGAGGTGCTCGAACGTGCCGCCTCGATCCATAAGCGCGTCGAGGAGCATCGCGCCAATCGCGGCCTCAAGCCCTCGCTGCACGGCTTCTTCTTCCGTGGCAAGAAACGCTAACCCCAACAGCAAGGCCCGCCCCACAAATGTGAGGCGGGCCGTTTTCGTTTGAGCAATCATGCAGCGACGTGACGGGGCAAATTAATCCACGCGCTTGTCGCCCATAAAGAAGAGCGCCACCGTACCAGGTCCGGTGTGCGAACCGATCAGAGCACCGATATTGTTGATCTCAATCTTGCCTTTGAGCTGCGGAATTTGTTCCTCAATCAGCACCGCAACGGCCTCGGCATCCTCGCGGCACGCCGAATGGGACAAGATGCACTTACCCGAATAATCCGCACCGTCCTGCACGTGCGCCATCATGGTCTTAGCCATCTCGGAAATCGCGCGCTTCTTAGTGCGAATCTTCTCACGTGGCGACAGCCCACCTTCGCAATCGACCGTCATAAGTGGGCAAATCTTAAGCGCCGTGCCGATAATCGCGCTCGCGGCCGAAATGCGACCGCCGCGCAGGTAGCTCGACAGATCGGTCGAGAAGAACCAGTGGTGCAGGTTGAGTTTATGCTCCTCAATCCACGCGGCCGTCTCGTCGAGCGAAGCGCCGCTATCGCGAACGTCGGCGGCATATTCCAGCAATAGGCCAAAGCCCGAAGACGCCCCCAGCGAATCGATGACGCGCACCTTGCCGCCCTGGGGATAGCGATCCGCGAGCATCTGCGCCGCAACGCAGGCCGATCCATACGTGCCCGAAATACCCGACGACAACGTCAGGTGCAGCACGTCTTTACCCTCGGCAACAAACGGCTCCCAAAACTCCTCGTACTCACCCACGCTCACCTGAGACGTCTTGGGCATGGCGCCCGCGGCAATCTGGGCAAAAAACTCGTCCGGCGCAATCGACTGATACAGATCGTCCGTATAGACAACCTCGTCGATCTCGTAATGAAAACACACGACAGGGATATTGCGCGACGCAAAGAACTCACGGGTTCGATCGGCGGCGGATTCACAGGTCAGGACAAAATCACTCATATGAGGCTCCTTAAGTATTGCTACGCAAATTATCGCGCAGCAAGCCTAAATACGATACAAATGTCCACTATTTACCAATTCGAACCATTGGCATTGAATATCTTTATCATCAACATCCCCATCCCCGCCATGGGCCAACATGGGCAAAATCATCCCCTTCGTCTCCACTTAACCGACACATCAACCTCAACTAAATCGATTTAGCAAACCGTTCAGCTGACAATTCAGCCACCGGCGCAAAATCGAAACAAAGCCGGCGCATACTGATAAACGCTTGACGCTGTTTTATCAGTTTTACCAACCATATCGGAAGGTGTTTCATGGTCGCATTCGATCGCAATCCGCAAGACTTTAAGTATCTGCGTCTGCTGTCGAGACAATTTCCCACCGAGCAATCCGCGTTTACCGAGATCATCAATCTCTCGGCCATTCTCAACCTGCCCAAAGGCACCGAGCATTTTATGAGCGACGTGCACGGCGAGTACGAAGCCTTTATGCACATCCTCAACAACTGCTCGGGTGTCGTGCGCGAACATGTCGACGAGATCTTTGGCGACACGCTCTCCTTTGACGAAAAGGGCGAGCTGTGCACGCTCATCTACTACCCGCGCGAGAAGATCGAGCTGGTCCGCAGCCGGCGCGAGGACTCCCCCACCTGGTACAAGACAATGCTCGACCAGCTCATCATGGTTGCCCGCTCGCTTTCGAGCCGCTATACGCGCTCCAAAGTGCGTAAGGCCATCCCGCGCGATTACGCCTACATCATCGACGAGCTGCTGCACACGCATCCGGACGAGAACAACTATCGTGTGCGTTATCACGAGCGCATCGTGGAGTCCATCCTAGAGACCGCAAGCGCCGACGACTTTATCGAGTCGCTCGCCTCGCTCATCAAGCGCCTCGCCGTCGACCACCTGCACTTGGTGGGCGACATCTTCGACCGCGGCGGCGGTGCGGCCAAGATTATGGACCGCCTGCTCACCTACCATTCGCTCGACATTCAGTGGGGCAACCACGACCTGCTGTGGATGGGCGCCGCTGCCGGTGAGCCTGCCTGCATCGCCACGGTGCTGCGCAACAACCTGCGCTACGACAATTACGAGATCCTCGAGAACGACTACGGCATCTCGCTGCGTGAGCTCGTCGCCTTTGCCGATGCCACCTATTCCGCCGGCGAGTCCATCACCCCGCTGATCAAGGCCATCAACGTGCTGCTCTTTAAACTCGAGGGCCAGATTATCCAGCGTCACCCCGAGTTCGACATGACCGACCGCCTGCTGCTCGACAAGATCGACCACGACACCGGCACGGTCACGCTCGCCGACGGCAGCGTGTGGCCGCTCACGACCAACGACTTCCCCACCGTCGACCCGACGGACCCCTACACGCTCACGCCCCAGGAGCAACACATCATCGATAAGCTCGTGTCGGAGTTTGTCACCGCCGATCACCTGCATCGCCATATCGATTTCCTCTACACCCACGGCTCGATGTACAAGGTCGCCAACGGCAATCTGCTCTTCCACGGCTGCGTGCCACTCAACGAGGATGGCACCTTTAGCAGCATGAACTGCCTGGGCACCTGGCACGCAGGCCGCGATTATCTCGATTTTTGCGACCATATCGCCCGCCGAGCCTGGCGCGTCGGCGACCGCGATGCCCTCGACTGGATGTGGTACCTGTGGATCGGCTTTAACTCACCCGCCAGCGGACGCCTGGTGCGTACCTTTGAGCGCGCCTATATCGCCGATAAGAGCACTTGGGTCGAGCCGATGGACCCGTACTTTACGCTTACCAAGTCGCCCTCGGTCTGCGACGACATCATGCGCGAGTTCGGCGTTGCCCCCATGGCATGTTCGCCGACCGGTCACATCATCAATGGCCATACGCCAGTCAAGACCACCAAGGGCGAGCAGCCCATCCGCGCCGAGGGCAAGCTGCTGGTCATCGATGGCGGCTTCTGCCGCGCCTACCACCCCAAGACGGGCATCGCCGGCTACACGCTTATCTCCAGCTCGCGCGGATGCCGCCTTAAGTCGCACCGGGCCTTTACAACGGTTGCCGAAGCGCTCACGCGCAACGTGGACATCGAGAGCGAGACCAACCGTTTTGACGAGGCCGACCGGCGCCGCATGGTGAGCGATACCGATACGGGTGCCAAGATTCGCAGCCAAATCCAGGACCTGCGCCAACTGCTCGATGCATATAGAAACGGTGCTATCGAGGAGCGCGCCTAGCCCCGCCTGCGGGGATTGGCTAAACTTGCTGAGTTCGTCATCCCCGCGGCGCTCCGGCGCCACCCTAAGGCAGGTACCATGCAAAAACTCCTTGCGCAGATCATGAAGTTTGGCGTCGTCGGCGTCGTCGCCACGGTCATCGACTTTGGCATCATGAATCTGCTCCACTACGGTCTGGGCCTTAACATCCTGATCGCCAATACCAGCGGCTTTATCGTCTCGCTCATCTTTAACTACGTCGCGAGCATGAAGTACGTGTTTGCGCACAAGGAGGGCATGAGCCGCCGCCGCGAGTTCATTATCTTTGTCGTGCTGTCCGTGATCGGCCTGGCGCTCAACGACGGTATCGTGCTGGCGCTCAACGCCGGCCTAGGGCTCGAGGCCAATATCGCCAAGATTTGCGCCACCGCGCTTGTTATGGTCTACAACTTCGTGACCCGAAAGATCTTCCTGGAGGGCGAGGAGACCAAGTAGCTCGGCCTCCTCGTTGCACTACGGGGCCCACGGACGACGTGCGTCGAGCGCTGCGTTGTTCGTGGGCCTTGCTCGTTTACGGAAGGATTTACAACGTTTGCGGATTGTCTCTTGCAAATTTGGCGAGTTCGTATAGTTCTTGGCAAAGCCCTTACGTTTCCCTTGCAAAAGCTCTAAAGTATCCTCTGCTCGATTCGTCAACGCATTGGATGTGATTACGTGCGCAAGGCACTGGCACAACCTCATACTAAGCAATTCCTCAAGTTCGCTGTCGTGGGTCTTATCTCCTTTGGCATCGACTGGGGCATGCTCATTGCGCTCGTCGAGCTGTTCCATCTCGACTTTTTGATGAGCACCACGATTTCGTTTATCACGTCCGTCGTGGTCAACTACTGGCTCAGCATGAAGTACGTGTTCGACCACCGCGAGGGCATGAGCCGCAAGCGCGAGTTCACGATCTTCACCATCCTGTCGGTGATTGGTTTGGGCCTCAACGACCTGTACATGTTTGTGGGCGTCACGTTTTTGAGCATCGGCTACCAGGCCATGAAGGCCATCGCCACGTTCCTGGTCACCTGGTACAACTACTTTAGCCGCCGCCTTTTCCTCGAGGGCGCGCAGTCGTAGACGACCCAACATAATCTCGCTTCGCAGCCGGTTGGAATTTACATTCCAACCGGTTTTTTGTTTGCCGAGAGACCCGGCGACCCAGTCCTCTACGCATGAAAAACGGGCGGCTCGGATGTTTGTCCGAACCGCCCGTTTGGCGCGCTATGTCGAGGCCTCTAGCCCGTTACGTAATACCAAACGACGTTGGCGCCATTGGGGAGAACGTAGTTGCTGCAGGCCGTCATGGGCGTTTCGCCGTTAACGGAGTACATCCAGCCACTCTTGGCGCCGTGCTCCATCTCGGCCAGGCCGCCGATAGCGGCGACATACGTGCCGTACGACGTGCCGCGCGCATTCACGGAAAGGCCTAGGGCGCACAGGGCATCATAGACCGTAGCGCCCTTGTTGAAGGTGAAGGTACCGCCAGAAGACACAGGATTGCCCACGGCACTCGATGTGACCGAAACCGTCACCGTAACGTAGTTGGACTCCTGTGAGCCGCTCTGGCCGCCCGAGGAGGCACTACCGTTATCAGGAACGGCAGAAGGTCCACCGGAGTTTGCCGAATTCTGAGAAGCCGACTGACTGTTGTCAGTCTTTTTATTTCCCGCTCCTTTTTCGCCGGACTTCTTGCTATCCGAGTTCTTGTCCGATTCCTTGTCCGAGGACTCGGAATCTTTCTTGGAGTCAGATTTGTCAGAACCCCTAGACCCGTCATTCGTATCATCAGAAGATTTGGAATCCTTGGACCCGACCTCGCCCGAAGTCGTAGTCGAGCCAGACGCCTTGGTGTCCTTGGTGACGACGGTCTCCCCCGTCACGGTCTGAATGATCCAGTCGATGGACCAGGCACCGCTGGCGGAAGGGTGAACAAAGCCCAGCGAGACGACAATCAGCGCAATGCAGACGGCCGTCAGAGCGCCAAGCAGCGTCTTGCGCCGAGGGGCGGACGCCGCCGAGGCGGCGCCCTTTTGCTTTGCATCGTCGAGTTGAATGAACGACGAGTCGGGCTGCTTGGACTCGGCGTCCTGAGGCTTATTGGACACAGCCCTCACCTACCGACGCTTGGTAAACACGAACACACCGATGACGGCAAGACCGATCACGCCGGCCGCCACGCCAGCAATGGCGAGCGGGTTGAAGCCAGACTCCTGCGAGGGAGTCTCAGCGGACTTCTTAGCGGTAGTCGTGGCGGCCGCGCCCGTATCGGACTTGGAGCCGGACTTGCTGGACTTCTTATCAGACTTCTTGCTGTCCTTCTTGTCGGACTTGTCGGAATCCTTCTTGGAATCCTTGCCGTCCTTGGTCTCGGTCTTGGTCGTGGTGGACACCGGCTTTTGGCCCGGAGCAACAGCACCGCCAGACTGTTGGCCGTTCGTGCCGTTGCCGGAGTTACCGCCATTACCGCCGTTGGAGCCAGAGTCGCCATTGCCGCCAGGGTTAACGGCATTCTTGGTCCACTTAGCATACAGCGTCATATCAGCCGTCACCGCAGCGTCAAATTTGTACGCTTCCGTGCAAGCCTCATCGGTATACCAGCCAGCGAAGGTATACCCTTCGCGCGTCGGATCGGCAGGCTTAGTAACAGAGCCGTTGGCAGCCGTGGTCTGGAAATCGACCTTGGATCCCTCGCCAGTGTTAAACGAGACCTTCATGCCAGCGTTCAGCTTAAACAACGCGCCAGAGTCGTTGATGTAGTACAGGTTGCCCTTGGCATCACACGCGATCGGCGAGTCGCAACAGTTATAGTGCCCCGTCGCGCTAAACACACCAGATGCCTCGGCATCGCCCAGCTTGTAGCGATAAACGCCACCGCCTGAGGTGTAGTTAACGAAATCAGAGGTCTCACCGTAGTTAACCGTAAAGTACACATACGTGCCATCTGCCTGAGTGCTCACCAGCGGAGCGCCCTTAATGCCACCAAGAATGCCAGCCGTCAGCTGGGAGCCGTCTGCAGTCGTGACCAGCGTCGTAGCAAAGTCCTTGTTCAGATCAATGATAGCGAGCGCCGCGCTGCCATTGGCTTCGCCGCCGACAATCAGCTTGCCATCATACGTCGTAGGCACGCATCCACATCCCGTAAGGCCAAGGTCGACCACACGCTCCTCGGTAATACGCGAAGCGGCATCCGCACTGCGTGAATCGCCATCAGAAATCGCCAAGACATGCAGCTTGCCGTCGCGCGAGATCAGATAGGCATGGCTGCCGTCAGCCGAAAGCACGCAGGTGGAGTTGACAATCGCTCCAACCGAAACGCTGCCGAGCACATCACCCGTTGACTTGCTGAGCATCTCGACCGTACCAGAGCTGGTGGGGACCAAGACAAAGTCATCGCCCACCGTAGCGCCTGTCCAGTAATAGCCCTCATCAGCATTGACATGCTGCCACGAAACAGCACCGGTCAGGATATTAATACGCGTCAGATGACCGTTATTGTACGTACCCTTTCCATAGTCGACATCAACGGTGCCGACATAGAGGTAATTGCCATCAACCGTCAGCTGAGAATTCGACTGGGCAATCTCGCTCACAGAGTCAGTGACCCAAACCGTTGTGAGCGCGTCAGCCGTCAGGGCCTGGATCGCACCGCCGTCAAGCGGAACGATAACCAAACCGTTCGCATAAATCGGGCGCGAGGTGTAACCGACCGCTTTCTTAAGATTCGACTCGGCAAGGACCTTGCCCGACTCGGCGTCAATCTTTAGCAAACGCTTGTTGACGGCAAGATACACGTTGCCGTTCACGACAATAGGTTCACTCGCGTTGGAATACGCCGAACCAGAATACGCCTTCCAATCGAACGTCCATGAGCTCGCCAGCGCACCCGTAGGCGTCGAAACGTTTTCGACCGCTGCATTGGACTTACCATCCCAATCGGACTTCCAATCGGACGGACGCGGGGCGCTCGGATTGACTACGACCTCGTCGGGATTAGGCACCGTATCGCCGGCAGCATAGGCCCAGACGATCTCGTCACGCGACTTGAGTACGTAGTCACTATCGAGCTGAGATCCGGGAACACCGTTAACGAAGAACGACCAAGCGCCGGCCAACTTAGTGCCGTCAAGCGGAGAGACAAGGCTGTGAACGCCCCAGAAGCCCAGCTGATCGTACATCTCGGACTTGATGCCCAAAGCATCAAAGTAGGCGGCAGTGGCCTCCTTGATCGTCGTGCCCTCAACAAACACCTGCGTCGAAGGATCGGTCCAGCGCTGCGCCTTATCGTCCTTCTTGCCGATGATCTCCATCGAGACAGAAACCTGACCGGGCATGGTGCCATCGGAACCATAGACCCAGGCAACCTCGTCGCCGGCCTTAAGCGTGTAGTTGCCGGCGCCAACATTGGCCATCTTGCCGTTAACGAAGAACTGCCAGGACTTCCAGGTGCTTTCGTTAACCTGTACGGTCGAAAGCTTCAAGCTCTTATTGAACGGAGAAGTCAGCGAATTGAGGAACCAACCATACGAACCGGTTTGGACGTCGGCGCCAATGCCGGCCTGCTTAAAGACCTGCTCGGAAAGATCGGCGGCAGTTGCGCCCTCTTCCACCAGCGAGGTCGTAGGCTGCGCCCACGTCTGCTGAGCACCCGAGGCGTCCTGGCCGATAACGGTGCAGCTTACCGAAAGCTGGTCGGTGGGTGCAGCGTCACCGTACTTCGAGTAGCACCAGACGACAGAGTCGCCCGCCTCGAGCTTGTAGTTGCCAGCGCCCACCGATGCAGCCGTGCCGTTGATGAACAGCTGCCAATAGGCGCCCGTAGCATGGTCGTATGCAAGGGTGCGATCGGCATCGAAAGGCGACGTAATGGAGTTGAGCACCCAACCCCAAGAGCCGTTGGGGTCGTAGTCGGCCTTGAGGCCGGCCTGCTTAAAGAGCTCCTCGGAAAGATCGGCAGCCGTCGAGCCGTTCTTGAGCGTGTACTGCGAAGCGGCAGCCCACGTCTGCTGCTTGCCCTTGGCGTCGACGCCGATAACTGTGCCCGTCGCCGTAACCTCGGGATCGTTTTGACCGCTCGTGCCCAGAACCGTGATCTTTGCCGATACGTCCTGGTTGGCAAGCTTGGCATACGCGGCATTGTCGGGATAGCGCTTAGCATAGCGAGCGTACTTCTCGCTCGTCAGGCGCGAGGAAACGACAACCTTCGTGTTGTACTGCGGCTGCGTGACCTTGAGATTCTCTGCGGAGACAATAGAGCTGTTGCTCGACTTAAACAGACGCCAGTCCTGTCCAGACATCGCGTCATAACCAGGCAGGTCAACCGGAACAATACCAAGGGACGTCGAATCGGTCGTCGCCTTGTTGTAGCTCCAGGCAAGGTTGCCGTCGGCATCGAGATACGCCTTCTGGAAGGCGTGCATGTCCGCCGAAACGGCATTGGCTTTCTGGCCATTAAGAATGGCGTCAGCATAGCCGGACTTCGCCTTTTCCATAAGAGAAAGCTCGGCATCGAGCTCGCCCTGGTCCTGCGGGGCAATCGCAAAGTCGAGGGTCTTGCTTGCCGTGACCTCGGCGTTAGACTTATCGGTCACCGTAAGGGTGACCTTGGTCTTCGCTGCCTTGGCTCCGGGCAGCGGCTGGTAGACCGTGCCCTTGTAACCGTTGAACGTGATGTCGTCGGTGCTGGCGGAGTACTCGACCTTGTAGTACTTGCCGTCGATATTGAGCGTGCTCGTGCGCGGCATCTGCAGATCGGCGGTCAGGCCATCCTTGTTGGCAACCGTTTCGGTGCCGGAGTACTTGATGTTGTCGTAGGTAAAGGCCGCATCGACCTTCTCCTGCAGTGCCTTCTTGTCGGCGGCGACCTTCTCGGGATCGCCCTTGACGGTTACCGTGAAGTCGTGCGAGCCGGCAAGCTTGATGTCGCCATTCGTAACCGTAACCTTGGCGGTCAGCGTCACGTCTCGATCGCTCGATGCGCGCGAAACCTTACCCGTCTTATCTTCCCAGCTATAACCAGAAACAAACAGGCGCTCGGTGTCGGAGCTTGTCCATTCAACAGAGAATTTCTTTGCGGAACCCGCCTTGTACGGAAGCGTGACATTTTGGGTCACGCCATCGGCGGACTCGCCCGACGCGTAGCCAATCTGCAGGGATTCGGCAGCACTGTCAAGAAGGTCTTGCAGCTTGGCCTCGTCCCAAGCAACCTGTACCGACTTGTTGGGCTGGTAAGGCTCAGTCTTGCCATCGCGTGACAGCTCAAACACCACATCGGCGCTACGCAGACCGTCGATGTTGTAACCGGTGTAGTCGTTGGGGTCGATGTAGAAGAAGGTCACATCGCCGTTGGTCTTATCCTGAGCGTCGGAGATGCCAACCGTAGCCTTGGCATCCTCAGCCTTAAAGAGCACGCCGTCCTCGGAGACCTTGACGTCAACGTCAGTAAATCCCAGATCGGCAAGCTGTGCCTTCAGCGCGTCGTTAACGTTGCCGCCCTTAGCGCTGTAGTCAACAACAATCTGCTTGTTAGCATCGTTAAGCTTTTGGACTGCAGCCTCAAGCGAGCCCGCGGCGATAACCTTGTTGGCAGAGACAATCTCGACCGTCGAGCTGCCGCTCGTAGCGACAGCCTTCAGATACTTGCCAGCAGCAGATGCCGAGACCGTCGCCTCGGCGCCCGACATATCGGACAGCAGCGTCCAGTCGGCCTCCGGAGCCTTCGCATCGTCCGCCGCATACCAGGCAACAGTCGCCTGAGTGGTCACGTCAATGCCGTTGGTGGCCGAACCGTCGGCGCGCTTAGCCTGCGCCGTCGCCTTGACGCTATCGCCCGAGACGAGATGGGTCGAATCGCTATTGATCTGCGGCGTAGTGATCACGCGCAGCAGGTTATACTCCCCCGCCGCGGTGACGCTATCGGGCGAAACCCACTCAACCGTGTTGTCGAGTGCGTTCGCCGTAACTTTGATGCGCTTGCCAACAAGCGCGTCCGTAATAGTCAGGCTGCCATCGGTCGTATCGATGCCGTCGGTGAGCTCGGTCCAGTCGGCATCGCCCTCGCCCTTGGCATACCACGCCATGGTGAGCTCGGCATCGTCGGGCACGTCCTTCGTCGAGCCCGACCAGCTTCCCGGCACCTGAACACTCGGCGTGATCTTTGAGCCCACGCTCAGCGTAACGTTCTTTTCGGCAAGCTCGATGCCCGCCAGCTTGTATTGGCCCTTAAGCGTTACGGGACCAAGCGGAGCAATAGACTGCGTGCCGCTGTACGAGCTCTTCTTCTGCGTGCTGGAAACAGTGTTTTCGCTCGTCACCTTCACGCGCAGATACTTGCCGGCATAGGCGGCGTCAACGGTATAGGTGGCCTTGGTAGCACCGGGGATATCGGTGTAAGCGGAGTCGTAGCTCGAGCTGCTGTTTGCATACTGCCACTGGTAGGTCACATTATCGGTGCGGTCGATATAGTGATAGTTGGAGCCGTCCTTTTTGCGCACCTTGGTCTTGAGCGTATCGCCCACGTGCACGCCGCTGGTGGCAGGAGAGCCCTCAAACTGCACGTCGTACAGCTCAACTTGGCCAGCGACGGAGACAGGACCCGCCGCATAGTACGGCTTCTGCTCGTCGTAACCGCCACTGGCCTTGGCCACGACGTAGTAGCCCTTCAGGGCGGCGGTCACCGTCAGGGTGTTGCCGGTCTCACCCTCGATAGGCGTGTTGCACGAGCTCGCGTATTTCGAGGTGCCCTTATACCACTGCCACGTGACATGCGAATCGGCGGTAACGTCGGTGGAACCCGCCTTAGCGGTCGCCGCAATCGTGGAGCCAACCTCGACTTTGCCCGAAGTCGGGCTCATAGTCACGCTCGTGACATTAATTGAACCAGCAGCAGCGACGAGAGCGCCCGTCGAGTTGGTCAAGCTCGAAGAGCCGATCTTCGAGGACACCTTGCACTTGAGGTACTTACCACCCAAAGCGTCGGTAAGCTCGAGGGTCTCACCCGTGGCGCCCGCAATGTCGGTATACGTGCCACTCTTAGTGTCAGAGCTCTGCCACTGGAAGTTGAGCTTGCTCGCGTCGACGAACGCGCCGTACGCGCCGCCCTTCTCCTTGGCGCGGGCCTTAGCGGTATCCCCCACCGCAAAGACGCTCGTGTTGTCCTTGGTGTTAACGATGGACACGGCCGAAATCTCAACCGCACCGGCCTGCCTGACCTTGCTGGAAGTGGTCTTGTTCACCGTGTTGACGCCAGCGTTGGCCTCGACCCTGATGTACTTGCCCTCAAGGTCGTCGGTTACCGTGAGGGAAGCGCCCGTCTCGCCCTCGATCTTGGTAAAGCCCGAGTACTGCGAGGTAGAAGCGGACCACGTGTAGGCAACCTTGGCGTCGGCGGGGGCTTGCTGATAATAGCTTATGTACGGAGTCGCCGTCAGGGTATCGCCTATGCCCGGCGTGTCGCTATTCAGCTTGACGCTGTTAAGCTCCATCTGCCCGGCACCCAGCACGGGACCGGGGATGTTGTTGGCATTGATACCCGAGCCGTACGAAACCGAGGGGCCGAAGTAATCCTTGCCATCAACCGTTACCTTGCAGATGAAGTATTTGCCTTCCATCGCGGCGGTGACGGTGAGCGACTGCTCGTGGCCTACGACCTCGGTGTAGTCGGCGACATTGCTGCTGGCCCTGGTCGTGCCGGCGAGCCAGGTGTAAGTCCAGGTGCCGGGATTGGCAACGGACTCAGTCGAAGTGCCGTACCAGTCGTCCTCGACCTCATCGTACATATTTGCCCAGAGCGTATCGCCCGCGCTGAGCGCGCCCGACTTCGTGGAATAGGAGCTGTCCTTATCCTTGGTGTCCTGGATGAAGACCTTGGCCTCGCTCGAAAGCGTTGTGGCGGACGCGGCGGCAACGGCGTTCTTCTGCTCCGAAGCAGCAGACGCCGCAGCGGAGTTCTCGGACTCAGTCGCGTTGTCTGCAGCGGTGCCATCGCCATTCGCGGCACTCGCAGTTGCGCCCTGATCTGCGCCGGCGTCATCGGCAGCAGCGCTCGCCGCCGCACTGTTCGCGCCGGTGCCGGCAGCAGCGTCATCGTCGGCCGCCGCGCCCTCGCTGCCCGTCGCAGCCTGGGCCACAGCCTCGGCAATGCCATCGGCACCCTCGGCCCAAAGTTGCGCCGGCGTGGTGCCAAAAGCCATGGCAAAAGCCAGGAACGCCACCAGACCGCGCTTGGCTACGCCACGGGCAATCGCTCCATGACGACGCCACGAGGCGCGCTGGCACTCGTCCTCAAACATATCCATTTGTCTCCTATTGTCTGCACTTGGAGCATTGCCCAGCGGCTGCCCCACGTCATCGCGCACATTGCGCTCGAGTACCCCCATCGGGGTCCCCCTTCCCTCCAGAGCCCAACGCGTACCGGCGGCATGCGCCACGGTCGCGTGCAAGATGGGAGGCGATCCGACTTAACCTTACCGACCCGGGCGCGCCGTCCGATCTGCGACGCGACTATCCCGGGCCAAGAGGAATTACGGTTACTGGTACAGCCGGGGACTTGCACCCCGATTCTCCCAAACGCGCAGGAAAACCGCGCATTCGTGCGTCTCCGCACCACCATCTAGGCCATCGATTATTACTGTCAGTATGGTATCACGCAAAAGGGCCCCGCACGAAGGCGAAGCCCAAGGTAAAAGCTATGGTTTGCGATAGGGAGGACTGTCGTCGGACCTTGCAAGAACAGCTCGTTTCAAAACTATGCCGGATTACGGGGCTGATTCAGCACTTCGCAACCATATCAACCATTTTCGAAAATCAACGACTCATCTACCTGCGGTTTTAAAAGCGCGAATTTCGGTATGCTCGAGGTTCGGCACTCCAGCCCCGTAAACCGGCATAGTTTTGTTCGGACCAGCCCACGCCGGCGCGGCGCGAGGCAAAATGATCCGTTTCCCCCGACCCCAGGAAATCGCTAACGCTTGCCGCCGTGGCTGTTGCGCCAGATCTCGCGGCCCAGCATCAGTGCCAGCACCAGCGCACTCACATAGCCCATAAAGCCAATGACCGGGATACCGAACACAACCGGCTCGATGCGCGCGTAGTACACCACCGACGAACCGATAAAAAGACCGGCGATCACAATTGCCATCGACATGCGGTCGATAATTCCACCCAGCTGTCGCAGCGCCTTATCGCTGCTCATGATCTGCGTGTTTAGCTTAAGCTGGCCGCGCGTGAGCATGCGCGACGCCAAGCCCAGATACTCGGCCGCCTCGAGCGAGCCTTTTGCCGCGCGATAGCTGCTCGCGGCAAGATCGCGCCCCATATCGCGCACGCGCGCATAGGTGCTCTTCTCGTTTTTGATATGCATCTGGATGATCTGGATCATGTTGACGTTGGGCATGTACTCGGTCAGCAGGCCCTCGAGCGTCACCATGCCGCGGGCGAACATCGTCACCACGCTCGGCAGCTCAACATCGTTCTTGCGCGCCAAATTTAGCAGCGAGGTCAAAAACTCGCCGATATCAAGATCCTTAAGGTCAAGACCCGCGAAGTCAGCAACGATAAAGTCCAGATCGGACAAAAAGGCCGAATGGTCAAGCTCGGCCGAGTCGCCGCGCGTCACGGCAAAGCGCATAAGCGAGTCCTTGAGCTTGGGAACGTCACCCTCGGCCACGGCGAAAATCATGTCCTTAACGATACCGCGGTCGTGGCTCGACATGCGCCCGACCATGCCCAGGTCGATAAAGTAGACGATGCCGTCCTTGAGAATGATGTTTCCCGCATGCGGGTCGGCATGGAAAAAGCCGTCATCGAGCACCTGCGTCGAATAGTCCTCGACAATCGCCGAGCCAATCTTTTCCAGGTCATAGCCCTCGGCCACCAGGCGCTCGGGATCGGCAATCGAGATGCCGTCAATGTAGTCCATGACCACCACGTGTTCGGTGCAAAGGTCCAGGTAGGACTTAGGACACGACACGCCATGGACGCTCTTATGGAACTCATAGAAATCGTTGAGGTTTTTGGCCTCAGCCAAAAAGTTGGTCTCCTCGCGAAACGAGGCCCACAGTTCCTCGACGACGGCATGCAAGTCAACAAACTGGTCGGTGTTGACGAACTTGGAAACGATGCGCACCACCGAACGAATGATGTCGATGTCCTGCGCCATGACCTGCTGCGCGCCGGGGCGCTGCACCTTAACGGCCACGTCCTCGCCCGTCACCAGACGGGCACGGTGAACTTGCGCGAGCGACGCGCTACCGAGCGGGTTGGGGTCGATGGCGTCGAACATCTGCCCCAAGCGCTGGCCGTACTCCTCTTCCAGACAGCGGAGCACTACCTCATACGGCACCGGCTCTACGTCGGAGCGCAGGCGACGCAGCTCGTCGCAAAACCGCTGCGGCAAGATCTCGGAGCGGTTGGCCAGGATCTGCCCCATCTTGACGAACATGGGGCCGAGCTCTTCGAGCAGGCGGCGCAGGCGCACCGGCGTGAGGTTATCCCACACGCGGTACTTTTTGACCAGGCGAACAATCTGCCCGATGCGTTCGCGGCGGCCCGCCGGCGTGAGCTGGTATTCCTCGTCCGGCGCCATCGCGTCGGGTTCTTCGGGGACCATATCGACAGCGCGCGGCTTCTTGCGAGCACCCGAGACGGCGGCCTCAACCTCATCGACAACCGCCGTCTCGTCACCCAAGGGATCTAGATTGTTGTAATCGGTGGTGGAATCTGCCATCTGCGCTGCTACTCGGCCTCTTCGGCGTCCTCTGCGTCGTCGGGCTCAACAGACTCGACGGGCACCGAGGTCACGTTGTCCTCGACCGAATCGACGATGTCGCGCACATGGGCCAGGAATGCCGTGCGCTCGGGGGCGGTCATGACGCGGACGCGGGCCAGGATAAGCTCGTCGAGCACGCGCTGTGCCGCGGTCTCGCCCTGCATGCCCAGGCGCTCGGTCAGGTCGGAGATGGTGCCGCCGGCCTGCTCGAACATGTCAGACACGCTGCGGGCGATATCGGGGGTGCCGGCATCCTTGCGGACCTGCTCGCCCTTGGTATTGAGGTCGTCAAGGACCTTCTTGCCGCCCTCGACGGCAACGGCAGCGGCGCCGAAGCCCACGTTGATGGCACCGTTAACAAGCTGATCGAGTTTCATAACCATGGTTGGCTCCAATCATGAACAACTGCATTGGCCTTCTTGTACCCAAGATTGGGCGAACGACACAAAATCGTTTTACCGCCAAGGTAGGAATCGAGCGGGGCAAAGCCCTCGACGGCGTTTGCCCCGCTCGCTCGTTGCAAGGTCGGCTTTACCTCACATTGTCGTTCATCGCGAAGGAATTCTTCATGGCACAGCTCGTGGTGTAGAGGACCTTGCCCAACAGAGCATCGGTCTCCACCCGCACGCGCTCGGCAAACTCCTCGTTGGCGCGGGCAAGCTCGGCGGGCACCTCGGCCTCGGGCAGCGCGGCCACGACAGCGTCAACGTCGTGAATCTGCTTGTGGCCCATGCCGCCGACCTTTTCCTGATAATCCTCGACCGCACGACCGCACTCATGGAAGCGAACATCGGCCAAGGCACCGATCAGGCGATTTGCCCAATAGAAATTCTCGGACGTCACGCGAGCCTGCGTGTCGGCATAGTACTCGGGCATGGTCTCGACATTGGCGTACAGCGGCACGAGTGCGTTAAACGAGTTGGAGCCAAACGCCATCCACTGCACGGCGCGATACGCCGGCTGCGCATAGGGACGCAGCTGCAACACGGCGAGCTGGCTGTTGCGGTTGATGCCGATGGGGCGATAGGCGCCGCGCGTGGCGGGCGTGCCCTTGCTGCCGTAGCAGTCGTACTCCGTACCCTGGTAGTGGCTCGAAAGCACGTACTTGATGTCCTCGATGGTCACCTTGCGCTCGGGCACGCGGCTCCAGGGGATGTCGTCGCTCTCGGGCGTGTAGTCGGCCTCGGGACCGTCCCACACATCGCTGGGATTGAGGCAGCGCTGCATGTACCAGGCGCGCGGCGTGTTGTAGACGTGATCGCTGTCGCTGTGCGAGCCAAAGGCCTCGCGCGGGTTAAAGACCGCGGCGGGACCGTCGCCCTCGACGCCCAGCGTCAGATCCAGATGCCACTCGGTCATCCAGGAGCGCAGGTCGGCGGAGCACATGTGGTCGACCTGGGCGCCCTCGGCGTCGTCCAGGTCAAAGCTATCGATACCCAGCTGGTTAGGCATGGTCACATAGGCGTCATCGGGCACGCGCTTGGCGATCCAGTGGTGGCCGCCGATGGTCTCGAGCCACCAGATCTCGTCAACGTCACTAAAGGCGATGCCGTTGTTCTCGTAGGTACCGTAGCGCTCGAGCAGGTCGCCCAGGATACGCACACCGTCGCGGGCGGACTTGGCATACGGCAGCACCAGGGTCACCATGTCCTCCTCGCCCAGACCGCCGGGCTGCGCCGGAACATAGCCGTCCTCGCCCTCGTTGCCCTTGGCGGGCACGTAGTCGACAAGCGGATCGGCGCCGCGGACGCGCTCGTTGGTGGTAAGCGTCTCGGTTGCGGACATGCCAACGTTGAGCTCGTTGAAGCCGGCCTCAGCCCAAATGCCATGACCCGGGACAACGTCGGGGACGCTTGTGTAACGCATGGGATTGTCGGGCAGCTCAACGGTCAGGTGGCTCAGGACACTCGTGTAGACACGCGGCTGCTCGTCGGGATGCACTACGCGCATGCGCTTGGGCTCAAACACCCCGTTGGACGAGTCCTCGTTGCGGGCGACCAGGGTCGACCCGTCATAGCTCGCGTTCTTACCAACCAAAATCGTTGTGCACGGCATGCGCATCCTCCTTGAGCGAAGAAATCAAACGGCAACAGTGTATCGCTTCGGCGCAAAAAGGGCGAAACCGCCGCCCCGGCAGCCCCTGTGGGCAAAAAATGCCAAATATGAGTACTGTCACCAATTTAGTAGCAGCAATTTAAGCGAATGCAGGTGTCGATAATCTACATTTGTTCAAAAGCTTGACAATGTAATTCCTCATAAGTCCAATAAAATAGGCTCTCTATCGATAATAAATACCGATAGAGAGCCAAAATGACCTAAAACATATGTGACTATCTTGGCAACAGTACTCATATTTGGCGTTTTTTGACCACGTGGTATATGGCTAACCCCTCAAACAGCCCAAAACGCCTATTTCGATGCGCGCTCCGCCGCCACGATCACGTGCTTGGCGAGAATCGCAGTGGTCACAGCCCCCACGCCGCCCGGCACGGGTGTGATGGCGTTAACGATCGGCTCCGCAGCATCAAAATCGACGTCGCCGACCAGCTTGCCGGCGTCCTCATCCCAGTTGATGCCCACATCGATGATCGTTTGGCCCTCGCGAACCGCATCCGCTCCAATCGTGCGCGCACGTCCAACCGCGGCAACAACAATGTCGGCAGAACGGCACTCGGCAGCCAAGTCGCGCGTATGCGTATGGCACGTCGTCACCGTGGCATTGCGAGCCGTAAGCATGGCTGCAACGGGACGGCCAATCACTAGCGAGCGACCGATGACCGCGACCTTGGCCCCATCCAGCTCAACGTCGTAATGGTCCAGCAACGCCAGCACGGCCTCGGCCGTGCAAGGAGCAAAACCCTCGCCACGCCCCGAAAGCGCCGTAAGCAGCGAGGCCGGCGTCATGGAGTCAACATCCTTGGCAGGATCGAGTGCCGCGGCAACTGCATCCTCGTCAAGCCCAGCGGGCAACGGACGAAACATCAGGCAGCCATGAACAGCAGGGTCGGCATTGATGTCCTCGATGGCCGCCAGCAGCTCATCCTGCGAAACATCGGTGGGAAGCAAAACGCGGCGAGCCTCAATGCCAACCTTTTCGCAGCGCTTGAGGGCACCGCGCTCGTAGGACAGGTCGTCCTCGCGCTCGCCCACGCGCACGATAGCAAGCGTCGGCACAACGCCGCGCTCGCGCAGAACAGCACAACGAGCGGCAAGCTCCTCAGTCAACGCGCGGGCGACAGGAGCGCCCTTCAACAGCTCAGCCATGGCTACCCCCTCTTCCTTGCGGCATCGGCGGCACGGCGCGCAAGCGCATCGGCGCGCGGCAGCCACGTATCGAGCAGTTCGTCACATGCAGCCTCGAGCTCCTCGGCGCGGGCACGATCCTTCATAGACGTGGTGTTCGCAAAGAGCGTCAAGCTCGCGCCCTGCATGGCCGCGCGGCAAAACACGGCACCGCACGCCACATCGGAGAGCAGCTGTCGGGAGCCCTTGTCCGCCATGTCCTCGAGCAGCGCCAGCGCGCGCCCGCAGGCATCCATGATCCGATATGGCGGCATGGCGGCCACGTGCAACGCATCCTGAATCGTAGCCGGTCGAGCCGGATCATCGCGCGGAATACCGTATGCCGCAGACACCTGGCCGTACGCACGAACATCCTCGGCGACCAGACCCACAAGTTCCTGCGCCAACTCATCCGCCTGGGCAAACGCGCGCGTCAGATCGTCCGCGCGATCGGCAAGCGCGGGGTTCGTCGCGCCATAGCGAGCAACCATCCCGCACAGCGAGGCACCCAGCGCTCCCACAAACGCGCTGGCGCTGCCGCCGCCGGGAACCGGCTCGCGTGCAGCCAACGCCTCAGCAAAACCGCGACAGGTTTTATCCATCATCTCTTGGCTCATCGAAACACCTCTGCCCACCGCGCCGGCCACCACGGGCCGCACGCATAATAAAAAATGGGACAACGACGCCAGGAAGCAGTTGTCCCATTCATCGATCTTGTCCAAGCCAGTCTAGCCCATAAGACAAAGGCTGTCAGGAGCTCTGGCTATCGGTGTTTCCGATTGCCGGCTATAGGCACGGGCGCCTAGCCCACCTGGAACGTCGGCAGCAGCGTGTCGATAATCTTCGACCCCATGTCGCGGTTTGCAGTCGAATACTCCAGATGCGCCGTGGCAATCGTCGAATCCGTGACGATCGTCTTTTCGTAAATGATCGTGTCGCCCTCGCGCCACGAGACCACGTACCAGTTGTCGCCCTCTGCGGTATAGAGGTCGGCCTTGCCCGAGGTGTCCGCATCGACGAACATCTCGTGTGCAGTTTCGTCGTTAATGTTGACGTAGCCAAACAGGTTGATCACAAAACCCGTCTCCGGATCCTCATACCTGGCGCCACTGCCGCTGGGAGTATCTTCCATCTCAAAGCGATTGGGAATCGACATGCTATAAGGATGCATGTCGTTCGTGTACGTATACACGTCGGTTAGGTAATCGTCCGAATCGCCCGAGCCGTAGTATGCCGATTCGTCCTCGGGAACGGCCTCGTCATCCGACGACGAAGACTCCTTGGCCTTGGACTTGTCATCCTTCTTCTTAGCAGAAGAATCTTTCTCGTCCGAAGACCCAGTATCAATCACCGAAATCTGCGTGTCAGAGCTCTTGGACCCGTTAAGCATCGTGAGCGCAAACACCGTGCCACCCCCGAGGAGTACCACGGCGGCACACGCCACCGCGATAATGACCGGCGCCTTGCTCTTAGGCTTTTGAGGCGCAGGCGCGACCGGCGGCATCGATTGGGTCAGGCCCGGGCCGGCTGTGGGCGCAGAAGTCGGAGCAGCAGCCGTAGGCGTCGGCACGGAACCGCCAGCCAGCGAGGCCCCACAGTGCGTACAAAACGTCGATCCATCGGGAACTTGCTGTCCGCATTTTTGACAGAACATCGTTCGACCTTTCGTGGTTTAGCTTTTGTCACAGCCAAGTCTAAAACCTCAAGCCGGCATTGCTGTTGCGCAACATTAGGAGCATCAACCAAGCCGCACGCTTGCCCAGCGCCAGGCCCACCTTGCGGCAAGCCCGCACACGCAAACATGGGACATCTGGCCCACCTTTCGAGACTCCCGGGCAGCACAAGCTGGGGCATATCTATAAGTAAGGAACCCGTTGGGGCACGGCCGCGCAACGGCCACAAGCGATGAACGGAGGTATAAGCCGCACAGTACACAGAGACATCCGCCGCCAGCGCAATCAGCACCCCAACAGCATGCGGCGCCGTGATGTCATCGGCAGACAAGGAGGACGCCACCATGAAGAAAAAGACCCTATCGATCCTTTCCCTTTGCATCGCCCTCTTTGCCGCGTTTGCCCTTGTCGGCTGCGGCGGGAACGCATCGGGCGGGGGCAGCAGCGCATCCAAGAGCGAGGGCAAGGAAAAAGCTCCCGTCGCCAAGAAGACCGACTTTATCTGGTTTAAGGTCGAGATGCCCGAGAGCGTTGGCGTAAGCGACTCCGCTGGCAAGAATGCCGACAGGGTCCAGCTCACCTTCCCCGAAGACGAGAACGGTTCGGCCGATCGCTTTATCCCCGTTTGGAAAAAAGCGCTAACGGCAGAGGAATCCCACGCCGACCAGGCAGAAAAGAAAGGTGATACGTTCCAGTGGAAGGATGGCGGGTCCGTCGAGTATAACGGCAGGACCTGGCTCGTCGGAACGTACGAGGACAACAGCGGCGTCTCAACCCTCCTCTTTACCGACGTTGAGCCGGGAAGCGTCTACGTTCTCATCTCGAACTTCGATCTGCATAAGAAAGAAGCCAAGGCGCTCCTCAACTCCATCGAGTTTCCCGATGACATGGCGAAGGCAGTTGCCGAGGCACGCGAAGTCGAGATTTCGAGCATCGAGATCAAGTAACGGGACCCCGCACACACCCACGTACGCGCGCCCCATTAAAACAACGGGCACCTCACCCCGGGGAGGGCCGACGGCACCGGCCCTCCCCTCTTTTGTGCCCTCGCATATTGCCACATGTCGGCGCAAATCCGACCCTCAGAATGGGACACATGGCCCACCCTTACGAGCCGCTCGCGCGTACAGTAAAGGCAGGTAATCCATGGGCGGTTACAGATCGAGGAGGACACGACCATGAAAAAGAAGGCCTTTGCGATTCTCACCCTCTGCATCAGTCTCTTTGCCGCGGTTGCCCTGGTGGGCTGTGGCGGAAGCGGCGGCGCTACCGGCAGTGGCGGTGGCGGCGGAGCAGAAAAGCCAGCCGTGGATATGAGGACCGACTTCATTTGGTTTAAGGTCGAGGTCCCCGAGAGCGTCGAGATTACCGACGTCGCAGGCGATACCGCCGACAGGGCCCAGTTTAAGTTCACCGAGAGCGAGCACGCCAGCGATCGCTTCATCCCTGTCTTCGACTCTGACAAGAACGCTGACGAGCTGTTCGACTACGAGGCAAAGTGGAATGCAAGCTTTGAGTGGACCGAGAATGACCCCGTCAAGTACAACGGCAAGACTTGGCGCAACGCTTCCTATACACACTCGGGCGGCGTGACGACTGAGTACTTCACCGAAGCAGGCGGCGGCAGCGTCTACGTGCGCATCGACAACGTCGAGGAGCACAAGGACGCCGTCGAGACCATGATGAAGTCTCTGGAATTTGCCGACGACATCGCCAAGGCAAAGACCGAGGCCATGGACGTCAAGCTCGACGATATCGAGATCAAGCGCTAAGCGACTGGCGAGCGCAACGGGAAGCACGGACGCAGTGCAAACAAGCGACGGTATCTCATCGCTTCGTACCCAGGGAGGGCCGGTAAACCGACCCTCCCCTTTCTTATGCCGGTAGCCGACGAACGCGAAGATGCCGGACGCCGAAACCACTCCAAATGTGGCAACAGTACGAAAACGGCAAGCACCCCAACACGTCCACCCGCCGATTTATAGCGCCGCGCACACAATTTAAGCCGGCGCCTTTAAACATCTGGACGGTATAGTTACCAAAATGAGTGCATAACCGCACCCTGCGAACGGAGGAGTTATGACCGAACACCACGCCATCAGCCGTCGAGCATTCACGTTGGGCCTAGGACTCGCAGCATTGTCGCCATTTGTAAGCCTGCCCGAAACCGCGGGATTGGGCCTTCCCATGCGCGCGGCATTTGCAGAAGACGCACCCACACCGGCGGCCACCCTCGACAAGTTCGTCATTCGCCTTCGCCCCGCGGGCTACTTTCGTACCGCAAGCGTCAACCAAGACGGCAACTTCAAGGGCAACGTCTGTCATCTGTTTAACGACGGCACGTCCAGCAAGCTCATCCTTGAGCACGTAGAGACCGATACAGATAATAGAAATTGGTATGCCATCCGCACCCTGCTCAATTTCGAAGAGCACAAGAAGACGGGCTACAGCATTTGGTCGGTCGATGGCGACTCGGACAAAGATGGAAAGGTCATCCATGTATGGAGTGGCGAGCATGACGGCAAGGCCAGTCGCTCTTTTGCGTTCGAGCGTCAACCAAACGGTACCTATATCATCCGAGACCGCACGGTCGAGAAAGAAACCGAGAAAAAAGACATTAAGTACCTGGCCATAGAAAAGGACGGCAAAGACCAGGACAACAATAAGATCTGCCATAAGAGTAAGAGCATTCCGTGGGAGCTCGAGCTTGTCGGTTACGACAAGGGCGAGATCAATACCACGGTTAGAAGTATCGACTGGATCACGTATAGCAGCTACGTCGACGGACCATGCTGGATGAAATACGTCGACGGCAACAAATACCTCGACGAGCTGAGCATCCCGGGCACGCATGATTCAAGCACCTGCAGCGTCGACAACGACACCGAGCCCCAAACCTCGCTTGCAAAGTGCCAGCAGGATTACATCCCCACGCAGCTGCTCGAAGGCATTCGCTATTTTGATATCCGACTTGGAAAGAACAACGAGAACGGCGACCCCGGCATCGACCATGGAATATGCTACCTGCTCAAAAAAGACGGGGGCTTTATACATCTCTCCGATGTCATCGGTTACTTCAAAACATTTTTGAACGAAAACCCGTCAGAAGCGCTCATCATGCTGGTGTCACGAGGCAACGACGAAGCCACCGACGACAGTGTTACGACGGCTTTCGCCAATGTTATGGACAATAACTCCGATCTGTTCTATACGTCGAGCCATGTCCCCACACTGAACGAGGTGCGCGGAAAGATCGTCTTGTTGCGTCGATTTAAACTCGCCGGCGACAGTGTAGACGGCCACACGTGGGGCCTCGACCTCACCGAATGGGACGACAAAATCAAGACGCATTCCGGAAAGTCCATGTGCCTCGTGAAATACGAGCAAGGCTTTGAGGCTGCGGGCAATACGGGCGACAAAGAGCCCTATAGCACAGCGGTATATGCCCAAGACCATTACAACTGCACGGGGTCCAGTAAAATCGACTGGGTCGATATGGCCCTGAAGGCAGCGTCCGAGTTCGAGCGCAGCACCGTAGATATCACTGCCGCGGACGGGACAACGGTGCAGGCAACGGAGCGCCGCTGGTTTATCAACTACACGAGCTGCACGCAAAACAACCCTTTTACCGCAGCGCGAGTGGTCGACGAGCACCTGTACAAGAGCTCGTATATAAACAATAGCGGAGTTGAGAGCACAAAGGCGGACTGCCGCAAGCACATTGGCATCATTGCGTCCGACTTTGTTGATGCGGCACTGGCCCGAAGCATCTACCAGCGCAATTACGATACGCAGCACAAGCAGACGGCTTCGTGCTACCTCCCAGCCCGCATGCACATGACATATGGTGACTCGCTGAGCGACGCCTCGCTCCAGGACGGCAAGACCGTTGGCGAGGGTCATTTCCGCCTCGTCGACAGCAGCAACGTACTCAACGTGGCGGCTTCGGGAAGCGCTTTTGCCATCGAATACGTTGATGTCGATGCCTTGGGCAATGAGACCGTTATAGGGCTGCAGGGATCCGTGCCCATCGATATCGATCCGCGCGTGCTGACGCCTCATTTTGAGGGACTCGAAGGCCTTAAGGCCGGCGAGGACGTGCGCGCCAAGATTGCGGCATCACTCGAGGGCAAGCTCGAAACCGATGCCTGCACGGCCCAGCTCGAGTTTATGCACGATGCAAACGGCGCTCCGGGCACGGCAGTGGCCGAGGGTGAGGCATTTGCCGCGGGGACGTATTGGGTGCGTGCGAAAGGCCTGTTGGGCGACGCGGCGCAAAACTACACGCTTGCCACCGACGGAGCCGCAAGCTTTACCGTAGCGGCCTCGGGCAGTGCAGGCGGCGCCGGCACCGGCACTGGCGCCAACGCGGGCAGCGCGGACAAGAACGGTAAGGGCAACAAGGGCAAGGGCTCGGGCGGAAAACTCGCCGACACGGGCGACGGCTCCGGCATTGCCGCCGGGCTAGCTGCCGCCGCCGTAGCGACGACGGTCGCCGGCGCAGCAATGCTTGCCAGTGACCGCGAAAACGCTGGGGACGACAGCGAATAGACAAGCCTGCCTTTTTAGACGCATCGACTCAATCGGAGGCGCAGGACACCGTTCTGTGCCCCCGATTTTTATCTTGGCCCGAACGCCGCCATGGGCTACATCACCATGTTCAGCGCGTTAACAAACTCCTGGGCCTTCGCACGACTGCTCAGACTAAAGACGCAAGCGGTTAACAGTCGATTGCGCAGAAAAACATCGCGGCCTTTGATCCTGCTGACCCCCGTAATGTCCTTAAGATAAACAATCTCGGTGTGCCTGCCACCAAAAGTGCCCTTCTTGAGCACCTCAATACGGTTGGGGTAGATCTTGACGTCTTTATACCTACCCGAACCTTTGTCCTGGAATAGCAGCGTGTTGTTGTCCATACGCGTCACTCCCGTGGGGTTCGCTAAAACTGCCTCTATGGTCACATTTTAGTCACCGAAAGGCTCCCATGCGAAGGTGCCAGACAGCACAGCAATTCGTGTCCGCGCGAGGCTTTAAACTAAATGCGATAAAGATGCATTCCACAAGAGGAAAGTGGGGCGACAGTGATGGGCGAACTGGTAAACCGTGGAGAATCGGCAATCGTGCCAGAAGTTTTTTACAAGCAGGTCTCCTCGATTCTCAACGCCGCTCGCGACAAGGCCTATACCGCCGTTAACTTTGCGATGGTTGAGGCATATTGGGAGATCGGCAAGAGTATTGTTGATGAACAGGGCGGAGAAGAGCGCGCCAGGTATGGAGAGGCGCTGCTTAAAGGACTCGCGACCAGGCTTACCACAGATTTCGGCAAAGGCTTTGACACTTCAAACCTCCGCTACATGCGGCAGTTTTATTTAGCATTCCCAATTCGTGACGCACTGCGTCACGAATTGAACTGGACACATTATCGCAGGCTATCTCGCATTCCCGACCCCGAAGCTCGCATTTGGTACATGAACGAATGCGCCGACTCTCGCTGGAGCACGCGTCAGCTCGAGCGCCAAATCAACACCATGTTCCGCGAGCGTCTACTTGCCAGCAAGGACACAGAGACCGTCGCTCAGGAAATCCAAAAGAGCGCCCCGGCTCGTCGCCCCGAGGATATCATCCGCGACCCATATGTACTGGAGTTTTTAGGTTTCTCGGACGATGCTGCGTTTCGCGAGAGCGATCCAGAGCAGGCGCTCATCACGCATCTTCAGAAGTTCCTGCTGGAGCTTGGCCGTGGTTTCGCTTTCGAGGCGCGCCAAAAGCGCATCACCTTTGATGGGCGCCATTTCTATATTGACCTTGTATTTTACAACTATCTGATGCGCTGCTTCGTGCTCATCGACCTTAAGACCGATGACCTTACGCATCAGGACCTGGGCCAGATGCAAATGTATGTGAACTACTACACGCGCGAACTCATGAACGAAGGCGACAATCCGCCCATAGGCATCGTGCTCTGCGCGGACAAAAGCGACTCGATTGTCGAGTACACGCTGCCCGAAGACAACGACCAAGTGTTTGCTGCCAAATACCTGCCGTATCTTCCAAGCAAGGAAGAGCTGGCGCGCGAGCTGAGTGCCGAGTACCGCGCCATCAACGAAGCGACTAATGGCGAAACGCAAGGGTAGCAGCACATTGCGACCGAAACCACCGCAGCCGTCGCAGGCGCACTCGCGGTTGCGACGCACGCTACGAAACAATACCGGTCATGGACGCCGGCAACGACATTCCAACCGTGGCTGGCGAGCGTGACCTGACAGGCAAAGACGCGGCCTTCGTCTGATGTGGATCCATTGGTTGCCACAGAAAAGGGCCGGTTGCAGCCGGCCCTTTAGACGATAGCACCTGCGTTGTCCGCGCTTCCAAAGTTGACCGACTGAGGAGCGGGTTCCGCGGCACACCTTGATTTTATCCGGTGGGGCAGCTCTTTTGCAGCCGCTCCACTGTTTATTTACATCTGGCACCCTCAAACAATCAGACGGCAGCCCGCACTCCTGAGAGCTGCCCCGCACCCCCGGCCATCACCTTACGGCAACAACCGGCACTACTCCCCTACTTCCCAGATAGCGCACCCAGTAGGCCGCGGCGTTTGGGCTTTTCTTCTCGGTAAGAACCCTCGGCGGCTGCCGCCACCCGACGCGGTTGCTCGCCGCCTCCACGGCGCACGATCTGGTACAGGAAGGGCGATTTAACGTATTTGACCTCGACGGGCGTGGCGTGCACGGTGCTCTCACCGGACAGATGCAGGCTCGGGCTGAGCGGCGCCACGATATGCGTCTCGCGCTTGTCGTTAAACACCACCGCGGCCGCGCGGCCCGTCTGGCCATTTACAGCAATGCGCACCTGCTCGCCATCGCGGCTGTCCGTCGCCGGACGATCGACAAAGTAGACCGGCACCATCACCAGGCCGTCCTTATGCTTGCGGGCCTTGCGCGCCCAGGTGCGGATGCTCTTTTTATTGAGCCCCAGCACCGCCTCGGCATCGTTGCCGGCAATGTCGAGCGCCAGCTTATCAATGACCACCTGGTCCTTGGTAGACGCATCGACGGAGACAACGCGGAAGTCGCCTTCCTGCATGGCGGGATCGAACGGCCCAACCTTGGCAAAGTCCCACGGTTCCAAAATTCCCATAAGGCGAACATCCAGGTAGTTTGCCCTGGGATATGCCCAGTCGAGCACCTCGTAGTACACCAAGGTCTCCTTGCTCAGGCCCTTGCCCGGGAAGCTCGCCATCATGCGCAAATCCGCGAGCGCCATGGGGAAATAGAAGAGCATCATGTCGTTTTGGATCGCGTCTTCCACATCGTGCCCGGCAAAGGCTTCCGCATGCTGGCGCACCAGCTGCAGCGCGTTGGCACGTGCCTGCTGCGGCGAGATTTCGCAGGGAACACCCTGCCCAGGTACATACTCCGCACCAACGCCCAAGGTCAGACGCTTGCTGAAGGTACCGGGCTTGAGCAGGTCGGCAATGCCGATCTTGTTGCCGCAGGACGGGCACTCAAACACACGCTGCGTTGACTCGCCCTCAAAGGACGCTCCGCAGAAGGGGCAAGGAATGCTCACATGCGTGGCCTCTTGGAACTCCTGCGCCGTGCCGCGATCCTCCCACAGCAGATGTTCCAGGACCGACTGATTGCGCCAGTGCGAATTGAAGAAATACCAGTCCGGGTCCTCCGGGCGCTCGAGCTGCGACACATGCGTGAGCTTGAGCAGTCCATCCACCACCGTCAACGGCGTATGGCGAATACCCAAAGCGCTCTTGGGCTCTCCGGCGTCCGCCTGCCACGGAACCACCGTGCCGCAATAGGCGCACTCAAAGCTGCGCTTAGCCTGGTGCGAGTACATAGGGCCGCCGCAGTTTTGACATTTAATGGCAAACATCTCGTCCATGGAAACGTCCTCCTTTGCACAGGGGCTGTCGACATTAAGTATGTCGAGCAAGCAGGCACATGCCCATACCCATGTGGCCCAAAATGGACCACCCAGGCAGACGAGAAGGCTCGCTCGTTAGCACCGGCAGACTATTGCTGCATTTTCTGAGCATCGGCGCACGGCGCCCCCGTGCGAGCTACACTATCCCCTTAAACATGATTGTGAGGACGACCGCTATGCTATTTGTAAATCGACTGGTACATACGCTTGTTCCCGGCAGCGAGAGCGAGCCGGTCGATGCATCTTGCCGCACTAACGCGGGCTTTGCCGCAAGCCTCATCTGCATTGGCCTCAACATCACCCTGTGCCTGGCAAAGGGCATCGCGGGCCTGCTCGCCGGCTCCGTCTCCCTCATCGCCGACGCTTTCAACAACCTCTCCGATGCCTCGAGCAACATTGTGAGCCTGCTCGGTTTCCGCCTTGCCAGCCGCCCGGCAGACGAAGGCCACCCCTATGGTCACGGCCGCTACGAGTACCTAGCCGGCCTGTTCGTCGCCGTCCTGGTTTGCGCCGTCGGCATCAACCTGATTCTCGAGTCGGTCACCAAGATCATCAAGCCCTCGCCCACCGCTTACACGTTTATTTCCCTTGCGGCACTGGCTACGTCCATGCTCGTTAAGCTCTGGATGGCAGCGTTCAACCGCACGCTGGGCGATCGCATCGACTCGGAGACGCTCATCGCCACGGCGCAGGACTCCAAAAACGACGTCATCACCTCGGGCTCGGTCTTGGTGGCGGCGCTTATTTCGCAGACGACCGGCTTTGATCTCGATGGCTGGGCAGGCCTGGGAGTGGGCATCTTCATCTGCATCAGCGGTCTGGGCCTGGTGCGCGACGCCATCAGCCCGTTGCTGGGGCAAGCGCCCGACCCCAAGCTCGTCCAGGCAATCCGCGACAAGATCATGTCCTATCCGCAGGTCTTGGGCACACACGACCTCATGGTGCACGACTACGGCCCCGGTCGTCAGTTTGCCAGCGCCCACGTGGAGATGCCCGGCGAGGGCGACGCGTTTGAGCACCACGAGATTCTGGACACCATCGAGCACGACATCAAGCGCCAGATGGGCATTGGTATCACGCTGCACTGCGACCCCATCGCGACAACCGGCGATGACTTGCGCGGCTGGGTCAAGCGCGGCGTCATGCAGATCGATCCCGCGCTCTCCATCCACGATCTGCACGAGCACGACGGGTTCGTTTCGTTTGACCTGGTGCGTCCCGACGGCTTTGACATATCCGACGAGGAGCTGCTGGAGCTCGTCACGCGCATCGTGCACGAGCGCCGGCCCGACGTCTCGTGCGTCGTCACGTTTGATTCGGGCTTTAGCTCGCCCGACCGTCCGGCCGAGCAGCTGTAGCCTGTTTAACAGCTAGTTTCCCTGCACGCCCGAGATGCCGTTTTGCAGGGCGTTCCAAGCATCCGTCGCCATACCGCCCAAGTTCTGCGCGGTATCGCCCAGGTTTTGTGCCGTGTCGCCCAGCTCTTGCGCCTTGTCTCCCAACTCCTGTGCCTTGTTGCTCAAGTCCTCCAGCGTATTGGAGCTCGAGCTGTCGGTACCGCTTTGTCCGTCGGACGAGTTGCCCAAGCCGTTCTTGTGCGTGAGCTGAATTTCAAGGTTGCCGCTGTCGTTATAGTAGGCAGAAGTAACGACCCAGTTGGCATCGACGACGGGCGTTGAGCCATCATCAGTCAGGACCACGGCATTCGAAAGATCGGCGCCGCGCGACTTGAGGATCTTCTTGGCGTTGGACCAGTACTGCCCCGGGATATCGCTCAGATCGACGGTGCTAGACGAGGCGGACTCGGTTTGCTCGACAGTGGCATCGGCCGTTGAACTCCCTCGCTTGTTGAGCATGCCCGACACGATGGCAAACACAACCGACAGCGCAAAGAAGATCGCCAGTACGATGAGAATCTTCTTGATCACGCTCGACGAACGCGACGGCGTCTCTTCCTCGTCCTCACCATACTGCGGGATCGATTTGGGATACTCGCGATACGGCTGGCGCGACTCGTAGCGAGGCTGCGCCGTGCGAGGCATATACGTCGTCTGCTGAGGCTGCGGAATGGGATTTTGCGGCAGGTCATCATAGGGATTCGGCGTCGAGGCAGCATAAGAATCCTGCGGCGCGCAATCAAACGGATCCGGAGCTGCGTTGCCATAGGGGCCTTGCGAAGATGCAGCGTAAGAATCCTGCGCCGTGTCGCCATAGCCCATAACCCGGGTGGGCTCGGCAGAAGGCTGCGTCGCGGCGGGGTCGGTATAACCGGGGTTGGGAACAACGCGGGTCGCATCGGCGCTATCGCCAGCCTGCGCGGAACCGTAGCCGCCCATCACGGTTGTCTTGTCCTGATCCATGCAACGATTCCTTTCCGTCGCGCGTGAGCCTCAAGTTATCCATGCATTCTACCCGCGCAAAAGCCTATGATGGGCAGAGCCCGTCGGTATCTACAAGACATGCGCGGGCCTAAGGATAAAAAAGCCCCGCGGGGCCTTGTGGGCACGGCGGGGCGGGCTAGCAGCTATGGACAGCAGGCTTAGAACAGGCCGGTGATGTTGCCGTCGTTGTCGACGTCGATATTCTCGGCCGCGGGCACCTTGGGCAGACCCGGCATGGTCAGAACACTGCCGGTCAGCGCGACCACAAAGTGGGCGCCGGCAGAAACCTTGAGCTCACGCACGGTGATGCGGAAGTTCTCGGGAGCGCCCAGGGCCTTGGCGTTGTCGCTAAAGCTGTACTGCGTCTTGGCGACGCACACCGGCAGGTTGCCAAAGCCATTCTCGCGCAGCTCGGCGAGCTGGCGCTTGGCGGCCGGCGTAAAGTCAACGCCGTCGGCGCGGTAGACCTTGGTGGCAACGGCCTCGAGGGCATCAGCGACATCAGCGCCGTCCTCATAGGCAAACTTGAGCTCGCTCGGCTGCTCAATCAGACGCATGACCTCATCGGCAAGCTCGAGCGCGCCCTCGCCGCCCTTGGCCCAGACCTCGGAAAGCTTAACGTTGACGCCGAGCTTCTGGCACTCGGACTCAATGAGCGCGAGCTCGGCCTCGGTGTCCGTCGGGAAGCGGTTGATGGCGACCACGCAGGGCAGACCATATACGTTCTGGATGTTGTCGACGTGACGCAGCAGGTTGGGCATGCCAGCCTTGAGTGCCTCGAG
>CALJMO010000070.1 GCA_937982065.1 uncultured Collinsella sp.
TTCTAGGAAAGGACGAAGACCGCTATGGAAATCTTATCAGACCCGACGCCGGACACGCTCGCTATGCCCCGTTCGACGACGGCGCCATCGACATGCAGGAGCTGCTTCGCAGACTAGCCGAGCAGGTCGTGAACGCCGTGATGGCCGCCGTGGCCGAGATGTACGCCACGGGCCCCAGCACTCGCAAGGTGCAGATGGTGGCCGAGAAGGTGGGCGTCTCCAGGCTCTCGAAGGACCAAGTGAGCGCCATCGCCCTGAGCTTGGACGCATACATCAAGGACCTGTGCTCAAGGCCGCTCGGCGGCTCGCCGGCGCCCTACGTCTTGCTCGCGCGACATACGTCAAGTGTCGCCGCGAGGGGCGCGTCGCCTCCACCGCCGAGGTCACCCACGGCGCCTGGAGGGACGGCTCCACCGCCGCCGGCGTCCCGAGGTGGCGCTGCCGCTGCTGCGGCAGGAGGTTCAACTCCCTCACGGGCACCGTACTCGAGCACTGCCGCAAGCCGCTCCCCGCCTGGGTCTCCTTCATCAGGCTCATGCGCCACAACTTCCCCGTCGAGTGCGCGGCGAAGCTGTGCGGCGTCACCCACAAGACCGCCTTCGAGTGGCGGCACCGCGTGCTCGCCACAGTGTCCGGCTACCAGGACCGGATCGTGCTGCGCGACACCGTCTGGATCGACGAGACCCACATCAACGACACCGACCTCTCCAAGGGCTACGGGCAGGCGCGCAAGCGCGGCCCGTCCCGCCAGAAGTCGTGCGTCTGCGTGGCCAACGACGTCCACGAGAACCCGGTCGCGGTCGTCTGCGGACGCGGGAAACCCAGCTCGACGCGCGTGAGGAAGGCCATGGGCGTCAGGATAGCGCCCGGGTCGCTGCTCATCCACGACCTCGAACGGGCACACGGCGCGCTGGTCAAAGAGAGAGGCCTCGAGAGCGAGGTTCACAGGGCGGACGTCAACGACCCGGTCTACCTGGAGCGGATGGAGATGGTGAACGACCTGTACTCGTGGCTCAAGCGCTACCTTTGGCGCTTCACGGGAATGTCGCCCAGGAACCTGCGGGCCCACCTCGACTGGTACGTCAACCTCTTCAGGGTCAACCAGACCCGGGACAGATGGAACCCGACTGCAAGGATGGTGCGCCATATCCTGATGGCCGACGCGACTTACCGCAGCTAGGGGTGGTGCGACATCACCCGTAATCTAAACTGTTAGATTTGTTTTTCGTCAAACGGTTTTTTCGCGAAGCAAATAAAAATAACCGCCTCGAACGATCATGAAAAACGCGTCCAGATTATAAGCACACCAGATGCTCGTAATCGAGTTTTAAGTTTAAATTCAGCCCGGCAAAATGATAATCAACCACCGGAAGAGGTTGTCTGGATCTTGTTCTTCTTTTATTCGCTACATGAGACCGTGCACCGCGGACATATCGAGAAAATCATCCGCGGTATCACCGCCTTGTTGGGCCGGGTGCCTTTGTCGGGCACGGGCGAAGTTTACCAACATGATTGTCGCACCATCAAACACCAATGAATGCATCGCGGCTCTCCAGCCATTCTAGAGTTATTGAACTCTCAATGCGCCAATTCAAGTCTGACAGAGGCAGGATGTTTAGCTCCGGAATAGCTTTTTCTCAATCCATTCTGCAAGCTTTTGCCTCTTCGTAGGTAAGGCGCCTATAACAGATACACTTTCAAGAATAATTGTTACTAATATTCCAGGAACTGCATCGATACCGAGCTTGCATTGGGCATGTACAAGATAAACGAGTAGGAGCGTAAAGAAAGCCACGCATAGCACAACGATTATCGTTGCAGCCTTTTCGGCAATAGTCCTAACGCGTTTGCTCTTCCTGTCCAGCTCGACCGACAAGCTTTTACTTTGACCCTGGAGCTCTTCATTGACGGTTCTAATTTCAGACAGTTCCTTAGAAAGTCTCGCGTTTTCTCCGCGGATTGAATCAATTTCTTGATCCCGAATATTACTCCTATATACCACTTCAGCTTCATCGATAATGTCATCAAAGTCAAAGGTGCCGATATGGTCGTCGTCACGAGCGTCCTCTTTTACTGCCAGCACCTTTCTCGTGTCCATACTGTATAAATAGTGAACAGCATCCTCGCGAGATATCTTTCCTTCTTTGTTGTATTTGAGTAGCTTTTCCGCAAATGACTTCCATACATGGTCCGAAGGAATTGCAGCCGCGGCACATGCAGACAAAAGAGCCTTTTCACCATACCTTTTTGCACTGGATGGATCACTATACAGCCATGCCAGGTTAGCCATTTTCGTTAAAGAATAAATAGGTGGAAGTATAGTCGGACTTTCAGTCTTATTCCACCATTTGGTCGACTGTCTCACCGTTGTTAGCGCCGGGCGATTTTAGCCGCTAATAGTCAAACTATTTTGACCAATCC
>CALJMO010000071.1 GCA_937982065.1 uncultured Collinsella sp.
CGCAAGACGGAAAGCACATTAAGTGCTTTCCTTTGCGTGCGGAACTCGCGATAAAGTTCATATGCGCCGCCCGGCTCCCGCCGCTCTCGGGGCCCCCATCCCAAATGCGGAGCAAAGCTCCGCATGCCATCTTTTCTTTCTGCTA
Source organism: uncultured Collinsella sp. (assembly GCA_937982065.1). Classification (GTDB taxonomy): domain Bacteria; phylum Actinomycetota; class Coriobacteriia; order Coriobacteriales; family Coriobacteriaceae; genus Collinsella. The sequence continues at coordinate 146 of CALJMO010000071.1, forward strand.
AAGAACGCCGGAAATTCGACGCTGGTTTGTTAACCTTGCTGGACGTTGTCGACGCCAAACCAGCTCAGAAGCTATATCGATACAGAAAGGTCCCCGGCCGGAGGGGCCGGATATAAGGTTTATCGCGAGTTCCGCACGCAAAGAAGGCCACTTAATGTGGCCTTCGTCTTGCGCAGGACTGTAGAGCAGGAAACCTTATATCCGGCCCCTCCGGTCGGGGACCGCGCCTTTGCGACTACAGCGTCATGTTCGGATCGGCGTCGACATCGAACGGCGAGATTTCTCCTCGGTCGAATTTACGGCGGGCGACCTCCGCGATCATGGCGGCGTTGTCGGTGCATGCCGAGAGAGGCGGCACCGTCACGCGGATGCCCTGGCGCCCGAGCTTCTTGATCATCATCTCGCGCAGATGCGGATTAGCCGAGACGCCACCGCCGATGCAGTATTCCTTGCATCCGGTGGCATGCAGCGCGTTCTTGGCCTTCTTGTACTGAACGTCAAAGACCGCGGCCTCAAACGAAGCCGCCAGGTCAGGCAGATGAATCGTGCGTCCGGCCTTGGTCTCCTGCTCGATGTAGAGCGTCACCGCCGTCTTGAGACCCGAAAGCGAGAAGCGATAGTCCCCCCTGCTGTTAAGCGCACGGGGGAAATCGATCGCCTTGGGGTTGCCCGTCTCGGCAAGCTTGGAGATGATGGGGCCGCCGGGATAGCCCAGGCCCAGCGCCTTTGCCACTTTGTCAAAGGCTTCGCCCACGGCGTCGTCGAGCGTCTCGCCGAGCACCTCGTAGTCGCCCCACGCCTTGACGTGAACAAGCATGGTATGACCGCCCGAGACGAGCGTGAAGATAAACGGCGGCTTGAGATCGGGCTGCGCCAGCAGGTTGGCAAACAGGTGGCCCTCCAGATGATTGACACACACGAGCGGTTTACCGGCAGCATAGGCAAAGCCCTTGGCGAAGGCGACGCCCACCACCAGAGCACCCACCAGGCCCGGACCCTGTGTCACGCCAACAGCGGCGAGTTCGCTCGGCGCGATGGCTCCGCCCTCAAGACCAAGCGATGCCGCGGCATCCTCGAGCGCCGCGTCCACGACGCTCACGATAACCTCAACGTGCTTGCGCGAAGCGATCTCGGGCACTACGCCGCCAAAACGGGCATGAAAATCGATCTGCGTCGAAACCTGATTGGCCAGCATATTACCGTCCGCATCAATAATCGCCACAGCCGTCTCATCGCACGAACTCTCGATGGCAAGCACCAGGCGGCGACGCTCAATTTCGGCGCGTTCCTCGACGGTGCGCTCGGGTGCAGGTAGCGGCCATACACGCTGCTCAGCCGCCGTCGGCTCGGGCGAAGCATTGTCGACCGGGAGCACCAAGGGCAGCGGCGCCGTCATGACGATGGCATCTTTGCCAACACCGTAGTAACCGCGGCGGCAGCCCGCCTCGGTAAAGCCCAGGGAGGCATAGAGTGCAATAGCGCCCTCGTTGCCGTCCTCGACCTCGAGCGAAGCCGTGGTGCAGCCGAGCATCTGGGCATCGTAGCTCACGTGCGACAGCAGCTTGCGGGCAATACCCTCGCGGCGATGCTTCGGATCGACGGCAACATCCAGAATCTGCACGTCACCGTCCACGACCATGCCACCGGCAAGCCCCAGCAGCTGACCGTCGTCGTGCGCCACCCACCAGCTGCGCGGCGCCGCAACATCCTCGCCCAGCTCGGATAGAAACATGCCCGGCGTCCACGCCTCGTGTCCAGCGCCTTCAAAGCAGGCGGCCTCCAGCGCACTTGCGCCCTCGGCGTCCGCCGCACCCATGGGGCGGAATTGCAGATGGCGACCGGCGAGCTCATCGGCAACGCCCGTAATTTCGCTCTGCGCGCTCTCGGCAAGACCGAGGCGTTTGCGCTCGTTTTCCTCGGCATCAGAAAGGCGCGTATAGATCGGAAGGACGCGGGCCGGGTCGCCGTCACCCGCGGCATGTGCAAGGAGGAGGCCCTCGCCCGAAGGCCACCACAAGCCGCGCTCTACGCAGCGAGCGACCTCATCCTCGCCCAGCAGCTTGCCATAGCGCACGAGACCGTCGCCAGTCAGCTGAACCTGGTCCCAGTCCGCGGCTTGGCGCCACTCATCAAGCGCCACGGCAGCCTTGACCACGTGCTCGCGCTCAAACTGACGCTCGGGGCCCTCGTCGCTCAGTACATACAAAGCCGGATACACCTCGCCGCGCATGGCATCGGCCAGAATGCCGAGTTTGCCACGCACGCCAGCCTTCCACGCGGTCCATGCGCAGGCATCGAGCGTCGACACACCCAGCAGCGGCACGTTGGCACCGCGCGCCAAGCCCTTGGCGGTAGAAATGCCGATACGCACGCCGGTAAACGAACCCGGACCGCGACCGACGACGTAACTGCCCACGTCAGCACGGTCCATGCCAGCCTGAGTAAGCACGCTGTCGACGGTATTCACGAGCTCCACATTGGCATGGCGACGGCACATATGGTCGCCACTCACCAGCTTCGCCTCGCCCGTCTGCCCATCAATCCAGCTTGCCGCGCAGGCAAGCATATCGGTCGAAGTATCGAGCGCCACCACCAGCGCGTAATCGTTATGCAAGCTCATCTTGTACAGCCTTATCAATCAAATCGGAAAGCTCCGCTGCGCGTTCGCCGTGCGCCTCGAGTGTTATCGTTCGCACGTCGCTATCGTTCTCATCACGCTTAAGCGTTACCGAAAGATACTCGTCTGTCAGTTCGTCCTGGAACTGTTCGCCCCACTCCAACAGACAGGCACCCTCATAGCCCAGTACATCGAAAATGCCCGTATCCTCGAGCTCGTAAGCATGCTCCAGACGGTACAGGTCAAAGTGGAACAGCGGAATACGCCCCTGGTCATGAACGGCCATGAGTGCGAATGTGGGGCTCGTGACCATATGGCCGTCGCCCAGACCACGCGAAACGCCCTTGGTAAAGTGGGTTTTGCCCACCCCGAGGCCGCCGGTCAAGATCAGCACATCACCATCTTCCAGGCACGGCGCAACCAGCTCGCCAAAATGCTCCGTATCGGCAGAGCAAGCCGTTTTATAAATACCTACCCCCAGGCGCTCCAGGGACATATATGCTCCTTATTATTCCGAGGCACCCTCTGGCGCGGGATGCCGCTCCAGATAGTCGCCCAGCATCTTAAAGTCTTCCTCCAGCAGCTCCTGCCACGCCGGATTACGCAGCGCCGCCGCTGGATGGAACGTGGGCATCACCACAAAATGCCCCATCTGATGGAACCTGCCGCGCAGCTTGGTGATGCCGATCTCGGTTTTAAGCACAAAGTGCGTCGCAGGGTTACCGAGCGTCACGATGATATCAGGCCAAATGCTTCGAATCTGCTCACGCAAAAACGGTGAACAGGCCAGCACTTCCTCGGGCCGAGGATTGCGATTTCCCGGTGGGCGACACTTAAGCACGTTGGCAATGTAGACGTCTTCGCGCTTGAGGCCAGCCAGCGACAGGATGCCGTTGAGATCCTCGCCCGCCGCCCCCACAAACGGTTCGCCTTGCAGATCCTCGTTACGCCCCGGCGCCTCGCCGATAAACATTACGCGGGCGTGGGGGTTTCCCACGCCAAACACGATGTTATGGCGCGACTGATAGAGCTGGCAGAGATGGCAGTCGCCTAAAACAGCCTCAATCTCCTCGAGCGCAACCTCGCGCGGCGCCTGGTGACTATGTCCGGGGATGTGCATGACACCCATAGCGGCTCCTACACGTAGACCTTGTCGAGACGCATGCCAAAGCCGCAGGCGACCTCGTAGTTAATCGTGCCGCGCAGGCGCGCCATCTCGTCCATAGTGATCTCGGCATCACCATCGCGGCCGACAATGATCATCTCGTCGCCATACTCGGCCTCGGGAATCTCATGTGCCGGATTGGACTGGATGGCGACCATAAACTGGTCCATGCAGATGTTACCCACCTGACGAACACGTTCGCCGCGATACAGCACGTCCATACGATTGGAGAGCGTACGCGAAAGACCATCGGCATATCCGATCGGCAGCGTGCAGATCTGAACGCGTGTGCGCGGCACGCGATAGGTAAACCCGTAGCCCACGCCCTCACCCATTGCAGGATGTGCCACACGCGTCACGCGCGCATGGACACTCATGACGGGATCAAGCTGCATCACGCGGCCACTCAGCTCGCACGGCTGCATACCATACAAGCCAACGCCGGCGCGAATCATATCAAAATGCATCGAGGGATCGAGCATCGAGGACGGCGTGTTGGCACAGTGCACGATACCGCACTCAAAACCTGCGTCCTTAATGGCTTGAACGGCCTCGGTAAAGCGCTGGCACTGCAGCTTGTAGTCCCAACCCGAAGGCTCGTCTGCCGTAGCGAAATGCGTAAATACGCCGTCGCACTGAATACCGCGATGGAAACTAATGCCGCGCACAAAGTCGAGCACCTGCGTATAGTGAACGCCGATACGATTCATGCCCGTCTCGATGGCGAGATGATACTTGCCCACTTTGCCCGCCGCGACGGCGCACTCGCCATAGGCCAAGGCAAAATCGGACGTATAGACCGAAGGCATGATGTCAAACTCAAGCAACGTAGGGATAGCCTCAATGGGCGGCTCGCTCAGGATCAGGATGGGCTTGGTGATTCCACCCTTTCGCAGCTCAACACCTTCGTTGACCGTCGCCACCGCAAACATATCAGCGCCGGCCGAGTACATGATCTTGGCGCACTCAACGGCACCATGACCATATGCGTCGGCCTTGACCACGCAACACAAGCGTTGGCGAGGATCCAGCAGATTCTTATAGGCCCTCGTGTTGCGGCGAAGCGCCCCACGGTCAATCTCAACCCAGGACCAGCGCGTCAAATCGGCCTTATTCATGTTTAATCATCCGACCCTTCGTCCATGATTCCCAGATCTTCGAGCGCGTCCTTCGCCGCCAACTCCATAGCGGGGCCGATCAAATCGATTAGATCGGTGGCGATAACGCTCTTCTCGCCATACTCCGTCGCGGCGGCAAAGCCAGCATAGCTATGGAGTGCGACGGCGTACGAATACAGCAGCTCCCAGCGATCCATATCGTCACGCATGGTCGCCAGCGTGCCGGCAAGAATGCCGGCTAGAACATCGCCGGAGCCGGCAGTCGCCAGTGATGCCGGACCCGACAGCGGCAGGAGCACGCGCTCAACACCGCAAATAGCCGTCGTTGGCCCCTTGGCGATGACGACAAGGTTATCGGAGCCCGCAGCCCAGACAACCTTCTGTGCGGCAGCGATTGCCGTCCCCAAATCGTTGACCTCGTCACCGGCGACCAAACGTGAAAGCTCACGATAATGCGGCGTCATGACCAGCGGTTGCTCACGGCGATACATCTCGGGATTACTGTCGATACCGTCAATCGCAATCTTAGAGAGGCAGTTGAGCGCATCGGCGTCCAGGATAAGCGGAACGTCGAGCTCAAGTAGGCCAGAAACCACCTGCATAGCGCCGGCGGATGTCGTCATGCCCGGCCCACACAAAACGCAGCTGTACTTCTTAGCAATCTCGCATACCGTCATACGCGCTGCGGCGCCAAAGGAGCCACGGGAATCGGAGGGTATGGCGAAGACCGGAATAGACGGAAGCGCCATGCGAATGAGATTAGCGCAGGCATCGGGCGTTGCGACGGCGACATATCCAGCACCGGCGCGTGCCGCAGACTTAGCGGCCATAATAGCGGCACCGGGATACTGTGCCGAACCGGCAACGATGAGCACCGAGCCACGAGAATACTTATCGATATTGCTCGGCAGCGGTGCAAAATAGTCAACGAGGTCGCCGGGCTCAACGATCTCGGCAGCATGGTCCACATCGTCGATCACCTCGTCAAGGCGGTCGTACAAACCCCCGCATACCAAGTCGCCGGCATACTCGGGGCCATCGGCACTATACAAACCAATCTTAGGAGCGATCATCGTCACGGTGCGCTCAGCGCGAATGCAGTCGTCATCGACCACGCCCGTCTCGGCGTTGAGGCCCGAGGGAACATCGATAGAGACAACGCGGTCGGCATTTTCGTTTACAGTGGGAATCCAAATGGAGAATGGGGCGCGGAGATCACCGTGAAACCCGGTGCCAAAAATAGCATCGACCACGACATCAGCCTTATCAATGAGCACCTCAAGCTCATCTCGCGAGGGACCGACACACACATGCACGTCGCGACCGGCGGTACGGCGGGCAACATGGCGAGCCAGAGCGGCAGGAATCTCATCCGGCTCAACCGGAGACACGATATCCACGTCAACGCCCTTATGACTCAAAATATCAGCCGCGACCCAGCCGTCGCCACCGTTGTTGCCAAAACCGACCAGAACAAGGACGCGATCGGGATTGAGTTTTAGAATTTCACGAGCAGCAAACTCACCCGCCAGTTCCATAAGCTCGGCCTTCGAAGTTCCTTCGCGTTCGATAATATCTTCGAGGCGAACGACTTCCTCGGTACTCAAAACCGGTTTCATCTATGCTCCTAGCGTATCTTGCGAAGCATCGCCCTGGTGCTCCGTCAAAGCTGAATTTTGCAGTTGCTCAAGCTCATCTAAAACCGAGCGAGCCTCTTTATAAGTTTGTGCAACGCGTTCCTTGGTGCTCACCTTTTCTTCCTTAGGCTTTGGTCGAGCATCCTCGGTGATCACAATGGCATTGGCTACGGCCAGATCACCCGTCAAAGTAATGGAGAGCGCAACTTCAACGACACCCAACTCTTGAGCAATCTCGAGCGCTCGACCCGAAAGCACCGCTTTAGGCTTTCCGAGGTTATCACGCGTCACCGAGACGTCTTTGCGGCCGACGCCCTGACTAAAACCCGTACCAAGAGCTTTGAGAACCGCTTCACGAGAAGCAAAACGGCTCGCATAGTGCGCCGCAGGACGCGATGAAGCGTCGCAATATGCGCACTCTTCTTCGGTAAACACACGCCGAGCAAACGACGGCGTCTTTTCAAGGATTGATTTCATGCGGGAAATCTCGACGATATCAACGCCGATACCAGCTTCAGCCATGTTCACCTCCATATTGCACAGACTAAGTTATTGTAGCCCGTTAACGGAAGATGCGACAAACGAGGGTCATAAAACACAGCGAGTTTGTTAGATCTGGTTTTAAACAAAAAAAGGGGGAGGCCGCGAGGCCTCCCCCTTCTAAGTTCAAGCGTACGGCTCGG
>CALJMO010000072.1 GCA_937982065.1 uncultured Collinsella sp.
GTCATGCCGCCGAAGTTGAAAGGCAGATTGCCGCTCTGGCGGGCTTGCAGCGTCGAGCAGTTACGGCGTTTGGTAAAACGCCGTAACCCCCTAGCTCAGCATTGCATCCATCATCTCGGAGTTGACGGAGTCGTCGGCAGACCACTCGCCATCGTCGTTGCAGGTGTACTTGAAGATAACCGTGGTCTTTCTGGGCTCGGTGGCCTTGGTCACATCGACCATAACCTGACCGGCCATCTTGTACAGCTCGTCATCGGAAGGAACCGTGTCAAGCGCGGCGACCTTCTCCTGATACTGGGTGGAGAAGTCCTCGACGATCTTGTTCATAGACTTGCAGGTGATGGAGACCTCGGCGGTCGCGACACCCTTGTCTTCGTCGACCGTCACGTCGCCGATCTTGTAGTCAAAGCCCTCGAGATAGGTCTTGGCATACTCCTTGGGATCGATACCCAGCTGCTCGAACTCGTCGCCCGAAGCCTCCTCCAGACCAGAGAGGAAGTCGTCGCCACCGTTCTTGACCTCGTCAAACTGAGTCGTAAGATCCTCGGTGATGAGTTCCTCGACCGAAGGGCCTCCGCAACCGGAAAGCAGGACCACGCATGCAACCAAGACGGCCATGAGGGGCGCAAGCAGCAGCTTCTTTTTCATGTTGTTCCTCCCAATGAGCGGCACTGCGCTTCCCAGACGCGGCGCACGTTGTAATAAGTAAGCCCATACTATCCGCTTATGAACACCCTCGGCAACGCGAAGGCACGGTCGGTTCGTTTTAGCGTCCGAACGGTTTGCAAGCCCGCCCAACGTGCAATAAAACGCTTTCCCGCGGTGCAATAAAAAAGGTGGCCGGAAAACCCGACCACCCTTGCACATCCTTTGGATGCCGCAATTTACTTGCGGACGACCTTAACGATGGCGTCACCGGCGGCGACAGCGGAGTCGGCCTCGACGGCGAGTTCGACATCGGCAAACTCGGCGGTGTTGGACACGGCCACGACGACGCAGTCCTTGTAACCGGCAGCAGCGATCTTGGCACGGTCGATCTTGAGAATGGGCTGGCCGGCCTTCACGACGTCGTCGGCCTTGACGAAGCCCTCGAAGCCATCGCCGTTCATGTTGACGGTATCGACGCCAACGTGCACCAGAACCTCGATGCCGCTATCGGACTGCAGGCCCACGGCGTGACCCATGGTGACGGTCACCTTGCCGTCGCAGGGAGCGTAGACCAGGTCGTCCTCGGGCCACACGGCGCAGCCCTTGCCCAGAACCTCGCCACCAAAGACGGGATCGGGCACGTCGGCCATCTTGATGACCTTGCCCTTGACGGGCGAGCACAGCACGTCGGCGCCGGCAGAAGCAGAGATGGAAGCCGGAGCAGCGGCAGCCGCGGGCTCAGCCTTCTTCTTGAACATGTCAAACAGACCCATACGTTTTCTCCTCTTGATTAAGCGCAACGTTGTGCGCATGCCTACGGTAATTATAGTGCCAAATGGTTCAAATGCTAAGGTGGGGACTCGAATCGCGAGCCCTTCCCGGTAGTGCTCGTGGGACGAGCATCTCCTTTGCATCGCTGGTCGATAAGCCGAGTATCGCCTGCGCACGGGACGGGCAGAAGCGGGTGCACCAAACCCGATACTTCTTTTCGCTCTCGAGTCCTGCCGCCGCCTTATCCCTAACACTTCCTGACACCGACCGAAACGTGCCAAAATAAACCCGTCCCTTTTTGGCAGGTTTGGCGAGTGTGGATTTTTGGACGCTTAACTAGCGAACGTGGATAATCTCCCACTTTGAGGCCGTCACCGAGCCAAAACGGGAGATTATCCGCTCTCATTTTGGATAACCCCCCCCCTGTACCAAGCCGAGCTCCATGGTCAAGTAATAACGACTTCTCGTCATTAGATTGTTTACATCAATTCTAATAACTATTTAATCCTTAAACTCGTTATTAGAATTGATATGATTAGCCTAATAACGAGTTTCCGGCACTAAAGATATGGAGGGCGCGATGCAAATCGAGGAGAACGGCCAGGGAACGCTCCGCAATAATCTATCGGGGAAATTGGCTTACTATTCGTTTTTTCCAACGCCCTTGCAATCATTGAGGCAGCTAAACCTCACCGAGGAAACCTATCGCACGCTTTCCGCATGCTCACGAAAGCTTGGAGAGCTTGAAGGCATGCTCTACTTTGTTCCCAACGCCGACATGTATCTGACAATGTACGTGCGCAAAGAAGCACTCCTTTCTTCGCAAATTGAGGGAACCCAGTGCACGTTTGACGACCTACTTAGTCCATCGCAAACACAACTCCATCATAAAGATGTCGCAGACGTCGTGAATTACGTCCGTGCTGTCGACCGCGGCGTAGAACTGCTCAAAAAGATGCCCTTGTGCACGAGACTTCTTAGGCAAGTTCATGCGGTCCTGCTGGACGGAGTGCGCGGAACGGAGAAGAATCCAGGCGAGCTGCGCTCCTCACAAAACTGGATTGGCCCCTCAGGCTGCACCATTGCAACCGCATCGTTTGTCCCTCCAAACATTGAAGATTTGAGTAACACGCTCCAGGACCTCGAACGCTTTATCAATGAGCCTCAAGTCGAAATGGATCCGATTGTGCGGGCGGCGCTCGTCCATTACCAATTTGAAACTGCCCATCCATTCCTAGACGGAAACGGTCGCCTGGGCAGGCTTCTCATTACACTTATGCTCATCAATGATGGCGTTCTTCATTCTTGCTTGTTCTATCCATCGTTCCAGTTCAAGAAAAATCGAAGCGAGTACTACCGGCAACTCACATCCGTAAGGGAGAGAGGCACTTACGAGGAATGGATAGAGTTTTTCTGCAACAGTCTTCTCGAGAGTGCGAAGGACTCGGTAGGGTCTTTAAAAAACCTTGTTGACCTCCATAACCGTTCCACAGCAACCATTACCGAAAATCTCGGAAGGACCGCTGCAAACGGGCAAAGGCTGTTGGGCATTCTTGAAGAGCACCCCATCGTCGACACCGCATTCATCGCTGCCCAACTCGATATCGGCAGGAGTACCGCGAGCTCGCTCGTCAAATCATTTGAAGAATTGGGTATCCTCCGTCCTCTCGACGAGTCAAGACAGAGATACCGGCAGTACGGGTATGAAGAGTATCTTTCGATTCTCAGGGAAGACGCCGAGCCGATTAGATAGGCATCGCAGCCCAGGCAAATTAAAGCGAGCGTGGATAATCTCCCACTTTGAGCCCGCACACAGGCCAAAACCGGGAGATTATCCACGCTCATTTCTGACTAGTCA